>NZ_LZKR01000034.1 GCF_001672915.1 Mycobacterium sp. 1245805.9 | reverse complement strand
GGCAAGGACGCCGGTGAGCTGGCCGGCATCGGGCCGCTGGGCGTGACGGCCACCGACGATGCCGACGTGCTGATCGCGCTGGCGCCCGACGCCGTCGTCTACGCCGCGAGCGGTCCCGAACGCGACGGCGCAGCGGTGCCCGACTACCTGCGGCTGCTACGGGCGGGCATCAACGTGGTGTCGACGTCGTCGACCAGCCTGGTGTACCCGCCGTCGTACTTCGCGCCGGACTGGCGCGACCAGCTCGTCGCGGCGGCCAAGCAGGGCCAGGTGTCGCTGTACGCGTCGGGGATCGAGCCCGGGTTCGCCGCGGACTACCTGCCGCTGGTGCTGTCCACACAGTCATCGTCGATCGAGAAGATCCATGCGTTCGAGGTCGGCCTGTACGACGACTACGGCGTTCCCGACATCATGAGCGACGCGTTGGGCTTCGGCCGCCCGCTCGATTACCAACCCTGGATCGGCTTTCCGGGCGCGATCGCGGGCGAATGGCAGGGGCAGATCCGATTGATCGCCGACGCGCTCGGCGTCGAAGTGCGGGAAATCCGTGAGACTTTCGACCGCGCGGTCACCGACCGCACCCTCGAGGTTGCGATGGGCACCGTCGAGGCCGGCACATGCGGCGCGCTGCGCATGCAGGCGATCGGGGTGGTCGACGGCCGCGAGGCCATCGTCATCGAGCACGTCACCCGGCTCGCGCACGACGTCGCCCCCGATTGGCCGACCGGGATCGGCGACCTGTCCTACCGCATCGCGATCACCGGCGACCCCGACATCGAGTGCACCCTGGCGGCCACGCTGAAGGATCCCCGCAAGGCGGGGATCGGGGGCATGACCTCCGGTGCCGGCGCAATGGTCGCCACCGCGATGCGCGTCGTCAACGCCGTGCCGTATGTCGTTGCGGCGGAACCCGGGCTGCTGAGTTCGGTCGACCTACCCCTGACGATTCCAAAGCACGCGTTCGCCACCTAGTCTGCCGGGGTGGCCTTTAACCCACTCGAGGAACTCACGCTGCAGCAACTGCGGCTGCGCACCAGCATGAAGTGGCGGGCGTTCGCCGACGACGTGTTGCCGCTGTGGGTCGCCGAGATGGATGTGCAGCTGGCGCCGGCGGTGGCCGAGGCCCTGCGCAGGGCGATCGACACCGGCGACACCGGATATCCCTGCGGCACGGCGTTTGCCGAAGCGGTCAGTGAATTCGCCTCGCAGCGCTGGCAATGGCACGACCTGCAGGTCGGCCGCACCGCGATCGTTCCCGACGTCATGCTCGGCGCCGTCGAGATGCTGCGCCTGGTCACCGACCGCGGCGACGCCGTCGTCGTCAACCCACCCGTGTACGCGCCGTTCTATGCGTTCGTGTCGCACGACGGCCGCCGGGTGGTCGAGGCGCCGCTCGACGTCGACGGCCGAATTGACCTGGGCGCCTTGGAGGACGCGTTCGCCCGGGCCGGCGCGTCGGGCGGCAGGGTCGCCTACCTGCTGTGCAATCCGCACAACCCGACCGGGTCGGTGCACACCTTCGAGGAGTTGCGCGCCGTCGCCGAGCTTGCCCGCCGGTTCGGCGTGCGGGTGGTCTCGGACGAGATCCACGCGCCGGTCATCCTGCCGGGTGCGCGATTCGTCCCGTACCTGTCCGTGCCCGGCGCGGAGAACGCCCTGGCCCTGACGTCCGCGTCGAAGGCGTGGAACCTCTCGGGCCTGAAGGCGGCGCTGGCCATTGCCGGTCCGGAGGCGGCAGCAGACCTGCGCCGGATGCCGGAGGAGGTCAGCCACGGCCCGAGCCACCTCGGCGTCATCGCGCACGCCGAGGCGTTCCGCGGCGGCGGCGAGTGGCTCGACGGCCTGCTGGGCGGCCTCGACGCGAACCGAACCTTGCTGGGCGATCTGGTCGCCGAACACCTTCCCGGCGTGAAATATCAATGGCCGCAAGGGACTTACCTCGCGTGGCTCGATTGCCGGGAGCTCGGTTTCGACGAGGACGCCGCCGGCGGGCTGGCGGTGGTGGCCGACATGGCCGGACCGGCCCGCTGGTTCCGCGACCACGCCCGCGTCGCGCTCAGCTCCGGTCACGTCTTCGGGACCGGCGGCGCCGGGCATGTCCGGTTGAACTTCGCGACCTCGAAAGCCATTCTCACCGAGGCGATATCGCGAATGAGCCGCGCCCTGGCGCGTATCCGATAGCGAAACTCCGCTCTTATGCAACGCTTTTCGGCTACGCGGGAACGTCCTCGGCGCGGTCCAGGTTGCGGAAACCCGCCGCGGGTTTCTTGATGCCCAACAGGAACGGGAGCGCGCTCAGCTCCAACTTGGCCGTGGCGCCGAACCGGCCGAAACGGCTGCGCCGCGGCCGCACCGGCGGCACCTCCGACGTGGCGAGGTCGATGTAATGGGTCGAGGTGTCCCCGATGCCCTCGAAGTGGTGGACCAGCGGCTGGCACAGCCCCCGCATCGGGTCATCGAGACACGCCGCGACCGGATCGGTCATCAGCACGTATTCGAGCACTGGGACCGAGTTTTTGAGCATCCTGTGCACCAGGATGACGTCGACGCCTGCGAGTTCGACGTGGCGTTTCACCTTCTGCTCCGCGACCTCGCCCATGTGGACGACGAACTTCAGTGACAGGTTGTCGAGCTGCCCGCAGCTCGCGCACTCACAGGCGATGTCCGCCTTGAACCGCTCGCGTTTCGCGAGGAAAGCCTCGCGCATCCGCGACAGCCGCTCGCATACCAGCGCTTTGGCGTTGCCGTCCGGTTGCCAGAAGAACGCCGCGTCACCCTCGAGTTTGGCCAGTTTCAGTCCTTTGCCAGCGTCGATGACCGACTCCAGCAGCCCGGCCACGGTCAGCTGCGCGTGCGCCAGATGGGTCCGGTTCCAGTGCATGTAGTGCGTGTAGCCGCCGATGTCGGCGATGAGCAGTACCGCTTGCCGGATGGCCATGATGCGGGCATTTTAATTGTTGCCAGTTACTGTCTCAACGAATCTGCTACTAGACGAAATCGCGCTGCCGCGAGAGGCTTGCAGAGGTGCCACCCCCGGAGGAGCCGAGTATGGATGTGCTGCGAACCCCAGACTCCCGATTCGAAAACCTGGAGGGCTATCCGTTCGTAGCGAACTACCTCGACGTGACTGCAAGCGACACCCCGCCGCTGCGCATGCACTTCCTGGACGAGGGTCCGGTCGATGGGCCGCCGATCGTGCTGCTGCACGGCGAGCCGACGTGGAGCTACCTGTACCGCACGATGATTCCTCCGCTGGCCGACGCCGGGAACCGCGTCCTGGCGCCCGACCTGATCGGCTTCGGCCGCTCCGACAAGCCCAGCCGGATGGAGGATTACACCTACCTGCGCCACGTCGAATGGGTGACCTCGTGGTTCGAGCGCCTCAACCTCAAGGACGTCACCCTGTTCGTCCAGGACTGGGGGTCATTGATCGGCCTGCGCATCGCCGCCGAGCAGGGTGATCGGATCGCGCGGCTGGTGGTGGCGAACGGCTTCCTGCCCACCGCCGAGCGCCCCACGCCGCCGGCCTTCCAGCTGTGGCGGGCGTTCGCCCGCTACTCCCCGGTGCTGCCCGCCGGTCGCATCGTCTCCGTCGGCACCGTCCGCCGGGTGCCCCCCAAGGTGCGGGCGGGCTACGACGCCCCCTTTCCGGACAAGACCTATCAGGCCGGGGCCCGCGCGTTCCCGCAGCTGGTGCCGACGTCGCCGTATGACCCGGCGATCCCGGCCAACCGGGCGGCGTGGAAGACCCTGGGCCAGTGGGAGAAGCCCTGCCTGGCCATCTTCGGCAACAGGGATCCCATCCTCGGGCAGGCGGACCGCCCGTTGATCAAGCACATCCCGGGCGCGGCCGGCCAGCCACACGCTCGGATCAAGGCCAGCCACTTCATCCAGGAAGACGCAGGGCCCGAATTGGCCGCACGCATGCTGTCCTGGCAGAAGGCCCTGCGCTAGACGGCGCTAGCCGCTGTTGATCAGTCGCGTGACGCCGCGCATCAGCACCCTGCTGGCCGCATGGCGTGCCCGATCGACAGCGGAGCCGCCTTCCGGCGGCGCCGCTGTCCTAAGGCGCGGGAACAGCGCGAGCGCGTTGGTGCGTTCGATCGCCGTGCGGGCGCCCGTGTCGAGCCCGGGGTAGGTTTCCAGGCCCGCGGCGAACATCTTCGAGATCGCAAGCGGAGCGAAGGGCGTGTCCGAGCCGAAGGTCAGGTGCCTCGGTTTGGCGAGAGCGAGCAGGCTCGGCAGGGCCGCCGCACTTGAGGACAACGCCGTGTCGAAATAGAAGCCGGCGAAGTCGTCCAGGACGTCGAGCATGCTGCGGCCGGTGTCGCCCACGATGGCCATCGCCAACCGGTGCGCCGCGTACGGCACGAATCCGCCGGCGTGGCTCAGGATGAACCGGATGTTGGGATACTTGCGGCAAATCCCATTGCGGACAAGCAGATACGCCGCCCGCGTGGTGTCGAGCAGGAAGTCGGCCGCGAACGGTACGACGCCGTCCACCACGGGGCCGGGCAGCTCAGCAGGATGGATGAACACCACGGCCGACCGCGCGTCCAGCGCGGCGAACAGGTCGTCCTGCCCCTCCTGGCCGAGGTACACATCCGCCGCGTTCGCCAGCAGGATGACGCCGTCGGCGCGCAGTTCGTCAAGTGATCGCACCGCCTCGGCGGCGGACTCGCCGACATGCGGCATCGGAAGGGTGGCGAAGAAGCCGAACCGATCTGGCTGGGCGGCGACGACGGCGGCGAGGTACTCGTTGAGGTCCCTAGCCAAGGCGGCCGCGTCGGCCGGGTTCGGCAGGAAGGTGGTGCCCGGCGCGGACACCGACAAGATCGCCGTACCAATGCCGAGTTCCGACATGACCTGTAGCGACGCCTCCGGGCTCCACTCCGGGAGGGCCCGTCCCCCGGCCGCGTCGATTCCCGCTTTGCGCAACAAGTCTCGATAGAACGACGGGATGGCGTGGTGGTGCGTGTCGATACGTAACATCGTGGCTCCTCGTGATGGATTCAGTGGCCGGGAATGCCTGCGCCGGCCACCGCCCGCACGTTCTCGCGGTGCAACAGCGACGCAGCGTTAAGACCAAGGCGGCCAAGCGGATTCGCCGGCGTGGCGCCCGTGGGGCCATAGCCGATCACCGCCAAGTTATAGGTCGGATGCTCGTTCACCGGCGTCTCACCTCGTGGCAGGCTTGCTTCTGTAGCGATCACTACGGTAATGTAGCGATCACTACAGAGTCAAGCGTCCACCGGCAGGGAGTTTCAGTGGTCACGAAAGACAAGCCTCAGCGCCGCCGCCGCCTCGACGGCGAGGCGTCACGGGCCCGCATCCTGGATGCGGCGACCCAGATCGCCGGCGAGCGCGGCTACGAGGGCACCACCATCGGACGGGTCAGCGCCAAGTGCGGCCTTCCGGCCAGCTCCATCTACTGGCACTTCGAGGACAAGGACGACCTGATCGCCGCGGTCATCGAACGCAGCTTCGCCCAGTGGGTCTCCGCGTGGCAGGTGCCCACTGAGGGCAGACCGCGAGAGCGTCTCGTCGGGTTGGCCCGGCAAGTCGCCAAGGCGCTGCTCGACTCCCCCGACTTCCTCCGCCTCGGCATGATGCTTGCTTTGGAGCGACGTCCCGTCGAGCCGCGGGCGCGCGCAAGGTTCATGGCCGTGCGCGCCAAAGCTTTCGAGTTGCTCGGTTCCGCCATCCGCGAGGTCGTCCCTGGCTTGAGCGAGGCACAAGTCCGTCAATTGGCGACCTACACACTCGCCGGCGCCGACGGGGCGTTTCTCGCCCGGGAGATCGATGGCGACGCGGTCGATCTGCCCGCACTGTTCGAGATGCACGTCACCGCGGTTTACGACACCGCCGAGCGCATGGCCCCCGACCGCACGAAATGACCTCACCCGGCGATGGCCGTGATTCGCGGCGAGCGCGGTAGTCCTTGGCCGTCGGTGCCCGGGGGTGCGACGATCACCGCATGGACATGATGACGATGGGCCTCGTCGGGACTGTCGTGGGTGCGTCGGCCATGGGCATCGCGGGCGTCGCGCGGTCCGCCGCCGATAACCTGCTTCCGGGCATGGTGGAAGGCACTAGGCACAAGCATCAGATGAAGATGCACATCCACACGCAGCGCTGCGACGCGATCCAACGCTGGCGTAGCGGCCTCGCGGACGCCCGGGATGCCTACCAGCAGTGGGCTTGCGGCCCGCAGGCCGACGATCCGCCCAACGTCGTCGGCGACGAGTGGTTCGAGGGCTTGCGGCCCTACCTGTCGACCACCGGGGATGCGGCGGTATTCCGCACCGCTCACGAAGTGCATTGCGACAACCCGACTCTCATGCTGCTCTCGCTCGAGATCGGGCGTGTCGAAAAGGAGTGGACGCACGAGGCCAAAGGCGGCCGGCGCCGCCTACGACGCTGACTGAGCGTTCGCCCCTGCCGTCGCCGGGGACCGCCGCGGCTGCGGCCACGGTCGGGGAACCGGCCGCGCGCGGACGTGTCGCGGCCACCAGAACCAGCGTCCCAGCAGCGTCGCGACCGACGGTGTCATCAACGAGCGCACCACCAGGGTGTCGAACAGCAGGCCCAGTCCGATCGTCGTTCCGACCTGGCCGATCACGATCAGCTTGCTCACCGCCATCGACATCATCGTGAAGGCGAAGACCAAGCCGGCCGAGGTGACCACGGAACCGGTGCCGGCCATCGCGCGGATGATCCCGGTGTTGAGCCCGGCATGGATCTCCTCTTTCATGCGTGATACCAGCAACAGGTTGTAATCCGAGCCCACTGCCAGCAAGACGATGACCGACATCGGCAACACCATCCAGTGCAGCGGGATCCCGACGACGTGTTGCCAGAGCAGCACCGAGAGCCCGAAGGAAGTTGCGAGGCTGAGCACCACCGTCCCAACGATGGTCGCCGCGGCGACGACGGCGCGGGTGAGCACCACCATGATGATGAAAATCAGGATGAGTGCGGCGGACGCGGCAATGAGCAAGTCGTAGTCGGCGCCCTGCTGCATGTCCTTGTACAGGGCCGCGCTGCCACCGAGATAGACCGTCGATCCCTCGAGCGGCGTTCCCTTAATCGCGTCTGCCGCTGCGGTTTTCAGCGGCTCGACGCGCGAGGTGCCCTCAGCCGTCAACGGATCGCCCTGGTGGAAAATGGTGAACCGCACCGCGTGACCGTCCGGGGACAGGAAGAGCTTGATGCCGCGCTTGAAATCCGCGTTGTCGAAAGCCTCCGGCGGCAGATAGAACGAGTCGTCGTTCTTGGCGGCGTCGAACGCCTCGCCCATTGCCGTGGCGTTGTCCTGCATGGCCATCGTCTGGTCCTGCTGCGCCTTCTGGGCCTGATACTGGTTCAGCATCATTTGCTTCTGATTTTTCATCGATTGGATCATCGGCGGCATCAGGGCGACCATCTGCGGCATCACCGCGTCGAGGCGCTCCATGTCCGGAACCAGCTCGGTGATGTCGTCGGTCATCACGTCGATGCCGTCAAGGGCGTCGAACAGCGACCGCAACGACCAGCAGATGGGAATGTCGTAGCAGTGCTTCTCCCAGTAGAAGTAGCTGCGGATGGGCCGCCAGAAATCGTCGAAATCGGCCATGTGATCGCGCAACTCCTGCACGTCCACGCTCGTCTTCTTCATCTTGCCGACCATGCTGTGGGTGATCTCGGACATCTGCTGCGTGAGGCCCTGCATCTTCTCCATCGAGTCGATAGTGACCTGCATGTCGTCAGCCTGTTGCAGCGTGTTTTTCAGGATGGTCTGTTGGTAGTCGTTGTTCATGATCTGGCCGGTGCTGTTCATGCTGATGGTGTACGGGATCGAGGTGTGCTGGATCGGCCGTCCCTCGGGCCTCGTGATCGTCTGCACCTGGGCGATGCCGTGCACGCGCACAAGGGCTTTGGCGATTTTGTCGATCACCAGAAAGTCGGCGGGATTGCGCAGATCGTGATCGCTTTCGATCATCAGCAGGTCCGGATTCATCTTGGCCTTGGAAAAATGCCGATCGGCCGCCGCGTATCCGGTGTTCGCCGGCACGTCCCCGGGCAGGTAGATGCGATCGTTGTAGGTGGTGTGGTAGCCGGGCAGGGTGAGCAAGCCGACCAGCGCCAGCAGGATTGCGCACACCAGGATTGCGCCGGGCCAGCGGACCGTCGCGGCGCCGATCCGGCGCCACCCGCGGGGTTGCGTCATACGCTTGGGCTCGAGCACGCGGCCGAACCTGCCCGCCACCGAAATCAGCGCAGGGCCCAGCGTCAGGGCCATGGCAACCACGATCGTCATGCCGACCGCCAGCGGAATGCCCATCGTCTGGAAGTACGGAAGCCTGGTGAAGTGCAGGCAGAAGGCCGCTCCGGCGATTGTCAGGCCCGAGCCGAGCACGACGTGCGCGGTCCCGTGAAACATGGTGTAGTAGGCCGATTCTCGGTCCTGCCCCGACCTGCGCGCCTCCTGATAGCGCCCGATCAGGAAGATGGCATAGTCGGTCGCCGCGGCGATGGCGAGTGTGACGACGAGGTTGGTCGCGAACGTCGTCAACCCGAAAACCTTGTAGTAGCCGAGGAATGCCACCAGCCCGCGGGCGCCGGACAATTCCAGCACCACCATCGCGAGCACGATGAACACCGTGATGAACGATCGGTAGACCAGCAACAGCATGACGGCGATGACGGCGAAGGTGAGCATCTCGATTGTCTGCATGCTCTTGTCGCCCACCGCGTTTTGATCCGTGCTCGTCGCGGCGGGCCCGGTCACGTACGCCTTGACCCCTGCGGGGGCCGGCAGGCTGGTGGCGATGTGCCGAACGGCGTCCACCGATTCGTTGGCCAGTGCCTCGCCCTGGTCGCCGGCGATGTAGACCTGGACGTAGGCGGCCTTGCCGTCGTTGCTTTGCGCGGCCGCCGCCGTCAGCGAATCACCCCAGAAGTCCTGCACGTGCTGGACGTGCTTGGTGTCCGCGCGAAGCTTTCGCACCACTTCGTCGTAGAAGCGGTGTGCGTCCGGGCCCAACGGCTTGTCGCCCTCGAGCACGATCATCACCGAGCTGCTCGTGTCGAACTCGTGAAACACCTTGCCCACGCGCTTGGTCGCGATCATCGACGGCGCATCGTTGGGGCTCATCGATACCGCGCGCATCTTTCCGACCGCTTCCAGTTGCGGCACAACCGTATTGAGCAGCGCGATGACGGCGATCCAGGCGATAATGATCGGCACGGCGAACGACCGGATCGTCCGCGGTATCCATGGGCGGGCCGCGTGGCGCGCGACCGGAACCGTGTCGGTCGGGGCGTCCCTCACCAATGTGCTCATGCCGACTTCACCAGGCAGAACGTCTCGGCATTCACACCGGTCGCGGTCCGTTCGTCCTTGACCAGGTCGTCGACGGTGATCCGGCAGGTGACGGAGTGCCCGTCGACTTGGGCGAGGATGTTGGGCGTTGCCGCGGGCGCGGTGGTGCGCAGCGTCAAAGACCATGGCAGAGCAGCGTTCACGGCGCGCTGAGGCTTGGAGTCGAGGTCCAGATAGTTGATGACGGCCGTCGGGGCGGAGCCGAACACCTCGTACGTCACGACCTTGGGGTTGAAACGCTCCGCGCTGTCGGAACCCTTCGGTGTCACCAGGAGCGCATTCGAGCCGAAGATCCCGTGTAATTGGTCCACGGTGACCGCGCCGACGGCGATCGCAACCGTGACCAGGAGGGGGAGCCAGGCGCGTCTGAGGAGCCTGGTCATCGCGTCAATCAAGGTGCGAACCTTTCGGTGATCCCAGTCAAGCCCGGGGGTCGACGACCGGCGACGGTCTAGGTAGATAACCTAACCAGATAAGTGGATAGAGTCAATCCACTTATTGGAAGTGTTGCCCTCGTTACACTCATCGACGTGAGCGCTTGCAAGATGACGGATCGTCCGCTCAGAAAAGACGCCGAGCGCAACCGTCAGCGGGTGATCGAGGCCGCCCGTGAACTGTTTGCGTCCCGGGGGCTGGAGGCGACCCTCAACGAGGTGGCTCACCACGCGGGCGTGGGGGTCGGAACCGTGTACCGGCGGTTTCCCACCAAGCAGGAGCTGCTCGAGGCGATCTTCGAAGACGGCATCGACGAGCTCACCGCCATGGCGGAAACCGCGTTGCGCCATCCCGATTCATGGCAGGGCTTCGTGTGGTTCGTCGAGCAAATGTGCGAACTCACCGCGACCGACCGCGGGATGCGGGAGGTCGCCTTCGGCAAGGGCCATGGCGGCGATCGCGTGGAGGCTGCCCGAGTTCGGCTCGTGCCAAGGCTTTCCGAACTCCTCGAGCGCGCCCAGAAGGACGGTCATCTGCGTTCCGAGATGTCCCCCGGCGACATGCCGATCTTCGGGCTGCTGGCCGGAACGGTCAGCGAATACGCCGGCCACGTCGACACCGAACTCTGGCGACGGTATGTCGCCATCCTCCTCGAGGGCATGCGCTATCGCAGCGATCAGCCGCCGCTGACCGTCGACGCGCTCGAGGACGAACAGCTCGAGGCGGCGATGCAAACCTGGCCGCCAGCGGGAGAGCGCTGAGCGGCGGAGTGGCCGACCGGCCCGGTGGCCGCGACTACTCGACGTTCGGCGCCGAAGTTGCGGCCAGCACCGTAGCGGCGAGTTCGGGGCGGCACACCACGACGTCGGGCAGCTTAGGGTCGGGCTGGTTGTACGCCAGCGGCGAGCCGTCGATGCGGGACGTGTGCAACCCGGCGGCGCGGGCCACCGCCACCGGCGCGGCCGAGTCCCATTCGAACTGGCCGCCCGCATGCACGTACACGTCCGAGAGACCCTGCACGATCGACGCCACTTTCGCTCCGGCGGAACCCATTTCGACGAGGACGCCGTCCAGCGCGTCGCGGACGGCCAGGGCGAGCGCGGGCGGCCGGGTGCGCGAGACCACGATGCGCGTCTGGTCCGGCGCGGCCGGGGGCGCGGTGACGTGGGGAGTCGCCAACGTGATCCCCTGCGCCGGCAGCGCCACCGCGCCGGCGACGAGTTCACCGTCCTGCCAGAGCGCCACGTGCACGGCCCAGTCGTCGCGGCCGAGCTCGGAGAATTCCCGCGTCCCGTCGAGCGGGTCGACGATCCAGACCCGCTGTGAGCGCAACCGCACCGGGTCGTCGGCGCCCTCCTCGGACAGCACCGCGTCGTCGCGCCCCTCGGCGCCCAGGGCCTCCATCAGGAAGTCGTGGGACCTCTTGTCCCCCGCGGCTTTTCGCTCGCCGGCGTCGGCCTCGGCGAATTCCTCGCGCACCCCGAGCAGCAGGCGTCCCGCCTCCGCGGCCAGCCGCGCGGCCAGAGCATGATCATCCATCGGTAATCCTCAATAAGTTGGTAGCGTTGACCAAATTTACCCTGCGACGATTCTTGCGGCAGCGCCGCCCGGGTCGGCCGTTTCTGCCATAACCTGGTAAGCGTGAGCGGCGACGTCTCGTCATCGAGTCGGCTGCGGTTTCCGGGGGGACGCCTGGGGGTCGTGGGTGTCATCCTGGCTGTGCTGCTGATCGGTGTACTCGCCTTCGTCAGCGTGAAGCTGGTGCACGGCCACCGGAGCACTCCGGGGCAGGCCACCACCCAGCCGTCGCCACCGACCAGCTTCGCCATCCCGGGCTGTTACAACCCGTCGGTCCCGCCCGTCGAGCGCCCGAAGAAGCTCAACATATTGGGATGCGCCAGCGTTGCCGTTGCGCTGCAAGACATGTCGTGGACCTCGTGGGGACCACAGGGCGCCGACGGCACCGGCACCGCGGTCTTCAAGATCTGCGATCCCAACTGCGCCGCGGGCTATCAGCTCACCGACCCGGTCGTCGTGCACGCGTGGAACGCCCAGCCGCCCCGGCCCGACGCGATCTGCCAGGCGGGGCTCAAGATCTTCGCCGACCTGATCCTGGCCTTCCCCAAGGCGGTCCCCCCGCCCACCGCGCAGAAAACCAACACCCAGTACAACGGGATGCCGGCGGTGCACTACGTCAACTACTCGGTCGCCAACGCGCGCGACGCCCAATTCATCGGCTACACGTTCTGCAACTAGAGCCGGGCTTCCGCGCCCCCAACGGGCGGCTCGCCGCACGCTCGGCTGCGAGCGTGCGTCTGGCCGCACGCTGGCGCCGAAAGGTGAGCCGGTCAGACCTCGATGACGACCGCGCCGCCCTGACCGCCGCCCGCACACATCGCCGCGACGCCGATGCCGCCGCCGCGTCGCGCCAGCTCGTAGGCCAGGGTGGTGACCATGCGCGCACCCGAGGCCGCGATGGGGTGGCCGAGGCTGCAGCCGCTGCCGGAGAAGTTCACCTTCTCCTCGTCGATGCCGTATTCGCGGCACGCGGCGATCGGCACGGAGGCGAACGCCTCGTTGATCTCCCACAGGGCCACGTCGTCCACCGACAGCCCGGCGCGCTGCAGCACCTTGCCGATCACCTTGACCGCGCCCAGGCCGCAGTCGCGGGGCGGCACGCCCACGGCGGCCCAGGCCCTGACCGTGCCCATCACGTTCAGCTTCTCGGCGAGCGCGTAGTCGCGGTCCACCAGCGCGACCGCCGCCGCGGCGTCGTTGGTTCCGCTGCTGTTGCCCGCTGTGATCGAAAATCCCTCGATCTCGGGGTGCAGCACCTTGAGGCCGGCGAGCTTCTCGATGGTGGTGTCGCGCCGGGGATGCTCGTCGACCGAGAAGTCGGTCACCGACCCGTCGAACTGGGTGATCTTCAGCGGAACGATCTCGTCGAGAAACTTGCCGGCGTCCATCGCGGCGATAGCGCGCTCGTGTGACCGGGCCGCCCAGGCGTCCATCTCCTCGCGGGTGATGCCGACCTTCTGCGCGGTGTTCCACCCGACGGTGATCGACATGTCCTTCGTCGGCGCTTCCGGGGTCTCGACGTGCGTCGGCGGCAGCCAGCGCTCCTCGAACTTCAGCTCGGGGCCGGGGATGCGCTGGTTCATCAACGGCGTCATGGACAGCGACTGCACGCCGCCGGCGATGAGCACGCGCTCCATCCCGGAGCCGATCTGGGCCGCGGCGTTGCCGATCGCGGTGAGGCTCCCCGCGCAGTGCCGGTTCACCGCCTGGCCGGGGATGTCCTCCATGCCGGTCGCCGCGGCGGCGTACCGGGCCAAATCCCCACCGCCGTAGTGCGATTCGGCGAAGATGATGTCGTCGATGGCGGAGGGGTCGATGCCCGACCTGCGCACCACCTCAGGGAGGACCGTGGTGATCAGCGTCTCGGGCGGCGTGTTGACGAGCGCGCCCTTGAAGGAGCGGCCGATTGCCGTCCTGGTGGCGCCGACGATCACGGGTGTAGCCATGTTTTCAACCTCGTTGCGGTGGGCGGACAGACGCGGCGAATCGTACCAAATACCGTATGGCCAATAGTAACGGGCTAAGTACTTCGGAACCCCTCCCATTTTGTGGCGTTTGGGGCGAACGTGACTCCTGAGGCATTTCCAAGAATCGCGCAAGGATTGCGCAAGGACGCGGCGAAAGCGTATGCGCAACGGCCGCGAAAGGACAGCACCGAGGCGCGATCCCAGACCCGGCCATCTCTTCTAGCACGAGGAATCCGAGATGACCGACACAGCCCACCGGGCCCACCACCACTCGCCCGCTACCAGCGACGCGCTCGCGGAGCTGGCCGCGCTACTTGACACCCTGGCCGCAGTCGCCATCCGCGGCGAGCTGCCGGGACCCGAGCTACTGGCCCGCGTAGCCCAAGCCGGGCCGACGCTGGCCGAAGTGGCGAAACCCCCCAATGAGGGAGAGCCCTACTCACGCTCGATCCTGCGGGCCGACGACGAGGTGGAAATCATGCTCGCCCGCTGGCGCCCGGGACACAGCTGCGCGCCCCATGACCACGGCGGGGCAGGCGGATTCGTCATCCCGATCGAGGGCACGTTCATCGAACGGCGGTTCGGCTGGGATGGCCCGCGCCTAGTCATCGCCGAACACGCGACCCGGTCCGAGGGCGTACCGATTCGCATTGCGCCCGAGGACATTCATGACATGACGGCCGGGGCGCGCGGTCTGACGCTGCATTTTTACAGCCCGCCGGCGTCCAGCATGCGGGTGTTCGACCTGGAGCGGGCCGAAGTGCTCGAGCTGGTCGGCAACTTCGGCGCCTGGATCCCGCAGGGTGATCATCCTCGCGTCCCTTTCGCCCGCGTCGCGCCCAAAACCGAAACAAAGCCGCTGCTGTGGGTAGCACACACCACCCACTACCGCGGCGGGTCGGCAGAGTTCGGGGTGGCCGCGGCGACGATGGGCCGCGAGCTGGCGGTCACCCATCCCGACGCCGAGGTGATCGTCTCCGGCGTGCACCACAAGGCCGACTTCCTGGCCAAGTTGGCCGAATTCGCCAACGCGGGGCGGGTGCTGAGCGAGCTGCACCTGATCAGCCATGCGGGCATGTACGGACCGATGTTCGGTTCGACGGACTGGCCCGAGCAGTTCTCCCCGCACGAATGGCGGGCCATGACAATCCCGTTCGCCGCCGACGGGCGGGCGTATTTCCATGCCTGCCGAACGGCACGCTGGTTCGCGCCGTTCTTCGCCGAGGTGTTCGGGGTTCCCGCGTTCGGCAATTACAACTACACGACCGTGTCGACCCGCAAAGACCGGTTCGCGTGGGCGGGCCGCCAACCGACGGCACGCCCGAGTCTCTACATGATCGCCACGCCCGGCAAGAAGTCCCACGGCTTAGCGGGCAGCGTCCACAAGTATCTCGGGGGTGCCGCCGAGCCAATGGTGGAAAGCGTTCCCGCCGCAGCGATTACGGAGCGGTCCTACGACCGCGTGGCCGAGCTCTACGACCGCGCCTACACCGACATCCGCGTCCGGGCCGCCGAGTGGCGGTGGATCGCCGAAAAGGCGACGCGCACTCGCGCCACGCTCGGGAGGCCGCTTCGGGTGCTCGAGATCGGTTGCGGCAATGGAGCATTGCTGCGCGCACTGGACGACATCGGGGCCGTCGACTTCGGGATCGGGGTGGACACCTCCGCCGGAATGCTGGCTCGGGCACGGGAGCGTAGCCGCGACCGCGCCCGGCTGCGGTTCATCAAAACCAGCGGGCCGGCGCTGGACGTTCCCGACGACCACGTCGATGTGGTGATCTCGTTTCTGTCCTTCCGGTACCTGGACTGGGATCCGGTCATGGCAGAGATCCGGCGGGTGCTCGCCCCGGGCGGACAGCTGTGGGTCGTCGACATGGTCGAACACCCGGTGCGGGTGCGCGAGCTCGGCCTGCTCGCCCGGTCGGCATTCGCGCACCTCCGGTCACGGCGGGTCCGCCCGCAGTTCACCAGCGACCTGGCCGCGTTGACCACCCACCCCGACTGGCGGGAGATGCTGCGGCACAATCCAATCCGCGCCGAGCACGAGTATCGCTGGTACTTCGGTAGCCGCTTCCCCGACGCCGGCCTGAAAACATTGACCACCACCATGTCGCAGAGGGTGCTGGCTTTCGATTCAGGTCCCCTTCCCAAGGGCCGCACGACCCCGCTCTCCTACCCCTGATGCCCATGAACACGAACTCTTGCTTGGGCATAGTGGACTGGGGCATCGGCGGCCTGGGCCTGGTACAGGCCCTCGACCGAGCGGCTCCCGGGTTGCCGGTGCTGTATTGGTCGGACGCCGGCGCCACCCCCTACGGGCGGATGGGAGTCGACGAGCTGACCGGCCGCCTCACTACGGTGGTCGACGCACTCGCCGAGCGCGGAGCCACCGAGGTGGTGCTCGCGTGCAACGCCGCCAGCACGGTGGTTGGGCGGCTCGGCGGTGCCGCGGTCCCTGTCGGGGGAATCATCGATCACGGGTTGGCCTCGGTCCCCGAAGATCTCACCGGGCAGGTTGGGGTGATAGGCGGGCGGCGCACCATCGCCGCCGGTCACTATCGGCGCGGGCTGGCCAGGCAGGGACGAGTTGTGTTGTCGCGAGTGGCACAACCGCTGTCCGCGCACATCGAGGCCGGTCGCACTGGCTCGCCACAGTTCCTTGCCGACCTGGGCAAGATTCTCGCGCCGCTGCGACGCGTTGATGCCCTCGTCCTCGCCTGCACCCATTACCCGGCCGCAACCAGGTGGTTCGCCGCTGCGCTGCCACACGCCCTCCTGATCGACCCCGTTGAGCGGATGGCCGCCGCGATTGCCGGGCGCTACAACGGCTTCAGCGAGGGCGCAAAACTCGGCAAGCGCGTGTACCTGACTACGGGCGACCCGGAGTCGATGCGGCTGGGCGCGGCCCGTGCCTGGGGGACGACAGTGACAGCCAGGCGGGTCGCCGTCGATAAACAGCGTTGATCATCGCATTCAAAACGAGTGTTGGACGGGCGTCCGCTGGGGCGGCATAGTGGGCCGCAAGGAGATATCCACCCCCAGGAGGATGAAATGCTCACGCGGACAAGCCAACACGTCGCATCGTTGACGGACGGTGAAATCGTCGAAGAGTCCGACCTCGGCTCGATGCGCCGCCTCACCGCCGACACCTTCCCGATCCTCAAGGGGCTGTCGATCAAGCGGCTGCTGATCAACCCGGGCGCGATGCGGACCCCGCATTGGCATGCCAACGCCAACGAGTTGACCTACTGCGTCTCCGGCACCGCACTCGTCTCGGTGCTCGACACCGGCAGCCGATTCTCATCATTCGTGGTGCGGGCGGGCGACATGTTCCACGTCGACTCCGGTTCACTGCACCACATCGAGAACATCGGAAGCGACGTGTGCGAATTCATCATCACCTTCCGCAGCGAACGGCCCGAGGACTTTGGGCTGGGCGCGGCTTTCGGAGCCATGACCGACGCCGTCCTGGGCAACACCTATGACCTTCCGGCGTCCGATTTCGCCGCGATCCGCCGCAACACCAGCGACCGGGCGTTGGCCGCCCGTGACGGTGAGCCAGACGTGCCGGCGAGCGCCTACTTCGATGACCCACACAAATTCTCGGTGGAGGCGATGACGCCGCCCGTCAGCATCGCCGTCGGCTCGGCCCGAACCGCACGACTGCAGTACTGGCCTGCGCTGAAAGACCTGTCGATGTATTCGTTGCGCATCCGCGAGGACGGCATGCGCGAACCGCACTGGCACCCGATCACCGCGGAGATGGGCTACGTCAACCGTGGCGCGGCGCGGATGACCGTGATGGATCCGGACGGCACCCTCGACACGTGGTACCTGCGCCAGGGCGATGTGTATTTCATTCCCCGCGCCTACCCCCACCACATCGAGGTCTTCGACGCCCCCGAGATGCACTTCTGCATCTTCTTCGACCAACCGACCCCCGGCGACATCGGGTATCGCGCCTCGGCAAGCGCCTACTCGCGCAAGGTGCTCGCGGCGACGTTCGGCACGCACATCGACGACCTGCCCGACTTCCCGTTCACGAAGGCCGACCCACTGATCGTCAACCGGCGCAACCCGGTCGATGCCCACGCAATGGGAGAGCAGTGAGCGACGCCTGCGCGGCGCACGACACAATGGGTCGATGACCACCACACCCCTCGTGGAACGTGATACGACCCGGACCACCGCATATCGAGTCGCGGCGATGTTGATGGGCGTCGGCACCGTCCACTTCCTGGCGCCCAAACCATTCGACGACATCGTGCCCGACGAACTGCCCGGCGACGCGCGGTTGTATACCTACGCATCCGGAGTCGCCGAGATCGCCGTCGGTGCGCTGCTGGTGCCGCGGCGCACCCGGCGGCTGGCCGCGCTGGCCGCCGCCGTGCTTTTCGTGTGCGTATTTCCGGCCAACGTCAACATGTGCCGGTTGTGGTGGGGCAAGCCATGGCCGATGCGCATCGCCGCGCTGGCCCGGCTACCGTTGCAGATCCCGATGATCACCGCCGCGCTGAAGATCCGGCGCAACAGCTAGCTCGGGCACGCGGGGCATTCGCTCGGCGAAGACGGGCGGATGACGCAGGAGGCCCTCGTGGGCAGGACGGGCATCGCGGCACTGCTCGCGATCGGCGCCGCGCTCATGATCGGCATCGGCGATGTCCTCGAGCAGCGGTCCGCCCAACAGGTCACCGACAAGCCGGTCGGCACCCTCGCGCTGTTTCGCCGGCTGCTGCGCGACCGGCGATGGTGGACGGGCAGCCTGGTGGCCGCCGCCGGGTTCGGATTGCAGGCCGCGGCGCTCGGCCTGGGGTCCGTGGTGCTGGTGCAGGCGCTGTCGGTGACCTCCTTGCTGTTCGCGTTGCTCATCAGCGCGGCGGCCAACCACCGCAGAATCACTCGGTGGCAAGGGATTTGGGCCGTGCTGCTTGCCGCCGCGGTGACGGTGGTGGTCACGGTCGGCAACCCGCAGGCGGGAGTCCCGCGCGGGTCGGTTCGGACGTGGATCGTTGTGGGCTTGGTCCTTGGTCCGTGCTTGTTTCTGTGTGTGATTGGCGCCCAGATGTTCCCGGGTTGGGTCGGCGCGATGCTGCTGGGCCTGATGTCGGGTTCGCTGTGGGGCTTGTTCACGGTCCTGACGAAGGGCGTCGTCGACCAGCTCGGCAACGGCGTCCCGGCGTTGCTGCGCGCGCCCGAGTTGTACGTGTGGGCGGTGCTGGGCCTCGCGGCGACGGCCTGGGAGCAGTCGGCGTTTCGGGCCGGCTCGCTCACCGCGTCGCTACCCGCGGTGACCGTCGCCGAACCGATCGTCGGATCAGTGCTCGGCGTTACGGTGCTGGGTGAGACGTTGAGCACCAACAACATCGGCATGGTCGCGCTTGGCGTGTCGGTCGCGGTGATGATCGCCGCGGCGGTGGCGCTGGCGCGCAGCCAGGCGACGGAATCAGACGTTCGGCGAACCGATCCGGTGTAGGGTGCCGTCGGGATCGACGTAGGCGAATTCCCTTAGTCCGTAGGGCGTTTCGCGCGGTTCGATCAGGCGGCCGGCGAGGTTGTCCAGCGCCGCCCACTCCGCGTGGAGGGCGTCGGCGTCGTCGACGTAGAGATACACACTCGCGGCGGTGCGAAGCGGATCGTGCTCGGCCCATTCGGTGAGGTGAATGGAGACCGACCCGCGGTCGACGAACCCGTAGCGTTCCGGGCCCTCGTAGGCGCGCGCGTCGAAGCCGAGTCGGCGATAACGGTCGAGTGCGGCGTCCAGGTCTTTCACCGGCACGATCGGTGACACAGAGTTGAAGGCGATTTCGGGCACACCCCAGTGTGCCAGCGCCACGCTGTCGTATGCTCCACCCGCAAACCACCTCTGAATAGCCGACGCGTGGGGGTGCGCGGAACGCTTGAGGAGCCAACTCAAGCACGAAGGGCGCTCAACCATGCGCAAGCAGACAACCGCGGCCGCCGTAGCCGTCGTCGGGATACTGGCCGCGGGCTGTGGCGGCGGGGGCGGGGGCGGCGCGGCCTCGTCGTCGACGACAACCACCACCCCGTCCAAGCCGCCCCTGGCCCAGGCCGCGCTGCTCAATCTCATGCTCACCCCGCCCGAGATCGACAGCGCGGTAGGCGGCACCGGAACGACCGTCGGTGACAAGTTCGACACGCTGCCGGACGACAGCACCACGAACTACCCGCAGGGATACAAATTTCCGGCCGAATGCCTCTTCATTCAGCATCCCGGCGAGGCCCCCGTCTATGCCGGCAGCGGCAACACGGCAGTTCACCGGGAACGCGCCACCACCCCGCTCCCAGCGAGTTCGAACGATCCCGACCCCGAGGTGACCGAGGTGGTGGTGTTGTTCCCGTCCGCCAAGGAGGCGAACGCCTTCTTCACCGCCTCCACCCAGCGCTGGCCTGAGTGCGCCAACCGCCAGGGCACGATTCCCGGCGACGCGGACTCGCCCGAAATCCAGTGGAAGGTGGGAGTGGTCTCCAACACCAACGGCGTTTTGAGCACCACCACGAACGTGTCCGCGACCAAGAACGGCACCACGCTGGCCCAGAGCTGTCAGCGCGCGCTGACCGTGCGCAACAACGTGGTGATCGACGTCGACGCATGCCGCAAGGATCCTGGGGACCTGGCCGTCACCGTTGCCAACCAGATCGCCGGCAAGGTCGACAAGCAATAACCCACTCGTACAAGCGTTTTAGCGAGCCGCCGGGCGCGGCATTCCCCGATGGCCACCCGGCGTTTACCTGTTGGCTGTAGCTATTCCCCGCGGCCGCGGCGTACGCTCTGGCGGCCAAACCGGTCGAGCCACGATACTTGCGCCATCACCGAACCTGGTTGTAAGCGGTACCCGCAGCTGGCATCCTGCGGGCGATCGTCGCACAGCGTTGAGGAGGACAAGTGAGCACATCAGAGAAGCCCCGCGGTGGGCCGCCGGTGATCCATCTCTCCGAGTTGCTGCGCGCACCAGTGGTGGCCCGCGCCGGTGAGGCCGTGGGCCGCGTCGAGGACGTGATCGTGCGACTCCGGGGCGCGGACGACTATCCGTCGGTGACGGGGATTGTGGCGGGCGTCGGCGGGCGTCGGGTATTCGTCGGCACCAAGTCCATCGAAGAGTTCGCCCCGAAACGAATCGTCCTGACCAAGAACAAAGTTGACCTCCGCGGGTTCGAGCGCCGCGACGGTGAGGTGTTGTTGCGCGCCGACGTGCTGGGCCATCGGCTGATCGATGTCGCCGCCGCGGACTTGGTGCGCGCGTATGACGTCGAGCTCGAGGACACCGGGGACGGGTGGGTGGTGGCGCGGCTGGATACCCGCCGGCCACCGACGTTGTTCGGCCTGATCAAGCATTCCGGCGGGCATGCGGCGCGCGATTGGAAGGCATTCGAACCGCTGATCGGCCATGGTGGCTCCGACGCCGTGCGGCGCCTGTCGGACCGGTTCGGCGAGTTCAAGGCCGCCGAGATCGCCGACCTCCTCGAGGACGCCGACAAGACCGAAGGCGGCGAAATCCTCGACCGGGTGCGCAGTGACCCGGAATTGGAAGCCGACGTCTTCGAGGAACTGGACCCCGACAAGGCCAGCCGGTTCCTGGACGACATGCCCGACGACGAGGTCGCCGCGCTGTTGGGCCGGATGCGCGCCGACGACGCCGCCGACGCGATCGCCGACCTGCGCCAGTCCCGGCGTCGGCGCGTGCTGGAGCTGATGCCCGCCCCGCAGCGCACCAAGGTGATCACCCTGATGGGGTTCAACCCCGAAAGCGCCGGCGGGTTGATGAACGTCGACTTCGTCTCTTGCGCCGCCACCGCCACGGCGGCCTCGGCGCTGGGCCTGATCGCGTCCGCGCGCACCGTCCAGCCCGAGGCGTTGATCAAGGTGCATGTCCTCGACGAGGGCGAACGGCTGGCCGGAGTGGTGTCGGTGATCACCCTGTTGCAGGCGGATCCCGCCGAAAGCGTTGGCGCACTGATGGATTCGGATCCTGTGTGCGTCAGCGCCGACGCCGACCTGACCGACATCGCGCTGTTGATGGCCGACTTCAACCTCTACTCCATCCCGGTGGTCGACGAGGAGGACCGCGTGCTCGGCGTGGTCACCGTCGACGACGTCCTGGAAGCGACCATCCCCGAGGACTGGCGCCGACGCGAGCCCGCCCCCCGTCCGTTCCGCGAAGTCGCCCAACCGACCGACGGCCACACCCCTGAAGCCGAGTCACCGTGACGTCGAGCGCGGACGAGACCAAACACGGGCTCAGCGCGGTGCTCGACAGCGCGCACCTGGGCGACATCGAGGGTGCGTTCGGGCGCGTCAAGCTCAGCGAGGCCGACCATCCGCGGACGTGGAAGACCCGGCTGCTGACGCTGCTGGCCATCGTCGGTCCCGGGATCATCGTGATGGTCGGCGACAACGACGCCGGCGGGGTCGCCACCTACACCCAGGCCGGCCAGAACTACGGCTACTCCCTGTTGTGGGTCCTGCTGCTGCTCATCCCGGTGCTCATCGTCAACCAGGAGATGGTGGTCCGGCTCGGCGCGGTCACCGGTGTCGGCCACGCCCGGTTGATCAACGAACGCTTCGGCCGCGGCTGGGGCTGGTTCTCCGTCGGCGACCTGTTCCTGCTCAACTTCCTGACGATCGTCACCGAGTTCATCGGCATCACCCTGGCCGCCGACTACATCGGCGTCTCCAAATACGTTGTGGTGCCGATCTCGGCGGTGGCGCTTGTCGTCATCATGGCCAGCGGCAGCTTCCGGCGCTGGGAGCGGGCCATGTTCATCTTCATCGCCGTCACCCTGCTGCAGATCCCGATGCTGCTCATGTCGCACCCGCAGTGGGCGCACGCGGCGAAGTCGTTTGTGGTGCCGAGCATCTCGGGCGGCGTGAGTTCGGATGCGGTGCTGCTGATCATCGCCATCGTCGGCACCACGGTCGCGCCCTGGCAGCTGTTTTTTCAGCAGTCCAACGTGGTCGACAAACGGATCACGCCGCGGTTCATGGCCTACGAGCGCGCCGACACCGTGATCGGGGCGTTCGTGGTGATCGTCGGCGCCGCTGCCCTGTTGATGACCGGCGATTGGGCGGCGCGCTCGACCAACACCGTGGGCGGGTTCACCGACGCCGGGGCCATCGCGCACCTGCTCGGCCAGCACAGCGCGACGCTCGGCGCGTTTTTCGCCATCGTGCTGATGGACGCGTCGATCATCGGCGCGGCCGCCGTGACGCTGGCCACCAGTTACGCCTTCGGCGACGTCTTCGGCCTCAAGCATTCGCTGCACCGCGGGTTCGCCGACGCCAAGCAGTTCTACCTCTCCTACACCGCGATGGTGGCGCTGGCCGCGGCCATCGTGCTCATCCCCGGCGCGCCGCTGGGTTTGATCACCACTGCCGTGCAGGCGCTCGCCGGCCTGCTGTTGCCCAGCGCCAGCGTGTTCCTGCTGTTGCTGTGCAACGACCGGGAAGTGTTGGGGCCCTGGGTCAATCGGCCCTGGCTCAACTGGGTCGCCGGGCTGATCGTCGGCATCCTGCTGCTGTTGTCGGGAATCCTGATGGCCACCACCCTGTTCCCCCACATCGACGTCGTCGCCGTGTCCGGGTACCTCTCCCTGGCGCTGGTCATCCTCGCCGCCGCCGCGGTGCCGGCGCTGCGCTGGGTGGCCCGCGGCCAGCCCGCGAAACCGGCCGCAACACCGCCCGCGCGGCCCGTCGACCGCAACAGCTGGCGGATGCCGCCGCTGACGCTGCTCGAACCCGTCACCTGGTCCCCCGGCACCCGGCTCGGCATGATCGCGCTGCGCAGCTATCTGGTCATCGGGGCGCTGCTGCTGGTGGTCAAAGCCGTCCAGCTCGGGCGCTGAGTGGCCCGATCCCGACAATCACCAAACACTCCCCGCCGTGCGTCGAACCTGTAATCCTGCAGGCCCCCACTCGCACTTCGTCTGCAGATTTACAGGGTCGGCGGCATCGAGCCCCCTATTGGGGCAGCGCCTCGCCCCGCGTCTCAGGCGCAAACGGGATGACGAACAGCCCGATCACGAACGCGATGGCCGTCAGCGCCACGGGCAATCCCAGGGTATGCAGGTGCAGGACGGCCGCGCCGAGCAGGAAGTTCACGCCGGCCCCGACGAAGCGGCCGAACGAGGTGCAGAACGCGAACGCCGTCGCGCGCACGCGCGTCTCGAATTGCTCGGGCAGCCAGAGGCTGAAGATCGCGAAGTTGCCGCCGAAGAACCCCAGCACGAACAGCCACGCGATGAACGGTGCGAGCCCGTTGGGCAGATAGAACGCCCAACCGAAGCTGCCGATGATCGAAACGGCCATTCCCGCAAAGTAAATCGCCAGCGTCTTTCGGCGCCCGATGCGCTCGGAGAGCACCGGCACGATCAGACACCCCAAGATGGTGCCGATCGACAACAGGCCCGTCGCCCAGGACGCCGTCCTGGTCGCGCCGGCCTTGTCGAAACCGGCGTGCTGCGCCAACTGAATCACGGCGGTGGGCTCGTAGACGGCGCCGGCCCACAGCCCCACGATCGCGATCGTCAGCAGCGCGCACGCCGCCCAGGTGCGACGCCGGTAGCGCGGCCCGAGAATCTCCCGCAGCGGCCTCACGCGGGCCGCGGGCTGAGCCTCCAGCTTCTCCCACTTCTCCGTCTCCTTCACCCGCGTCAGGATCAGGATCGCGACGACGATCGGCACCGCGCCGGTCAGAAACATTGCGCGCCAACCGAAATGGACGCCGATGGTGTAGTTCAGCGCCGCCGCCAGGAAGAACCCGGCGTAGTAGCCGGTCTGCAGATAGCCCGCCCCCATCTTGCGCCGGTCCTCGGGCCACGCCTCGGCCACGTACGTCCCCGCAAGCGCCCACTCGCCGCCGATGCCGACACCCGCGATAAAACGGAAAATCGCCAGCTGCCAGACGTTTTGCGCCGCGGCCGAAAGCCCGGTGAAGATGGCGAAGGTAAAGATGGTCGCGGCCAGCACCTTGGTGCGCCCGAAGCGGTCGGCGATCGGGCCCCAGATGAACGACAGCCCCCAGCCCACCAGGAACAGGGCGAACAGGATCGATCCCGCGAGACCGACATTGGTCGACGTCGCGGCGATACCCGAACGCGGCAGCAGTTCGGTCAGCGCGGGGGCGAGCACGAGCGCGTAGATGAACGAATCCATCCCGTCGAGCGTCCAACCCGTCCACGCGCCCCAGAAACCCGCGATCTGGGAGCGATTGAGCGGCGTGCGACGCCTGGTGAGGCTCGCCGGCTCCGTCGTTGACGTCATCTGGCCTCCGTTGGCACGGGTAGAACGACTATCGGAATTCGCATACGCGGGCCGGTTTGGCACTAGCCACCGTCCGGCATCACATTATATATAATATAGTGATGAGCGTAACAGGTCGGACCGCGCCGGACAATGCGCTGAACGCGTTACCCACGGCGCTCTCGCTGGCGGAACGGGGCAGCACGTCACGGTTGATCGCCAATGCGCTGCGCGCCGCGATCGTCGACGGCACCCTCGCCCCCGGGGCGCCGCTGCGCCAAGACGCCGTCGCGCGGCACTTCTCGGTCAGCGCGATCCCGGTTCGCGAGGCCCTGCGCCAGCTGGAGAGCGAAGGCTGGGCCAAGGTGGAGATGAACAAGGGGGCGACGGTGGCCCCGTTGTCGGCCGACGAGGCGCGCGAGGTCTACGAGATCCGCGCCGCCCTCGAAAGCCTCGCCATCGGGCTGGCGATACCCGCCCACACGGCGGACACGCTGCGCCACTGCGAAGCGCTGTGCAAGGCGGCCTCGGCCGAAACCGAGCCGTCGCTGTACGTCGCGCGCAACGAGGCCTTTCACCTGAGCCTCTACGAGCCGGCCGCGCGGCCACAACTGCTCGCCCTGATCGGCATGCTGCACGAGCGCGGCGAGCGCTACCTGCGGCTCAAGTTCGGGCTGCCGTCCTACAAGGGCGAGTCCGACCGCGAACATGCGGCGCTGCTCAGGGCGGTGCGCGGGGGCGACGTCGCACGCGCGCAGTCGCTGGTCACCAAGCACCTGCTCGGCACCGGCGAGCTGCTCCACCGCCTCTTGGGCGAAAACCCCCCGGAAACGTCAGGCCGGTAATTCAGCGCCGATATGGACGGCGGCTCGCCGGGGCGGTGAAGCCTTCGGTGTCATCGAAGAATGCCCAGCGCCCCGAGTCGTCGACCTCCATGCGCCAGCCCAGCTCGGTGCTGCCCGCGACGGCGTCGGTGAACCACGCGTACGCGGCCTCGGCGCTCTCGAAATTCTTGCTCGCCACAATCCCGCCATGTGGGTCGATGATCCGGAACTTGGCCATGGGTGGTGTTTAGCCCTTCCAGGCGGAATTCAATCGCATTTAGCGGCCGTGGCCACCCGAAACGCTCAGACCGTGCGCGCCAAACGCTGCGCCAGCAGCTCGGCGAACCGCGCCGGATCCTCGAGCGCACCGCCCTCGGCGAGAAGCGCTGTGCCGTAGAGCAGTTCGGCGGTCTCGGCGACCGACTGGTCGTCGGCGCGGTCCTTGTGCGCGTCCCGCAGGCCGGTGACGAGCGGATGGTTCGGGTTGAGTTCGAGGATCCGCTTGCCCACCGGAACGTCCTGCCCGGTGGCGCGGTACAGGCGCGCCAGGGTCGGTGTGATCCCGAAGGCGTCGGTGATCAGGCAGGCCGGCGACTCGGTCAGCCGCGTCGACAGCCGCACGTCCTTGACGTGCTCGCTCAGGGTCTCCTTCAGCCAGGTCAGCAGGTCGGCGAACTCCTTCTCCTGCTCCTCGCGCTCGGCCTCGCTCTTGCCCTCCTCGTCGTCGAGGTCCACCTCGCCCCTGGCCACCGACTGCAGCGGCTTGCCGTCGAACTCGTCGACCACCCCCACCCACACTTCGTCGACCGGGTCGGTGAGCAGCAGCACCTCGTAGCCCTTGGCCTTGAACGCCTCGAGGTGCGGTGACTTCAACAGCTGCTGGCGCGTCTCGCCGGTGGCGTAGAAGATCTGCTGCTGACCGTCCTTCATCCGCTCGACGTACTCGGCCAGGGTGGTGGCCTCCTCCTCGCTGTGGGTGGAGGCGAACGACGACACCTGCAGCAGCATGTCCTTGTTGTCGGCGTCGGAGAGCAGTCCCTCCTTGATGGCCCTGCCGAACTGGGTCCACAGGGTGCGGTAGTCGTCGGGCCGCTCGGATTGCAGCTCCTTGATCGTGGACAGGACCTTCTTGGTCAGCCGGCGACGGATCGCCTTGATCTGCCTGTCCTGCTGCAGGATTTCCCGAGAAACGTTGAGCGACAAGTCTTGTGCGTCGACGACGCCCTTGACGAAGCGCAGGTATTTCGGCAGCAGCTCGTCGCAATCGCCCATGATGAACACGCGCTTGACGTACAGCTGGATCCCGACGTGGGAGTCCCGGTCGAACAGGTCGAACGGGGCGTGCGACGGGATGAACAGCAGGGCCTGGTATTCGAAGGTGCCCTCGGCCTTCATCGCGATGACCTCGAGCGGGTCGTCCCAGGCGTGCGCGATGTGCTTGTAGAACTCGTTGTACTCCTCGGCGGAGACCTCCTCCTTGGGCCTGGCCCACAGCGCCTTCATCGAGTTGAGGGTCTCGGTCTCGAGCGTGACGGTCTCCTCGCCGCCCTCTTCGGCCGGGGTGCGTTTCTCGACTTCCATCCGGATGGGCCAGGAGATGAAGTCGGAGTACCGCTTGACGAGGTGCCGGATTTTCCACTCCGCGGTGTAGTCGTGCAGCTCGTCCTCGGCGTCTTCGGGCTTGAGGTGCAGGGTGACCGAGGTTCCCTGCGGCGCGTCCTCGACGGATTCGATGGTGTAGGTGCCCTCGCCGCTGGATTCCCACCGGGTGGCGTCGCTCTCGCCGGCCTTGCGGGTCAGCAGCTCGACCTTGTCGGCGACCATGAAGCTCGAGTAGAAGCCGATGCCGAACTGGCCGATCAGTTCCTCGGACGCGGACGCGTTCTTGGCCTCCCTTAGCTGCTGGCGCAGCTCGGCGGTGCCGGACTTGGCCAGCGTGCCGATCAGGTCCACCACTTCGTCGCGGGTCATCCCGATGCCGTTGTCGCGGACGGTCAGCGTGCGTGCGCTTTTGTCGACGTCGATCTCGATATGCAGGTCGGAGGTGTCGACATCGAGGTCCTTGTTGCGGAACGCTTCCAGCCGCAGCTTGTCCAGCGCATCGGAGGCGTTCGAGATCAGCTCCCGCAGAAACGAGTCCTTGTTGGAGTAGACCGAGTGGACCATCAAATCCAGCAGTTGCCGGGCCTCGGCCTGAAACTCCAACTGCTCGACACGCGCGTTCATGACACTCCCTGTGCTTTCCTTCCTGACACGACGTAGCAAATTTACCGAGATGCGGATGGTTCACGCCCGCGGGCTGGCCCTACCCTGAACCCATGTCCGTTGCTCAGCGCGAACGCGCCGCCCTCGTCGCGACCATGCGGGCCGTCGGCCCCGAGGCGCCCACCCTGTGCGAGGGCTGGAAGACGCGGGACCTCGCCGCCCACCTGGTGATCCGGGAGTACCGGCCCGACGCCGCCGCCGGCATCATGATCCCGTTCTTCGCCGCCCACACCGCCAAGGTGCAGGACGAGGCGGCCGCGAAGAACGACTTCGACGAGCTGGTGAACAAGATCGCGTCGGGCCCGCCCGTCTACTCGCCGTTCATCCTGCTCGACCCGGTGGCCAACGTCGCCGAGATGTTCATCCACCACGAGGACGTGCGCCGCGCGCAGCCGGCCTGGGAGCCCCGCGTGCTGGAACAAGGGATGTGCCGCGCGCTGAGTCGCACGCTGTCGCTGATGGCCCGGGTCACGCTGGGGAAGGTCCCGGGCCGGGTGGCGCTGCGCACGCCCGGGGGCAAGACGGTGCTGACGGCCGGCTCCGGCCCGGCGGTCGTGGTGACCGGTCCGCCCGAGGAGCTGCTGCTGTTCTCCGTGGGCCGGGAGGCGCGGGTCGAGTTCGACGGCGACCCGGCGGCGGTGCAAGCGGTCCGCGACGCGCCCAAGGGTTTGTAGGCGATAGCGCTATCAAGTTTGTAGGCGACCGGCCGCGAGGGCCTCGCGCAGCTCTTTCTTGATCACCTTGCCGAACTGATTGCGCGGCAACGCATCGACGATCACCAGACGCTCGGGGTGCTTGTAGCGGCTCAACCCTTGCGAATGGCAGTGCCGCACCAGGGATTCCAACGACACGTGGTCGCTCGACGCCGGTACCACCACGGCGCAGACGCGCTCGCCGGTGCGCGGGTCGGGCACTCCGACGACCGCGACATCGGCAACCGAAGGATGGGTGGCCAGTGTGTTTTCGACTTCCAGGGCCGAGACATTCTCTGCATTGCGGATGATCGCGTCCTTGATCCGGCCCGTGACTCGCACGTTGCCGTTCGCGTCGATCAACCCGAGATCGCCTGTGCGCAGCCACCCGTCGGCGTCGAACGCGTCGGCGTCGAGTGTGGCGTCGGCATAGCCGAGGAAGCATTGGGGTCCCTTGAGCCGCAGCTCACCCTCCTGCCCGGCGGGCAGTTCGATTCCTCCGCCGACGACCCGGACGCTGACCCCGGGTCCCGGCGCGCCGACGGTGTGGTCGAGCACCTCCGGCGCCCCCGCCAGCGGCGGTGAGGTCGCGACCGGAAATTCGGTGAGGCCCCACGCGTTCGCGATGCCGGCTACGCCGAAGGTTTCGCGGACCTGATGGCCCAGTTCGGGGGTGATCGGCGCGCCGCCAGCCAGGCAGCCCCGCACGAACGGGAACAGCGGCTCGTCCCCGTGGTTGCGTTGCGCCTCGAGGAACGCCAGGAAGAACGGTGTCGCCATGCCCAAGAAGGTCGGGTTGTGCGCCGCGATGGACAGCGGCGTGGTGGCCGGGTCGAACACCTCGAACAGCGCTAACCGCATGCCGGTCAACAGCCCGACGGCCAGCATCACCGCACCGCCGATGTGCGCGAAGGGAAAGCCGATGGGGTCCACGTCGCTGGCGGTGATTCCCATCTTTTCCGCCAGCCCCGCGGCGGGTGCCACCACCGACGCGTCGGTATGGCGAATCCCCTTGGGGGCCGCTGTGGTTCCGGACGAGTAGTAAATCCATCGCGTGCCGCCGGTAGGCCCCGGCGGCGGCCCGAGGGCATCGGCGCCCGCGCGGGGCAGCCGAAGCTCACCGGACGTGGGCGGTGTCGCCAGGTCGACGGTGACGACCTGGAAGCCCCGCTCCGAGGACAGGGCCCGCGCCATCCCCCCGTAGTCGAATCGGTGCCAAAACTCGGGGACCACAAGGAATTCCGAAGACAGTTGGGCGGTGATGAAGCCGACCTCGTGCTCGCGCAGTATCGGGATGATCGGGTTCTGGACCGCGCCGAGTCGGGCCAGCGCCGCCATGACGACCGCGGTTTCCAGCGTCGTCGGCAGCTGCCACGACACCACGGTTCCCGCCCCTATCCCCCGTTCGGCGAACGCGGCGGCCGTCGCGCACGCGGCGTCGCGGAACTGACGCGCGGTGAGACTGCGTCCATACTCGTCGGCCAGCAGCGGCCGGTCCGGTCTTCGCCGCGCGGCCTCGGCGATCAACGTCCAGTAGGTGAGGTCCTTCATCCGGCCGGCGGCGCGGTGATGGGCCGAAATCCGGAGTGCGCGATGGCAACTGACACCGAACTGCCTATCGGCCCGCTGTGGTCGACGAGCACGGCCGAGCCGGTGGCCACGCCGTCGTGGCTGTAGTGCGTGAGGGAGGCCAGCCCGATGTGGGGCCCTTCGGGCAGCCGGGTCAGCGTCAGGGTGTAGTCGACGTTGATGAACTGCAATCCGTTCGTGCCCCAATTGGCCAGCGAGGCCGTGATGTCCGCGCCCATGGCCGCTCGGGTGAAGGGGCTGAGCGGTTCGCCGTCGATCAGCTCGCGCGTCTCCTGCAGCCAGGTGTATTTCGGTCCCGAGGTGTCGGGCCAATCGGGATCGGGATTCTGAATGTCGGTGCCCCAGCCGTAGGTGCGCACGAAAAGCGACGGCGCCGGGCCGTAGTCGATGGGTAGCGGCGGCATCTGCACGGCCGGCGACCACACCTCCCCCTCGGGTTGTGGGCCGCGCCGCAGAAACAACGCGCTGCCCCGCGCGACCGGGGTGCCGCGCTGGGTGAGGACGGTTTCGACGAGCCGCAGTCGCCGGCGATCGTGGTGCACCTGCGTGTGGACCTCGATCGGTTCCAGGGCGGTCGGCGCGGGAAGGTCGACGGTCAGCCGCGCGGGTTGCAGTTGTGGATCGTCTACGGCGCGTTCGGCGGCCCATCCCAAGAGCCCACCCACGACGTGGCCGCTGAGCGACGGGCCCCAGCCGCCGCGCGCGATTCCGTTTGGTACAAAACGGTTTTCGTCGCGCAGAAAGTACGGGGTCTGCGCCGCGGAATCAACGTCCTCGGGCGCGATGTTGGTTTCGGTCAATGCACGGCTCTTTCTCGTCGGGACGGCAACAGTTGATATTACAGTTTCTGTTTCCAGTCCCGGCGCGTGCCGGCCGCCGCGGCGATCACGCGATCGCGGCGCCCACCAAGTGCCCGATCGCGTAGGTGACCGCCAACGCGAGCCCGCCACCGATGACATTGCGGGCCACCGCCCGACCCTGCGGCGCACCGCCCAATCCCGCCGACACCGCCCCCGTCAGCACCAAGGCCAGCAGCACCGCGACGACGGTGGCGGGGATTCTCCATGCCGTCGGCGGCACCAGGATCACGATCAACGGCAGCAGCGCGCCCACGGTGAACGACAGCGCCGAGGACAGCGCCGCTTGCCACGGATTGGTCAGCTCCTCGGGGTCGATACCCAGTTCGACCTCGGCGTGGGCGACGAAGGGATTGTGGTCGGTGAGTTCCTCGGCCACGGTGCGGGCCGTCGCCGGTGACAGACCCTTGGCCTCGTAAAGCTCGGCCAGCTCGTCCAATTCGGCGGCGGGGTCGTCGCGCAATTCCTGCATTTCCTTGGTCAGCAGAGCCTGCTCGGTGTCGCGCTGGGTGCTGACCGAGACGTATTCGCCCAACGCCATCGACACGGCGCCGGCGGCGAGCCCCGCGATCCCGGCGGTCAAGATCGGGGTGCGTTCCACCGTCGCCGCCGCGACGCCCACGACGATGCCCGCGGTGGACACGATGCCGTCGTTGGCGCCCAGCACTCCGGCGCGCAGCCAATTCAGCTTTGACGACACCGAACCCACATGGGGCTCGGCGGGGTGGGAGGTAGTCGACACGTCCGCAACGATATACACCAAAATCGCGTCCGACCAGCAATTATAGCCTTGCCATACCTAGCCGAGCCTTGCCTTATGCCCCAAAAGTTCCGCTTGGGCCAGACACAGCTGATCCATAGACGCGCTATCTAACCTGTGGTTGTTGGGGGGTTCTAGGGACTCACTTCTAGAGGTGAAGGACTAATGAAACTAAAGCAATTCATTGCGGGGGGAACGATCGTCGGCGCTCTTGGCGCCGCGGCGCTCGGCATGGGTGCCGGCGCGGCGTTCGCCGCCCCGGGACCGCCGCCGGCACCCGGCGGCAACCATGGCGGTCCGGCGCCGGGTGATTTTCATGCGCCGACGGGTCCAGGCGGACCCGGAGGCCCGGGTGGCCCCGGCGGACCGGGTGGTCCCGGTCACCCGGGCGGACCGGGAGGTCCCGGCGGGCCGGGCGGACCGCCGCCCGATCACCCGGGCGGACCTGGTGGCCCCGGCGGGCCGGGGTTCGATCATCCCGGCGGCCCCGGGTTCGACCATCCGGGCGGGCCCGGCGGCCCTGGCGGTCCCGGTGGACCGGGCGGCCCCTGGCGCGGCGATCCGCACCGCGGCTACTTCCACGGCGCGCCATGGGGAGACGGGCCCGCACCGTGGGGCTGGGGCGAGCCGCCACGGCCGGCGTGGAACAGGCCCCTTCCGCCGCCCGGCGGCCCGTGGGCGTATGGCCCCGTCAACTACTACGGCTACAACGAGACACCCGTCTGGGACCCCGGCTTCAACCAGTGGGGATTCTGGTTCTTCGGGGTCTGGATTCCGCTGTAACAGATCGACCCGCACGATGCCCGTCTCGCCGCCCGGCGGGGCGGGCATCGTCGGGATCGGTTGCGCTCAGGCGACTTTGGGTTTGATCTCCTCGATGACCCACTGGGCGTAGTCGAGGTACTCGTCGACCCCGCGGACCGCGGGAACCGGCACCGCGCTGAAGGTCACCCCCTGCTCGGCGAGCCAATTCAGCCGGTCGATGATCTCCTGCGCGCCGCCGCCGGGACGGTCGTCCGAGTCTTTGATGCGGTGGCCCCTCGCCGACACGCGTGGTGCCCAGCCCGTGCATGACCTCGAACGCGCGCCCGTCGTAGGTGGGTTGGCCCTTGATGAACTCGAGCCGCTCGGCGATCTTGTCCGGCGGGGTCAAGAACGGCCACCATCCGGAGGCGAATCGGGCGGCGCGCTTCAGCGCGGCGTCGGCGTCGCCCCCGATCCACACCGGAAGATGCGGTTTCTGAACGGGTTTGGGCTCGAACGCCATGTCCCGGAACGACACGTGACGGCCCGCGAAGCGCGGTGAGTCGCTGGTCCACAGCTCGATGATCGCCTCGAGGTACTCGTCGGCGATGTGGCCGCGTTCCCGGAACGGTACCCCGAGCAAGTCGAATTCGCGCTCGAGCCAACCGATTCCGAACGTCACCATCATGCGCCCGCTGCTCATCCAGTCGGCGGTCGCCAGCGCCTTGGCGAGCACGATCGGATGCTGCAGCGGCAGTATCGTGACGCACGAATTCAGCCGGATCGTGTCGGTGGCGCCCGCGAGGTAGGCCTGCGCGACGGTCGAGGAAAGGTAATGCGGGCCCGAGAGCTCGACGTGATCGGTAGGGATGACGAAATGCTCGGGGATCGCGATCATGTCGTAGCCCATCGCTTCGGCGCGCTTGGCCATTCGGGTCTGATCGGCGCCGGTGACTCCGGCCTCCCAGGGCTGGGTGATCGCCTTGAGGCGCAGCATATGCGGTAGCGGGAAGGCGAACTTCATTTGGTTAGCTCTTGGTGCCGACGGTGATCAGGTCGGACACGACCCGCGTCCAGATCGGGCGGGGAATCCGATGCTGATCGCTGACCGTGAACCCGGCGTCCTCGAACAAAGAACGCATCTCGGCCGGTGACGCATTGTGCTGCGGTTTCCACCGATTGGTCGCGGGAGACTGCAGCATCGGTTGCCGCGTGCTCAAGGCCGAGACGGCCACCAGCCCGCCGGGGGCCAGCACGCGGTGGAATTCCCGCAGCGCCGCCGGTTGGTCGAAGAAGTGGAACGCAGAGGTCGTCACGACGGCGTCGAGGGCGCCGTCGGCGAAGGGCAGCTGCTCGGCCGGGCCGCGCCGCCACTGCACCCGGTCGGACCGGGCGTGCGCCTGGGCGAGCATGCCCTCGGACATGTCGACGCCGTAGATCTCGTCTGGGTGCAATTCGCGCTCGATCCGATCGCTGAGAATGCCTGTGCCGCAAGCGATATCGGCGATCTTCCGGCAGTTGTGGGAGCGCAGTTGCGCGATCACCTCGTCGTGCGGCGGGCGGTACACCCACCGTTGCAGAAAGGGGAGGTCGTAGGCCGGGGCGAGGAAGCTCCACATCCGGGTGACCGCGTCGTTGAGCCCGCGGCGCTGAGCTGACGTCATCCGCTCAGTATGGCCTTGGTCTACGCGTGAGTGTGAACTGACGGCTTTGCGCGTGTACCCACGGCGCGATCTCGGCTGCTTTCCCGCCCGGGATGCACATGGAAAGCCAAGGACTCACACGCAATTGCCCCGCGGGCTAGTGTCGGCCGGGACCGCCCGGTCCGGCGGGACTGCCCGGCAACCCCGGCCCGCCGGGACCGCCGGGGCCACCCGGCCCGCCGGGTCCCCCGGGCCCGCCGGGCCCATTCGCCGTCGGAAGCCAGAACACGCATTGGTTCAAGTCGGCGCTCCACACCCAGCCCGGCGCGCAGGGCGGCGGATCGTCGGCCCTGCTGATTGCGGGCGCGCCGATTGCGATCGCCGGCAATCCCGCCAACGCGAGCGCGAACGCACCGATAGCGCAACGCGTTCGAAGGTCCCTTGCTTCGGTCATGTCGGCCTCCTCTTGCCGTATGCCTACCGATTTAACGCTCCGCGAGCGGGTTTACCGGCATTTTTGCGATTTTCACGTCACCCGACGGCGGTGAACGTCCGGCGGTAGGCGTCGGGAGTGGTGGCAAGGGTGTCGCGGAAGTGCCGTCGCAGCGTGGCGGCGCTGCCGAAGCCGCAGTCGGTGGCGATGCGCTCGATGGGTAAGTCGGTGGTTTCGAGGAGCTGTTGGGCACGTCGCACCCGTTGGCCGTTCAGCCAGTCCAGCGGCTTGCTTCCGGTCCGCGTAACCAGTTGTCGGTGAAGGGTTCTGACGCTCACGCCGGACCGCCGGGCGAGCGCTTCGACGGTCAGGGGCTCGTCGAGATGCGTTAGCACCCAATCCATCGTGTCGCCGACGACGTCATTGCTCACGCTCTCGGGTATGGGGTTCGCGTACTGGCGCTGGTGTCCGTCGCGGTGCGGCGGCGCCACCAGCCGCCGCGCGACCTGGTTGGCAACCGCCGCGCCGTAATCCCGTCGCACCATGTGCAGGCACAGGTCGGTGCCGGCCGACTTCCCCGCCGAGGTGAGCACGTCGCCCTCGTCGACGTAGAGGGCCGCCGAGTCCACTCGGATCTGCGGGTAGCGCTCGGCCAGCGTGCCCGCGTGCATCCAGTGGGTCGCCGCGCGCCGGTCATCGAGCACTCCGGCCGCCGCGAGGACGAAAGCACCGGTGCAGATGGAGGCGATCCGGGCACCCCGCCGTGACGCCAGCCTGATCGCGTCCACCAGATCGCGCGGCGGCTCCAGCGCGTCGTCGTGGCAGGCGGGAACGATGACCGTATCGGCGGCGACGAGGTCGGCGTAGGTATAGGGCGTCGCCGCGGTGAACCAGCGGTCCACGCGTGCGCCGTCGAATGGGCTGCACACCCTCAGCTCGTACCAGTCCCCGGCCAGGTCCGACCGGTTGGCGCCGAAGATCGCGCACGGTGCCGCGAGCTCGAAGATCGGCACCTGGTTGCTCAGCGCGATCGCCACAACATGGGCCATGACCGAAATTGTACGGTTTGTGTCATATCGGCCACTGGTGCGCCGCCGGTGTCGGACGGATGCTGAGGGCATGACTCAGGGAACCCTCTCGAAAGACTGGCTGCGGCCCGCCGCTGCGGTCGCGGCAATCGGTTGGGGCGCAAACCAATTCGCACCGCTGATCGTGCTGTATCAGCAGCGTGGCGTCTCCGTCGCGGCGACGGAGGTGATGTTCGGGCTCTACGCGGTCGGCCTGGTCCCGGCGCTCATGGTGGGCGGCCGCTGGTCGGACCGGGCCGGGCGCCGCGTCGTGGTGATGACGGCGTTGGTGGTGTCCCTGGTCGCCTCGGCCGTACTGATGGCGGGGTCGACGTGGCATGGCCTCCTTTTTCCTGGCCGGTTGCTGGCCGGAATCAGCAGCGGCCTGGCGTTCGGCACCGGTGCGGCGTGGATCAAGGAACTGTCGTCGGCGAAAGCTCACCACCAAGGGGGAGCCCGGCGCGCGACGATCGCGATGACGATCGGTTTCGGCGGGGGCCCGCTGGTCGCAGGCCTTGTCGCGCAACAGGTTTCGCGCCCCGAGCTGTGGCCCTACGTGCCCCAGATCGCGCTCTCGGTACTGGCGCTCTTCGCGGTAAATGGGGCCGACGACGCTTCGGGCACCGTCGCGGCCGCGACGAGCACTCAACGCCGCGCCGGTCGCGACGAGTCGCTGGCGAAGCACTTGCTGGCGGTGTCGGCGCCCTTCGCGCCTTGGGTGTTCGGGACTGCCGCCATCGCGCTGGCCTACCTGCCGGCGCTGGTCGCACACCGGGCGGGTTCGCAACCGCTGACCTTCGCCGCGGTCGCGACGGCCATCCCCGCGCTGGCCGGGGTGCTCGTTCAGCCACTGGCCGCCCGCCTGCGCCCCGATGCCCGAACCGGCCTCCTGACGCCGGCCATGTTGACCGCCGTCGGCGCGCTGATCGTCGCCGTCTGGGCCGCGTCCGCGTCCACTGTGTGGGCGGTGCTGATTGCGGCGGCGGTGCTGGGCGCCGCGTATGGCGTCACGCAATTCGCCGGCCTGGCCGACATCCAACGCGTCGCCGAGCCGGCCCGGCTCGGAGTCGCGACGTCGGCCTACCAGGCGTTGAGCTACCTGGGATTTGCGGTGCCGTACTTGCTCACCCTCGGCCACACGCACCTCGGCTGGTCTGCCGTGACGGGGTTGTGCGTGGTGACGGCGGCCGCGCTCGCGTCGCTGCTGTGGCTCAGCGTGGGACGCCGCTGGGGTCGCCGGCGCCGCGCGTCGAGCGCATCGAGCGCGGACGTCGACGACCGAGCGCCTGCGTCCGCGCCTATTTGAGGACCTTGAGCAACTCCTGCGCCAGCGGCCCCGCCGAGGCGGGGTTCTGCCCGGTGTACAGGTTTCGGTCGACGACGGTGAAGGGCTTCCAGATCTCGCCGCGGACGAAGTCGACGCCCATCTTCACCAATTCGTCCTCGGCCGTCCAGGGCGCCGTCTCAAGCAAGCCGATACCGTCCTCCTCGTCGTTGGTGAATGCGGTGACCCGGTAGCCCGCAAATGGTGATGCGCCGTGGCGCCGGGTGGCCAGCATGGCGACCGGCGCATGGCAGACAATGGCGAGGGGTTTGCCCGAGGCGAGCGCGGCGGTGAGCAGCCGGCCCGAATCGGCGTCCCGCCACAGGTCCTCCATGGGGCCGTGCCCGCCGGGGTAATACACCGCGTCGTAGTCATCCAGGCGGGCGTTGGCCAGTTCGATTGGCCTGCGCAACTCTTCGGCGGACCGCAGGATCTCCTCGAGCTGGCGGGCGATCGCCTCGCTGCCGGCCATCGATGGACGCAGACTCATCACGTCCACGTAGGGCACCACGCCACCGGGCGTCGCCACCACGACCTCGTGGCCGGCTCCACTCAGCGCGCTGTACGGGGCGGCGAACTCCTCGGCCCAATAACCCGTCGGGTGCCTGGTCCCGTCCTTGAGCGTCCAGAAACTTGTTGCGGTCATGACGAACAGGACTTTGGCCATCAGCCGATCCCTCCGTTTGGGCCGGCGGTCATACCGACGGCAAAAGTCTATGTGGTCCCGCGGTCGGCGGCAATGCGCGCCTGGGCCGCCCCAAGCTGGCACCGTTGATCGGGAATCTCTTGTGCGCCAACGTAATCAGTTCGTTGCCCGGCTCCGCCCCGCTACGGCCACGAAAAGCGGGCCGCACGGATTCAGCGAAGAACGGGGACCGTGGATTGACCCGTCAGGAATCTGGGTATGACCTGCTCATCCCATCGACTGGGTGTCGGCTTTGCAAGACGAAGAGAGCGCGGATGGTCGGCTGGCTGGACAGGCTGCAGCGGCGCAACCGCGCCGTCGGCGTGGTCATCGCGGTGATCTACAAATACCTCGACGACCAGGGCGGCTATCTGTCGGCATTGATCACCTATTACGGCTTCGTCTCGCTGTTTCCGCTGCTGCTGTTGATGACCACGGGCCTCGGGGTGGTCCTGGCCGGCCGACCCGATCTGCAAGAGCAGGTGCTGCACAGCACGTTGAGCCAATTCCCCATCATAGGAAGCCAATTGCATCAACCCGAGGGCCTCAGCGGCGGGGCCGTCGCCGTGCTCGTCGGCGTCCTCGGTGCACTCTACGGCGGCCTGGGCGTCGGTCAGGCGGTGCAGAACGCGATGGACTCGGTGTGGGCGGTCCCAAGGAACAAGCGCCCCAATCCGATCAGCTCACGCTTGCGCAGCTTGCTCCTACTGGTGATCCTCGGCTCGGCCGCCCTCACGGCCACCGCCCTATCCGCGATCGGACAGGCCACCGGATCGCTGGGAATCGTCGGCGAGATAGGCGCCTCCATCGCCGCCATCGCGATCAACGGGCTGATCTGCTTGGTGGCGTTCCGCGTGACCACCGCGCGACAACTCAGCTACCGCCAGGTTTGGCCCGGAGCGCTTGCGGCGGCGGTCATTTGGCAGATCTTGCAGCGGTTCGGCGCCGGCTACGTCGCGCACACGGTAAAGTCGTCCAGCGCCACCAACAGCGTCTTCGCACTGGTGCTGGGACTGCTGGCCTTCCTCTATCTGGTGTCGTCGACACTGGTGCTGTGCGCCGAGATCAATGTGGTTCTCGTCGAGCGCCTCTACCCGCGGGCACTGCTCACCCCCTTCGTGGACGACGTGGATCTCACCGAGGCCGACCGCAGAACCTACGCCAAGAAGGCAAAGGCGGAGCGCGTCAAGCCATTTCAGCGCGTCAGCGTCAGGTTTCGCGACCTGACCCGCAAGGGCACCCGACCGCGGACGCCGACCGTCGACAGCCGGCCCGGCGGCTGATCGGCGCCTCGTCTCGTTAGCCAGGCTGGCCCAGCATCGCGCCGGCCAATGGCAGTCAGATGGCCCGAATCCATCAAGTTAAGGGTTTAAAACCCCTGGTGGAAACCTCGGAACCAAACCTGCGGGCGTGATAGGCTTTGCGGTCCTGACGCCGGAAACCACCCATTTTCGGATTCACAAATGATTTGCCACGGAGGACGGATATGTCATACCTCATCGCAGCGCCGGAGGCGTTGGCCGCGGCGGCAACGGACCTGACGCAGGTAGGTTCCGCACTCACCTCGGCCAACGCGGCAGCGGCGACCACGACGACGCAAATGCTGGCGGCGGGCGCCGACGAGGTGTCGGCGGCGATCGCGGATTTGTTCGGGGCACACGGCCAGGCCTATCAGGCCGTCAGCGCGCAAGCAGCGGCCTTTCACAACCGGTTCGTGCAGGCCGTCAATGCGGGCGCGGGAGCGTATGCCGCCGCTGAGGCAGCCAACGCCTCCCCGCTGCAAACCCTCGAGCAGGACATTCTGGCCGCGATCAATGCGCCCACGGAGGCGCTGGTGGGGAGGCCGCTGATCGGTGACGGCGCCAACGCGCCCGCGGGTAGCGGTTTGAACGGTGGCGATGCGGGGATCTTGATCGGCAACGGCGGCAACGGCGGGTCCGGCGCCGGGAACTCTGGATCGGGCGGCAACGGCGGCGCCGCCGGCTTGCTGTGGGGCCGGGGCGGCGACGGCGGGGCGGGCGCGAACAATCCGAACGCGAACTTCTCCGGCGGCAACGGCGGCAACGGCGGCACCGGTGGACTGTTCGGCGTGGGCGGCAACGGCGGCGCCGGCGGCGTCGACGTCGCGCCGAACGGCGGAGGCGGCCGCGGCGGCAACGGCGGCAACACCTACGGGATCTTCACCAGCGCCGGCAACGGCGGCGCCGGTGGCGACGGCATCCATGTAAACGGCGATGGCGGCACAGGCGGCAGCGCGTTCTCGTTGATCGGCAACGGCGGCAACGGCGGACCCAGCGGCACCCTAGGCGTCACCAACACAGAACCCACCGGCGTCGGTGGCAACGGTGGTAACGCCGGGCTGTTCGGCAACGCGGGCAGTGCTGGCATCGGCGTAGACCTCGGCGGCGTACCCGGCGCCACCTACTTTGTCGGCAATGGTGGGAATGGCGGGACCTCGCAGGGCGGTGGCAACCCCGGGTTCTTCTGGGGCAACGGCGGCAACGGCGGGCCCGGCATGGACTTTGCCGCCTTCGGCGGGGGACACATCGTCGCGGCTCCTGGTCCGGGCGCGGGTGCCGGCCTGATCGGCAGTGGTGGGGCCGGCGGCAGTTCGACGATCCTCGCCGGTGCCGACGGGGGCAACGGCGGGTTCCTTTGGGGCAACGGCGGTGCCGGCGGTAACGGTGGGGACCCTTTGGTGCCGTTCGAACCCGGCTCCAACGGCGGTAACGGCGGCGCCGCCCTTGGGCTGTTCGGCAACGGCGGTGCCGGCGGCCACGGCGGCAACGCCATCGGGGCCGGCAACCAGGACGGCGGCCACGGCGGCAACGGCGGCCGCAGCGGCCTGGTGTTCGGCGACGGCGGTCGCGGCGGCGACGCGGGCAACCCGACCGGCACCCACGTCGGTATCGGGGGCGCCGGCGGCAGCTCGGTGCTGATCGGCAATGGCGGTGACGGCGGCAACGGCAACCCCGCCGGGGCAGGACACGGCGGACCCGGTGGCCAGCGTGGGGTGCTGTACGGCACGACGGGGACGACCGGGTTGTAGCCCGCGCCGTCAGGCGTCGATCACCACGCGGTCACTCTTCGCCCGGGAGACGCAGACCAACATTTCGTCGTCACCTTCCGCACCACGCCCCCGGCGATCGACCTGTCCGGCAAGCACTTTGACCTTGCAAGTCCCGCAGAACCCCTGCTGGCACGAATACGCGGTCGCCGGTTCGCGGTCCAGCATGACTGCCAGCGCCGACCGGTTCGCCGGCACACTGAGCACCCGTTTCGATCGCGCCAGTTCGAGCTCGAACGGGACACCGTCGACGACCGGCGGCGGGCTGAACCGCTCGTAGTGCAGCGGCGCGTCGACGTGGGCGTCCCGGGCCGCACGAACCGCCTCGAGCACGGCAGTTGGCGCACAGATATACACGGCCGTCGCCGGGCCCGCGCCCGCCAGCAGCTCGCCGGTGGTCGGGAAGCGGCCCCGCTCGTCGTCGGCCCACACGGTGACCCGATCGGCGTCCACCGCCAGCACCTCGTCCAGCAGCGGCATGTAGTCGCGCCCCCTGCCGGCATAGATTGCGCGCCAGTTGATTCCGTGCTGCTGAGCCAACCGGATCATGGGCAGGATGGGCGTCACCCCGATGCCACCGATGACGAACAAAATGTCACGTTCGTCGGTGACGAGGTAGAACGCGTTGCGCGGGCCCTCGAACTCCAACGTGTCGCCCACGCCGAACGCGTCGTGCATCTCGATGGAACCGCCGCCGCCGTCGGCGATCCGGCGCACGGCGATGCGGTAATCGGTGCGCCGCCCGGGCGGACCGCACAGCGAATACTGCCGGCGGCGACCCGAGGGCAGCCGAACATCGATGTGCGCGCCCGGAGTCCACGACGGCAGCAACCCGCCCTGGGGATCGGCCAACGTCAGCGCGACCACGTCGGGCGTGAGAAGCTCACGTTTGACGACCGTCGCGGCGATGGCCCGCCGCACCGGCGATATCCGCGACGGCGTCCAGCGCGACGCCGACGCGAAGCCGCCGAACAGCGAACCCACACCCCACAAGGCCGTGTAGCTCCGGTCGCGCTTGCGGCGGCCGTAGAGGTCGGCGGGTCTGCTCGCCCAAATACTCTCTGTCACAGCGAATTTCCTATGCCTGTCGTACGCCGCTGGTCAGTCTGACCCACTCGTCCGTATACCGGGCGACGACGTCGGGATGCGAGGCCACCACCCAGTGGCCGCCCTCGATAGAGACGATCCTGCCCTCGGGCGGTATCGACCCGGTGAACCGCTGCAGGGCGGGCGTCACGAAATAGTCTTTGTGAGCAACCAGCACCTGCACCGGGACTTCGGTCTGCGGCAGCTTCTCCGGCGGCGCCAAAATCGGCGCCGGCATGTTGGCACGGTACAGGTTGAGCCCGTTGAGGTAGTCCTTGATCGAGCGGATCGACGCCGCACGCCGTTGGCCGCGGCGCCGGGAGCGGCCGATAAGCTCCACCGCCTCAAAGACTTTCATGGTCGCCCGGGATCGGATCGCCACCTCGGGTGCACCCGGGCACAGAAAGAACCAGATATACGCCGAAGCCAGAACCTGTTTGACGACGTTGGCCACGGCGCGGGGCGTGCGCGCCGACCGCAGAAACCGGCCCGCGTAGTTCAGGTGTGGCCCGGAGATCGACGTGAACGAGGCGATTTTGCCCATCACCATGTCGTCGGTGACCGCGGCCCAGCCCTGAATCGATCCCCAGTCGTGGGCCAGGAGGTGGACCTCGTCGACTCTCAGGCTGTCGATCACCCTGTCGATGTCGTCGACCAGCTGGGTGAGCCGATATCCCGATCGATCTGCCGGCGTTGTGGATTCGCCGGCGCCGCGCACGTCGAACGCGACGAAGTTGTACCGGTCGGCCAGTCCCCACGCGACGGCGTCCCATACCTGGTGGTTATCCGGATATCCGTGGATCGCCAGTATGGTCGGGCGCTCGGGGTCGATCCCGGTGTGGGCGTGCACGGCGAGCGCTACGCCGTCGGACGCCGTGACGGTGGTGGTGTAAGGCATGTTTGAGTTCTCCGCGGGAAGGCTCAGTGCGACGCCCGCGCGGCGGGCGATCTGGCCAAGTAGTCGACCGCGCGTCCCACCCCACCCAGTTGGGAGGGGTGAAAGCTCGGCTTGTAGTACGCACCGATGACGCCCAGGAACTCAAACGGTCCGGGCACCAAACCCCGTCGCGCCGCGCGGAAGTAGTCCCGCCAACGCGGTTTGGTCCCCGGCGGCAGGTTCGGGTCGACGGAGTACATGAACCGGACGCCGCGGACGAACAACCACAACAGCGCCGGCGTCACCAACAGCTGGGTGCGCACCCGCCGCCAGTAGCCCGCTTGCAGATGCTTCATGGTGTCGAACGCGACGGCCTTGTGTTCGACTTCTTCCGCCCCGTGCCAGCGCAACAAGTCCAGCATTACCGGGTCGGTGCCCAAGGCGTCGTGTTGCGGGGTGTCGAGAATCCATTCACCGAGGATGGCGGTGTAGTGCTCGAGGGCCGCCACCATCGAAACCCGTTCGAGCAACCAGCTTTCCCGTCGTCGCCGGCCCCCCCGGGGCCGGTCGCCGATGAGGCGCTGAAACAGCCAGGCCATCTGGTCGGTGAACGGTGTCACGTCGATGCCCTTGGCCGCGAAGTGCCCGAGCACACCCGAGTGCGCCTGCGAATGCATGGCCTCCTGGCTGATGAACCCCTGCACGTCCAGCCGCAGCTGATCGTCCTTGATCAGCGGCAGGGTGTTCTTGAACGCCTCGACGATGAACTCCTCGCCCGCCGGCAGCAACAGGTGCAGGACGTTGCAAAAGTGGGTGGTGAAGGGTTCGTTGGGCACGTAGTAGAACGGCAGCGCCGCCCAGTCGAATTCGACGTCGCGCGCCTGCAAGACGATCCGCTCGTGGTCGAGGGATGCGTCGTGTGGACCCGTCGCCTGGTCGTCGACCGTGAACATCGTGGACCCCCTGGTGACTCGGCTGTTGCGCGGCGACACGCTAAGCACTGCGTTGCGCCTCCCCCTCAGCCTCGGTGATCAGGCCTTCCTGACGCAAGAACCGCACGAGATTCTCGACCGTCTTCGTCAGGGCAGGCTCCCGCAGATGGACCTTGGCCAGCGTGCGAGCGTGCCGGTATTGGGTGTTGTCGTAACGCTTTTCCCGCATCGCCGCGATCTTGTCCGCCGAGCGGGTCAGGAAATCGACCAGCGGATAGAGCTGATCGCGCGGCGTGCACCGGCGGTTCAGCTGCTCGGTGAAGGACGGGATGTCATGGTAGTCGAAGCGGTAGCCGTAGCGTTCCGACAGGATCCGCGTGATGTCCGTCAGGTTGTAGTAGTCGTCCGCGGTCATGTTGAACACGCTGCCGGCCTCGGCGGGGAGGTTCATCAGCGCGACGATGTGATCGGCGATCAGGTCCGCCGGCAGCATGCTGAGCTGGTTGAGCGCGTTGACGGCCACCCCGTGCTCGATCATGAACGCGGTCAGGCGCACCAGGATGTCGTCCACGCTGCCGAAGCCCGCCCGGGTGGGCGAGATCAGCGAGGGCCGGAAGATGCGCACGTCGAGCCCCTGCCGCTGCGCCGCGAGGACCAACTGCTCGGCGACCCACTTGGTCTGCGAGTAGCCGAAGTCCAGGCCGCTCATCTTGGTGTTGGCATCCCACTCCCCGACCACCGGCTCGGTACTCCAGCCGTAGATGAACGTGCTGGAGACCAGGTGGAACGTCTTCTGGTGAGCGGTCATCGCCAGGCGCAAAAGCTCATGCGTGCCAACCACATTGGCCGCGCGCAGCGCGTCGTACGTCCTGACGTAGTTGACCAAGGCGCCGTTGTGGACGATGGCGTCGACGCTTTCGGCCAGTCGCCGGAAGGCCGCCTCACCGATACCCAGGTGAGGCTCGGCGAGGTCACCGCAGATCACTCGCACCCGCGCGCGGACCTCGGCTTCCAGCGCCGGGGACCACAGCTGAGCGCGGTGCAGCGAGGAGATGATTCGGTCCAGCCCATGGGCCGGGTCGGTGGCGCGGACCAGTGCGTGGATCGTGTAGGACGTCTGCCCCAGCAGGCTGTTCACCAAGAACGGCCCCAGGAACCCGGTGGCACCCGTCAGCAGGATGTCGCTCGCCGGACCCGATTGCGCGATCGGCAGCGGCGGCAGGGGCAGCCGCGCATCGGCGCGCATCTGCTCCATCTCCTGCGCCTCGTACATGGCGGAGATCTGATCCAGCGCCTGCCGCAGGGCCTCGACGGGCTGCCCGGACCGATCGCCGAATTGCCGCATGAGCCGGAAGAACTCGGCGACGGTCAGGCGCTGAAGCAGTCGCGTGTTGACCTCCTCGGCCAACTCCCCCGCCCCGTGCTCTTCCAGCAGCGCCTGCAGGTCCGCGCGCAGCTCCGCCAAGGCGAGCGAGTCGATCCCGAGGTCGGCGAAGGAGCAATCTTCGTACCCGGTGAGGTCGTAGCTCTCGATGAGATTTTGGAAGCGTGCGAGGGGGCCCGCGCTGGCGTCCGGCCCGTTGTGGGTGTGGTGGGCCGTCTGGTTGACCCAGCTCGCCAGCGCGGGCAGCTTGCCGTCCAGCCACAGCTGGCGCGTCTGCGAACGCCTGATCTTCCCCGAGGTGGTCTTGGGGATGCTGCGCGGCGGCGCAAACACGATGGTGTGGGGGTCGATGTGGGCGTTCCGGCGGATCGCTCGCGCCAGGGCCTTGCCGTCCGGGAGGTCGTTACCGTCCCGCACCTCGGCGACCACGACCAGCGCTTCCTGCTCCTCGGGGTCGTCACGTTCGACCGCGAACGCGGCGACGCAGCCGTGCCGGACCTGCGGGGCGGACCGTTCCACGACCGCCTCGATGTCCGACGGGTAGCAGTTGACGCCGCGGACGATGATTAGGTCCTTGGTGCGGCCGCAGACGAACAGCTCGCCCTCGTAGAGGAAGCCGAGATCGCCCGTCCGCAAGTAGGTGTGCTCGTCATCGCAGGCGATGCGGGCGCCGAAGGTTTCCGCGCTGGCCTCGGGGCGATGCCAGTAGCCGCCGCCCTTGGACGGTCCGTCCAGCCAGATCTCGCCGACCTTGCCTTGGCCCAGCGCCTGCCGGGATTCGGGGTCGACGATGCGGACCACGTTCCCGTCGGCGGGCTTGCCGCTGCTCACCAGGGGGGTCTGATTGTTGTTCTCCGGCAGGGCCTTTTCGACCCGCACCACGTTCTGCTGCAGGGCCCGCTTGTTCACGGCCAGCGTCTGCCGGCCCCGCACGGAAACGATCAGGGTGTTCTCGGCCAGGCCGTAAGCGCCGGTGACCGCGTCGGGTCGCAGCCCATAGGGAGTGAAGCGCTCCCGGAAGCGGGTAAACGTTTTGGCCCGCAACGGCTCTGCCCCGATAAGCATCGACTCGAGGCTGCTCAAATCGATGCCCTTGAGCTGCGACGCCGGAAGCTTGTCCTCGCGCAGGCAGTACTCGAGCGCGAAGTTCGGTGCGGGCGTGCGGGTGGCACGCACGTCGCTGATGAGCCGCAGCCAGGATGAGGGTCGCTTGAGGAAGTCCTCCGGTGACATCGCGTGCGTGCTGCCGCCGATCACCATGACGAACAGGTAGGCGGAGATCAAACCCATGTCGTGGTGCTGCGGCAGCCAGCTGACCACCACCTCGCGGTCGGGGAAGGCCGACGCGTTGGCGATGACGTTGGCGTGGGTCACCACCACGCCCTTGGGGTCGCTGGTGGAACCGGACGTGTACTGCAGGAAGAGGACCCGCCCGGGCTTGTCGGCGACGGGGGCGCCGCCGAAGTTTCGCGTCCCGTCGGTCGCGACCCATGGCAGCTCCGGGAGCCGCTCGGCTTCCGGCCACGGCATCGCGCCCTGCCGGTGGCCGAGCAACTGACGGAAGTCGGACTCGAGTTGCTTGGTCGACAGCACCGCCTTGGCCTGGCAGTCCCGTGCGATGAAGCTGAGCTTGGCCAACCCCGACTCGAATGCCATGGGCAAGGGCGGACTGACCGGGACGGCGATGACTCCCAGGCGCGCGCAGGCGTAGAACGCGGCCACCATCTCCAGACCCGGCGCATAGACGAGCAGCGCCCGATCTCCCGGCCGAAGCCCGGCTTCCGTGGACAGGTAGGCGGCCAGCTCGCGCGTCCGCTCCGCGAAGCTCCGGAACGTGTAGTGCTCGAGCTCGCGGCCATCGGCGTCGACGAACCGGAAGAGGGTCTGGTCCGGTTTCCGCGCTTCCCACATCCGCAGGTAATCGATCAGCGTCTCCATCGAGGAGTCACTCCCCTTCCAGGTCGGTGGTCCGATTAAGCCGAAATCAAAAGAAGAACTGCGACGTCGCAATTCACTCACGGTAGCGCCGTTAATCGACGTCACGCAAAGCCATTTGGCCGCCACACACGGACTTCACAGGTCCGAGTGATGCATCCCACAGCGAGCACATTTTCTAACTCGCCAGAAATGTTTATGTGGATACTGGTTTCAGTAGCTCAGTACGCCGATTGCCCTCGATAAACCCTGGTACAGCGCACATACGCGGATACTGACTTACGGACACGCGACATTCCGTAGGTAATGACTAAGCCGAATGCGACCAGACAATGAAAGCGTTCGGATAATTCCGGCCAAAAGGGACTCCATTGCAAATTCGCCGCTATTGCGGAGTTGCATTTCCAACGCGTCCAAGCCCGGCATCTGACAACGGCAGTTCGCGGCGTAAGCGAGATGCCCGGGGGGGCCACGCGGCAGGGCAGGACTCAGAACCTACGGATATACTGAAACTGACTTACTGACCAACCGCGTACCGGTTACGACGAGGGAGTCACCCGATGAGCACTCCGGACCGCATGGCCGCGGCGCCGACCGATCGCTTCGCGGTCGGACGAACACGTAATCCCCGAACACGACGAACGGTGGACCTTACGCCCGCCCAGCATCGAGCCCTCGACATTTGGCAGCGAGACGCCGCCGACCGCCTGGGCGTCGCGCGCGTCACCGGGCAAGAGGTGCTTGCCACGCTCGTCGACCAACTGCTCAACGACCCAAAACTCGCGGCGCAGATCACGCGGAACATCCAGGCCAAGCGGTAGCGCCGCACGCCCGTCGTCAGGAATCCGAAGGCCGCGAATCGATTCCGCGCGACATCGCGTCACGCAGCGGCCGCGCTTCGAGCGCGGCCGGTAGTTGACGCCCGACCTGTGCGACGCGGATTCGCGGTCCGGCGCGGGCCACGAGCCGCACGATGCCGTCGAAACGCTCGCCGTCGATGATCGGCGACAGCGGCTCGTCCTCGGCCTCGATGATCATCTCTTCGCCGTTGACGTCGCGCACCCGATCACCCGGAAGCGTTCCGTCGCGGAGCGCCGAGGGCAGGTGCGCGATGATCCTCGAGGGCCGCAGGTACCCGGCCTGGAAGTGCAACGCGCCCGGTTCAGACGCTTTCGGGAACAGCCGGAAACCTGCGCCGATGTGCAGGTCGATAGCGCCGGCGTGCAGCAATGTGTGTGTCCGCGTGGGGACCTCGACGCCGTCGATCACCACGCGCGCATGCGTGGGAGCGAACAGGCGCGTCGCATAGTTGGACTTGTTCGAGTGCCCGGGGACCACCTTGTTGGTCAGGTAGTCGCCGAACGAACGGGCCATCACTCGAACGACGTCCGCCCGACCATGCGTGTGGTTGTCGTAGTACTTGTCGTAGAACCGGTTTCCGACGCCCCCGGCGGCCAGGCCAAAGCAGAGCCGGTAAAACTTTGCGCCGTCGGCGGTTTCGCCGTCGAGCGCCAAGGTGTCCAGAAACGTTTCGGGCGGCGCCTGATTCGCCTCGGCCGCGGCGACGAGTGCGCGCAAAACCGCTTCGGGCCGGCCTCGCACCCGCGCCTTGCGAGCGACGGCGTTGACGCTGCCGCCATTGCTGGGCACGAACGCGGGCCAGCCGTCCGGATCGTCGGCGCAGTGCCGGGTTTCGTTGATCAACCAGTTCAGCGATCCGTCGCCGCCGTCGCTGATCAGGTGGCTGACCCGCGGGTATAGCTTCGCCACGGCGTCGCGCAGCTCCTCGACCGAGGTGGTTTCGTGCACCTCGCCCCACGGGCCGAGAATGCGCCGCATCTCGGCGGCGACATCGTGGCGTGCGGCACGATTCTTGCGCGCGAGCGGATTGACGATCACCCCTAGATACATCCCGACGTCCCCACCCCGCGCCAGCTCGACAAGCGCCCCGTGCGCCCACCTGGAATTTCGCTGGCCATCTCCGCACCATACCCGTGACGGCTAAGTGGGCGAGCCGACGCGAAACGCCGCATGGTCGCGGTGGTTCCAAAACCATTGCCCGGGACGGCCCCTGCGGCTTCGCAGCTAGGGTGGCTGCCATGCCAGGTTGGACCGCGGCAGACCTGCCGTCATTTTCGGGACGCACCGCCATCGTGACCGGCGCCAGCGGCGGGCTGGGCGAGGTGACCGCGCGGGAGTTGGCACGGGTCGGCGCCCACGTCATCCTGGCCGTGCGCAACACCGACAAGGGGCACGCCGCGGCCCGGCGAATGAGCGCTCAGGTCGAGGTGCGCCGGCTCGACTTGCAAGACCTCTCCTCGGTGCGAGACTTCGCCGACCAGATCGACGAAGTCGACGTGCTCGTCAACAACGCCGGCATCATGGCGACGAAGCGCGCGGTCACGGTCGACGGGTTCGAGGGTCAGATCGGCACCAATCACCTCGGTCATTTCGCATTGACCAACCTGCTGCTGCCCAGGCTGACCGATCGGGTCGTGACGGTGTCCTCGCTGCTGCATCACATCGGCTACATCAGCTGCAAGGACCTGAACTGGCAGTCCCGCCCGTACTCGGCGTGGCTGGCCTACGGCCAGTCGAAGCTGGCCAACCTGCTGTTCACCAGCGAGCTGCAGCGGCGCTTGGACGCGGTCGGTTCTCCGCTGCGCGCGCTGGCGGCGCACCCCGGTTGGTCGCACACGAACTTGCAAGGCAACTCCGGTCGTAGATTCGGCGACGCGGCGGTGTTGGCCGTCGACCGCATCGTGTCCACCGACGCCGACTTCGGCGCCCGGCAAACGTTGTACGCCGCATCGCAGGACCTGCCGGGCGATTCGTTCGTCGGCCCTCGATTCGGCCTCTACGGCCGCAGCCAGCCGACCTGGCGAAACTGGCCGGCCAGGCGCGCAACCACGGCCGCCGCGCTCTGGGAGCTGTCCGAACAGCTCACCGGCACGAAATTCCCACTCTGAGGCTGACCGCGCAGCCGTCGACGCGCCCCTCTCACGAGTCGCGGTTAGATTTGTGGGTAGCCAGTCAGCAGCTTGCGGCGTGGATCCGCTACGACGAGCCAGCTAACAGCGAAATGAGTTCGGGTGAGGAGGTTATGCCATGTCGGATACGAACCTGGCGGTGCTGCTCGCCCTGTGCGCCGCGTTGGCATCCGCGGTCGGCAATGTGATCCGGCAGCGTTCCGCGCAGGAGGTCACCGACAAGCAGGTCGGTCATCTGACGCTGTTCGGCATGTTGCTGCGCGACAAACGTTGGTGGGTCGGCGGTCTGGGCGACATCTCGAGTTACCTCCTGCTGGCCTGGGCCCTCGACGAGGGGTCGGTGCTGTTGGTGATGTCGCTTCAGGTGACGGCGCTGCTGTTCGCGCTGCCGATCTACGCCCGGGTGACCCGCCATCGCGTTAGCCGCGGCGAGTGGCTGTGGGCGATCGTGCTGGCCGCCGCATTGGCGGTCATGATCGTGGTCGGGCAACCCGCGGGCGGCCAGGAGCGCGGCTCGCTCACAGCCTGGTTGGTGGTGGCCATCGTGATGGGCCCGCCGCTGCTGCTGTTCTTGGTGGGCGCCCGGATCTGGTCGAACCGTCCGGCGGCGGCATTGCTGCTGGCGGCGGTGGCGGGTTCGTTGCTGGCGGTGTTCTCGGTGCTGATGAAGGGGGTGGTCGACGTGATCGAACACCACCCCGGCCAGTTGTGGCAGACCCCCGAGTTGTATGCGTGGCTGTTCGCCGGCGTCGCCGGAATGATCATTCATCAGTCCGCCTATCGCGCCGGCGCGCTGACCGCCTCCCTTCCCACGATCATCGTCGCCAAGCCGGTCGTCGCAGGGGTGCTCGGAATCACCGTCCTGAGCGAAACTTTGCGCGCCGACGGCACCGAATGGTTCCTGCTGGCGGTGGCCGCGGTGGCGGTGATCGTTGCGACCATCGGCCTGGCCCGTGGCGAGGCGGCGACGATGTCGGCCGGCGCCGGACGCGACGTGAAGGTCACCGACCGACCGAAGGCGGCCTCCCAAGCCTGAAAGATGTTCAGCCGCCAGATATTTCGAAGATGAATTCGTGGTCGCAGATGGAAATGCGGTCCCCATCGGCCAGCGTCGCGCTGGTGCGGATCCGTCGATCCGCGACGTCGACCCCATTGGCGGACTGCAGGTCGGTGATCACAAAGCTGTTCCCCGTGTCGACGATCACGGCGTGGTGGCGGCTGACGGTGTCGTCGTCGATGACGATGTCGTTGTCGGAGAGGCGGCCGATCCTGGTGGTCGCCCCGCGCAGCGGATGACGACCGCCGGCGGCGTCGCGCAGGTATGCCACGGCGGACTCGCGGGATTCCTCGGTCGGCCTACGGAGCGTCGCGACAACGCGTGTCGCCGTTTCGCGGGCAACCTGTTTGACGTCGAGCGGCTCCTGGCGAAGGATCCGCTGGTGCAGGCTCCGCAAGGTGGGCCCGGGGTCGATGCCCAATTCGTCGGCCAGCGTCGTCTTCAGCCGAGCGTAGGCGTCGAGTGCGTCGTATTGCCGCTCGTTCAGGTAGTAGGCCGTTATCAGCTGTGCCCACAACGGTTCTCGGTACGGATGCTCGGACACCAGCGCTTCGAGCTCACCGATAATCGAATGGACTCGCCCGCAAGCGATCTCGGCTTCCGCACGCGTGGTCAGCGCCACCAGCCTGTCCTCCGCCAGTCCGGCGGCGAAGGCCTCCACGAATTCGAAGTCGCGCAAGTCCTCCAGCACCGGGCCGCGCCACTCGGCTAACGCGGCCGACAGGTGGCGGCTGGCCTGGTCGAACCGACCCGCCGCGGCCGCCTCGATTCCGGCCTTTTGCTCGACGGCGAAGCGCCCCACGTCGCATGCCTCGTCGGGCACGTTGAGCCGATAGCCCGGCTGGGTGCTGACCAGAACGGCAGCGGCATCCACGCCGGCGGTGCCCACCAGTCGGCGAAGCCGAGACACGTGGGCGTGCAGGCTCGCCCGCGCCTCGGGCGGCGGCTGCTGTTGCCACGCCGCGTCGATCAGCGAGTCGATCGGGACGGTGCGGTTTCGATTGATCAACAACGTCGCCAGGACCGCCCGCTGTTTCGCCGCGCCCAGCGCAATCTCGGTGCCGTTGGCGCTCATCTGTAGCGGTCCCAACACCCCGAACCGGAGAGGGTCGTTGGCCATCGCGGTAGCAATCCCTTCGGCTCGGCGGTGCGTCAAACCCATTCTGGCGTGCCGGACCCCGCCGTCACCAGAGGTACACGCGGGCGCCGCTGCCCCCGACGCAGGTAATCCAGCTGTCACCCGGGTGCTGCTGGCAGTGCATGAGGAAGTTCGAGCCATTGCACAGCGCGCCGGGCACGGTCTTGCAGTCGACGGCGCCCGGCGCCGACACGGCCCGAGGCAGCGGGCTGGCGTCGCCGTATTCAGCCCAGTAGGACGTCAGGACGCTGTTGGCGAAAAGGCATGACGTTTCCGGAGTCCCGCGTCCGGCGTGGGTGCCGAACCCCGTCGCCGTCGGCAGGGAGAAGCCTTGGTCGCAGGACTGATGCAGGACGCTCAGGTCCGGACCGGTGATCAGCGGGGGCACTGCGGCGCGCGGTGGCGGGGTCGGCGGCTGCCCGCTCGGCCAGTGGGCGACGAGCACGATGACCACACCGATGCCCGCGAGAATCAGGGCGGCCGAGACCCCAATCACGGTCGGCAGCAGCCATCTCCGCTTGTCTTCGCGCGACTGGCGCTTCGGGAGTTCCCCGGTGACGATCTCGTCCGTCGGGCCGCTTGACGCCAAGCCCACGGTCGTAAACGGCCGGGTGCCGTCCATTTCGGACGATGAGCTGCCCAACGCGCGCTGCGCCGCGCGGGCGAGGGCACCCGCCGTTCCGTACCGCTCGTCGGGGTCTTTGGCCATGCCGCGCGCGACGACTTCGTCGAGCGCCGCGGGAACGCGCCGATTCACCATGCTCGGTCGCGGGGGCGGCAACACGAGGTGGCCCGCCACCAGGTGCTCGAGGCTGTCGCCCGCAAACGGGGCGTCGCCGGTCAGCGCCTCGTATAACACGCACGCCAGGGAGTAGACATCCACGGCGGGCGTCGTCGCCCTGTCGTTAAACCGTTCGGGCGCCATGTAATTCAAGGTGCCGATCTGTGTCCCGGCGGTCGTCAGCCGGGGGTCGCCCTTGGTCTGGGCGATGCCGAAATCGACGAGATACACGAAATCGGCCGGGGTGACGATGATGTTCTGCGGCTTGACGTCGCGATGAATCAATCCCTCGGCGTGCGCCGCGTCCAGAGCGGCGGCGACCTGACCGATGATCGACACCGCGCGTGCGGGCGTAAGGGGGCCCTGCGCGATCAGATCGAGCAGCGTCTGCCCCTGCACCAGGCGCATGTCGATGTAGAGGCTGCCGTCGATCTCGCCCCAGTCGTGGATCGGGATGACGTGCGGCTCCTGCAGCATTGCCGCCGCCTGGGACTCGCGCTGGAACCTGGCCCGAAACGTGTCGTTGGTCGAGAGCTCGTCGGCGAGGATCTTCAGCGCGACAGTCCGGCCTTTGCGGGTGTCGTACGCCTCGTACACCACCCCGCCGCCGCCCTTGCCGAGCAGACGCGTGAGGTTGTAATTGCCGAACGTCATACCGACGCGCGAGTCCACCACCACCGCCTCGATTCCTCGGGTACGGAGGCAGTATCTCCTGAGGCGGCCGGGCGATGCAGCTCTTTGCTGCGAGAGCCATCCCGGGCGGGTCGTCACCCCACACAAGGTTGGCGCAAGAAACGCGCAAGGACAGCGCCGGAGCCTCTACGTGACCGGGCAGCAAAGACCCGGACACGTTCTTCAGGAGCCCGATATGACCACCATGTCTCGCACGATGTTGGCGCTGATGGCAATGGCCACGGCCGCCGCCTCGATCACCCTGGCACCGGCCTCGCACGCCGAACCCGAAAACTCTCAGCCGATGGCGGCCCACGGCGTCGAGGCCCCGCTCGCAACCGTCCCCTGGTCGCAGGTCGGTCCCGGCTGGATGCTCGCCATGTGGAGCCCGGTTCCGGGCTTGCATCCCGGCGAAACGCCGCCGCCGGGCACACCGACCTGGGAGACGGCAACGACGACGCTGTACCTGGTCGACCCCGCCGGTGGCCGCTACCCGATCACCACCTTCCCGGCGCCGGGCAAGGGGCAAAGCCCGAAGCTGTTCGACTGGTCGGGCGACGGGACGCGCGCCCTGTTCGCCACGGAGGAGACTGACCGGACGGTCGTCACCGAGGTCGACGTGCGCAGCGGCGCGAAGACCACGTTCACCGTCGACCGCATCGGCGTCAACCCGCGCTACACGCTCCCCGACGGCAAGGCGGTGCTGCTCTACAAGTGGAAAGAGTCGAAGCCCGGGTCGCTCGAACGAGTCGACCTCGCCGGCAACCATCAGATGACGTATCCGGTGGGGCAGGACTTCGACGGGTATCTGTCCACACCGGACGGCACGCAGCTGGTGCTCGGCACGGCCTCCGGCCTGGCTCTCATGGGCAACGACGGCGCGGCCGGCAAGGCGCTGCCGATCGCCGGCGCGTCGAACTGCACACCAACGCGCTTTTGGGACGCCGACTCGACGATCGCCGTCACGCGCTGCGGTGGCTCCGCCGGATCGCAGCTGTGGCTAGTGCCCATCGACGGTGGGACACCGACCGCGCTCACCGCACCGAACAACGGGCAGCACCGTCCCGACTACGGCGACTTGAACGCGTGGCAGGTCCCCGCCGGCAGGTACGTCCAGGCAACCGGGGCGTGCGGCGTCATCTTCCTCGCCAAGGTCAACGACGACGGCACGACATCGAAGGTCTCGGTGCCCGAGGCGAAAAGCGACAGCGTCGCCGTGCTCGGCGTCAACGACGGCCACCTCGAGCTCAAAGCCAGGGCCGGCTGCGGGGGCGGTCAGGCACTGATCGACTTCAACCCCGCCGCAGGCACCTCTACGGTGTTGCTCGGGCCTCCGGTCAACGGCGGTGGTGTCATCCATGCGGTGCCCTACCCGGGCCAGCGGTAGAGAGGGTGACCGACATGACCAACACCGCACGCCACCAACGGCTTGGAAAGCGTCTGCTGATAACGGCGCTGACCATCGCGACCACAGCGTTCGGCGCCGCATGCTCAGTGAGCACCCCCAACGCGACGTCAACCATCTCGCCGAGTGGTCCGGCGGCCCCGACGCCGGCGCCCCGACAGACCGTGCTGCCGTTCACCGGCCTCGAAAGTCCGCACGATCTGGCGGTGGACACCGCGGGCAACGTGTACGTAACCGACCTTCATCACTCCAAGGGCGAAGCGGGGCTGCCCTCCGTGACCACCCGCCTGATCAAGCTGCCGGCAGGGTCGAACACCCAAACGGTGTTGCCGCAGTTCGTTAACGCCGACCTGGTTGCGGACGCCGCGGGCGGCGTGTGGGTCATCGACGCGGGACACGAGCAGTTGGTGAAGCTGGCGGCGGGGTCGAGCCCTCAGACCGTGCTGCCACTGCCCGATCTCGGCTTGCGCAGCGAAGTTCTCGCGGTGGATTCCGCCGGCGGCGCCTACGGCACCGATGGAGGCGGGGTGTACCCCGACGGCGGGTGCTGCCGGCGTGTCAACGTGGTGAAGGCCGAGGCGGGGTCGCACACCCCGACGGTGTTGCCTTTCACACACATCCTCGGCCTCGGCGGAATGGCGGTGGACGTCGCCGGAAATGTGTACGCGGGCGAGTTCAAGCAAGTGCTGAAGCTGGCGGCTGGCACGGACACCCAAACGGTGCTGCCGCTCGACCTTGGCGGTGTCGGAGGCATGGCGGTGGACTCCGCCGGAGGCGTGTACGTCGTCGACGCCGAGCGGAAGCAGGTGCTCAAATTGGCGGCCGGGGCGGACAAGCCGATCGTGCTGCCGTTCAGCGGCCTCAATAAGCCAGTAACGGTCGCGGTGGACGCCGCGGGCAGCGTCTACGTAGCCGACATCGGCAACCACAACGTGGTCAAACTAAATCCAGGAGACCAGAAATGAAGCCGAAGCTGTCGCTTCTCCTCGCCGTCGCGATGGCGTCGTTCGGTGTTCTCATCGCGCCGCCCGCAATCGCCGACGCGGGGTGTGGGCCGGGCGGGCCACCGCCCGGCGCGGCGAGCAAGGACGTCAGCGACGTCTACGGCCAGCCGGCCACGCTGTGGATCACCGACATGGTCGTCGGCATCACGACCGCCCAGGGCTACGGGGAGGCGGAGATAACCAGCCCCAGCCCGCTTCAGCGCTCCGCGTTGCTGATCGACGCCCAACAGGACGGCAATCACCAGATCATCGTCGACGCGGGCCGGGAGGCGATCCTTTATGCGGTGTCTGGCTGCACCATCACCCCGGTTGCCGATCCGCAAGGCGCAAGCTTCCGATTCGACCTTGGTCACCGGAGGGGCAATGGCGACGGCATCGGCTGTAGCGATCTCGGCGACGGCCGTCGCCTGGTCGGATTGCTACAGGATCGAGACATACACGGCACACCCCTGTTGACGGTGCGCCGCACCGAAATTGACCTGAATGGCACCGCGGCGACGATCGGCCGCTCGGACACCGTCACCGCAACGTCGCTTCAGGACCCGGCATGGACCTCGGCGGCAACCATCAGCTGCGGCGACTTGACCATGAAGCGGGACGGAGTTCGCGCCACCGGTTGACGGGCGCGCGTCGCATCCACGCAAGGCTCACGCAAGAATCGCGCAAGGCCTCCCCCGCACCCTTTACGTATGAAGAAAGCGATCACCCGAGCCCTGACGATTGGGCTCGCCACGGCGGCACTCTCGCTGGCCGGCTGCTCGACGACCAGCGGCACAGCGACGGCCCCATCCGCGATGGCCCGATCCACGACGGCCCCGGCTGCGACGGCCACCACATCGACTGCGGCGCAGGGACAATCGGCGTGCACCGATCTCGGCGGAACCATTGGCCCCAACGGGATTTGCCAGGTCCGAAGCGCCACCCCCACCTACAAGATCGAGATGAGCTTTCCCATCGACTACCCGGAGATGCCGGCCGTGGCCGCATTCCTCAAGCGGGATCGCGACGAGTTCATCGACTGGGTTGCCACGATCGGACCACACGACGGTCGCAATCGGCCGTATCAGTACGCCGTCACCGCGAAGACCTACCGTTCGGGCAAGCCGGACGCCCGCACGCAGAGCCTGGTGCTCAAGATTGACAACGACACCGGCTTCGCGCACGAAGGCCACCCGAACACCACGTTCCGGGCGTTCAACTTCGACCTCGCCAAGCACGTCCCGATCACGTTCGACACGTTGTTCAAGCCCGGTGCAAAACCGCTGGAGTTGCTCAACCCGATCGTCCGGGCCGAATTGGACGCGCCCGCTGCCGATCTCGACGAGACGACCTACCAGAACTTCGGGATCACCGACGACGCGGTGATCTTCTTCTTCGGCCAAGACCAGGTGGTGCATGACAACGCCGGACCACACAAGGTCGCGGTGGCCCGCATCGAACTCGCTTCAATGCTGAGCTGACACGGGACGGGCGATCGTGTATCCGGGCCGTAAGTAGGCGCGCGACACGCTGAGTTCATGCGAAAACGCATAGATAGCTCATAACCGGCATTTCACAACCGCTTTTGCTGTTCATAACTTCATAGTTGAGCGCAAACGGTGCGACACCCGACCAGACTGTGAATTTAAATCGCAGTTGCGGTGTTGTGCGGGGAGACGACCGGGCAGGAGAACAGCAAATGGCCGCAGCATCAGTGAAGGCGTCGGATGTCGGTGCCGTGCACGCCCACCGCATCGTTCTCGCCGTAGTGGTGGGTCTGTGCCTGATGCTGACCGGCTGCACGGTGTCCGCCACCGGGCGACCCGTGGCGGCGCCGAACCTGGGCCATTGGCAACCGGCGCCAATCCTCAACGCGCGCTTGGCGAACCTGTTGTTGAGCGCCAGGGACGTCAACGCCGTCGGGCAGACGACCAGCATGGCGCTGCGCAGGCCCATCTCGGAGATGTCGCACAGCGACGACGTGGTTTCCGATCGGAATTGCCTCGACGCCTACTCGCCGGTCGAAGCCAGCGTCTACCGAGACAACGGCTGGGTCGCGCTGGAAGGACAGTTTCTCGACAACGCTCGCGCGAAAGCCGACCACAACAAGCACGCACTGCTGCAGGCGGTGGTGAGGTTCCGCGACGCCGACGTGGCCCAGCAGTTCTTCAGCCAGGCCAAACCGCGGTGGGCCGCGTGCGCCAACCGGCCGCTGACCATCACCCAACCCGGCGACAACCCCGTCGCCTGGAAGTTCGGCGGGCTGACAGCGACCGACAGCACGTTGAGCCTCGTGCAGACCCTCGACACCGGCCGCGGCTTCTCGTGCCAACGCGCGTTGGGAGTGCGGAACAACGTCATCATCGACACGCTTTGGTGCGGATTCGACACCACCGACCAAGCGGGCGAGGTGGTCAACAAGATCGCCGCCGCCGTCGAGGTGTGACCGACCGTTGATTGCTGTTCGACCCTGATCGGCGTGGGCCACCGGATTCGCGGCCGCAGAAGATCCAGGTGAGCCAGCCTTTACCCGATCTTGACCGCTTGTTGAATCGTCTTACCGACGATTGCGGACGTGACTACTCTTCTAGAGGTGGAACTGGGGGTTTTGGGACCTCTCCAGGTCCGGCGTGCTGGCACGCCGGTCACGATTCCGGGCGCCAAACCCCGCGCGATCCTCACCATGCTCGGCCTGCACGTCGGTTCGGTCGTGTCGGCCGACACGCTCGTCGAGCTGCTCTGGGGCGAGGATCCCCCGCGCACGGCCGCCAAGGCCCTGCAGACCCATATCTCCTCGCTGCGCCGCACCCTGGGCGACGGCTTCGTGTTGACCGAAGGCGCGGGGTGGACCCTGGCCGACAGCGAGGTCGACGCCTCGCGCTACAAGTCGGCGGCGCGACGGGGACGCGACGCCGCCGGCGCCGTCGACACCGGCCAAGCGGTAGCCCGCTTCGAGGAGGCGCTCGAGCTCTGGCGCGGCATCCCCGAACTGCCCGACGGCCGCCGGGGAACGTCGGAAAAGACGCGGTGGATCGAGGGCCACGCCGCGCTGGTGGAGGATCGGGCCGATGCGCTGCTCGCGACGGGCCGCGCCGCCGAGATCATCGGCGAGCTCGAGGCGGCGGTCGCCTACGCGCCGCTGCGCGAAAGGCGCTGGGCCCAGCTGATGCTCGCCCTCTACCGCGCCGGCAGGCAGGGCGAGGCCCTGGGCGCCTACCAGCGGGCGCGGACCCTGCTGGCAGATGAACTGGGCGTCGACCCCGGACCGGAGCTGCGTCGGCTGGAGGCCGCGATCGTCGCGCAGGACACCGCACTGGAAATGCCTGGTGCACAGGATGTTTCGGGAGTAACCCGCGCGGTGACCTTCCTGCTGACCGACATCGAGGGGTCAACCGCCGCCTGGGAGGCGGACGCCACGGCCATGGGGGTGGCGCTGGCGCGACACGACGAGCTGGTCGAACAGGTCGTCACGTCGCGCGGAGGACGGCTGATCAAGACCCGCGGCGAGGGCGATGCCACGTTCTCGGTCTTCGAGCGGCCGCCGCCGCTCTGGAGCTGCAAGACGCGATCATGCACGAGCCGTGGGCGTTACGGGAACCCATGCGCGTCCGCGTGGCATTGCACACCGGGGAGGCCGAGCTGCGCGACGGCGATTACTTCGGAAGGGCGGTGAACCGCGCCGCGCGGCTGCGGTCGTTGGCGGCGGGCGGCCAGATCCTGTGCTCGGGGGCGACCGCCGAGCTCGTGATCGACTCCCTGCCCGACGATGTCGTGCTCGCCGACCTCGGCACGCGACAGCTGCGCAACCTCGCACGCCCCGAGCACGTCTTCGAGCTGCGGCTGGAAACCGCGGAAGACCGTCGTGAGGAAGCCTCCGGTGAGGTGCCTCTAGAACGGCCGGGACTACCCGCGGTGCTTGCCGGCCCGGGGCCGTTCGTCGGTCGCGGGCAGGAACTCGAGCGGCTATTTTCCGCGTGGCAGACGGCGCTCGCCGGCGGCACGAACGCCGTGCTGATCGCCGGCGAACCGGGTGTCGGCAAGACGCGCCTGGCCGGCGAGTGGTCCCGACAGGCCTACGACCAAGGCGCCCTTGTCATTTACGGCCGCTGCGACGAGGACCTCGGTGCGCCGTACCAGCCGTTCGCGGAAGCCCTTCGTTCGCTGGTGCCGTGCCTTGGTAGCGGTCGGCTTCGCGAACTCCGGGGCGTGGAAGCGCTACTCCCCCTGGTTCCCGCGCTGACCGATGTCCTGCCCGATCTGGCCGCGCCGACGCGCGCCGACCCCGACACCGAACGCTATGCACTCTTCGACGCCGTCGTTGCGCTGCTTGGAGTTGCGTCAGCGAGCGCGCCCGTCGTCCTGATCCTCGACGATCTGCATTGGGCGGCCAAACCCACGCTGCTCCTGTTGCGGCATCTGCTGCGTTTCGGCGAGCGGGCCCGCGTGCAGATCATTGGCACCTATCGCAGCACCGACCTCGACCGCTCGCACCCCCTTTCGGCCATGCTCGCCGACCTTCACCGTGACGGCACCGCGAACCGCCTGCAGCTCGGCGGCCTCGACGAGGAGGACGTGAGCGCCTACGTCGCCGAGGCCGGCTACAACGACGAGGAACTGGCCCGGGCATTGGCCTCCGTCACCGGCGGCAACCCGTTCTTCCTCATCGAGGCCCTGCGCCACGTCGAGGAGAGCGGCGGCCGGTGGGACCAGAGCACCCTGCCGCAGGGGGTCCGGGAGGCGGTGAGCCGGCGCCTTTCTCGCCTGACACCGGAGACCAACAAGGCCCTTGCCGCGGCGGCGGTCGTCGGTAGTCGGTTCGCCTTGGAGCTGGTCGAGCGCGTGGTCGGAGACGACCTGGTCGACCCGTTCGACGAGGCCTGCAAGGCCGGCATTGTCATCGAAGAGCCCGGCGGTCACTACCGGTTCAACCACGCCCTCGTCCGGCAGTCGCTGCTCGCCGAGCTGCCCTCGGTACGACGAATGCGGCTGCACCAGCGCATCGCCACGACGCTGGAGAACGAGCCCGGCGCCGACGACGAGCTGCTCGCCGAGCTGGCTCACCACTACTTCGAATGTGCTTGGGCGGGAAACGCGGTCAAGGCCGTCGAGTACTGCCGGCGTGCGGCGGACCAGGCGATGGCCCGCCTCGCCTACGAGGGCGCGGCCGACCTTTACGATCGGGCGCTGCACGCGCTCGAGGAAATCGACGACGAGCTGCCCGACCGCGACGATCAGACCGCCGAGCTGCTGATCGCGCGCTGCGAGGCGCTGCTGGCCGCAGGTGACGTAGCTTCCGCGGCGGTAGCTGTCTCTCAATTACAAAGCGCCACCGTCGATTCGGCTCGCCTATCGGCCTGGGCGACGTGCTTCGACGGCCAGCTGTCGATGCTGACCGATCCCGAGCGATTGGACGAGATCGAGACCGCGGTCGGTACGGCCGCCGCCACGCTGGCCGAGTTAGGCGACGCCGCCGGAGAAGCCACGGCGCACACCGTTCGTGCTGGCTGCCTGGCACGGCTGGGGAGGATCGGCGACTGCGAAGTCGCGCTGGACGACGCCCTGACCGCGGCGCGGCGCGCGCGCGAACACCGCCGGGTGAATGCGGTTTTGGCGAACGCCCCACTCGCGGCGCTGTGGGGTCCCAACCCGGTCCCGCGCGCGGGCGGGCGGTGCCTGGACGTGGTTCGGCTGCTGCGGATCACGACCGACTCGCCCGCGGTCGAGGCGACGTCGACACGGTGCCAGGCCGTGTTGGAGGCCTTCCGCGGCCGCGCCGCGGCGGCGCGGCGGATGATCGACTCCGCCCGGCGCACCGTCACCGAGCTCGGGCTGCGGCACGCTCGTCTCGAGGTCGAACAGTTCGCCGGCATCGTCGAGCTAGTCGTCGACGATCCTGGCGCGGCCGAGCCGCATCTGCGCAAGGCCTACAACGGCTTTCGCCGCATGGGTCTCGACGCCGATACGGCAGAGACCGCTGCGCTGCTGGGTCGCGTGTGTCTGACGCTTGGCCAAGACGCCGAGGCCGACGAATTGTGTACGGAGAGCGAGCGTCTCGCCGGTCACGCCCTGAAGCCGTCGATCGCCTGGCGGACGCTTCGGGCACAGCTGCTGTCGCGCGGCGGTGATCACGAGGAGGCCCGGCGGGTCGCCGGCGAGGCTGTCAGCGTGGCCGAACGCACCGACGCGTTGGTCGATCACGGGGACGCATGTCTGGCGCTGGCAACCGTGTTGGCCGCCGCCGGCGACGTCGCCGGGGCGCGAGCCGCCGCCGAGCGAGCGGTCGGCCTGTGGGAGCGGAAAGGCGCTGCGGCACTTGCGGAGAAGGCGCGACAAGTCCTCGGTGCGGAGCCACCCCCCGCCCCGGCTCTGCCTGAGGCGCCCCCTGTCGAGCTCGATAACGCATGCGTCCGGGTGGTCGACCGCCTGCTAGCCGCTATTCATAGCGGGGCCAGGGACGTGGCCCAGGAACTGTATGCGCGCGAAGGCGTCATCGAGAGTCGCCGGAAAATCATCGGCTTCACGCCGATCCCGTCGGCTGACTGGGCGCATCGGATCCGGCGCGTTGCCGAGGTGGACACATTACGGTTCAGCCAAATCTATATCGCGGTGCGAGGCGAGCGCCTGGCACTGGCTCGAACAGCGGTCGGCACGGCCGACGACGTAAGTCCTGGGGCGCCGCGGGACGAATTTCTCTCGGTCATGGGCATCGACGCGACTGGTCGAATCGCGCTGCAAGTGTGGTTCGACGTCGATGATCTCGACGATGCGATCGCCGAACTCGACGCCGCGCATGCGCGATTCGAGGAGGAGCAGCCGACGGCGCGGCGGTTGGAAAATGCGGCGACCAGAATTTACGGGCGCATCCTGCCGGTGACCGAGGCTCCACCCGAACCCCCGAGCGTCGAACCAGACAACGCGGCCGTGCGAGTGGGCGAACGCGTGATGGCCGCAGTTCACCGCGGGGCCTGGGAAGAGTTCGAGCAGCTTTTCGCACCGGGGATCTTGATCGAAAATCGCCGGAAGGTCGTCGGTCTTACGCTGCCATCCGAGGTGTGGCGACGTGGGATCAGGCGCGAACTCGAGATGGGCGCCCGAACCAGCCACGTCATGGTCGCCGCGCGAGGCGAGCGCCTGGCTCTCGCGCGAATGGTAATCCGCACCGAAGACGTGTACCCCGGGGCTCCGTACGACGAATTGCTTCACCTGTATGCCATTGACGATGACGGTCGAGTCGCGCTGCAGATGTTCTTCGACGTCGAAGACATGGACGCCGCGCTCGCCGAACTCGACGCAACGCATGCGCGTTTCGAGGCGAAGGCAAACCGCGCGGCGCGACGGCTGGAAAACACGGCGGCACGCGTGTTCGAGCGGGTCTGGTCCCACTTCGCGGACCGCGATTGGGACGCCGTCGCCGAAACAGTCGCCGACGATTACTCCGGTATCGATCGTCGACGTGTCGTGAATGCCGGGACCCAGCATGGGCGAGATTCCGTGATCAACGATCTCCAGGCGGCCGCCGGCGTCGGATTTTCGATATCGATGGTGAGCGCCATCGCGATTCGCGGCGAGCGCCTCGTCCTCGCGCGTGTTCGCGCCGCCGGCCGCGACCCCGAGGCGATTTCAAATGATGCCCTGAACGTCGTCGAGATCGACGCGGCCCAGCGGATCGCGACGACCGTCACGTTCGACGTAGAAGATCTGGATGCCGCCATCGCGGAGCTCGATGCGCGTTACCTTGCCGGGGAAGCGGCCGCACACGCGCACACGTGGTCTGTAGTCGCGGGGACCTACGCCTCGATCAGCCGGCATGAATTCCCCGCGATGACACCCGACTGCGTGACTATTGACCATCGCCCGGCGCCAGCGTTCGCGCCCGGCGCGCTGCCCGCATACATCCGTGCGGGGTGGGATCTCGACCAAAGCATCCGAACCTACGTCGAGGTCGTGCACCGGCTGACTGACCTCGGAGCGGTCTGCAGCTATGCAGCGCATGGCGTTTCGCACGAGGGCTTCGACGCTGAGTGGCGGGAGATCGCCGTTACGACGGTCGAAGGCGAGATGATTAGCCGTTGCGAGCTATTCGACGAGGCCGACCTCGACGCTGCGTTCGCACGGTTCGAACAGCTCGGCCGTCCCGCGCCGCATTTGGAAAATGCGGCAAGCCGCGCGGTCGATCGCTACGTGACGCTCTTCGCAGCCCGCGACTGGGATGCGCTCGCGGAAGTATTGACCGACGACATGCTGACCGACGACCGCCGGCGGGTCGCAAATGCAGGGACACGGCACGGTCGGGAGGACGAAATCGCAAACTTGCGGGCGGTTGCTGACGTCGTAACCACGGACCTCAACTCCGTCGTCGTCGCCGTCCGTGGGGAGCGCCTCGTCCTTACGCGGATGTGGGGGTGCGACCGTCGGTCCGGGGAGTTCCTAATCGAGTTGCTGGCAGTCGCCGAAATCAACTCTCACGATCAGATCGCGGCGATCGTCCTGTTCGATCTCGGCGATTTCGCGGGTGCCATCGCCGAGCTCGATGCCCGATACCTCGTCGGCGAAGCGGCAGCCCACCGAAACGTCTTGCAGCCCATAACGGACGCGATAGAAGAGCTCAATCGTCACGAGCCGGGGCCGATGCTCGGGCGACTCGCGATTGCCGATTATCGACGCGTCCCGTTCGGGTCGGGGGAACCCTACGGGAGAGCGATCGAGGAGCTGTGGACGCTGGTGCCTGACGCCCGCTATTGGACGAAGGCGGTACATGCGCTCGACGCCCACGGGCTCGTCTCCACGCTCGTCATCGAAGGCACCGACGCGCACGAGAACGAATTGCAGTGGGATCGCACTTTTTTGTTCCTTTCCGACGCATTGAGGGTGGAGGTTTACGAAGAGGACGACGTCGACGCAGCGCTCACTCGCTTCGAGGAACTACGCCCGAGGGAGCGGCGACTGGAAAACGCGGCAAGCCAAGCGTTCGAGCGCTACTTGGTGTGCTTCGCAGCCCGCGACTGGGAGGCGCTCGCGAAGGTACTGGCCAACGACATCGTTACGGACGATCGCCGGCGGGTCGTAAACGCAGGGGTCCGACGCGGTCTCGACGCCGAGATCGCGAACCTGCGGGCGGCCGCCGGCGCCGGATTCACGAACATGACGTCCGTCGTCATCGCGGCGCGAGGGGAGCGCCTCATCCTCGCGCGTGGCTCGGGCCGCGATCGCGGGTCCGCGGAGTTCCTGAACGATGTGCTAGGCGTCGTCGAAATCAACTCCGACGACCAGATCGCCGCGATCGTCGTCTTCGACGTCGATGACTTCGACTCCGCCATCGCCGAGCTCGATGCGCGGTACCTCGCTGGCGAAGCCGCCCCTCACGCGCACACGTGGTCGGTGATCGCGGAGGGGTATGCCGCATTCAATCGACGCGAGCTCGCCCCGACGACGCCGGATTGGGTGTGCGTTGACCACCGCCGCGGAGCGGCCTTCGCCGCCGGCGACTTCATCGCGTACATCCAAGCCGCATGGGATGACTCGCCTGACACCAAGATCCACATCGCTGCGGTGCATCGACTCAGCAACATCGGAGCGGTCGTCACCCATGTGGCGCATGGGATCTCACAAGGCGGGTTCGACGCCGAGTGGCGGGACGTTTTCCTTCTCACGGTCGAAGGCGACTTGATCAACCGCGAGGAGCTGTTCAGCGAGGCAGACGTCGATGACGCGCTCACGAGGTTCGACCAGCTCAACAGGTCAGCCCCGCGCCTGGAAAACGCGGCAAGCCAAGCGGTCGACCGCTACTGGACCCACTTCGCAGCCCGCGCCTGGGATGCGCTCGCCGAGGTATTGGCCGACAACATTTTTGTCGACGATCGTCGGGGGGTCGTAAATGCGGGTGTCCGGCACGGTCGGGATGCCGAGATCGCAAATCTACGCGCGGTCGCCGACGCCGGTTTTGCGCACATGACGTCGGTCATGATGGCGGCCCGTGGTGAGCGCCTCATCCTCGTGCGCACCTCAGGCCACGAAGGCGGGTCCGAGGAGTTTCTCTCGGAGGGGCTGGGCGTCGTCGAAATCAACTCTCACAACCAGATCGCGGCGATCGTCGTGTTCGACCTCGATGACACCGACGCAGCCTTCGCCGAACTCGACGCCCGCTACCTCACCGGCGAAGCGGCCGCCCACGCTCGCAGCTGGTCGGTGATCGCGGGTGTTTTCGTGGCGCACAACCGTCGCGAACTCCCTACGACGACGCCGGATGCGGTGAGTATTGACCACCGCCGCGGGGCAGCGTTTGCGCCTGGCGAAGGTTTCGAATACATACGTGCGGGATGGGATCTCGACCAAAACCTCAACATCTACATCGAGACAGCACATCGGTTAAACGACCTGGGCGCGGTTTTCACGTGGACGAGACATGGAACTTCGCGCGAGGGCTTCGATGCCGAGTGGCGGGGCGTTACGCTGATGACGGTCGACGGCGAAATGGTCTCCCGCATGGAGGTATTCGACGAGACGGACCTGGATTCCGCCCTCGCGAGATTCGATCAGCTCGGCCGGCCGGCACCGCAGCTGGAAAACGCGGCAAGCCAAGCGTACGAACGCTTCCGGACGTACTTCGCGGCACGCGACTGGGCCGCCATGGCGGAGCTACTGACCGCGGATACGTCCGTCGAGGACCATCGACGGGTCGTCAACGCCGAAGTCCGGCGCGGTCGGGATGTCGAAATCGCGAACATGCGGGCCTTCGCCGACATCGGGGTGAAGACAAGTACGGCGACGATCATCGCCACTCGAGGTGAACGGCTTGTCCTGTCCCGGACGTGTATCTCGAGCGAAGCCCACCAAAGCGGAGGATTCCGCATCGAGATGCTCATTATCGTCGAAACGTCCACCGACAACCGGATCCTGGCACGCGTCGCATACGACCCAGAAGACATCGAAGCCGCCTTCGCGGAGCTCGATGCTCGGTATCTCGCTGGGGAGGCGGCGGCCCATGCACGCACGTGGTCTGTCCTCATGGAGGCCTACGCCGCACTCAATAGGCATGAAATGCCTTCGACCACACCAGATTGGGTGAACGTTGACCACCGCCGAGGAGCATCGTTTGCGTCCGGTGACATGCCTGCGTTGCTCGATGCCGCGTGGAACGTCGCGACTGACCTCAGCAACTCCGTCGAGGCCGTGCATCGCCTGAACGATCTCGGAGCTGTCGTCACCAACGCGTCGCGTGAGACGTCGCACGAGGGCTTCGACGCCGAGTGGCGGGTGATCACCGTTGTGACGGTGGAAGACGACATGCTCAACCGCTGCGAGGTATTCGACGAGACAGACCTTGAGGCCGCGATTGCGCGGTTCGACGAACTCACCCGGCCGACACCACGGCTGGAGAACACCGCAACGCGGGTGTGGGAACGCCTCTACTCGTACATTGCGGCCTGCGACTGGGACGCCGTGGCTCAAATATCGGCCGAGAATGTCTTCGTCGACGATCGTCGGCGAGTGGTGAACGCCGGCATCCTGCGTGGCCGAGATGCCAACATCAAAGATGCGCAGGCGACCGTTGATGTCGGCTTCACAATGACGATGCTGGACGTCCTGGCAATCCGCGGCGGGCGCCTCGCCTTGACGCGCGTTCGCGTTTCGGGCCGCGAACCCGAGGCGATTCAAAACGATGCCCTCAGCATCGTCGAGATCGACGCCGACGAGCGAATCATGGGGGTTGTCGTGTTCGATCTCGACGACTTCGACGATGCCATCGCAGACCTCGATGCCCGCTACGTCGCCGGCGAGGCGGCCGCCCACGCGCGCACATGGTCGGTCATCACGCGGGCCTATTCCGGGTCCAACCGGAACGAATTCGTCGGCATGACAACGGATTCGGTTTTCGTCGACCGTCGGCCCGTCGTAACGGCCGGGGCGGAGGGTCTTGCCAAATACCTTCGTGCGGCATGGGACCTCATACCAGGTCTGAGGATTCACATCGAGGCGGTGCAACGACTGAGCGAATCCGGAGGCGTCATCACCCACGCTGCACGTGGAACCTCGCAAGAGGGCTTTGACGCCGAGTGGCGGACGATCAACGTTTTCACAGTCGAAGGTGACCTGCTACACCGCGTCGAGGCATTCGACGAGGCAGACCTTGAGGCCGCGCTCGCGAGATTCGAACAGCTCAGCCGACCCGCACCGCGGCTGGAAAACGTTGCGACGCAGGTGTACGAGCGTGTGAATGCATATCTCGCGGCCCGCGATTGGCCCGCGATGGCCGCGACGATGGCCCAGGACGTCATCGACGATGATCGCCGCCGCATGGCGAACTCGGGCGTCCGAAGCGGTCGTGACGCTGTGATCGCAGGTGCGCAGACAGCGGCCGCCCTAGGGGCATACCACACGGCGTTGACCACTCTCGCGACCCGCGGGGACCGCCTCGCTTTGTGCCGCCTCCATTACTCAGGTCGGGATCAAAGCCCCGAAGCGTTCTACAGCGAGGCGCTCGGCGTCATCGAGATCGATGCCGGTGCCCGCGTGGTAGCCCACGTCATGTTCGACTTCGAGGACCTTGACGCCGCCTTCGAGGAACTCGAGGCGCGCTATCTCGCCGGCGAAGGCGCCGCTCATGCGCACACGTGGTCGGTGATCGCAGAGGTGTACGCCGCGCTCAATCGAAATGAAATGCCCGCGGTTGCACCCGACTTGGTAGACATTGACCATCGTCCGCTTGCAACGATCGGGCCTGGTGACTTCATGGCATACCTTCGTGCTTCGTTGGAAGATACGGAAGATACGCCTCGAAACCACATTTACATTGAGGCCGTTCATCGGCTGACCGACCTCGGCGCGGTCACCACCCATGTCGCGAAGTCGACGTCACGAGAAGGGTTCGCGGCCGAGTGGCGGATAACCAGCTTCTTCATCGTCGACGGGGGCATGATCAACCGCTACGAAATTTACGACGAGGCCGACATTGATGCCGCGATCGCGAGTTTCGAACAGCTGAGCCGACAGGCACGACGGCTCGAAAACGCGGCAACCCGAGTGAACGAGCGCATTTGGGCATGCTTCGACGCGCGCGACTGGGACACGATGAGCGCGCTCTTCGCCGACGACATGAGCCATGACGATCGCCGTCGGATGGTGGGCGCTGGGGTCCTGCATGGGCGGGATGCGCAGATGGAAGACATGCGGTCGGTCGCCGATATCGGAGTCAGCCCGACGGTTGACGTCATCGCAACCCGCGGCAAACACCTCGCCCTGACTCGTGCCCGCTTCTCCGGCCTCGACCAGGAGCCGCATGCGTTCCTCGTCGAGGCGCTCATCATCGTCGAGATCGACGGCGACGGAAGGATGGCCGGGGTCGTCGCGTTTGACCCCGACGACATCGACTCCGCCATCACCGAACTCGACGCGCGCTACATTGCCGGCGAAGCCGCCGCCCACGCGCACACGTGGTCAGTCATCACAGAAGCGTGCGCCGCGCTCAACCAACGGCAGCTACTCCCAACGACACCGGATTGGGTCAACATCGACCACAGGCAGGGCATCGCATTTGCGCCCGGTGACCTGACGCCGTACATCCGATCCGCATGGAACATGTTGTCCGATGGCGGCGTCTACATCGAAACCGCCCATCGGCTAGATGATCTCGGAGCGGTGGTCACTTGGACCGGACACGCGATCTCGCACGAGGGCTCCCCTGTCGAGTTCCGTGGAATCAACGTGCTGACCGTCAGCGACAACCTGATCAGCCGCTGTGAAATTTTCGATGAGACTGATCTCGACACTGCGCTCGCCCGCTTTGAAGAACTCAGTCGACCGGCACCGCGGCTGGACAACGCGGCTAGCAAACTGTCCGCACGCTTAGGGATATCTTTCGCGTCCCGCGACTGGGTCGCAATTACGACATTGCTCGCCGACGACATTTGTACCGACGATCGCCGTCCCGTTGTGGGCGTTGGAATCCGGCGCGGCCGGGATGCAGAGATCGCAAGCCTGAAGGCCACAGCCGAGGTCGGGACGAAGAACGTAGCCTGGACCCCGCTAGCGACCCGAGGAGAAAACCTCGTCCTCGGTCGTGTCTGCTTCTCGGGTCGTGATCAAGCGTCTGCGACGTTCATCGTAGAAGTGCTCGGCATCATCGAAGCCAATGACAACACGATCGCGGCTGTCGTCATCTTTGACCTAGACGACGTCGACGCCGCCTTCGCCGAACTGGATGCCCGGTACCTCGCCGGCGAAGCGGCCGACCACGCGCAAACGTGGTCGCCTATCACCGGGGCCTGTGCCGCGTTCAACCGGCACGAACTTCCCGCGACGACGCCAGATTCCATTTATATCGATCACCGACCGGTCGTAACGGTCGCGGCGGTTGATCTGGACGAATTTACCCGTGCGACGTGGGATCTCGCTCCGAGCGTGCGTATCTATATCGAGGCCGTGCACAGCCTGAGCGACCTGGGAGCCGTCGTCACCCTAACCGCGCGCGGAAGTTCGGAGAACGGCTTCGACGCCGAGTGGCGGATGGTTGACATCTTCACCGTCGACGGTGACCTGATCAGTCGGAACGAGCTATTCGACGAGGCAGACCTAGAAGCCGCGCTCGCGACATTCGACCAACTCGAAGGACCGGTATCGCGACTCGAGAACGATGCGACCCGAGCCCGCATGCGCACAGCCGACGCAATCAATCTCCGTGACGTGGAAGCGGTTCTGGCCCGAAACGCCGCCGACGCGCGGTACGACGATCGACGAAAGGGCCTACGCGACGAACGCGCGGTGGGCCCTGAAGTTGTTCGCGCGATTTTCGAGGCCCCCGAAGCATGGCGGTTAGAGGTAGCACCCATTGCCATCAGGGGATCCCGCCTCGCCCTGACCCATGACAAGTATCGCGACACCGACGATGTCAATCGGCCCATCACTGCCGAGCACTTGATGCTCACGGAAGTCAACGCCGGTGGCCTCCTACTCAATTCAGTGCTTTTCGACCCCGACGACATCGAAGCCGCCTTCCAGGAGCTCGACGCGCGGTACCTCGCCGGCGAGGCAGCCGCCCACGCGCGCACGTGGTCGGTGATTGCAGGGGGCCATGCCGGGTTCAATCGGCAAGAACCTGCCGCGACGACGCCTAATGTGGTTTACATCGACCATCGACCAGTCGTATCGCTCGAAGGGGTTGAACTACGCGCCGCCCAGCGCGCCGTGTGGGATCTCACGCCGGACGCCACGGGCTACGTCGAGGCGGTGCATCGGCTGAGCGAACTGGGAACCGTCATCACACAGGCGGTGACGGGTACCTCGCAAGAGGGCTTTGCCGCCGAGTGGCGGATGATTGCCGTCTGCATGGTCGAAGGTGACCTGCTTTGCCGCTACGAAGTCTTCGACGAGGCTGACCTCGACGCTGCGCTCGCCCGCTTCGAGGAACTTCATCCGCCGACGCGGCGACCGGAAAACGCCGCCAGCCGTGTCAGTGAACGCTTTTGGACGCATTTTGCGGCTCGGGATTGGGACGCCATGGCCGAGCTGACAGCCGACGACATTTGCAGTGACGATCGCCGTCGTGTTGTGAACGGCGGCGTACGGAACGGTCGGGAAGCCCACATCGCAGACATGCGCGTCATAGCCGAAATTGTCGATCCGAAGAACCTGACTCCTACCGTCGTTGCGACGCGCGGAGCCCGGCTCGCGCTTTCTCATATTCGTTCCTCGAACCGCGCCGCGAGCCCAGATGAGATCAGCGCCGAGGTACTGTCGGTCGTCGAAATCGACGCCGACGGCCGGATCGTGGCGAACATCGGCTTTGACATCGAAGACATCGACGCCGCCTTGGCAGAGCTCGACGCTCGTTACCTGGCCGGCGAAGCGGCCGCCCACGCGCACACGTGGTCTGTCATCGTAAGTGGTTACGCCGCGTTCAATCGGCATGACCTGCCACCGACGACGTCGGACTTGGCCAGCATTGACCACCGGCGCACGATAGCCTTCCCGCCGGGCGGAATAATCCCGTACATCCAAGCCACGTGGGACGTCGCGCAGGATGTCAAGAGTTTCACCGACGCGATCCATCGGCTGAATGATCGCGGAGCGGTCTTCGCTCATGCGGTACACGGGACGTCGCAAGAGGGGTTCGGCGCGGAGTGGCGGGAGATCGTCCTCGTGATCATCGAGCGCGATCAGATCAGCCGCATCGAAGTTTTCGACGAGGAAGACCTCGACGCCGCGCTCGCACGGTTTGACGAATTGCACCCGACCACATGGCGATTGGAAAACGCAGCAAGCCGAATGGCAGAGCAATTCTTATTGCATTTTGCGGACCGTGACTGGGACGCAATGACTCAACTGCTCGACGAGGACATGTCCTCAGACGATCGCCGCCGGGTCGTAAACGCCGGCATACGACGGGGTCGCGATGCGGAGATAGCGAACTGGCAAGCCGTCGCCGATATCTGGATGACTAACGCGAGGTCGACCTTGGTTGCGATCCGCGGGGAGCGCCTCGCGCTCTTTCGCATCACGTTCGCAAGCCAAGACCAGCCGCTTGAGGCGTTCCAAGCCGGGGCACTTGCTCTCGTCGAGATCAACGACGACAACCGCGGCGCGGCGAACGTCGTGTTCGACCTCGAAGACATCGACGCCGCCTTGGAAGAACTCGACGCCCGCTACCTCGCCGGCGAAGCGGCCACCCACGCGGAAGTGTGGTCGGTAATTGCGGGAAGCTATTCCGCGTCCAATCGGCACGAACTTCCCGGCATGAAACCGGATTCGGTGTACGTCGACAATCGAGCGGTGCTAACGACCGAGTCAGAGGATCTGGCCGGATACCTTCGTAGCGTTCGGGACCTCACGCCGGACATCAGCGTCTACATCGAGACGGTGCATCGGCTGAGTGACCAAGGGGCGGTCATCACACAGGTTGCGCATGGAACCTCGCACGAGGGATTTGACGCCGAATGGCGGGCAATCGTCATTGGCATAGTCGACGGCGACCTTTACAGCCGTGTCGAGGTCTTCGACGAGGCGGACGTCGACGCCGCGCTCGCCCGTTTTGAGGAATTGCAACCGCAGGCGCAACGACTGGCAAACGCCGCAAGCAGAGTCCACCGGCGCCTCAAGACCTGCGTTGCGGCCCATGATTGGAACGCCGTAGGCGAGATCCTGGCCGAAGACATTGCAATCGACGATCGCCGTCGGGTCGTGAACTCCGGGATTCAACACGGACGAGACGCCGCCATCACGGACATGCGGAGCGCCGTTGACCTGGGGCTCACGGACATTTCATTGACTGTCATAGCGACCCGGGGTGCTCGCCTCGAGCTCTGTCGGACGTGTATCCGCTACCAAGATCAACCTGAGGCATTCCGCATGGAGTTTCTTAGCGTCGTCGAGATCAACGCTGAAGAGCGGATCGTGGCGCGCGTTGCGTTCGACCTCGACGAAATCGATGCCGCCTTCGAGGAACTCGATGCCCGCTATCTCGCCGGCGAAGCGGCCGCCCACTCTCACGTGTGGTCGGTTGTTGCACGGGAATGCGCCACGTTCAACCGGCACGAACTTCCAGCAGCGGACTGGGTCACCGTCGACCACAGGCGGCTCGCCGTGATCGACGCGACCCAAGGGCAAGCTGCGATGCGCGCCATCTGGGAAGTTACGCCGGATCTCAGGATGCGCATCGAGGCGGTGCATCGGCTCAGCAGTTTCGGCGTGGTCGCCCTCTATGCTGCGTCTGGCACTTCACCAGATGGTGTGCATGCCGAGTGGCCAATGATCCTTGTATTAACTGTCGAAGGCGACCGGATCTGCCGATGCGAAGTTTTCGACGAGGCAGACCTCGACGCTGCGCTCACTAGGTTCGAGGAACTTCAACCGCAACCGCAACAACTGAAAAATGCGGCAGGTCGAGTAGTCGAGCGATTCCAGGCATGCTTCTCGACCCGCGACTGGGCGGCCATGGCGCAACTACTGGCCGACAACATCGTCGCGGACGATCGCCGTCGTGTCGTCAACGCAGGGGTTCGATGTGGCCGAGATGTTTACGTCGCGGATGTGCGAGCTGCCGTCGACGTCGGTGCAGAGACCATTTCTTCGCGCATCATTGCGACCCGCAGTGAGCGCCTTGCCCTAGCTCATGTCCGCGCATTCAACCGCGGCTTTCCGGAGGACGAGGTCGGCGCCGAGTGGCTCGTCGTCGTCGAGATCGACGCCGGCCAGCTGATCGTGGCGATGGTCATATTCGACATGGACGATATCGACGCGGCCTTCGAGGAGCTCGATGCGAGATACCGTGCGGGCGAGGCGGCCGCCCACGCGCACACGTGGTCACTCGTCACACGCGCGTACGCAGCGCTCAACAGACGCCAGCTCCCCGAGGCGGCCGCCGACTGGGTGAATATCGATCACCGCCGACTCGCACCAATCCCGGCCGGTGGTCTGAGCGCATATCTTCTTGCAACATGGGATCTCTCGCCCCGTTCCGGCATCCGGATTGAGGCTGTGCATCGGTTGAGCAAGGTAGGAGCCGTCGTGACCCAGGTTGTGAAAGGGACCTCACACCAAGGCTTTGAGGCCGAGTGGCGCACCATCGACCTTTCCACCTACGACGGCGACAAAATCAAACGGACGGAGCTGTTCGACGAGGATGACCTCGACGCCGCGCTCGCGAGGTTCGACGAACTCAATCGGCCTGGCTAGCTACGCCAGACGATCTCCGGAAAGACTTGCGGCGCACCACCAACACGAGAACCACCGCCGCCACGACCAGCACCGGTATCCATGGGATGAGGAATCCGACCGCCATCACAACGCCGTGGACGGCGGAGAGCAGCGACTGCCACCCGTGTTGAAGCGCGTTCAGGAAACCAGGCTGAGGAACCGCCGCCGGTTTGGTCGAGAGGCTGACGTTGATCGTCGCGTAGGAAATCTGGTCGCCAAGCGTGGCGCGCTGCGCGCGCAGCGAGTCCAACTCGGCCTGCCTTTGGGTCAGCGACGACTCCGCCGCGAGCAGGTCGGCGACGTTGCCGGCCCGACCCATCAGCTGCAGCAGTCGGTTGACCGAGGTCTGCAACGCCTCGATGCGGGCATCGAGGTCGACGCGCTGCGACGTCACGTCGTTGTGCCCGATCGACATCGACTCGACGGTACCCAGTTTCTTGGCATCCGCCAGGACCCCGTCGAGTTTGTCGGCGGGAATGCGCAGCACGAGATCAACCGTCGGCGAGGATGATCCGGTTCGTTCCGAACGCGAATCGACGCGTCCGCCGGCATCGTTGACCGCGGTGACGAGCCGATCGGCCACTTGGGCGGGCTCGGTGACGACCATCTGCATCGATCCCGTAGTGATGACGTCACGTTTGGAGGTGGCGTCAGCGGGGGCCTGTGGTGGTGGCGGCGCTTCCGGCAGCGAGACGGTGTTCTCGGGAACGCCGGCCCTCGTCCCGGAAATCTGGCCCGCGGCGCCCCTATCCTCTGATGCTGGAATCTTGCCGCTCACAATGCCGTCAGCCGTCGGGCTGGGGTGACCGTCCCGACTCGCCGACCAGGTCCAGCCACCGCCGATGAGCAGCGCGCCGACGACCGTCGCCGCAATCACGTTGCGCAGCTTGACCGTTCGTGGCTGTGGTTTCCCCGACTGCGCCTTTGGGGACGGTGTGGGTTGGCTCAGCGTCACGGCTGCCCCGGCCAACTGCGGCGGGGGCGCGGCCGCCGCAAACACGGCATGGTCTGGCGCCCGGACCTGCTCCCAGCCGGCCGGCGCCTCGACGGGCTGCATCACGCGGTGCGGCACTAGACCGTCGGCAACGACGCGGCTGTCCACCGCAACGAACGCGGTAAACCTGCACAACACACCAAACCGTAATGACGTAGCGACAATTCGCTTCTCCAGCTCCGGCGTGGCGGCCGCGGCGTAGCGGTCCTCGAGGTCGCGCAAGTGCGCCCGGGCCCACTGCGCGGTCACGGCCGGGGCGTCGAGGCGCCGTCCGGCAACGGTGGCCGACCAGTCGCCGCCCTCGGCCGTCGTGCCGCGGAGGGTCAGAGAACCGGACGCGCTCCCCCGATACCGCCCGCTCACAACCAGCGGCACCCCGGGGAACAGGTCGGGCAACCGGGCCGGGCTCGTGGTGTCCTCGACGATCGCCAGCCCCGCGGGGCACAGCGACAATGAGTGGGCGAGCGGCGCAGAAACGCGGCGGTGGATGGTATCAATCGCCTCGTCAAGGCGATCCTCACTTTCCACCAGCTCGCATCGCCCGCCACCGACACTGGCCAGGCGCCAAAGGAATCCGGCGTTGACGGCCTGGTCGACGCCGACCGCGTGCACGCGCACCCGCTGCAAGTCGCCGGACAACTCGTGCAAGAGTTGGTCCTCGTTGCCGACCTGACCGTCGGTGACGAGGACGACGACGGCGTCGCGGGCCTCGCCGTTGCGCGATCCGCCCAGCAACGCGAGGGCCTGCCGCAACGGCGCGACCATCTCGGTGCCACCGCGCGCGTCGACGCGGGCGAGGTGCTCGACGGCACGGTAGCGGTTCCGGTCGCTGGCCTCGACCAGCCCATCGGGCAGCCCCGCGGGGCGGTCGATCCGATCGTCAAATGTCAATACCGCGAACCGATCCCCACCGGTGAGCGTGTCGACGATGCGCGCCGCGGCGCGGCGCGCGGCCACCATCTTCCAACCGGCCATGCTGCCGGAGCGGTCCAACACCAGCACCAGGTCCCGCGGACGCGGCGGCGCGCTGGACACCGGCGGCAGCACAGTGAGCTGATAGGTCCCCTCGTCGCCCTCCGAATCCGGCACCAGCACAAGCGAATCGGTGATGTCTTTGGCGCCGTAGCGCAGCCGCAGCACGAAATCCCGGTTGGCGCGCTCGCCGGGGCGTACCCGTATCCGGCCGTCATCGGTGGACACCGCGTGCAGGCTCGACCGCACCTCCGACAGCAACAGACCGGCGGGGTCGATGCCGACCTCGATCGACAGCGGAACCGGATGAGGAAAACGGGGCAGCAGCACCGGCGGGCTTATCCGCGACGCGTCGGGCACCGCGTCGGTGTCGTCGGCGTGCCCGTCGCCAACCGCGATGTCCGCGAGCGCGCGGCCCGGGATGTACCGCGGCGCAACTACAAGCGGAAAGCGGAACGTCGCCTCGCCGTCCGCATAGGCCAAGGGGATGACGAGCGTCAGGGCGACGCTGACCCGTTCGCCGGGCAGGATGTTGCCGACCCGCACGGTGAAAACGTCCGGCCGGTCCTCCTCAGCGATGGACGCGCGCCGGCCCGACGCGATGGCGTCGTCGTAGGCCCGGCGGGCGGCCTCCCGCTCCCTCAACTCGGCGTCCACGACCCGCCCGTCGGCCGTCATCCGCATCCGCGTGACCGCACCCCGATCCGGCAGCGGGAACACGTAGCTGGCTTCCAGGGGCACGTCGAAGGAATTGACGAAGTCCTGCGTCAGCTCCACCCGGCTGGTGAGCCCGGTGATCTCGGCGCGCACGTCGATGCGTTCCAGCGGTAGGTTGCCGCGCTCGGTGCTCAGAGCACCCAGCCCGGCCTCGTCGTCCGGGACGGCCACCCGATCGATCTCGGCGTCGGTCATCGACGTGATGCGGACGGTCATGAGGTGCTCCGTTCATCAGGGGTCAGCAGGCCACGCTCGGCCAGCAGTTCGAGAAGCGGCCGGGCGGCCGCACGGATCGCGTCGATGTCATCGGCGTCGGGTCGGCCGTCGCCTCCAGATCCGACGGGCAGCAACAACAGCGCCCCGCCGGGCAGGCTCACGGCCGCCAACTTTGTGACACTGTCAGCGCCGTCCCCATTGGCCACCGGTTCGGCGGCGGCGGGTGGATCGGCCCAAAAGCGTTGGCGGCGCGTCGGACTAGGCGCCGGCTCCTCAGATTCTGTGGGCTCCGCCGCGATCAGTTCGTCGGGCACGGAGGCAACCTTGCGCAGCGTCTCGTCCGTCGCTCCAGCCAGCTCGGCCTGGATGTCGGCGAGCGAGCGGCCCTCAGCCTGGCGCCGTTTGACCGCGACGATCTGCAGCAGGTGCCGCGGGCTGTAGAGCGCCGTGCGCCCCTGCATGGTCGGCCGGTCGACAAGCCCGGTCGTCGTGTACCACCGGACGGCGCGCCGATCGGGCAGGCCCCGGACGCGTCCGTTGGGCGCACCCGGATACGCCGGATCGGCCAGCCCGACGGCCACCCGTCGCACCAGCTCGTCCAGCGTCCAGGACGCCACGTCGGCCATGCGTCGATACTGACACTGTCATGATGACACTGTCAAGGTTTGGGGCGCGCCGCGCGCAACAACCCTGCTCAGAAGCCACCAAGATCTTTGGTGAACGTCCTATTCTTGGGCAATTGGGGTAGTCGGGGCCCCTGGATCGGTGGTGCTCGGATGACGGCGGGCGTGGCATGCGGGTCGTGCGGCACTGGCCTGCAGGAGAGCGCCAAGTTCTGCCACGAGTGTGGTGCCCCGACTTCGGTGTCGCCTGACACAGCGAAGTACAAGCAGGTGACGGTGCTGTTCGCCGACGTGGTGCGGTCGATGGACCTCGCGGGGGCCGTGGACATCGAGCGGTTCCGCGAAATCATGACCCAGCTGGTGGAGTGCTCGGCGGCGGTGGCGCGGCGCTATGGCAGCGGACTGGTCGAGTACACCGGCGACGGGGTGATGGCGCTGTTCGGCGCCCCAGTTGCGTTGGAGGATCACGCCTTTCGGGGGTGCCTTGCCGCATTGGCCATTCAGGAAGAGGCCAGCCGGTTGGCGGACGAGGTGGCCCGACGCGATGGCATGGCGTTCCGGTTGCGGGTGGGACTCAACTCGGGTCGGGTGATCGCCGGTGAGGTTGGGTCGCGGTGGTTGAGATACGCCGCGACGGGCGAGACGGTCGGGTTCGCACACCGAATGGAGTCGGTGGCGCCCCCCGGCGGCGTGATGGTCTCGGAATCGACCGCGCGGCTGGTCGAACACGCCGTGACGCTGGCCGAACCGGAATGGCTGCGCATCAAGGAGGCCGACGAACCGGTGCGCGCGCGCCGACTGCTGGCCATCCGCCCCCGCGATGGCCTGGTCCGCAGGGCCGAGGCCAGCCTCGTCGGTCGGCGCTGGGAGATGGCCACCCTCGACGCCACGGTAAACCGCGCGATCGGGGGTAACGGCGGTGTCGTGGGAGTGACGGGACCGCCGGGCATCGGCAAGAGCCGAGTAGCCCGCGAGGTTGCCGCGCTGGCCGCCGGTCGCGGCGTCGAGGTCTATTGGGCGTTCTGCGAGTCGCACGCCCGCGACATTTCCTTCGGTGTGGTGGCGCGACTGCTGAGGTCCGGGATGGGCGTGGCCGAGCTCGACGGCGACACCGCCCGGACAAAAGTGCGACGGCAGATTCCGGATGCCGACCCGCAGGATGTGCTGCTGCTTGAGGATCTGCTCGGCATCGCCGACCCGAAAGTGCCCCTCCCCCAGATCAACCCCGATGCGCGGCGGCGCCGATTGACCACACTGATCAACATGACGACGCTGGCACGCACCCGACCGGCGCTGTTCCTCATCGAGGACGCGCACTGGATCGACGCGGTCAGCGAGTCCATGCTGGCCGATTTCCTCACCGTCATTGCCGACACCCCGTCGATGGTGTTGATCACCTACCGCCCGGAATATGAGGGAGCGCTCACGCGGGTGCATCGCGCCCAGACGATAGCGCTTGCCCCACTGGGTGATTCGGACGCCGCGACGCTGATCGGTGAGCTGCTCGGTGATGATCCCTCGGTCGCCGAACTGGCCACAAACATCGCCGAACGGGCCGCCGGCAACCCGTTTTTCGCCGAGGAAATGGTGCGCGAATTGGTGCAGCGCGAGGTGCTGGCGGGCAAGCGCGGCGCCTACGTATGTCGGTCGAATGCCGCCGACGTCAGCGTGCCGGCCACGGTGCAGGCGGCCATCGAGGCGCGCATCGACCGGCTGGATACCGCGTCCAGGCGGACGTTGACCGCGGCCTCGGTGATCGGAGCTCGCTTCGGGACGGAGCTGCTGGCAGCGCTCAAGGTCGATGCGGTGTTCGACGAGCTGCTGGGCGCGGAGCTGATCGAACAGGTGCGATTCATACCGAGCGCCGAGTACGCCTTCTGTCATCCGCTCATCCGCGCGGTGGCCTACGAATCGCAACTGAAATCCGACCGCGCCCAGTGGCATCGGCGCCTGGCCACCGCCATCCAAGAACGTGCGCCCGGCTCAGTGGAGGAAAACGCGGCGCTGATCGCCGAACATTTGCAGGGCGCGGGCGAGCTGCGCGAGGCATACGGCTGGCACATGCGCGCCGCCGCGTGGTCCACCAACCGCGATCTGAACGCCGCCCGAGTCAGCTGGCAACGGGCAAGCCAGCTCGCCGACGCGCTGCCCGCCGACGACGCCGACCAGCCGTCGATGCGCATCGCCCCCCGCACCATGCTGTGTGCCACCGACTGGCAAGGACGAGCATTCTCCGAAATCCGCGGCCGCTTCGCCGAACTGCGCGAGTTGTGCACCGCTGCCGGGGACAAGGTCTCGCTGGCCATCGGCATGACCGGGCTGGCCACCGAGCTCCTCTACGTTGGGCGCCCGGGTGAGCGATCGCGGCTGGTATCCGAACAGATGGCGCTGCTGGAATCGATCGGAGATCCCGACTTGACGTCGGGATTGGCCTTCGTAGCGTTCGCCAACTGGTTCAATGACGGTGAATTCGGCGAGATCCTGCGGTGGTCACAGACCGTCGTCGACCTGGCCGACGGCGACCCCGCCAAGGGCGCCGGCTTCGGTCTGGGATCGCCGCTCGCAGTGGCGATGGCATTACGCGGCCTTGCTCGGTGGTGGCTGGGCCGCCCCGGATGGCGCCAGGACTTCGATGACGCCGTCGCGATGGCCCGCAACAGCGACGGGGCGAGCCTTGGCGTCGTCCTCGCGTGGACCTACGGCGCGGGGGTTCGCTATGGGGTGGTTCGGGCCGATGACTCCGTAGTGCGCACGATCGAGGAGGCGGTGCAGACCGCCCAAAGGGCGAGCAGCGATATCGCATTGATCTTCGCCGAGTACGCATTGGGTTCGGTGCTGCTGCACCGGGACAGTGCGGCCGACCGTCGCCGCGGGCTGGAGATCGTGTTGCGGGCCCGCGAGTGGCAGCGCGAGCGTATGCCCACCCTTGTCGCGAACAGCGAGTTGATGGCCGCCCAAGAGATGGCAAAGCGCGCCGACCGCGATGCTGCCCTTACTGCGATACGTAAAGCCGTGGAAGAGCTGTGCCGGGAGGAACGGATCGGGTATTGCGTTTGGGGCATCGGCGTTCTGGTGGAGACGCTGCTGGAACGTGGCGCCGAGGGCGACCTGGCCGAGGCCCAAGAGGCGATGGACCGATTGGCGAACCTGCGGCCAGACGACGTTTGGGCGATTCGCGAAATCACGCTGCTGCGACTGCGCGCGCTACTGGCCGGGGCCCGCGGCGACGCGAATGCTTACCGGGACTTGGTGGGGCGCTATCGCGCGATGGCGGAATCCCTTGGCTTCGAGGGACACATCGCCTGGGCCGAGGCGATGATCCCCGGCACGGAATAGGCGCCGGTGCCGTCGGCAGAGTTCGTTGCCCATCTGAGCAGCGTGCAGACGATCGCGCGGCGGCGAATCAGTATGGCGATGCCGAAATCAATACCGGCGATGTCACTCTTTTCCTGCCCCACGGGCGGGTATCAGGGCGGCGAGTTCGTCGCGGGTGGTGGTGCCGGTCTTCGACATGGCCCGGTAGATGTGGCTTTCGACGGTGCGTACGGAAACGGTCAGCCTCTCGGCGACTTCGCGGTTGGACAACCCCGCACCGATCAGCATCACGATCTCTCGTTCGCGATCGGTGAACGGAACGGGTTCGCTTGCCTGGCGAAGCGCCGGAGTCCACACGCCGCCGCACTGTTCGGCCAGCGCCTCCGCCCGCGCCGCACATCCCAAGGCCGATCCCCGTCGGCCCCGGCTGCGATGTGCGAGGGCGGCTTGGGCGGCGGCATCGACGGCGGCGACGAGGTCGCCCATCCGCTCGAATTCTTCCGATACCGCGGCCAATTCGGCGGCATCGCCGGCATTCAGGGCCGCCGAGAACCGCGCGGCGACACCGACACGCGGTCCCTCGACGATCGCTTCGAGGTCGCGCAATCTGCGTAGGCCCGAACGGTCACCGAACTGGGTGGCGGTCTGCAGGCAGACCACTTCCACCGCGAATCTCCCCTTGGCTGAGGCCCTTTCGGCCGCCGACAGCAACACGGTGATGGCCTCGCTGACGGCACCCTGGGCGGCGGCCAGCCACGCTCGGGCCAGGCTCCGTTCAAAGTCGAGCGACCGGAAAGGACGCCGCTGTTTGTTGAGCGCGCCAAGTACAGAAGCTGCCTCCGCGGTCGAACCGCGCATCGCGAGCGCCGTCGCGCGCGGGACGCTGTAGCGATATCCCCAGCCCAACGCGTGCGTGGCAAACAGCCCCACTGCCGCCTGCTCAAGCAATGCAGCCGCGGAATCAAGGCGTCCGGCACCGAGGGCGGCGCCACCCGCCACGGCCGCGCCGAGCAATTGAGCCGCCCCGGGAAGGTCGGCCGCCTGCCGGCGCACCCGGTCGGCCACCCGGAGACCGTCCGCAATCCGGCCGGCCAGCAGCAGGGCGCCGACGTGTGCGTCGGCGATGTTGAACCTCATGTGCGGAGCGTCGAAAGAGCGAGTGGCAACGGTGTATCCGGCCTCTGCGATGGCCTCGGCCTCGGCGGTGCGCCCCGAATCCGCGGCTATGGCAGCGAGCGTCCAGGCTATCTCGGGGCCAACGATGGCCGGCAGGTCGTCCAGTACCAGATTTTTCGAGGCTTGGACCGCCGTTTCCGGTTCGTCGGTCGCAAACCAGTACACCGTGAGAAACGCGTCCACATACCTGCGGGCCTGCGGCGATGCGGTGCGCGACGCCTCGTCGATGATTTCTTTGGCGCGCGCGGGATTCCCAAGCGCCCAGAGCATGTTGCTGGCCCGCAGAAACGCGAGCCTGGCGTGGTCAACTTCGGTCAACTCGCTGGCGTCTATCTCAGCGAACACGGCGTCAGCCTCATCTCCGTGACCCAGCCACGAAAGGGCATGCGCCCGAACAAATTTCGGTTCTGGCCCCGCTCCCGCGCGGATTGCCGCCACCGCAAGTCGATCGGCGAGGGCCAGATCCGCCAGCCAGACGGCGCCGTGGGCCGCCCTTACGAGGAGGCCGGCGTCCGGTGTGAGGTCGGAGCCAAGACTCAACGTGGCCCGGCGTACCAAGACCTGGATGTCGTTCCGGTTATCGGCTGCGGCGAGCTCGGCGGCGACCAGCCCGCGCAACCGTCGCAGCCGGGTGGGTGCCCCCCGCCTGCGGCGCACCTCGCTGTAGAGGGGGTGCGCCACCCGCACTTCCACGCCGCCGACGACGGGCTCAAGCGTGATCAGGCCACGGATATCGGCCTCCTCGATGGCGGCCGGATCGGTGATCCGCTGCAGGACCGCGAGTTCGATCGGCTCCCCTACGGCCAGCGTGTCGACCACATCGCCAACCGGCGCGGACAAGGCCCCAATGCGCGATTCGATCAGTTCGACCAGGCCCGGCGGCATCACCGGATCGCCGACCCATCGCCAATAGCCGTGCTCATGCACGATTCGGCCGTCACCCACCTCCTGCTCGACGATGTTGCGCAAATACAGAGCATTGCCACGAGTAAGGTTCCACAGGCGCTGAGCGGCGTCCGGGTCCACCGAACCGTCTAATGTCGCCGACAGCAGCTTGGTGGTGTCGTCGAGCGCGAGTGGCTGCAGGTCGAGCCGATCGAACTGGCTGACCTTCCACACTTCCTGCAGCGCGGCAGGAACCGGTTCACCGTCGAGAACGGTGAGTATCACTTTCGCCGCGCCGCGCTGCACGATCTGGTGCACAACGAATGTCGACAGCTCATCGAGCAGATGCGCGTCATCGACACACACCACGACGGCAGCGCCTGGGGACGCGGAGGTCAGCGACTCGATCACGCCCCGCAGCAGCTGAACGGTGTCGGTGGCACCCGACCCCGCCCACGCCGCGAAAGCGCCCAGTGGAATTGCCCGCGCCGCGGAAGTGCCGACCGCAATCCGCGCGTCCCATCCCCGTGACCCGGCCGCCGCCAAGGCCTCACGGGCAATCCGGCTCTTGCCTACGCCCGCCGCACCGCAAACAACGATGCCGGAAACATCCGGGGCCATGATGGCGGCCTCGATCGTTCGCATCTCCAGTGAGCGGCCGGTCAACGGCCACGACAAGCGCACGCGTAGAGCCTAAGAGTGCTGCGGGCGCCAGGAAGAGTAAACGGGTTACTTTTGGCGCCGTCGAACTGCCGATGCGTTAAAAAGTGCACATGCCGCGATAACACATGAATACTCTTCAAGCCGAGACGGATCGATGATCGATGCGGAGGAAACGGCAGTGTCGCTTCTGGTGGTGGCCCCCGAGGTATTGACGTCGGCCGCCGCGGATTTGGAAAGCATCGGCTCGTCGGTGAGCGCGGCGCACCTGGCGGCGGCCGTCCCGACGACGGGGATGGCGGCGGCCGCCGCCGACGAAGTCTCGCAGGCGGTGGCGTCGTTGTTCGCCGCCTACGGGCAGCAATATCAGGCGCTCAGCGCCCGGGCCGGCGCATTTCAACAGCAGTTTCTGCAGGCGCTCAACTCGGCGGCCGGCTCGTATATGGCCACCGAGGAGGCGGGGGCGTCGCTGCTCGGTGCGGTCAACGCGTCCGCCGAGGCGTTGGTGGGGCGCCCGTTGATCGGTACCGGCAGTGCCGCAGGCACGGGCGTGGCCGACGCGGCGATCAACGACCTGAACCTGCTCGCCCAGCGCGAGTTGGGCATCTACAACTTTCGTGACTGGCGCGGATGGGCCGCGTTTTTGTTGGACTACACGTGGGGCTTCGAGGGCACGGCGCTGGGCTATGGCGTGCAAGCCCTCAACGCGTTGACGCCCAACGGCGGCGGCTACGACGCCGCCTTCAGCGCGCTGGTGGGTTCCCATGTCTATCGCGGCGGCATCGGGCTGCCCGGCTTTGCCACGACGATGGGCAACGTCACCACCCATCTCGGAACCGGTCCTGGCGCCGACGACGTCATGGTCAACCACGAAGAGGTCCACGTCTGGCAGAGCAGGCTCTTCGGCCCGCTGTTCCAGACCAGTTACGGGGCTTGGGCGGTCGGCGGCTACTTCGTGGGGACCGGCTACTGGTTACTGCACCCGAACCTGGACTGGTTCAGCCTGGTCGAGACGGCGTCGTACTACGACAACCCGTGGGAGGTATGGGCCTACGCCAACGACAACAACTGGCCGCCGCCGGGCGCGAACCCGGCGCTGCTGTGGCCGGCCTGGACCGACCCGGTGCTGCTCTCGCCGATCTGGATGGAGCCGATCAAGCCGTTCTTGTAGCCGACTCGCTCAACCCTGTTGGCTTCCAACCAATTTCACGCGGCCGGTGCGAACGCTTCGCCGGCCAGGGCGGCTTTCGCTTCGCGTTTCGTGCCGGGGGTGCGCACGTACGCGAACCATGTGATCACCGCGCACAACACGTAGAAGCCCAGGAAGACCCAGAACGCCGTCGTCGCCGATTTCGCGGGCGAGAGGTACGACGCCCGCAGCACCACGTTGATGCCGACGCCGCCGAGCGCGCCGATGGCGCCGGCGATTCCGATGAGCGCGCCCGACATCCGGCGCGACCAGTCGGCCTTCTCGGCCGGGTCAAGCCCGTCGTTGCTCTGCGCCTTGGCGTCGAAGATCGACGGGATCATCTTGTAGACCGAGCCATTTCCGATTCCGGACAGGATGAACAGTGCGACGAACCCGGCCACGTAGGCAATCAGAACGCCGCCGGACGGGGCGCGATGCTTGGCGTCGGCCATCGCACCGAAGCCCACCAGCCAGCCGGCCGCGGCGATCATCGTGGCGAACGTGTACAGCGTGACCTTGCTGCCCCCGATCCGGTCGGACAGCCAACCGCCCACCGGCCGCACGATCGAACCCAGCAGAGGCCCGATGAACGCGATCTGCGCCGCGTGCAGCGCCGCCTGTGCCGTCATCGCCGGAGTCACCTTGCCGCCGTGACTGAGGTTGGCCAGGAAGCTGATTTGAAGCACCTGTCCGAATGCGAACGAAAAGCCGATGAACGATCCGAACGTGCCGATGTAGAGCACCGCGATCAGCCACGAATCGCGGTATGCCATCACGTCGATCATCGAGCGGCCGTTGGTGCGCTGGTTGGTCAGGTTGTCCATGAACAGCGCGGCTCCGACGGCGGCGACCGACAGGAGAACCAGATACACCGCGCACACGAAGTGCGGGGAACGGTTGCCCGCGGTCGCGATTACCAGCAGCCCGACGACCTGGATCATCGCGACGCCGATGTTTCCGCCACCGGCGTTAAGACCCAGCGCCCACCCTTTGAGCCGCTGCGGATAGAAGGCATTGATGTTCGTCATCGACGAGGCAAAGTTGCCCCCACCCAACCCGGCCACCGACGCCACGACCATGAACGTCGTGTAGGACGTGTGCGGGTGGGCCATGTAGTAGAGCGTCAACGCCGTCGGGATGACGAGCACTATCGCGGAGAACACGGTCCAGTTGCGCCCGCCGAACGTTGCGGTCGCGAACGTGTAGGGCAGGCGCAGGATCGCTCCGATCAGCGTCGGCATCGCGACCAGAAAGAACTTTCCGGCGGCATCGATGTGGTAGACGTTCTGCGGCATGAAAAGGACCATCACCGACCAGATCGACCAGACCGAAAACCCGACGTGCTCGGCGAAGATGGACCAGATCAGGTTGCGGCGGGCGATCTTGGCTCCGCCGTTGTTCCAGGCGTCGACGTCTTCGGCGTCCCAGTCGTCGATCGTGTGTTGGCGCGTCTTTAGCGGCATGCGAGCACCGTAAGAAAGTGTTGTTGCGGCAAGGCTTGCTCACGATGACCTACTTGCTACAAGCCACTCACAAAACTGCACTTGGGCGCTGTGAGGTGGGCGCTGGCAGCGGGCGCGGCTCAGTCTCTCGCGAAGCGGTTGCCGGTGACCTTTTGCGCGTCCCGGCTGCAAGAGGCACACCGAAAATCGTTGTGGTCCTTGCGGTCAGCGAGTCGACGGCTGCCGGTCGGCACTGTGGCGGCGTCCCAGCAGCACGCACAACACCGCGAGTCCCGCCAGCAGCGGGTGAACGACGCGATCGCGCGTGTCGACCGGCACCACGCCCACCAGGTCGGTGCCGTGAAATGCCTCAAGCCCGGTGGCCAGGGCATAGACGAGTCCGACCGTCAGGACGGCCGCGGACGCGGCTCGGGGGTAGGCGATACCGACCGCGAGCACGACGACCATCGCCAGCTGCCAGACCGATCGCCAGCCGTCTCCGGGCAAGTCGAAGCAGGCCCCCGCCACCAACGTTGAGGTGGCGCGCACCCCGAGAAATAGCGCGATGACCACGCAATACCAGCGTGGGGCGCTCGCCGTGCCCGTCCAGCCAGAGCTCATCGGAAGCTCCTCTCAGTCCCGTTACTGCCAGCGCGGCAGTAACGGCTCCGACTATACTGCCACTGTGGCAATAACGGGAGTGGCTCGTGACCAAGGCTCCAGTCCCCCGCGACGGCGCCGCCGCGCCCCCGCGGAGGCTCGCGGGGAAATCCTCGAGGCGGCGGCGGGATTGCTGGCCGAACAGCCCGCTCACGCGGTCAGCGTGTCGGCGATCATGGATCGAACCACCCTGTCGCGCAAATCCTTTTACGTATATTTCCGCGACCGAGCCGAACTGATCGGCGCACTGGTGCGGCCCCTGCGTGTTGAGGCGGACGCGGCCCTGGCCCAATGGCGCCAGGCTGAGGATCCCGTCGCGGCCGGGCGCGAGGCGCTGCTGAGCGCGGCGCACACCTACCGCCGGCACGGGGCGATTCTGCGTGCGGTGTTCTGGTCGTCGGGCGACGATCCCGAGGTGGCCGCGGCCCGCTCGGCTCTGATCGACCCGGTGATCGACGTTGCCGAAGCGATCATCGACGGCGCGAACAGCAACTTTGGCGATCCCCGCGGGACCGCAACAGCGCTGGTGACCATGAACGTTCACCGACTGCTGACGTTGACCCCCGACGCCTCTGACGCGGAGGTGGATGCGCTCGTGGACACACTGGCCACGATCTGGGAACGTGCGCTTTATTCAAACCGGGGTCAGGCGTGAATTATGCTGCCGGCAGATCGGCCCGGATCGATTTGTGGGCCACGTGACGGCGGTAATAACGCCTGCCGTGCAGCCGCTGGTAGTTCCACGCGGCGGCCGGCAGGGCCCCGCGGCGGTGCAGCCAAAAGCCATCCGGCGGTAGCGCTTTCGGTGCGTAACGGCCGGCATCGATATCGGCGACGACGATGCCCGTACCCTGGTCCTTGTCACGGCTGGCGAGCACCACACCGTCGCCGCCGACAATCATGGTTCCACCCTCGAAGCGGCCGCTGTAATCGATTGGCAGCCATGGCATCCGGCATCGCAGGGCCCCGGCGTGCGCGGCGTGAAGGACGGGCGCACCGATGTAGCCGGCGAAGGATTGGGCCGCGCGCCGGGCGGTTGCGGCGTTGCGGGTTTCCATCCGGCGGAACAGGGCCGTGGGGTGCCAGCGCGGAACCGACCACCAGCCCGACCCCGTCATCGCCAGGTCGATGCGGCCGCGGAGCCGGTGCACCGTCTGCGTTCGCATGAGCTCCCAGCACACGGCGGCCCCCACCGTGAGGTCGCCGGCCGCGATCACGCCGTCGTCGTGGCCGCCGATGTAGAACGCGTTCTCCCACATGGTGGGCAGGTCCTTGTCGTGGCGGCCCACCATTCCATCCGCCGTCACCAACAAGTAGGCGTTGCGCACGTGCCCGTCGGTGTCCCTGGCCAAGAGTGACCCGCCGATCATGGCGCCGTGGCGCCGCGCCAGGCTCAGCAGCAGCTCGGTGGCCTGACCGTCTGGCGGTAACGCGGCATCGGCGAGTTCCGGCAAAAAGCCGATGCCGGTGGTGAAGAACTCCGGCAGGGCAATCACTGTCGCGCCGGCGGCTGCGGCTTCATTGACCAGGTGCTCGACGGCAGCAAGGTTGGCGTCGACGTCGGCGAGGACGGCTTCCAACTGGACGGCGGCAGCGCGCAGGGTTATGCCCATACGTCGATGGTCTACCGGCGGCGATATGTCAGCAAGGACGGCGTCACGACGATTCGCGCCATCCGGCGGGAGCCGATGGTGACCCAACCGGTCACCGCGTCGAGGCGGTACCTCGACGCCGTGGCGTGCGGTGTGCCGCCTGCACGTCGGCGTTGGCCAGCGATTGTGCCTGCGCGGCCAGCGTCGACGCCCGGTTGGCGTAGGCAATCGCTTCGGGTTCGTTTGTCGTTTCCTTGCCGCGCGCCGCTTCCAGATGCCGTTGCGCCTCTTCGAACCGGCGCTGGGCCTCGGAGCCGATGCTCTGGCGATGCCTGGCGACGTAGTCGCTGATCTGGCGCAATCTGGCGTCCGCGGTGGACAGCGCTTGCGCCAACGAGCGCGCTTCGACGTTGACCTGGCCGTCGCGAGTGTCGACCCGCTGCGCGGCGCGCCGGCGGTGACGGCGATAGAGCACGAGAGCCACCACCACGACGATCACGGCGACGATGACGCCGATCGCGATCAGCAGCCAGATGCGCTTCGACGAGCTTGGCGCTTTGTTCAAGCCGTCAGCCGCAGCGACCGCGGCACCGCTCCAGTCATTGGCGTTCACCGCCGGTTCGATTTTGTTGCTGCGCAGAGTGTTTAGCTCGGCCGCCGTGAGGCCCTCCATGTTCGGCGGCGCGGTGAACACGTACCGCTTGGTGTTCGTCGCCACGGCCAGCAGCGCGTCGTAGTCGCCCATCGCGCTCTCGCTGCGGGTTCGGTCGGCCCAGTTCTCGGGTTTGAACTTGGAGAAGTTGTCGACGTAGACCACCCAGAGTTGAATGTGCCGATCGCGATAGAGCCGGTCGATCGCAGAGCTGACCGCCGCCCGGCCGGAATTAGTCAGCGCCCCGGTGTTGTCAGTGATGTGATCGGTGAGCTTGGACGGCGGTTGCGCGCCGCCGGGTGTCGCCAGCAGCAAGCCCGCAGTGAAGATTGTCAGGACCACTCCGAACAGGCGAAGAACGCGCATAGGGGTTAATCTATGCCGTCGATCCATGCTCGGGCGGCCGGGCCTCTGGTAGGTTCGACGCCTCGGCCGAAAACCCGAGGTGCGAACTCAGAATATCTGCGGCACAGCTTAAGTCGCGTGCCCGGCTCTGGCTTCCGCCTCGCGGGTGAGGCCCGAGGCAACAATCAGCTCTTCGTGCAGTTCGAACCAGACCGTGTGGTAGGAATCGATGATCGGTCGTGCGAGCCAAGCCGTGTCGCCGGCCTTGATCTTTTCCAGGGCCGAGTTCAGTTTTGCCGCGTAGATGCCGAGCCGGGGAAGCAGGGCGGCGACGCTGGCGATGACGGGCAACACCCGCTGATGCACGCTGTCGAGACGGTCGAGGATCACGGCGTCGTATTCGGCATCGTCGTGTGAATTGGGTTGACCGTCCCTGATCTGCCAGTCCGATACCAGCGCTTTGAATTCGTTGTTGATGGCACGGAAATCGCCGTACGACGCGGCCAAGGCGTTGCGGTCAATACCCGAACGCTCCTCTGCCAGCATGGCGTTGAGCCGCTCGCGTCCCTCCGGGCTGATCCGAATAGCCTTCCCCGCGACGAGCAGCCCGTCCGAGGTCAACTGCGCTACCGTCGCCGCGACCTCGGCGGGTGCTTCGTCGAGAGTGGCGACGAGATCCGCTTCGCTGGTACGGCCTTTGAGTCGGACGGCCTGCAACACAGTCAACTCAGACATTCGTGAGTCCCTTCATGTCCTCCTTCAGTCGCAGCGCGATCAGCATCGTGGTCAGCGGACGTGGTGACGTGACGTCGGCATGACCGGCCGCCAGCGCGTCGGCCACCGCGGTCGGGGACGCATCGGCAAGCGCGTGATAGTTGCCGCTGGCATGGGCGCGAATCGGACTGATGCGGCGGGCGATCTCGGCGAGCTCGGCCAGGTCCGGCGAGTCGGTCTCTGACCACGCGGTGCGTTCCAGGACGCCCGCGCGCACTTCGCCTTCGCCGCCGTCGACGGTGATCAGCCTGCCCGCCTTGGCCGCCGCGACCCCGGCGCCGCATCCCACCACAGCCGGCCGGCCTATCTCTCGGCTGACCACCGCGGCATGCGATGTGGCACCACCTATTTCGGTGACGATGCCCTGGGCCGCCAGCATTCCCTGCACGTCGTCGGGGCTCGTCGAGGTTCGGACCAAGATGACGTCTTCGCCTGCATCGGCGGCATCGATCGCTTCGTCGATATCGGTGTAGGCCTTCCCCGACGCCACGCCCGGAGATGCTGGCAGGCCGTTCGCCAATAGCGTTGCTGCTAAACGTGTTTCGGGGTGCAGGGAGGGCGCCAGCAGCGTCTCGATGTGGTCGGGAGTCACCCGACGCAACGCCTCCGCGTCATCGATCAGGCCTTCGTGGCGCAACTGCAGGGCCAGGCGCACGGCGGCCGGAGCGGACCGCTCGGCGGCCCGGGTTTGCAGCAGCCACAGTTTGCCCTCCTCGACGGTGAACTCGATGTCCTGGACGTCGGCACCGAATCGTTCCAGTGTGCGGGCCGACGCGATGAGCTGTTCGTAGGCGATCGGTTGTTCTTCGCGCAGCGCGTCGATGGGTTCGACGTCCATGTTGCCCGAGACGACGTCCTCCCCCTGGCCATTGGCCAGCCACTCACCGAACGGCTCGTTGGCTCCCGTAATCGGATTGCGCGAGAACAAGACCCCGGCGCCCGAGTCGCGCCCCAGGTTGCCGAACACCATGGCCTGCACGACGACCGCGGTGCCGGCGTCGTCGGCCAGGCCGTGATGCGCACGGTAGCTGATGGCCCGCGGGCTGTTCCATGACCCGAAAACGGCTTCGATCGCTCCCCGCAGCTGTGCCCACGGATCGGCGGGCACCTCGCCGTGCTCGTCGCCGCTCAACACGATGCGCCGATACATTTTGACGAATCGGTCACGGGTGTCGCGCGCGAATTCCGAGGATGCGGCGCGCGCGAGTGCGTCTTCGACCGCGTCGTCGATGCCCAGGTCGAGCACCGTGTCCATCATCCCGGGCATCGACTGCGCAGCACCGCTACGAACGCTCACCAGCATCGGCCGCGGGCCGCGCCCAAACGTCCGCGACGTCTCGCGCTCAAGCCAGCGCATCTTCTCGTGCACGTCGTCCCAGATGTCGTCGAGGCAACGCTCGGGGTCGGCAAAGAATTTTGAACACACCTCAGTGCCGATGCAAAACGCCGGCGGCACCGGCAAACCTTGCCGCCGCATCGCATCGATGCCGTATCCCTTGTTGCCGAGGATCTCGCGCGGAATCCCGGCGTGACCGTCCAGGGTCACGACCAGGGGATGAGTTCCATGGGACGTTTTCGACATACGGTTAGGTTTTAGGCCGACGCGTTCCCGGCTCGTTGTCGCACAATGTCGGCCCTCACGAATGAGATTGTCCCATCCGGGCCATTCGCCGACCATTGGGTTCGTTGGAGGTACCCGCGCTGGAGTCGCGCTTCGCAAATCGCGGCGACCGCCTGTAGCGCAGAACCCCCGCGCCTCGGCCTAAAATTCCTCCGAGTCGTTGTCGTCCAACGGCTTTCCTCGCACCGGGCGTCACGCGCGAGGCCATTTTCAGCCGCATATCACCAGGGCCAGCGAATAGACGTTTCGGCCAAACGCTGGCCCTTAACCGCGGTTAAGACGCTCCCCACGGCGGCCTCTACGGAGCGAGTGACGGGATTCGAACCCGTGTATACGGCTTTGCAGGCCGCTGCCTAACCACTCAGCCACACCCGCACGAATCGCCACGATGCCAGCGCGGGCCCCGAAACCCTACGGTTTGCCTCGGCCCGATCATTTCGGTCTGGGCGCGCGGCCTCTCCGGCGACCAGGCGCACGGATCGCGCCATCACCTACGTCCGCGATCGGCGTCGCATGCTGCTAATTTCCTGGGGTGACGTTCTCAGCAACTGGCGCAGTGGCGCGATGGGTCGCCCCTTTTCTGACCGTTGCGGCGTTTCTGGCCAACCCGGTGCACGTCGGTCCCGCCTCCGCGGTGCGCTTGGCCGATGACGCCAATCCGTTGGCCGGCATGCCGTTCTACGTCAATCCCAACTCGGCGGCCATGCGCGCGGCACAGCATGCCGACCCGCCGAGTCCAGAGTTGACCGCCATCGCCAACACGCCGCAGGCGTACTGGATCGTCCCGGGCTCGTCGGCATCGACGGTCGCGAAATACACGGGCGATGCCGCGGCTTCCGGCGCCATCCCGGTCCTGGCGGTCTATGGGATCCCGCACCGCGACTGCGGCAGCTTCGCCGCGGGCGGCATGGCGACGGCCGACGACTACCGCGGCTGGATCGACGCGATCGCATCCCAGGTGGGTGGGACGCGGACGGCGATCATCCTCGAGCCCGATGCGCTCGCCATGGCCGACTGCCTGTCGGGCGACCAGCGGCAGGAACGCTACGACTTGATTCGCTACGCCGTCGACACGCTGACCCGCAATCCGGCCACGGCCGTGTACGTCGACGGTGGTCACTTGCGCTGGCACAGCGCCGAGGACATGGCCGCCCGGCTCAACAAGGTCGACGTCGCCCGCGCGCGGGGTTTCAGCCTCAACACCGCCAACTTCTACACCACCGGCGACGAAATCGGTTACGGCGAAGCCATTTCGGGGCTCACGAACGGCTCGCACTACGTGATCGACACGTCGCGCAACGGCGCCGGGCCGGCGCCCGACTCCGGGCTCAACTGGTGCAACCCCAGCGGCCGAGGACTGGGCACTCCCCCGACCACCGCCACCGCGGGCGGGCACGCCGACGCGTACCTGTGGATCAAACGTCCCGGAGAATCCGACGGAACATGCGACAAAGGTGATCCGCCCGCCGGAACCTTCGTGAGCCAGTACGCCATCGATCTGGCGCACGCGGCGGGCTAGTAGGGCCGCGTCGAGCGGTCATCGCAGCGACCTGAAGTTCGAGTCGGAGCGCCTCCATATACCGAAATGTCTGGGCTATACAGCCTGGGTCTTGTTAAATACAGTTGCCGGTTCGAGTCGCCCCGATGAACTTGAGGGGAGCCGCAGATGTCGAGTTTCGTGATCGCAGCACCGGAGGCATTAGCCGCGGCGTCGGCGGATTTGAGCGGAATCGGGGAGGCGATCAAAGAGGCCACCGCGTCGTGGGCGCCGTCGACCACGGGGATTGCCCCGGCGGCCGCCGACGAGGTATCGGCCGCGATTGCGCGGCTGTTCGGCACCTACGCGCAGACGTATCAGACGCTGGGCGCCCAGGCGGTCGCGTTTCAGCAGCAGTTCATGCAGGCCCTGAACGGCGGCGCCGGCACCTACGCGACCGCCGAGGCCACCAGTGCGGCGATTCTGCAGCTCCCCGGCCTGCAGGCGGTGGAGCGCAACCTGCTGGACACGTTCAATGCCTACTCACTGACATTTAGCGGCCGGCCGCTGATCGGCAACGGCGCCAACGCCGCCCCCGGGACCAGCGGCACCGGCGGGGCCGGCGGGTGGTTGCTCGGCTCTGGCGGCGCCGGCGGGTCCGGCGCGGCCGGTAGCCCCGGCGGGGCCGGCGGGCCCGCGGGGCTGATCGGCACGGGTGGCGCCGGCGGGGCCGGCGGTGCCGGCGCGGCCGGCGGTCCGGGCGGGCATGGCGGGTTGATATTGGGGACCGGCGGGGCCGGCGGGACCGGCGGCTTCGCCACCTTCGGGGTCGCCGGCACCGGTGGGACCGGCGGGGCCGGCGGATTGTTCGGCGCCGGCGGCCCCGGCGGGGTCGGCGGGTTCTCGTCGGCCGGGACCGGCGGAGTCGGTGGGACCGGCGGCGCCGGCGGGCTGCTCGGCGGGCTGTTCGGAGCAGGCGGCGGCGCCGGCGGGGTCGGCGGAGCCGGGGACATCGGCGGTACGGGCGGTGCCGGCGGAGCCGGCGGCATGCTGGTCGGCGCCGGTGGTGGCGGCGGCACCGGCGGGGTGGGCAGCACCGGGGCCGGCGGGGCCGGTGGACACGGCGGCGCCGGTGCCCTGCTGGTAGGTAACGGCGGTCCCGGCGGTGTCGGCGGCACCAGCTTCGGCGGCGACGGCGGGGCCGGCGGTACGGGCGGCCACTCCGGGTGGCTTCTGGGATCCGGCGGCTCGGGCGGCTCCGGCGGCAACAACTTCGGCATCGGCACCGGCGGCCACGGCGGGGCCGGCGGCGACACCGGCCTGATCGGTTTCGGCGGGACCGGCGGGGCTGGCGGGTTCGCGTCCGCCGGAGCCGGCGGGGCCGGCGGGGTCGGCGGCGCCGGCGCCCTGCTGGCCGGCGACGGCGGTGCCGGCGGGGCCGGCGCACAGGGCTTCACCGGTTTTGCCGGCGGGGTCGGCGGGGCCGGCGGTAGGGCGGTGCTGCTCGGCATTGGCGGGTCCGGCGGGACCGGCGGGCTTGGTGCACCGGCCGGCGGCACCGGCGCCGCCGGCGCGAACGGGGTTTTGATGCCGGCGGCGGTGCTCAACGTGATCAACGCTCCCAGCGTGGCCCTGACCGGACGCGCACTGATGGGCAACGGCGCCGCCGGCGCCGCGGGCAGCGGGGCCAGCGGGGCGCCCGGCGGATGGTTGCTCGGCGACGGCGGGGCCGGCGGCTCCGGCGCAAACGGACTGCCGGGCGGGGCCGGCGGGTTGTTGGGCTCCGGCGGGGTCGGTGGCCCCGGCGGGTTAACCGGTCAGTTGAGCAGCAGTCTGCGACCCGGCGCGGGCGGGGCCGGCGGGAACGGCGGGCCGCTGGGCGGGCTGTTCGGCGCCGGCGGCGGCGACGGCGGGGTCGGCGGAGCGTCCATCAACTCGGCCGGCGGGGTCGGCGGACCCGGCGGCCGCGGCGGCCCGCTATTCGGTCCCGGCGGAGCGGGCGGCGACGGCGGTTCCAGCTCGTTCAACGCCGGCGGGGCCGGCGGGTCCGGCGGGGCGGGTGGCGCGCTGTCGGGCACCGGCGGGTCCGGTGGAACCGGCGGATCCAGCATTAACGGCGTCGGTGGCCCCGGCGGAGTCGGCGCCACCGCGGGCTGGGTGGGCTCCGGCGGTGCCGGTGGCGCCGGCGGGACTTCGGGGGCGGCCGTCGGTCCAAATCCCGGCGGACAGGGCGGGGCCGGCGGCGGCGCCGGATTCGTGGGCTCCGGAGGGGCCGGCGGGCAGGGCGGATTCGCCGCGGCGGGCCCCGGCGGGGACGGCGGCCACGGCGGGAGCGGCGGGTCGCTGGTGGGCAACGGCGGTCCCGGCGCGGCCGGCGCGGACGTCGCCCCGACTTCGGGTTTCAGCGGCGGAAGCGGCGGTGGCGGCGGCAGTTCCTTCCTGGTCGGCGTCGGCGGCAACGGCGGCAATGGCGGCAACGCAGGCGCGGGGCTGTTGGGCGGCCCCGGCACGGTGGGGGCCGGCGGAACGTTGCTTGGCCGCAACGGGATTCCCGGGTTACCGATGAGCCCCAACCTGTTGGTCAACCCCGGCTTCGAAACGGCCGACCCGTCCGGATCGGGCTACAGCGGCGTGACCATTCCGGGCTGGACGGTGACCGGCACGCCGACGATCATCGCCTACGGCACCCCGCGCGGCTACCCGGGACCGTTCTCCATTCCGGACCTGCCGGGTTTCCTGGGCTTCCCCGGCAGCGCGCCCCCGGGCGGCGGCAGCAATTTCGGCGGCGGCGGGCCCGTGGCCACGTCGACCATGAGCCAGGTCGTCGACCTGAGCGCGGCGGCCGGCAAGATCAACACCGGCACAACGCCGTACACGCTGAGTGGAATGCTCGGCGGCTACCTGGGGGACCCGTCGTCGGCCTCACTGAAGGTCACCTTCCTCAACAACAGCGGGGCGGTTCTGGGCACCGGGACGACCACGTCGGTCACCTCGCTGGATCGGCTGGGAATCACCGGGTTCCAGGCACGGGATGTCTCCGGGACGATTCCGGTGGGCACCACCAAAGCCGTCGTGACCGCGACCTTCGCCGACCACAACCCCGTCCTCGGCAACTACAACAACGCCTTCGCCGACAACCTGTCGTTCACCGTCGGCGATCCGAACCTCACCGCGCCGACGCTCACCACACCGACGTCCCACGTCGGCCAGCTGGACCACGTGTTCCTGATCTACATGGAGAACCACGGCGCCGGCGACATTCTCGGCAGCCCCAACGCTCCGTACATCAACGCCCTGATCAACAGCTACGGGTACGCGAACAACTACTACGCGCTCAGCCATCCCAGCGACCCCAACTACTTCCGGATCCTGGGTGGAACGGACTACGGCATCGACGTCAACCCACCGCCGAACGTCATCTTCGGGGACAACAACCTCATGGCAAAAATGGATACTGCGGGCGTCAAGTGGGCCGGTTACGCGCAGAGCATGCCCGCCCCCGGCACCATCGTCGACTCGGGTGACTACGCCGTCGACGAATTACCGTTCGCGATGTTCAACTACGTCTACGCCAACCCCGACCCCGTCTACCTAACGACTCACCTGCTTCCGCTGGGGAATTTGAGTCATGATCTTCAAACCCCGAGCAGTGCACCGAAATTCGCGTGGATAGCCGCCAACGAGAACAACAACATGGAAGGCCCCGTCGATTTTCCGACGGGCGCTCTGAACTTCGTGGGCAGCCAGCTCACGACACACCAGTACAACATCGCGGCCGGTGACCAGTTCGTCCAGCAACAGGTGTCCACCATTCAGAGCTCGCAGACGTGGATCGACCCGGGGCAAAAGGACGTCATCATCATCACGTTCGACGAGGACTACAACAACCTGTCGCTGGGCATCGGAAACCAAGGCAACAACGTCCCGATGATCGTCATCCCGAACGCGGCCGCCGTGAACGCCGCGACCGGAGCGATGCAGTCCGGCCACTTCGTCACAAACACCCACTACGACCAGTACAGCCTGATGGCCACCATCGAAGACGCGTTAAGTCCTTCGCCGGGAGCTTTGGGACCGCTTACCGTCAACGACATGTACGCCCAACCCATGAACGACTTCTGGAAGTGATGGCCGAAACCCCGTAACGGCACACGGGCAACTCGTCGCTGATCACGCCCGATATCGGTCAGGCGGTGCGAAACTGAGGGATGCCGAACGAGCGCACGCCGCCGCGCCCCGAAGGCGCGCAGGCCGACGCGGACGAATGGGCGCGCTTTTTCGAATACTTCGGGCACGCCAGGGTGCGACGCGGCATACGAATGCTCTCCCGGCTTCCGTCTTCCCCGCGATGTGAGGCCTGCGGCAGCCCGTATACGGGAGTCGGCGGCTGGCTGATGCGACGCGTGGGCAAAAACCCTTCGCGGAAGAACCCGCGCTGGTGTGAAGCCTGTTTCGAGAAGTCACCCACGGGCGGTGTGACGCTACAGATCGGGGTTCTCTTCGCGGACGTCCGCAACTCGACTGCGCTGGCGGAGACCTTGCCACCCGGCGAAATGGTCGCGATCCTCAATCGCTTCTACTCGAAACTGACGCAGGTGATCGTCCAGCACGGCATCGTCGACAAACTCATCGGCGATGCCGTGATGGGCCTCTACTTCGCGCCGCTGACGTCCGACGGGCGCTATGTCGATTCGATGGTGGGCGACGCTCGCGCGATATTGCGAGCCCAGGGCTACGGCACTCGCGCGGGGCCGCAGCTGGAGGTGGGCATCGGTCTCGATGTCGAGCGCAGCGTATGTCGGGATCGTCGGCGAGGGCGAGATCCGCGACTTCACCGCGATCGGCGACGTCGTGAACACCGCGTCGCGGCTGCAAAGCGTTGCAGCGGGCGGCGAGATCGTCATGTCCGACGCCGTCGCGCATCGCGTCCGTCGACGGGGGTGAGGTCGTCACGCTCGACCTCAAGGGCAAGGCTGAACCCGTGACAGCCCGCCGGATCACGTTCGCGACCTGAAAGGCCACCAACCTCTGGTGACCGCCGGCCGCGCAAGGGCTGTGCGCCAGGGGATTTCGAAGGCCCGACGGATCTAACGCGAGGGTGGTGGTCGATCGACCAACACACGCTGTCCGTCTTGCCACTGAACGACGCGAATCTGATGCCCGGCTTGCGCGCCGGTGACCGGGTCGACACGGAACCGGCCGAACAAGGTGGTGGTATCGAGTCGTTGCGACGCGGTCAGCACCGGCAAGGACTCAACAGTTCCGGCTTCCTTCACGCAGCGCCGCCAAACGACCCCCGCGGCGAAGGCCGCAGCAGCCGGATAGGGCGGCTCAACGCCGTTCGCGTGCCGGTAGCGCTGGCGGAACCACTCGCTGGAGGGTCCGTCCGCGGGATCATCTGTCCCGTCGTCGAACCATTGGCACGGTCCGTAAAGTCCCTCAACGCGATTACCGATAACGTGCCGCAGCTCATCGACTCCGGCCGCAACCAATCCAACTGCGCGCCAGCGGCGTTCGCTGTTCCACTGCGCGATGACGACATCGTCGTCGAAGGAACCGGCCGATAACAGCACATCGCCCGCAGGGATCTGCGCCAGCACGTCTCTCGCCCGGCCCGTCCGAAAACTGACCGACCGCCGCACGAGACCCAATCGCCGGGCAGCCATCGCCGCCCCTTCGGCGACCTCGCGGCCGAACCCCGTGTCGACGTGCATTACCACCACCTGCGACCCCTCCCCAAGGCCGTCGGCGACAAGGGTTTCGAGCACTGCGGCAAGGTAGCGGAACGCGGGAGTCGTCACGTTGACGACACGCGGATACGCCGGACGCACCAGCCGGGCGGTGGCGCCACCGTGGTTCCAGATGACCCCGTTGCTCGCGGCGGCGGCCGCGAGCGCGGTTCCCGAACCGTAGGGCCCGAACACTACGTCGGGCCGGCTAGCCTCGGCCGCCCGTATCGCGGACGCCGCGGAGGGGTGGGCATCGACGACCTCCAGGCTTACTCCGGAAAGCTCGGCCCACAGAGCAAGGGCGCTCGCCCCTGCTTTCCCGAATCTGGCCAGCGGGCCCGACAGCGGGGTAACCAGGACGGCGCGAGCTGCCACTCCCACAACATAAGCGCAACCCTCGGCAAGGACCCGCATGAGGTGGGATCAATGGTCGACGTCGTCACTCGCCGCAACGCCTGACCCACACACCTATCGTGTGGGTATGTCAGTAGTCCAACGCGAACGCGGCGCCCTCGTTGAAACCCTGCGCGCAGTGGGACCGGACGCCCCCACCCTGTGCGAGGGCTGGACGACCCGCGACCTGGTCGCGCACCTCGTGGTGCGCGAGCGCAGGCCCGACGCGTTGCCTGGCCTCGTGTTCGGGCCACTGGCTTCCTACACCGCACGCATGCAGACCCGACTGGCCACCTCGACGACGTGGGAGGACCTGGTCGAACTGTTCGCATCGGGCCCTCCAGTGCTTTCCCTGTTCAAGGTTCTCGACCCGGTAGCAAGCATCCACGAGATGTTCGTCCACCATGAGGACGTCCGCCGTGCGCAGACTGGCTGGGAACCAAGGGAATTCGATGCGGGTACGCGCGCGGCGGTGAAGCGGCGCGTCGCGATAATCAGCCGGGCCGGGATGTCGAAGTCGATCACCGCGGTGCGCGCGCGGGTGACGCTGCGCACCCCCGACGGCCAGACGGTCGCGGCGGTCGGCAGCGGTTCGCCGGTCACGGTAACGGGCGAACCGCTGGAGCTGCTGCTGTTCGCGTTCGGCCGCAATGCCGTCCGCGTCGACTTCGGCGGGGATGACGATATCGTCGCCGCGGTGCGGGCCGCCAAGCGCGGCTTTTGAGGTTGGGTGTCTGGGCCGCGGCCTCTGCCGAAGTAGCGCCCGCTAGACGCCGGCCCCGGGCCGGGCGAATCGATCGCTCACGTCGCGCGGATCGCCGGCCGAGTAGTGTGGGAAATACCGGTCACGGCGTAGGTCCGTCGTGGTGATTCCCGTGAACGCGCTGGTCAACGACCAGCTCAACGATCTAGAGAAGTTCCTCGTAAGACCCATCGCAAGGCCACCTTTGAGCGCTGGTTCATATTTCCGAACAAGTGAAAGGTGCATCGATGCCACACATAGTGATGACCGTATCGGGTACCGGTGTGGACATGTGGAACACCACGCCACCGCAACCCGCCGGCGTAGCTTCCGCACTAGCGGCCGCGCGTCCCGATCTGTTCTACTGGCAGCCGGTCGGCAACTATCCGGCCAGCGTGTTCCCCATGGGCCCGAGCGTGGACGCGGGCGTCGCCGAGCTGAATAGGCTTTGCACGCAGATCAATCCACCGGAGGGCGTGCCGTCGTATCCGGAGAATTCCATCATCCTGCTTGGGTATTCACAGGGCGCGATCGTCGTCTGCCAATTCCTGCACACGATAGCGTGGCTGAATCCGCAGATCGCGAACCGCATTGTCGCGGTGGGTGTTTGGGGAAATCCCCTCCGGCTGCCGGGATTCGCGTCAGGCAACCAGTTCGCCGGATGGCCGATGCCGGCCGAGGTGGACGGGGTTGTCACCGGCGGCGTTTCCGGTCCGGCGTGCATGATGCCGGCCGACGTCGCGCCACACCTGCTCACGCCGGTCAGGCACTTCTGGGGCGATTTCGTGAACACGATAGGAATCGGCAACGATATCTACGCGGATGCGCCTGTCGGTCCCGACCCGTGGACGGACGAGGCAGGCCCCGGCGTAATCGAGACGCAGATCTACAACATCGTCCAAAATGCAAACAGCCCAAATATTTTCGCGATCCTGCGCGACGCGCTGAAGCTGGTGAACCCGACCACGTCGGTCGAGGAGATCATCTCGATCACAGAAGCGATCTACAACGGCGGAATGTTCTTGGCGGCAGGGCCCAACGCATCGCACTACACCTACGACACGACGCCGATATACAACTTCATAGCCTTGGCAGGCCAAGAGACGCTGCCGTTTGTCACCAGCCAGGTCTGACGCGACTAGGCCAGCGCGTGCGGAGTCACGAGGAACTTCTCTCCGGTCGCTCGCCTGACGTACTCGTTGAACGCGTCGGGGTCGAGCATGCCGGCGAGTGACACCTCACGGGTGTAGCTACTCGCGAACGTCGTGGTGAGCTCCGCGGCCACCCGGGCGCGCAGCCGGCCGAAGGTCTCGGCATCAATGCTCTGCAGGAATGGGGTCAACAGCCACCCTCCGACGCCCCAGGCCATCCCGAAGTTCCTCGTGAGCACAGTGGGACTGGTGTCCAGCGCGCCGTAGATGTACACCTGCTTGTGGACGCTCGAACCGTAACGCGAGTACTCGGCCGCGGTCGCGTTGGCCGCCTCTTCCATGCCGTTGAGGATCTGGCTTGCCAGCGATCCGCCGCCCGTGGCGTCGAACGCAAGCGTCGCGGATGTGGCTTTAAGGGCCTCGACGAGGTCTGCGGAGAACGACGGCGACGCCGAGTTGAGGACATACGTTGCGCCGAGCGAGCGCAGCAGCTTCTCTTGCTCCGGCTTGCGGACGATGTTGACCAGAGGTATCCCGTCTTTCTGGCAGAGCTTGACCAGCATCTGGCCGAGGTTCGACGCCGCGGCGGTGTGCACGAGGGCGGAATGCCCTTCGCGGCGCATGGTTTCCGTCATTCCGAGGGCCGTCATCGGGTTGACGAACGACGATGCGCCGTCTCTGGCCGTGGCGCCTTCGGGCAGGACCAGACATGCGGAAGCGTCGATCGCCCGGTATTGCGAGTACATCGCGCCGCCCGCGATCGCCACCTTCCGTCCGATGAGGGCCTGGGCTGGGTCCGACGACCCCGCCGCCACCACGGTGCCTGCGCCCTCGTTACCTACCGGAAGCGACTTGTCGAGTCGCGCCGACATCCCTTTTAGGGCGGCCTCTCCGACCGGGGCGGTGACCACGGGACGCTCCGGGGTGCCCCCGACCGTCGCCTTGGTCATGTCCGCGCTCGCAACAAGTAGTCCCAAGTCGGACGGGTTGATCGGCGAGGCTTCCACTCGCACCAGCACCTCGTTGTCGCCGGGGGCGGGAACCGGCACCTCGTGCAGCGAGAGTTCGAGCGCGCCATCAGACGTCACCAGCGAACGCAGCTCTAGGGCAGTTGCAGGCAAATCTGCGGCCATGGTGGGCTCCTCGTTCCTGTTAGGGGTGTGCCTTCAAGCGTCTGAACGCGAAACGCGGCTACGGATCTTCCCTGACTGCGTCGAGGTAGAACCATCGGCCGGCCCGGCGTTCGAAGCGACTGCGCTCATGCAGGCTGCCGGCGCGGGCCACGGACTCGAACCGGGCCGTGAATTCCACTTCGCCAGAATCGTCGTCCGGGCCACCCGCGGCGGTGTCGACCACCTCCAGACCGGTCCAGGTGATGTTCGGGTCAACGCTCACCTCGTCCGGCCTCGTGCGCGGGTGCCACGTGCGGAACAGATAGTCGACGTCACCGTAGGCGAATGCCGAATACCTCGACCTCATCAGTTCCTCGGCCGTTCGCGCCTCCAACTCCCCACAGTGAAACAGCCCGCAACAAGCGCGATAACCATCGCCGCTGCCGCAGGGGCACGGCGGTCCGAGAAACTCGTCCATGTCAACAGTCTGCGGGACGTCGACGTCGTGCCGGCAGATTGCTCCGGCCATACAGGCGGGTTGTGGGCGTGCGGGGCTCGAACCCGCATCCGCCGGTGTTCAGATCGCGCCCGACGACCGAAGCCGCTCCATTCCGGCCGCGTCGTAGCCCGCCAGGGTGCCGAGTAACTCTTCCGTATGCTGCCCGACGTGCGGCGCTGCTGGCGGTGCAAATCGTTCGTCGGGTTTTGTCTTGATGCACGTCCCAATCAATCGCTGCGACGTCCCGTCCGGCTGAGCCTGCTCGTAGACGAGTCGGCGAGCCTTCGCGTGGTCGTCGTCGAACAGGTCTGCTCCCAAAAATGCTGGCGCCCCTGCGATATCGGTCGCGATGAAGAAGTCGGTCCATTCCTTGCGGGTGCGGCTCGCAAAGATTGCTGTTAACTCCTCGCGCAGCCGGGCCTCTGCCCCGACATCCTCTCCCGGCTTCTGGCGCCCCGGTTCGTAGAGGTCCATCCGGTCGAGTGACTCGCAGAATCTCAGCCAGAACTTGTCCTCCAGGGCGTTGAACACCACGTAGTTGCCGTCGCTCGTGGCGTAGTACTGGTAGCGAAGCGAAGCGCGGATTCCCTCGCCGTAGGCCGGTCGACCGTTCGCCAACGCCGTGAGGTGCTGAAAGTTCCAATTGATCGCCGCATCGACCTGCGCTACTTCGACGTACTGCGGCGTGCCATCGCGCCCGGCGGCGTGCAGCGCGGCGAGAACGCCCATCGCTGCGTACAGAGGTCCGGCGAGAACACCCGTCGTCCCTGTCGCGGCGCCCGAAAGCCGTGGCGTTCCATCCGCATCGATGATCGGCGGGCTTAAGCCGGCGAAACAGTCGAAGGACAGCCCGTGTGTGGGTAAGCGGGTGTAGGGCCCGTAGCTGCCCATGCCGTTGAGGACGCAGTAGACAATCGTCGGATTGACGGCGACGATGTCGTCGTAGCCGAAGCCGAGCCGGTGCGCGGTTCCGTAGCGCAGCCCGTCGATCACCACCGCCGACGTCGCGGCCAGGCGGCGAAACGCGGCTTGCCCCTCAGTCGTTTTCAGATTTATCGCGACACTCTTCTTGCCGCGGTTCCACTGCGTGTCCTGCAGCTCGCCGCCGGCAACCACCGAACCGCGGAAACCCCCGCCGCCAGGCGGCTCCACCTTGATCACCTCTGCGCCGAGGTCGGCCAGATGGCCGCCCAGTGCATCCGCGGAGAACAATGACACTTCGAGGACTCGGACGTCCCTGAGAAGCTCCATCACGCCACCTTTCCCCGCTACATCATGGTGATCGATTTCAGCTCGGTGTATTCCTCGAAGCCCCAGCGCCCCTGCTCTCGGCCGAGTCCACTTTGTTTGAAGCCGCCGAACGGCCCTCCGCCGTTGAACATCCCACGCGCCGGTAGAGACCAGCCGGGGCCCTGCCCGTCACCCGGGTTAGCTCCAAGGTCGGCGCCGGGTGCGACGGTCTGCACCATGATGGTGCCTGTTCTGACCTGCCTCGCGACGTTGAAACCCTTTGCGGCGTTGCGGGTCATCACCAGACCTGCCAGACCATAGATGGAGTCGTTCGCGATGTGGATGGCTTCGTCTTCCGAGCGATAGGTCATCACCGCCAGCACAGGACCGAAAACCTCCTCCTGGCACACGCGCATGTCGCTACGGCAGTCGACAAATGCCGTCGGTTCGTAGTAGAAGCCGCGTTCGAGATGTTCGGGCCGCTTGCCGCCCACCACCAACCGCGCGCCTTCCTGCAGTCCCGACTCGACGAAGGCCTCGACTCGCTGGCGCTGTTGATCCCTGATAAGCGGACCGACGACAGTGGCGGGATCACGCGGATCCCCGACGGTGATCATCGGCGCCATCGCTTTCAAGCCATCGACGTACGCGTCGAGCAACCACTCGGGCAACAGAAGTCGCGATGTGACCGTGCACGCCTGTCCGGCATGCATCAGGACCTGTCCGAACCCTATTCCCGCGACATCACTTTCGGTGACATCGTCAAGAACGATGTGCGCGCTTTTCCCGCCGAGTTCCAGCTGTGCGCGTTTCATCGTGGCCGCCGATAGTTCACGGATGCGTCGACCCGTCGCAGTCGAACCGGTGAATCCAATCATGTCTACGCCTGGGTGGGTACACAGCTCCTCCCCCACATCGGCACCGCCCACAACGATGTTGAACACTCCGGGCGGGAGGCCGGCTTCCTCACCAACCTTGGCCAGCTCCAGGGCGTTCATCGGAGTCCACGGGTGGGGCTTGAGCACCACGGTGCAGCCGACGGCCAGCGCGGCCAGGCACTTCTGAATGTTGATCGAGAACGGAAAATTGAACGGGGTAATGACTCCGACCACCCCCACCGGTTCGCGGACCACCGTCACGCCGCCCAGGCCGGTCGCCGAAACCCTTGGCCCGCCCGGTGTTTCCACCCACGTCACATCGTGTTCGACGAACTCGCCGTAGTAGTGGGCCGCCTCGATGGCGCCGCCAACCTGAACCAGGTCGGTGATGAAGCCGGTCGAGCCGATCTCGGCGATTACTAGCTCTCGAAGTTCCGCTTGGCGCTCGTCGAGTATTTCGGCGAACCGCTTGATGATATTCGCCCGCTCCCGGACGGACATCCACGGCCACGGCCCGTCGTCGAAGGCCCGCCGGGCGGCCTCGATCGCCATGGCCGCCTGCTTTGGTCCACCGTCGACGACTCGTCCGATCAACTCCTCGGTGGCCGGATCGATGACGTCGATGACGCCGACCGCGTTGTCGCTCGACCACCTACCGTCGATAAAGCTTTGGTACTCCCGCATCGAACGAATCCGTTGGGTGCCGACTACGTCGCCGCCGGGTACGGGGCGGGCTCAAAGTCGAAGACCCGGCGGGCATTACCCTGCAGCACTTTGTACTTGTCGAGGTCGGATCGGCCGTCGAGTGCTTTGTGGGCGGCCTGAAGCGAGTTGGGCCAGAGGCTGTCGGTGTGCGGATAATCCGTTTCAATCATCACGTTGTCGACGCCGATGGAGTCGAGGTTAGCCGCCCCAAAGTCATCCTCAATGAAGCAGCCGTACATGTGGTCGCGGAAGAGCTGGCGCGGGGACTCCGGAAAAATCTCGGGGTCGGTGGGCACCGGGGTCAAGCGCATCGTGGCCGGGTCAACCGCCCAGTTGTTGGCGCGCAGGTACTGGTAATCGGCGGCGACATGTTCGGCACGCTCGATGAGGTAGGGGATCCAGCCGATGCCGCCCTCGGCCAGCACGATCTTCAGGTCGGGGTACTTCTGCAGCTTGCCCGAGAACAGCCAATCCGTGGTTGAGTTCGCGAGATTGAGGTTGATGTTGACCGCCTGAACCCCGAAAGGTGCGTCAGGCGACGTAGTGGGACTAACCGACGACGAGCCGATGTGCGTGCACAGCGGCATCTTCGTCTCGTTCACCACCGCGAAGAAGTCGTCCCATGCCCCCGAGTGGATGGACGGAAATCCCAACGGGTGCAGGTTCTCCGAGAAGGCAATGGCTTTGGCGCCCTTGCCCGCGCACCGTAGCGTCTCCTCGACGGCCAGTCGGGTGTCCCACAACGGAATGATGACCATGGGGATGTAGCGACCGGGTGCCGCCGCGCACCACTCATCGATGACGAAGTCGTTGTACGCGCGCACGCACTTGAGACCCAGGTCGCGGTCACCGAGGTGGGCGAACATCTGGCCACAGAACCGGGGGAAGAACGGAAAGTTCAATCCCGCGATCACATGATCCTCGTCCATGTCGGCGATGCGGGCCACTGGGTCGAAGTATGCGCGGGGCATATCGTCGTAATTCACTGGCAGCGGCGAATACTCGGCCGGCCTTTGGTGAGCCGCGACCAGGATGCCAAGGACCGACGCGCGCGCTTGCTCGTAGACCCACGTATCGACGCCGTCGATGCGCTCGACATGTGGCACCCGATCGCGGTCGGCGGCCGATGCGCGGTCGACCCACAGGTTCGGCGGCTCGATGATGTGGTCATCGACGGAGATCATCCATTGCAGATCTTGCTTGTCCACGGGTTCCTCCCTGATTTCGCTAGGACGCTGTCTACGAGCCGATGTGGGCTGCGCCGCACCCCTCACTGGGCGACGCGGGCGCCCGGCGTGAAGACGACGGGCAGGGCACGATAGCCGCGGGTGACCGAGTTCCCGTGGAAATCGACTTTTGCCCCCGGCGGGATGGCGTAGTCGGGTATCCGATTCAGGGTCTGTTCGACGCCCACCCGAAACTCGAGTCGGGCGAGATTGGAGCCCAGACAGCGATGGACGCCGGCTCCGAACCCGAGGTGGCGGTTTGTCTGCCGGTCGAGAATGCACTTGTTCGGCTCGTCGAACTCGCGCGCGTCGCGGTTGGCGGCCGCGTAGTTCACGACGACCGTCTCGCCGGGGCAGAACTTGTGGCCGCTTAGTTCGACCCCTTCGGCGACGGAACGATGAAGTCCGTGAACCGAACCCGCGAACCGGATGAATTCCTCTATTGCCGTGGGCATCAGCCCCGCTTCGCGCACGAGCCGGTCACGCTCTGCGGCGTGGGTGCCCAGGTAGAAGAAGGCGAACGACATTGCACTAGAGGTTGTTTCGAGCCCCGCTTGCACCAGCAGCATCACATTCGCAACCACGTCGTCGAAGCTCAATTTCTCGCCGTCAATCTCGGCGGCAAGCAGGACATCGATGAGGTCGTCACGCGGCGGTTCACTACGACGTTTGTCGATCTCGTCGCGTACGCGGAGGTAGAGGTTCGTCATCGATCCGTTTCGGACCTCTGCGCTCTCGCCATTGATCGCGATGTCGGCCGTCTCGATGTAAAGCGGCACGTCCTCAACGGGCATACCGAGCAGATACCGGAAGAACACGATGCCAGGTTGCTGCCAGGCGACGTCGGCGAGATCCCCGCGGCCCAATTCGATGAAGTTGTCGATCAGCCCGTCCGTGACCGCGCGCACCTGGGGCTCCAAATCCTTCATCCGGCCAGGAGAGAAATACGGGTTGAGAACTTTGCGAAGCTGCTGCTGCCGTGGCGGATCCAAGGTAATCACGATGTCGCCGAACGACATCGGGTTGCCCTCCAGCCCAAGGGGCTTGCTGGAAAAGCTGCGCCAATCCCGCAAAATCTCGTAGCACTCGTCATAGCGGGTGGCGACCCACGCGCCCCCGGGCGTCGGACCCAGGAATGGGACATCCTGGTGGCTGAACGGTCCACTCTCCCGCATCACCCTGTAGACCTCGTAGAGGAATTCTTGGTCGTTGAAATCCTCATGACGAAGGTCGAGGTTCCGGGCGTGTTCCTCCGGCGATTTGCTCACCATGTGCAGTTCTTTCCGACGCCGGAACGAGGCATGCGGGGCGTCAACATGCTGGCGACACCGTTGTCGCGCCACCGTCCATGTGCCATCTGCACCGGCCCTCGGATTTCTCGCACACGCCAAACTTGCTTTCGCAGCACAGTAAGTCGTCGACTACGCGGAGTCAAGTCGCACTCGATAACGGCGCGCGCCGGAAGGGTGGATCCCCCAAAACGGGCGATGCGGCATGCGACGCACGAGCAAGCTTCTTCCCGGTTGAGGGCTGCTCGCTAAGGTATGTGTGATGACCACAGGCGCACGGCGGCGAGTTCGCGACAAGGACGGCAAACAACGAGCCCTCCTTGAAGCGGCTGCCGAGGTCTTTGCCGAAGCGGGATACGCGGCCGCGGCGACAAAGGAAATCGCCCGTCGGGCCGACTGCTCGGAGGCGATGCTTTTCCACTACTTCGGGGACAAGCGGGGCATTTTCGAGCAAGTTGTTTCTCGACAGATCGCCGACCTCGTCAGTGAGGCAGAAGAGCAAGTCGTGGCGAACCTGCCGGCGCGCTTCGAGGACTATATCGAGCAGCTTTTCTTTGCCAGACTACGAATCGATGACCGGGACAGCGGTGTTCCCGGCTGGGACATTTCCGGTCGGGCGTTATCGGACCCGGACTTCTCGCTGCGCGTGCTGCAACCCAACCACGCACGCCGTACAGCCGTTATCGCCGAAGGCGTTCGCCACTATCAAGCCGCGGGGCAGATCAGGGCCGACGTCGACGCCGACCTGTTCGCCGAGCTCCTGGCTAACTTCATTATTTTCACGACGAGCCTCGGACCACGCTGGTTCGGTACCGGTGAGCCGGACATCCGCGCACAGATAGAACTGGGTTCGCGCATTCTCGCGAAAGGCGTAAGCACATCGGAGGGCAAGGCGCCCACCAAGCGAGGCGGACGGGCCCAACGGCCCGCGAAGGTGCGCGCGGCCGACTAAACGCTCGGACAAATTCAACTCCGGCCACGGTTATCGAGTCACACTTGACAGCCGAGCTTTGCCGTCGCTAGCGTCGTTGCCAGCCAGGCCGCAGCCAAGCGGATGCAGAGCACCCTGCTCGATCGGCACGAGCGTGAGGACAGAGGGTGGCGTGTGCACTCATCGGTGCGAGTAACTCGCTCCCGAGAACATTGACGCGGAGAGCGCCCCGGCGATGAACGCTCTGCGTGGGGTTCGTGTTGTCGAGTGGGCGACGGAAATCACCGGCCCGTACTGCACCAAGTTGTTCGCCGACCTCGAAGCGGAGGTCATAAAGATAGAAGCGCCGGACGGGGATCCTTTCCGCCGCAGAACGTTTGGCGATCAAAGCGACGCCGACGCGCTGTTCAAATTCTTGAACGCCGGCAAGCGCTCAGTCGTTGGCACTTCGCTGCCCGACCTCGAGGCTTTGATCGTTTCCGCGGATGTGTTCGTCGATTCTCTCGGCCCGGATGCTCTCGACCGCGAGGCCCTCCTACGACACGCACCACACCTGGTGATCGTGGCGTTGACTCCATACGGGTTGACCGGACCCTACCGGGACCGGCCCTCAACGGAATTCACGATCCAGGCCGAGAGCGGCACCCTGGCGTTACGAGGCCGTCCGGACCAGCCGCCCATTCAGGCGGGTGGTCGAGTATTCGAATGGGTGATGGCCAGTTATGCCGCCGTCGGGGCGCTAGGCGCACTCCGTCGGGCTCAACTCGGCGGACCAGGCGAAATCATCGACTGCTCGCTGCTGGAGGCTTGTCACCTCAGCGCCAGCGGATTCGCCGACATCTACCACGAGCTGGCCGGTCGTCCCCCTTTGACCGTTCCCGCCCGACAGGTCGAAATCCCTTCCATCGAACCGACCGCGGACGGATGGGTGGGCTTCAACACCAACACGCGCCAGCAATTCGAGTCGTTCCTCGCGATGATCGGCCGATTGGACCTGCTCGACGACGACCCGGCATGGGCACTCGCAACGACGCGCTGGGAACGCCGGGAGGAGTGGAATCGATTTGTGCGGGAATGGACGACGCAAAATTCTACGGACGAAATCGTCGCGTTGGCCTCCGATCTGCGGATCCCAGTCTCGCCGGTCAACAATGGCCAGACCGTGTTGGACCACCCGCAGTTCGCGGCGCGCGGCGTGTGGGGCACCTACGCCGACGGCAGCTTCACGCACCCCTTGCCGCCCTATCGGATAAATGGTCAGCGACCCGCCCCCACCTCCGGCGCTCCTGCGCTTGACGAATCATCAGAAGTGCCCGAGCACAACAGGATTGCGGTCACTACCGACCACGCAACGGCACTTCCTCTGGATGGCGTGAGAATCCTCGACGCTACCGCGTGGTGGGCCGGCCCCTCCTCCACCCACATTCTCGCCGCACTGGGCGCCGAGGTCATTCACCTGGAGTCGACCGCCCACCCTGACGGCGCACGCATGGCGGCCGCGGCGTTCGCCGATCAGGCTCAGTGGTGGGAGCGGTCGGGGATGTACCTGGCGACCAACGCCAACAAGCGCGGACTCACCCTCGACCTTGCCTCTGACGAAGGGCGGGAGATCTTCTTCCGACTCGTCAAGTGCTCCGACATCCTGGTTGAAAATTTCTCGCCACGCGTCTTCGAAAATTTCGGCATCACATGGGAGACCATCAGCGAGCTCAACCCCCGAATACTTATGGTTCGAATGCCCGCATTCGGGCTCGACGGACCATGGCGCAACAACGTGGGCTTCGCGCAGACGATGGAACAGATGACCGGGATGGCGTGGGTGACCGGCCACGAGTACGACCAGCCGCGAATCCCCCGCGGCCCATGCGACCCGCTGGCGGGAATGCACTCCGCATTCGCCATGCTCGCCGGCCTCCGCCATCGGGATCAAACCGGACGCGGGTCGTTCATCGAAGTTTCGATGGTTGAGGCCGCGCTCAACGCAGCCGCTGAGCAGGTCGTCGAATTCACCGCATACGGCAACCTGATATCGCGTCGAGGGAATCGCAGCCCTGACGCCGCCCCACAAGGGCTTTACGAGTGCGCGGGAACGGAGCGATGGCTGGCCATTTCGGTCGCGACCGACGAGCAGTGGCGCCTACTGAAGTCGGCGCTGGGTAATCCGGACTGGGCAGACGACCCCGCGTTGGACACCCACCAGGGGCGTGCAGAGGCACACGATGTGATCGACAAGCACCTCGAGCAATGGGCTGGCCGGCAAGATTCCTCGGCCGCCGCCGAGTTGCTTATCGAATACGGCGTCCCCGCCGCGGAGTTGGCAGACGCCAGGGTCGGTTCGATGCACCCACAACTTGCTGCCCGCGGCTTCTTCGAAAGTCTCGATCACCCCGTCGTGGGACGACATCACGTGCCGGCACTTCCCTTCAAGTACCGCAGCGTTCAAGGGTGGTATCGGTCGCCAGCACCGACCTTGGGTCAGCACAACGCGACCATCCTCAGTGAGCTCCTCGGCCTCGACGCCGCTTCGATAGCGTCTCTGACAGAGCAGGGCGTCATCGGGACCCGACCGGGCGGATTGGACTGAACGATGAAGCTTCGTGTCGACGCGGAAATGTGTCAGGGCCACAGCCGTTGTTACGCAACATATCCGGAGATGTTCGATATCGACGACGACGGGATCGCCTTCGTCACCGTCACGGACATACCACCGGAATGGGAAGACCGGGCGCACCATGCGATCGCGAATTGTCCGGAGCGTGCCATACATATCGTTGAGGAGTCGCCATGAAGGCCAACGGAGCAGTCCTGTGGGGGCTGAACGAGAAGTGGTCGGTGGAAGAGATCGAACTCGATCCGCCGCAATCCGGCGAACTACTGGTCGAATTCGAAGCCACCGGATTGTGCCACTCCGATCACCACATCCGCACCGGTGACATGTTTGGAGTGAGCTTTCCCTTGATCGGTGGGCACGAAGGGGCCGGCGTCGTTCGAGAGGTCGGTCCGGAAGTGCGCGATGTGGCGGTGGGAGACCACGTCGTCACTTCATTTTTGCCGGCCTGCGGTCGCTGCCGATGGTGCGCTACGGGGCGTCAAAACCTTTGTGACTTCGGGGCGACCATTCTTGCGGGGGTCCAAGCCGACGGCACCTTCCGGCGGCGAGCCCGCGGCCAGGGCATCGGAGCACTTTCCGGCGTCGGCAGTTTCGCGCAGTGGGGCGTGTTGTCCGAGGCCTCCGTGGTCAAGATCGACAACGATGTGCCGTTGTCGCGCGTGTGTCTGCTCGGCTGCGGCGTCACCACCGGTTGGGGTTCGGCCGTCAATACCGCGAACGTCAGTCCCGGCGACGTGGTCGTTGTTGTCGGCTGTGGCGGGATCGGCAGCGGCGCCATTCAGGGCGCGCGCCTGGCGGGGGCGGAGCAAATCGTGGTGGTCGATATCGAGCCGAGCAAGCGCGACAAAGCGTTTCAGTTCGGGGCCACTCACTTTGCCACCTCGATGGAGGAAGCAACCCAGTTAGTTGGCGAGATCACGCGGGGAGTCATGGCCGACTCGGCCATCCTCACGCCAGGCGTGCTCGAGGGCGCGATGATCAACGACGCACTCAACGTGGTGCGCAAGGGCGGCGCCGTGGTGGCCACCGCCCTGGCGTCGATGTCCGACGTGACGCCGACCCTGCCGCTGACGTTGTTCACGCTGTTCCAAAAGCGGCTCCTGGGCAGCCTCTACGGCGAAGCCAACCCACGGGCCGATATCCCTCGACTTATCAGCCTCTATCGAAGTGGCAAGCTGTTGCTCGACGAAACCGTCACCACCGAGTACAAGCTCAACGACATCAATGAGGCCTACGACGACATGCTCGCCGGCCGCAACATTCGCGGGGTGATAATCCACGAGCACTGATGTGTCGAGAGGCAGATCCGCATCATCTTCCAGTCCGCGCAGTCGATTCACTCACTCGCCGAAGGGATTCCACTCATGTCATCGCCGGCCGAAGTCGTCCGCCAGTTCTGCGCCTTGATGGAGCAGCGCGACGCCGAAGCGTTGCGTCCCCTGCTTGCCGAAGGCGCCGTTTATCAGAACGTGGGAATGCCTGCCTTCACCGGACCGGACGCCATCGTGGAGAACATGGCAGCCCAGTTCGCTATGTTCCCGGACGCCTACGCCTTCGAAATCGTGAACCTCGCCAGCGAAGGTTCCGTGGTGCTCACCGAACGCCTGGACTACATCCAGACTCCCGATGGACGCAAGCCGGCCATCCCCGTAATGGGGACCTTCGTCGTCGACGGCGACGCGAGGATCACACGCTGGACCGACTACTTCGACCTGAATCTGACGATCAAGCTGCTTCAAGGCGAGGACATCAGCGCCCTGGTGCCCGCGACCGCATGAGTTGGCACCTCGATGATCGAACTTCGCTGAGGATGAGGAGCCATGCGGGTACCCAGAGTCGTCGCCAAATTCAATCGTCGAGTCACCAATCCAGCGGCTCGGTCGATCACGCCGTGGCTTCCGTACCAAGGGACGCTCGAACATGTCGGACGCAAATCGGGCAGGCGTTATCGAACGCCGCTGTTGGTCTTTCCCACCCCCGACGGCTTCCTCGTCCTCATCGGGTACGGGCTGCATTCGGACTGGGTGAAGAATGTTTTGGCCGGCGGGCAGGCGGTATTGCACAGGCGCGGCAAGAGTATCGCGCTGGTCAATCCTCGTCTTGTGAGTAAGGCCGAGGGCGCAGCGCTCGTTTCGGGACCATCGGGGATGCTCTACCGCCTGTTTCCGTACAACGAAGCGGCGATGGTGTTGACCAAGGTCGATTCCACGCAGTGACTTCGGGATCACAACTACCCAGTCCGCGGTGCCCCGATGCCGACGCCGCAGCTCCAAGAGGCTCGGAGGGAGCGTGAAGGATCAGCCGAAGTAACTGTCAAGCATCAGCCGAAGACGAACGCACGCATCAGCCGAGGTCATACACCTCTGAAGTGGGGCGGGCGGGGCTCGAACCCGCGACCAACGGATTATGAGTCCGCGGCTCTAACCAACTGAGCTACCGCCCCTGATGCGCACCAATGGTGCCATGACACGGCTCCCGACCCCGCGCCGACGTCAGCTGAAGACCGTCTGACCGTCAACGTCGAGCAGGTAACGCTCGGTGCCCTGCTCGACCCGCGGGGCGTCGGCGCCCAGCGACACGGCGACCTTGTTGCTGGCGTTGCGCATGACGTCGAAGGTGAGCTCGACGGCCTCTGCCTCGGAAAACCCGGAGCGCACCTCGGCGGCAACGTCGGCGACGAGGTGCGCAGGGGTCCAAATTAACCCATCGGTGTAGCGCAGCGCTGCTTTAGCGCGGCGGGTTAACCGACTTGAGTCCTCATAACGCTCGATGTCCCCGTACAGCTCCTCCGTGCCGCCGGCGTCGAGTGCGGTGCTCTCCCGCAACGATTTGCACAGCCGGCAGTTGTGCTGCGCGGCGCCGCGCAGCCGGACCAGCTCGGCGGTCACGGGGTCCACCGCGCGCATCCGGGCCACCGCGGGCAGAAACTCGTTGAACACCACATCCGACGGCTCGGTGGTGTGGTCCCAGGCGACCGTGCCGCGCC
>NZ_LZKR01000033.1 GCF_001672915.1 Mycobacterium sp. 1245805.9 | reverse complement strand
AACGACGTCACAGCGCACTCGGCGGGCACCCACCCGTCAGCCGACTGCAACCAACCTCATGACCGGGTACAGCTAGCCGGAGACGGCGCCTTCACCCCTTGAGTGTGAATCGTGGGTTTTGTGTGTGAGCCCTGGGCGGAAGATTCAGCGATTTTCAACCGTGGCGCACCACGCAAAGCCGTCAGTGCACACTCAATACCTGAAACGGCTAGCCGGAGACCGCCGCCGCCATGAGCAGGACGTCGGCGATCAGCAGCGCCCAACCGACCAGCGGAACCGCGATGCCCCCGCGACGCTTTGCGGTGAAGAACGAGACAAGCAGGACGACAAACGCCACCACGGGTGCGCCATAGAACGCGACGCCGAAGTCAATGCCGCCGCGGCCCAGGTTGGGACAACTGCGGTCGGCGCACCCGGCGGTGCTCATCACCGCGCCGAGCGCGAAGAGCATCACGATGGCCGCGGCGGGCACCGTCGCCAGCGCCAACCCCCAATTCACCCACGGCCAAGCCGTCCGACCTCGGGTGTCGTCGCCCCACGTGGGCTCGGTCGCGCTCTGCGTCCCGCCGCCCACCGTCAGGTTGTTGTTAGCGTTCATCCCACAGTTCCTACCCCCCGTTCGGGGGATGCAAACCGCCCGGCGACGGCCGCCCGAGATTCACTTTCCGCAGGTCAAAGCCGTTTCGACGCGCCCGAAGCTCGCTTATCGGAATATCTCGTTGCATCGCGTTAGTTTACGATATATCGTGATATGACGTAGCGCGCGGACGGCGTGTTACCCACAAACCATCGAGAGGAACTACCAACCATGAGTAACCCCTTCACTCCCCCCGAAGGCCCCTTCGCCCGGCCCGGCTTGGGATTCGGCTTCGGCCCCGGCCCGGTCGACCGGCGCGCCCTGCACGACGCCCGGCGTCAGGCCCGGCGCGAATTCCGCGAACACCTCCGTGACCACGCCGGCGACCACTTCGGCCCCGGCTTCGGGCCGGGCTTCGGCCCCGGTTTCGGCCCGGGCTTCGGCTTCGGGTTCGGCCCGGGCGGTCGGCGCGGCGGACGGCGTCGTGGCGGCTCCGGCCGCGGACGCCGCGGCGACGTGCGCGCGGCCATCCTGGCCCTGCTGGCCGAGCGGCCGATGCACGGCTACGAGATGATCCAGCAGATCGCCGAGCGCAGCAACGGGATCTGGCGGCCCAGCCCCGGGTCGGTGTACCCGACGCTGCAGCTGCTCGACGACGAGGGCCTGATCAGCGCGAGCGAAACCGACGGCAGCAAAAAGCTTTTCGAGCTGACCGACGAGGGCCGCGCGGCGGCCGAGAAGATCGAGACCAAGCCGTGGGACGAGATCGCCGAAGGCGCCGACCCGGGCGCGGTCAACCTGCGCGCGGCCATGGGCCAGTTGTTTGGCGCGGTCGCGCAATCCGCGCACACCGCCACCGACGAGCAGCAGCAACGCATCGTCGAGATCATCAACAACGCTCGCCGCGAGGTCTACGGCATCCTCGGCGAGGACTAACCGGTTGCGGCCGCGAGCGTGCGCAAAATGTCAGCCACACCGGCGTGTCGCTGTACAGACACGCACGCTCGCGGCACCAACAAAGGCTAGGATACGTCAACCCAGTCCAGGGTCCGCTGCACCGCCTTGCGCCAACCCGCGTATCCGGCGTCGCGTTGCTCGTCGTCCCAGTTGGGTGTCCAGCGCTTGTCCTCCTGCCAATTCGACCGCAGGTCCGACGGATCGGCCCAGAACCCGACGGCCAGGCCCGCCGCATAGGCGGCGCCGAGCGCGGTCGTCTCGGCGACCACCGGCCGCACCACGTCCACGCCGAGCACGTCGGCCTGGATCTGCATGCACAGGTCGTTGCCGGTGATGCCGCCGTCGACCTTCAACACCTCAAGGCGCACACCGGAATCCGCCTTCATCGCGTCCACCACGTCTCGGCTCTGGTAGCAGATCGCCTCCAGCGTCGCCCGCGCCAGGTGCGCGTTGGTGTTGAACCGCGACAGGCCCACGATCGCGCCGCGGGCGTCGGATCGCCAGTAGGGGGCGAACAACCCGGAGAACGCCGGGACGAAATACACCCCGCCGTTGTCGGGGACCTGACGGGCCAGCGACTCACTCTGCGCCGCGCCGCTGATGATGCCGAGCTGATCACGCAACCACTGCACCGCCGAGCCGGTGACCGCGATCGAACCCTCAAGCGCGTACACGGGTTTGGCGTCGCCGAACTGGTAGCACACCGTGGTCAGCAGGCCGTTGTCCGAGCGCACGATCGTCTCGCCGGTGTTGAGCAGCAGGAAATTGCCGGTGCCGTAGGTGTTTTTCGCCTCGCCCTCGGCCAGGCACACCTGACCGACCATCGCCGCGTGCTGGTCGCCGAGGACCCCCGTGATCGGCACCTCGCCGCCGAGCGGCCCGGTGTCCAGCGTCACCCCGTAGGGCTCTCGCGGCGAGGACGACGCGATCGCCGGCAGCATCGCGCGCGGGATGGAAAAGAACGACAACAGCTCGTCGTCCCAGTCCAGCGTTTCCAGGTTCATCAGCATGGTCCGGCTCGCGTTCGTCACGTCGGTGACGTGCGCGCCGCCCCGCGGGCCCCCGGTGAGGTTCCACAACACCCAGGCGTCTGCGGTGCCGAAAAGGGCGTCACCGCTCTCGGCGGCCTCGCGGACCCCGTCGACGTTTTCCAGGATCCATTGCAGCTTGCCGCCGGAGAAATAGGTCGCCGGCGGCAGGCCGGCCTTACGGCGAATCACGTCCCCGCGACCGTCGCGGTCCAGCGCGGACGCGATCCGGTCGGTGCGGGTGTCCTGCCAGACGATCGCGTTGTAGTAAGGCCGGCCGGTCCGCTTGTTCCATACCAGCGTGGTTTCGCGTTGATTGGTAATCCCCAGGGCCGCCAAGTGTTTCGGCGAGAGGTTGGCCCGGTTCAACACGGACGTCAGCACCGACGACGTGCGCTCCCAGATCTCCACCGGGTCGTGCTCGACCCAGCCCGCGCTGGGCAGGATCTGCTCGTGCTCGAGCTGGTGGCGGGCCACTTCGGCGCCGTCGTGATCGAAGATCATGCAGCGGGTGCTGGTGGTGCCCTGATCGATTGCGGCTACGAATTCAGCGGACTCGGCCAACTAGCTCTCCTCCACCCGTGATTGACACCTGTACGTCCATCATGGTCTACCCACCCGACCCGCGTCAGCACTGGTCAGCCTGTCGCCCTTGCGCTGCCGCCGGTAAACCTGTTGCATCGGCGTTGTGGGCGAAGAGGTCAAGCGCACCACGTATGACCGCGCGCAACGCTCGGAATACCGGCGCAAGGTGCGGTTGTGCCTGAACGTCTTCGAGACGATGCTCGCCCAGTCGCGCTTCGATGCCGACCGGCCGCTCACCGGCATGGAGATCGAGTGCAACCTCGTCGACGCCGACTATCAGCCCGCAATGTCGAACCGGTCCGTGCTCGAGGCCATAGGCGACCCGGCCTTCCAGACCGAATTGGGCGCCTACAACATCGAATTCAACGTGCCGCCCCGCCCGCTGCCCGGACACACGGGCCTGGATCTCGAGGCCGAGGTGCGGGCCAGCCTCAATGACGCCGAGGCCAAGGCCAACTCGGGCGGGGCGCACATCGTGATGATCGGCATCCTGCCCACCCTGATGCCCGAGCACCTCGACCAGGACTGGATGAGCGAGTCGACGCGCTATGCAGCCCTCAACGATTCGATCTTTTCCGCCCGCGGCGAGGACATCCCGATCGACATCTCCGGTCCAGAGCCGCTGAGCTGGAACGCCGCCACCATCGCACCCGAATCCGCTTGCACCAGCATGCAATTGCACCTGCAGCTCGCGCCGGCGGAGTTCGCCGCCAACTGGAACGCGGCCGAGATCCTCGCTGGCCCGCAATTGGCGCTGGGTGCCAACTCCCCGTACTTCTTCGGCCACCAGCTGTGGTCGGAAACGCGGATCGAGGTGTTCACGCAATCCACCGACACGCGGACCGAGGAGCTCAAGGCCCAGGGCGTGCGGCCACGGGTGTGGTTCGGCGAGCGGTGGATCACCTCCGTGCTCGACCTGTTCGGAGAGAACATCCAATACTTTCCGTCGCTGCTGCCCGAGGTGTCCGACGAAGACCCGGTCGCCGAGCTCGCCGCCGGGCGCACCCCGCAGCTGCCCGAACTGCGCCTGCACAACGGCACCGTGTACCGCTGGAACCGGCCCGTGTACGACGTGGTCGACGGGCGCGCGCATCTGCGGCTGGAGAACCGGGTGTTGCCGGCCGGGCCGACCGTCATCGACATGCTGGCCAATTCCGCCTTCTATTACGGCGTGCTGCGCAGCCTGTCCGAAGACGAGGATCCGCTCTGGAACCGGATGGGTTTCCTTGTGGCACGGGAGAATTTCCTCGAGGCGGCCCGCCACGGCATCGACGCCCGGTTGCTCTGGCCCGGTAGGGGCAAGGTGACGGCGCGGGAGCTGGTGCTCGACACCTTGCTGCCGATCGCCGACGACGGACTGCGCCGCTGGGGCGTCGACGCCGAGGTACGCGACCGCTTCCTGGGTGTCATCGAGGGCCGCGCCCGGGCCGGCCGCAACGGCGCGAGCTGGCAGGTCTCCACCGTGCGTACGCTGGAAGACGGCGGCATGAGCCGGCCCGCCGCGCTCGCCGAGATGCTGCGGCGGTACTGCGAACACATGCACAGCAACGAGCCCGTGCACACCTGGGATCGATAGGGGGACCATGTCATCCGAAATCATCGATTGGGACGGTGCCTACCGCGAGGAGGGCGAATTCCAGGGCCCACCCCCGTGGAACATCGGTGAGCCGCAGCCGGAGTTGGCGGCGCTGATCGCCGCCGGCAAGTTTCGCAGCGACGTGCTCGACGCCGGGTGCGGGGTCGCCGAGCTGTCGCTGGCCCTGGCCGCGCAGGGCTACACCGTGGTCGGCATCGACATCACGCCGACGGCCGTCGCCGCCGCCACCAAGGCGGCCGCCGAGCGCGGCCTGACCACGGCCAGCTTCGTGCAGGCCGACATCACGTCGTTCACCGGTTATGACGGACGCTTCTCGACGATCGCGGACTCGACGTTGTTCCACTCGCTGCCAGTCGAGGGCCGCGACGGTTACCTGCGCTCGATCCACCGCGCGGCGGCGCCCGGCGCCAACTATTTCGTGCTGGTGTTCGCCAAGGGCGCGTTCCCCGCCGCGATGGAGCCCAAGCCCAACGAGGTCGACGAGGACGAGTTGCGCGCCGCGGTTAGCAAATACTGGGAGATCGATGAGATCCGGCCCGCCTTCATCCACGCGAACATCCCGCCGCTGGACAACGCGCCGTTCGAATTCCCACCGCACGACCGCGACGAGAAGGGCCGGATGAAGATGCCGGCCTTCCTGCTGTCGGCGCACAAGGTCAGCTGAGACCTACGGCGCCACGCCTTAGGGGCCGGTGCCCAGCAGGCTGGCCGCCACGTCGTTGACGATCGAAAGGAAGTTGCCCGCGTCGATGGTCAGCCCGTTCGGCCAGGTGGGGATGGGCGGGATCGTGAACTGATATTGCTGCACGGGCGCCAGGGTGATGTTGGGGACGTCGACCTCGGGCAGGTTGAAGCCGCCGACGCCGACGGGCGGGATGGTCAGCTGCTGCGTGGCGAACCCCGGCCAGCTGACCTGCGGCAGCGTGAAGCCACCGACACCGATCGGCGGGATGGTCAGCTGGGCCGTCGAGAAAGCCGGCCAGCTGACCTGCGGCAGGGTGAACCCGCCGACAGAGATGGGCGGAATGGTGATCGACGGGATGGAGAACCCGGAGAGGCCGATCGACGGGAATATGTAATCGCCGCCGCTCGGGTTGCTGACGCTCAGGATCGGCAGGGTCAGGGTACCGATTTGAATACTGGGGATACCGAATTGGGAAATAAACCCTTGCGTGTTGAAGCCGAGTGACGGCGCGTTGATATCGAACGACTCAAGGTTGATGTCATAGTCTGGGAAGAGGACGTTACCGGTGTGCAAGTGGACCACCGTCTGGCCCCCACCCGGAACGCTGATATCCGGGAACTGTATCTGCGGAAGGTCGATTCGGGGAACCGTTATCGATGGCAGGCTCCAGCTCGAAACCTGGATCAGCGGCGTTTGGAACGGCGGTATCGTCACCGCGGGCAGGTTGATCGGCGGCACCGTGATGGCGGGGGTCGTTATCTGCGGCAGGTCGAACGCCCCGACGGTGATGTTGGCGGGCGTCGTCCCGCCCGGGATGTTGATGGACGGTATCGACAGCTGCGGCAGGTTGAACGGACTGACCGTGAGATTCGCAAGCGTGGCGCCGGCCGGAATGTTTACGGGCGGAATGGTGATCTGGGGCAGATTGAACGGGGCGACGCTTATCGGGGGCACGTGCACCGCCGGCAGCATGAACCCCGGTGTGCTGATCGTGAATTGAATGCCACCGGTGCCGATATTGATGTCGAGCAGGCCGTTGAAAAGGTTGAAGGTTCGGTAGGTCGCGGCGGGTACGGCCGCGGAAACAGCTGCAGGGGCCGCTAGCCCCGCGTTAGCCGCCTCGGCGCTGACATAGGCCGCCGCGCCGGCTTTCAACAGGCTTTCGAATTCTGCCTGGAATGCCCGTGCCTGGGCGTTGAGAGCTTGGAACTGCTGGCCGGCGCTGCCGAAGAGGGCCGCGATCGCGCTCGATACCTCGTCCCCGGCTGCCGTCGCGATCCCCGTGGTGGGGCCCCCGAGCGCGGCGGCCTGCGTCAGCGAGGCACGAATGCCTGCCAGGTCCTGGGCTGCAACCTGCACCGCTTCCGGCGCGGTGACCACGTACGACATGTCGATCTCCTTTCACGCACGCCGCAAACCGGTGACCAAGCTGAATGACGCTGCGACCGTGGAGAAATTCATCCCGCACCCCTTCACACCGGCTCCATTGCCGAGCGGCGACTCGCTTCCCGAAGAGTGATCCGCCGCCTGCTACTGAAGCCAAAAGCTACCCCACACGTGCCTAATAACAACAGGCCTTTTCATACTTTCGGTCAAATTCAAAGGCGAAATTGACGAGTCCGGTATTTTTAGCCGGTCGCCGCGGTCGCCGCGATCAGCGCCTCGGCGAAGGTCTCCAGGTCCTCGGCGGTGGTGTCCACGTGGGGCGAGATCCGCAGCACCGGGCCGGTGAGCTCGTGCGGCGCGCGCACCACCCCGGCGTAGGTCGTCACAATGCGTCGCTCGGCGAGCAGCCAAGCCCGCACCGCCTCGGGATCGGCGCCGCCGACGGGGGCCAGCGTCGTGATGGCGCTGAGCTCCTCGGCGTCTTCGACCACCAGCCACCCGTCGACGTCGGTCAACAGGGTCCGGGCGATCCCGCCGAGCTCGGCCAACCGGGCACGGACCGACTCCGGTCCGGATGCCAGATGCTCTCCCACTGCGACCGAAAAGCCCACCCGCGCGGCGACATTGGCTTCGCCGAAGCTGAGTTGTTGGGCCACCGAGAGACCCGACGCCCAACGCGGCGCCGGCAGGCGCGGCGCCAGTCGCCCCATCAGCTTGGGCCGCAGTGCCAGTACACCGACGCCGCGCGGTCCGGCGATCCACTTACGCGACGACGAATACGCTGCGTCGGCGCCCACCGCGCAGTCGATGTGGCCCAACGCCTGGGCGGCGTCGACGACCAGCGGCAGGCTCAGTTCGCGGCAGAGCTTGGCCACCATGGCGAGTGGTTGCACCACGCCCCGGTGGCTGGCCATCGGCGTGAGATGCACCAAATCCGTTGGTTCGCTTTCGAGTTCGAACGCCGCCTCGTCAAGCGCCAGCCTGCCGTCGTCGAGGGTCGGCAGCGTCCGCACCTCGAACCCGTGGGCGGCCATCACGGCCAGGTTGGGGCCGTACTCGCCGGGCAGGCAGGCCAGCGTGCGCCGCTCGGCCGGCCAAGCGCCCAGCAACAGGTCCAGCGCGTGCAGTGAGCCGGTGGTGAACACCACCTCGGCGTCGGGCGCGCCGAACAGCGTCGCGACCGCCGCCCGGCCCGCCTCGAGTACCGGGGCGGCCGCCTCGGCCGCGACGTACCCGCCGACCTCCGACTCGTGCAGCGCGTGCTTGGCGGCGGCGTCCATGGCGGCGAAACTCTGGCGCGAGCAGGCGGCGCTGTCCAGGTGCAGCCCGGCGAAGGGCGGGCGGGCCGCCCGCCACTGCTCGGCCAGCGAACCGCCGCGGCTCACTTAACGGCCAACGACAGCCCGAAGTCGCCGGCGTCGTCGGTCCACCATCGAATGCGCCGCAATCCGGCGCGGGCCAACTCAGCGCTCACCCCGTCCGGGCGGAACTTGCACGACACCTCGGTGAGCATTTCCTCGCCGTCGGCGAAATCGACGGTCAATCCCAGCGCGCCGACCCGCACCCGCTGGCTCCCGCCGGACCGCAACCACATCTCGATGCGCTCCTCGTCGGTGTTCCACCGCGCGACGTGCTGGTAGGCCTCGACGTCGAAGTCGGCGTCGAGTTGGCGGTTGATCACGGCGAGCACGTTGCGGTTGAACCGGGCCGTCACGCCGGCGGCGTCGTCGTAGGCGCGCACCAGCCGGTCGGCGTCCTTGACCAGGTCGGTGCCCAGCAGCAGGCTGTCCCCCGGCTCCATCACGCCGGCCAGCGTCGCGAGGAACTGCGCGCGCGGCTCGGGCGTGAGATTGCCGATCGTCGACCCCAAGAACACGAACAGCCGCCGCCCGCCGTCGGGAATCTCGGTCAGGTGCTCCTCGAAATCCCCACAGACAGCGCTGATTTCGACGCCGGGGTACTCACGCTGGATCGCGGTCGCGGTCGCTGGCGCCACGCCGGCGTCGACGTCGAACGGCACGAATCCGCGCAGCGAGCCTCGGTCGCGCAGCGCGTCCAGCAGCCGCCGGGTCTTCTCCGACGTGCCGGCACCCAGTTCGACGAGCGTGTCGGCCTCGCTGGCGGACGCGACCTCGGCCGATCGGGCGCGGAGGATCTCAGCCTCGGCGCGGGTCGGGTAGTACTCGGGCAGCCGGGTGATCTGGTCGAACAGGTCGCTGCCCACCGAATCATAAAACCACTTGGGCGGCAACGACTTCGGTGTCTGCTGCAGGCCGTCGAGGACGTCGCGACGCAATGCGTGATACGCCGAGTCGGCGGCGAGGTGATTGGACAGCGTCAGCGTCATCGAGATCCTTTCGAGTTGAGCGGGGTCAGCTGGATCCCCGCCGAGGTGACCTCCACCAGGTGACGGTCCGGCACGTCTTCCCAGTCGGGCGCGTCGTCGTACGGTTCGCTGGCCAGCACCACGCCGTCGGCGCGACGCAGGATGAACAGCGTGTCGCCCCAGGCGGTCGCCAGCAGCCGAGAACCGTTGGCGGCCAACACATTCAGCCGAGCCAATGGGTCGGCCGCGCCGATTTCGGTGATGGTGTCGGCAAGAGCGTCCAGCCCGCGCTCGAAGATGGTGGCCGCGAGTACGGCGCTGTCACAGGCGGATTCGGCCGACGAGGTGAGGGGCAGCACCGTGCGGTCGACGATGCCGTTGTGCGACAACAACCATCGGCCGTCGGTGAACGGCGCCGTCGCGCTGGCCTCGATCGGCATGCCGACGGTCGCCGAGCGCACCGCGGCCACGACGCAGTGGCTGTGCAGCGCGGGCGCGATCGAGTCGAACGACGCGTCGGCCCACAACGGCGCCGGGCTGCGCCAGCGGCGCGGCGTGTCACCGTCGAAAAACCCGACGCCCCAACCGTCGGCGTTCATCAGGCCGTGCTTCTGGCGGCGGGGGGCATACGACTGCACCCGCAGCCCACACGGCGGGTCGAGCACCAGCGACGAGACGCTCACGTCGGCGCCGAGCCAGCCCAGGTGGCGGCACATCAGTCCGTCACGTCCCAGGCCAGCCGGACACCGGAGAAGATCTGACGCCGCATCGGGTGGTCCCAGTTGCGGAAGCTGGGCCGCACGATCCCCGGCTCCACGGCCCACGAGCCGCCGCGCAGCACCCGGTAGTCGCCGTCGAAGAACGGGCTCGAATAGCGCTCGTAGATCATCGGGACGAACCCGGGCCACGGCCGCAGCGGCGAGGCGGTCCACTCCCAGACGTCGCCCAGCATCTGCTCGACGCCGTAGGCCGAGGCGCCCGCGGGGTATGCGCCGACGGGCGCGGGCCGCAGCGCGGCGCCGCCCAGGTTGGCAACGGCCTCCGACGGCTCCCGCTCGCCCCAGGGGTAGCGGCGCCGGGCGCCGGTCGCCGGATCCCACGCGCAGGCCTTTTCCCACTCGATCTCGGTGGGCAGCCGGGCGCCGGCCCAGGCCGCGTAGGCCTCGGCCTCGAAATAGGTGACGTGCTGCACCGGTTCGTCGCCGGGGATGTCCTCGATGTAGCCGAACCGGGCTCGGGTTCGGCCGTCGGGACCCCAGAACTGCGGCGCGGTCAGGCCCGCGGCCTGGCGATGCTGCCAGCCCCGCTCGGACCACCACCGCGGCTGGTCGTAGCCGCCGTCGTCGATGAACGATCGCCACTCGTCGTTGGTGACCGGAACCCGGCCGATCCGGAAGGCCGGCACGTCGACGACGTGTGCGGGGCGCTCGTTGTCGAGTGAGTACGGCTCGCTCGCGGCGTCCACACCCAGCACGAACGGGCCGCCGGGGATCAGCACCGACGTTCCCGCCAGCCCCGGCCGGCCCGCGGGCAGCGCGGATCCGTCGCGCAGCAGCGGCGCGCCGGTACGCAGGTTGAGCGCCTGCAACATAGTTTCGTCGTGCTGGTTTTCGTGGCTGACCACCATCCCGAAGGCGAACGCAGCCTCTTCCCCGGCGGGGTCATCCGGCAGGGCGTCCAGGGCGTCCAGCGCGGCGGAGCGCACGGTCTGGCAATAGGACCGCGCGCGCTCGGGCGAAAGCAGCGGCAACTCGACGCGACTGGCCCGGGAGTGTTCGAAGGCGTCGTAGAGGCCCTCGACGGCCGGCGGCAGGATGCCCGGCCGGGACGGATCGCCGCCGCGCAGCAACCAGAACTCCTCCTGCTGGCCGATGTGCGCGAGGTCCCACACCAGCGGGCTCATCAACGGATCGAACTGCCGCCACAGCTCAGCGTCGTCGAACTCGACCAGCCGCAGCGTGCGCGCCCGCGCCCGCGCCAAATCGTCGGCGAGCCTTTCCCGAGAAGTCACGCGCCCCCTTGCGGCCAGCGCGCGGCCCTCGAGACCGTGGCCTCGAGGCCGTGCTCGATCACCTCGTCGGAGAAGTCGTCGCCGGGACATCGGCCCCGCTCGACTCCGCTGACCAACAGCTGCATCGCCTCGGTCAGCTCCGCCGGCGCCCGCTCGGCGGCGACGGCCACGCACTTGTTGGCCGCCTCGTACAGCCGCCGGTCGCGCAGGCCGACCCGGGCGGCGGTGTCCCAGGCGGTAGCGACCGGTTCGACGGCCTCGGCCGCGATGTCGGCGGCCACCGGGTCGTCGAGCAGCGCCACCAGGGTGAACACCACGGCGGGCCACAGGGCGTCCGGCACGCTGTCGAGGTAGCGGATCTCCAGCCACTGCCTCGGCCGGACCGGCGGGAACAGCGTGGTCAGGTGGTATTCCAGGTCGGCGATCGTCGGGCGCCGGTCACCGAGCAACGCCCGGCCGTCCACCCAATCGGCGAAGGGCACCCACTGCGTGACGGCGGTGGCCTCGGGGTTATGCACCAGCATCACCGGGGCCTTGAGCGCATAGCGCGCCCAGTCGGTGCCCGGGTCGTCGCCGCTGGCCCCGAGGATCGGCCCGCACCGTGCCGAGTCCATGTCGCCCCACACCCGCTGCCGGGTGGAGACCCAGCCGGTGAACTCGCCGCCCAGCATCGGGGAGTTGGCGGCGATGGCGATCATCGTGGGGCCCAGGGCGTGCGCCAGCCGGACCCGCGCCGCCCAGCCGTCCCGCGGCCCGGCGTCGACGTTGACCTGGATCGAAGCGGTGGACGTCATCATCGCCGCGCCGGCCTCGCCGGAGCGGCTGGAGCGGAAGAACTGCTCCATCGCCTGGTAACGCGCGCCGGGGTTGATGCGCTTCGGTGGCCGCAACGGATCCGCGCCGAGGAACACCAGACCCAGCCCGGCGTCGGCGAAGGCCGACCGCAGCACGGCCTGGTCCCGGTTCATCGCGTCGATGGAGGCCAGCACCCCGTCGGCGGGCAGCCCGGACAGTTCGACGGCGCCGCCGGGCTCCACCGTGACGGCGCTGCCGCCCGGCAGGCTGGGCAGCTGCTCGAGCACGGCGGCGATCTCACCCCAGCCGGGCCTGCGATGCGGGTCGGCCGGGTCGTGGCAATGCCCTTCCAGCTCGAGACCGATGCGCCGCACGGGTGCGTCGGTCAGGCAGGTCTGGGCGATGTACGTGGCGGCGGACGAGGAGTCGACCATCTCGGCTTGAGCGGTGCTGACCGGGGCGAACGTCATATCACGATCCCTCCAGCATGCGCCGCTTGTTGCGTAGTCAACGGAAATTCCAACGCCACTACTTCATCTTGCAGATCGCACCGACATATTCCCGTCTTGTCGGACTTTCCCGCGACGAACCACCCGAGTATCCGGACCCACGCTACTGACCCAGCGCGTTCTGCATGGCCCCGGCCAGCACGTTGACCGCGGGTCCCGCGTTGCCAGATTGGCAGACTTTGGCCTGCAACAACACGTTTTCACGCAGCCTGGTTTGATCGAAGCAGCGACGGTCGGTGCCCGCTTCCTGCTTCGTCCAGTTCGCGTCGGCGCCCGTCGCCGGGCCGCCGTCGAACGACCACACCTGGGTGACGCCGTTGTCCAGATGCATCGTCGTGGTCTGGCCCGAACAGCCGACGGTCCGGTCCACCACCCGATGAAAGGCCCGGGCCGCGGCGTCGCCGGTGGCGAACACACCGACGGCCTGCTTGACGAAGTGGGTCTGGTCGTTGGCCGACGTCTGGGTGGTTGCCCCGTTGAACGACGCCAGGTCCGGATCGTCGAAGACCTCGGGCAGCCCGATGTCGGCCCAGTTGTTGCACACCGGCAGGTCGACCGAATAGCCCTGGAACGGCTGCGTGAACACCGACTCCCAGCCCATCGGTCCGCCGACGATGTTGCCGACCGATCCCTTCGGCAGCACCGCGTAATTCACCACCCCCGGCTCCGACGGGTGAGCGGCCGCGACCGGGGCACCCAACGCTCCCCCGACCGCCACACCGATGATCATCACCGCCGCGCGGCTGCGCATGGTCATGGGTTTCGATCATGCCAGGGCGGCCGCAGGGTGGCGAACACCGATTATCGAGCCCGGATCCCTGGCCGCCCTTGCCGCCGGGATCGCGGTCGACGTCGCGCTCGCTTCTACGTCGAATGGCGTTGTGCGCCACCCTATCCCGGGGACAGGACTGGAGGTCTTCGCGTAACCCTAGTCAGCGCAACGACTTTCGGTGCGATGGGCCCGTAAGAGCGCTCGACGAGGCTTCTCTGTAATGGTTCAAGAAAAGTGCCTAGGGGCGCGGATTGCCCGGGGCGTTCGGCGCCGGCGCCGGCGGGCTGGGCGTCGCCGTCTGGCTCGGGCCGCCCGGACCAAATCCCGGCGGCGGACCGAAGGGACCACCCGGACCGTAACCCGGCGGCGGACCCCACGGACCAGCGCCCGGGCCCCATGGCCCGCCGTACTGCCACGGCCCACCGCCGGGACCGCCGGGACCGCCGGGACCGTACATCATGCCGTGATGGTGCTTGTAGTGATGCCAGTGATGGCTGATCCCCACGACCATCGCACCGGCGAAGAAGACGGTCGAGAGGATGAAGACGATCCCGGCGACGATCACCACCCACGCGGCGGCCACATACACCCGGGGGGGCTTGACCGTCGCGTACGGAGGCGGTGCCGCGGCGACGGACGTCGGTTGCGTTGACGGTTCAGGCGTTTCGGTCATGCCTTGAATACTGCCCCTGCCGCCAAGCGCGATAACAGGTTCGAGACACAAATGTTGCTGTGAATCGAAAGGCCCGGCGCTCAAACGAGCGCCGGGCCACTGGAGGTGGGTTCAACGACCCGTCGGGACTACGGCGTCCGGGACGGGGCGACCGACGACGGAATCTGGCTGGGTCCCGGGGCGCCGGGGGTTGCCGAAGCCGGTCCACCGCCCTGGATCGCCGAGGGTGGTCCGGCCGGTCCACCGGGGCCGCCCGGGCCGCCGGGGCCGAAGCGGTGCGGATGCATGAACGCCGCGTGGTGCTTGTGGTGATGCATGCCGCCGTGGCCGTGCCCAAGCGCCATTCCGGTGAAGAAGATCACCGAGATGATGAACACGACTCCGGCGACGATGGCAACCCATGCCGCGGCAAGGAAGACCCGGGGGGTCCGGTACAGCACCGGCGCTGCCGCCGGCGCGGGTTCAGTTGCGGTAGCGGTCCGCACAGTTGGGGTTTCAGATGTTTCACTCATGAGACAAATGATGCGTGCGTTAAGAGTAGTTGTGGCTATGCGCTAGTTAAGTAGCAGCTATGAGCTGAAACCCCGCCTCACCTGGCAAAATCGCCCGGCTGCTTCGCTACGTGGCCGCCCACGACGCTCGACCGATCTCGGAGCTGGTGACGTGCCGAATCGTCGGGAAAACCGCAGATCCGGCCGGCGCCGGGTTACGGTGGGCCAGTCCTCATCACCCTCCATCGGCTCGTGCAGCGAGCGAAGGTGCGGGACGTTCCTTGTCTGTCGCGACCTTGTGGGAGGTGCGGGATGTCTTTTGTGATCGCAGTGCCGGAAATGATGGCGTCGGCGGCTTCGGATGTGGCCGAAATCGGGGCGACGATCGGCGAGGCCAGGGCGGCGGCCGTGGCTCCGACCACCGGGGTGCTCGCCGCCGCCGGTGACGAGGTGTCGGCGGCGATCGCGTCGCTGTTTTCCAGTCACGCGCAGGAGTTTCAGGCGGTCAGCGATCAGGCGGCGGCGTTCCACAACCAGTTCGCGGAGGCGTTGGCCGGCGCGGGTGGGTTGTATGCCAGCGCAGAGGCGGCCAACGCCTCGCCATTGGAAATCGTGCTGGGCGCGATCAATACGCCGTTCCTGACGTTCCTGGGCCGCCCGCTGATCGGCAATGGCGCCAACGGCGCCGCCGGGACCGGGGCCCCCGGCGGGGCCGGCGGGATCTTGTTCGGCAGCGGCGGAAACGGCGGGTCCGGCTCCCCGGGACACGACGGCGGCGCGGGCGGGGCGGCCGGGCTGATGGGTGCCGGCGGTGCCGGGGGCGCGGGCGGCTTTGCGACCGCCGGAACCGCGGGCACCGGCGGTGCCGGCGGCGCCGG
>NZ_LZKR01000032.1 GCF_001672915.1 Mycobacterium sp. 1245805.9 | reverse complement strand
CCCGCGTAGAGGATGACCGCGGACGCCACCAGCGCGACGGGGACGGCGGGCGCGGCCGCGCGCCGCGCCGGCCGCAGGCACACCACCAGCACCAGGAACGCGACGACGATGCCGACCAGCGCGAGCAGCCCGCGCCAGCGGGCCACGGCGACGATCACCACCGCGAACGCGACGGCGAGCGCGACCAGCGGCCAGCCGCGTTCGAAGTCGTAGAAGGCGTAGCTGGTGGTGCCCTGCTCGTCGACCTGCCGGACCAGCCGAACGCGATCGCCGGCCGCGAAATGGGGCTGGCCGGGACCGGGGGAGGACTCCAGCAGCGTCTTGGCGCCCGCGTTCGGGCCGGAGTCGATGGCGATCAGCGTTTGGATGCAACGCCCGGCGCCCGGGGCCGCCGATTGCGGCGCCGTCGTGATCACCTGGCCCGCGGACGGGCTGCCGCAGTCGCCCAGCGCGCTGGACAGCACGTGCCCCTTTTGCGTGCTCACGGCGCCGCCGGCGGCGTTCTGGAACGGCATGGGGATGTCGACGTGCTGGCGGCTCGGCCAGAGCAACACCGCACCGGCCAGCACGGCCACACCGATGGCGACGAGCAGCCCGACGACAATCTTGGCGGGCAGCGGATCCAGCCCGGACGGGCCGGACCGCAGGCTGTGCGAGTGTGAGTGGGTCACCCGGTTGAGGGTAGAGGGCGGCGCCGGTGTTCTACTGCCGGTAGCTGGCCAGGAAGTTGCCCAGCCGCTCGATCGCGGCGGCCAGATCGCGCGACCACGGCAGGGTCACGATGCGCAGGTGATCCGGCGCCGGCCAGTTGAATCCGGTGCCCTGGGTGACCAGGATCTTCTCGGACAGCAGCAACTCCAGGACGAGCTGCTCGTCGTCCTCGATGTCGTAGACCTCGGGATCAAGCCGGGGGAACGCGTACAACGCGCCCTCGGGTTTGACGCAGGACACCCCGGGGATTTCGTTGAGCTTGGCCCAGGCGACGTCGCGCTGCTCGAGGAGCCGACCGCCGGGAAGGACGAGGTCTTCGATGCTCTGGTGTCCGCCGAGGGCGACCTGGATCGCGTGCTGCGCCGGAACGTTCGGGCACAGCCGCATGTTGGCCAGCAGGCTGATCCCCTCGATGAAGCTGCTGGCGTGCTCCTTTGGCCCGGTGATCGCCAGCCAGCCGGCCCGGTAGCCGGCCACCCGGTAGGCCTTCGACAGGCCGTTGAAGGTCAGGCACAACATGTCGGGCGCCAGCGTGGCAAGGCTGATGTGCTTGGCGTCGTCATAGAGGATCTTGTCGTAGATCTCGTCGGCCAGCAGCAGCAGCTGATGCCTGCGCGCCAGGTCGACCATCTGGGTGAGGATCTCGCGGCTGTAGACGGCGCCGGTGGGGTTGTTCGGGTTGATCACGACCAGCGCCTTGGTGCGCTCGGTGATCTTCGATTCCAGGTCGGCGATGTCCGGCTGCCAGTTCTGGGTCTCGTCGCACAGGTAGTGCACCGGCGTGCCGCCGGCCAGCGAGGTCGACGCCGTCCACAGCGGGTAGTCCGGCGCCGGGATCAGGACCTGGTCGCCGTTGTCGAGCAGGGCCTGCAGGGTCATCGTGATCAGCTCGGATACGCCGTTGCCCAGGTAGACGTCGTCGACGTCGAACCGGGGAAAGCCCTCGACCAGCTCATAGCGGGTGACCACCGCGCGGCGGGCGGGCAGGATGCCCTGCGAGTCGGAGTAGCCCTGGGCGTACGGCAGGGCCTGGATCATGTCGCGCATGATCACGTCGGGCGCCTCGAAGCCGAATGGCGCCGGGTTGCCGATGTTGAGCTTGAGGATGCGGTGTCCCTCGGCCTCCAGCCGCGCGGCGTGCTGGTGCACCGGGCCGCGGATCTCGTACAGGACGTCCTGCAGTTTGGACGACTGCGCGAAGGACCGCTGCCGATGATGGCCGGTGACGTGCGCGGGCAGCTGGTGAGTACTCACGTCACTATGGTGCCATCGTTGTCCAACGAATTTGCTGGTAGGCGTGCAACCCGCAATTAATGCACCATTGCGAGTATGGGCAGGGAATCGACACCACGAGCCGGCGGATATGCCCGCCGCATGCGTGAACTCGGATACCGCTCGGTCCAGATCTGGGTGCCCGACGTCCGCTCGGCCCGCTTTGCCGTACAGGCACATCGGGAAGCATCGGCGCTGGCCGAGGCCGACCGACACAGCGATGACATGGACTTTGTCGAGGCGATCTCGGACGACCTGGCTGCCCGAGACCACGACGGGTGAACCGTGGCGAGCTGTGGACCGTCTCGGGGGCGTCTATGCGGCCAAGCCCCGCCCAGCGATCATTGTCCATTTCCTGAGGTCGCGGGACAGCGGGCCGTCGAACGTGATCACAGGGCGAGATTTTCGCAAGTTTTCCGCCCTGTGATCACGCTCGGCGCGGCTTTCGTCAACGCTTGCCCGGCGGGCGGGCACCGCGCGCGATACCCAGGCCTTTCACGGGTGCCGCCGGCGGTGCCGCGTCGCCGTCGGGCTGCGCCGACGGCTCTGGCTTTTGCTCGGGCTCGGCCTTGGCATCGGGTTGCTCGGCCGGGGCCTCGGTCGCCTTGGCCGGGGCGGCGGCCTTCTTGGCCCCGGGTCGCTTGGCGCCGGCGGCGATGCCGAGTCCCTTCACCGGTGCGGCGGGTGCCGCGGGAGCCTTCGCCTCTCCGGTGGGTGCGGCCGGCTCCGCCGGCTCGGCGGGCGCCTCTGTTGCCTTGGCGGCAGGTGCGGCCTTCTTGGCGCCGGGTCGCTTCGCGCCGGCTGCCAGGCCCAGCCCCTTAGCCGGTGCGGCGGGTGCCGCGGGAGCCTTGGCCTCTTGGGCCGGTGCGGCGGGTTCGGCGGGCGCCTCGGTGGCTTTCGCGGCGGGTGCCGTCTTCTTGGCGCCGGGTCGCTTGGCGCCGCCGGCGATGCCCAGGCCCTTGGCCGGTGCCGGGGCGGCGGCCTTGGCCGGCTCGGGCTCGGCCTTGGCGGGCGCGGGTTCCTCGGTCTTGGCGGGCGCCTCGGCGGGCGCGGCCGGGGCTGCGGCCTTGGGCGCCGCGGCCGCCCGCTTCTCGGCCTCCTTCGCGGCGGTGCCCTTCTCGGGCAGCGTCGCCTTGTCGTACTCGATGGACCCGAGCAGCACCTGGGCCACGTCGAGCACCTCGACGCCGCTGCGGCCGGCTTCCTCCTGCCGGTCGTTGACGCCGTCGGTGACCATCACCCGGCAGAACGGGCAGCCGGTGGCGATGGTGGCCGCGCCCGTCCCCAGCGCCTCGTCGACGCGTTCGTGGTTGATGCGCTTGCCGATGTGCTCTTCCATCCACATGCGCGCACCGCCCGCGCCGCAGCAGAAGCTGCGCTCGGCGTGCCGCGGCATCTCGGTGAGGGTGGCGCCCGCCGCGCCGATCAGCTCGCGCGGCGCCTCGTACACCTTGTTGTGCCGGCCCAGGTAACACGGGTCGTGGTAGGTGATCTCCTGGGAGACCGACGTGACCGGCACCAGCTTCTTGTCGCGGACCAGCCGGTTGAGCAGCTGCGTGTGGTGCAGCACCGTGTAGTTGGAGCCCAGCTGCCGGTACTCCTTGCCCAGGGTGTTGAAGCAGTGCGGGCAGGTGACGACGATCTTGCGGTCGACGGTCTCCACGCCCTCGAACAGCCCGTCCAGGGTCTCGACGGCCTGGGCGGCCAGCTGCTGGAAAAGGAACTCGTTCCCGGACCGGCGTGCGGAGTCGCCGTTGCAGGTTTCGCCCGTCCCCAGCACCAGGTACTTCACGCCGGCGACGGCCAGCAGCTCGGCGACGGCCTTGGTCGTCTTCTTCGCCTTGTCGTCGTAGGCGCCGGCGCAGCCCACCCAGAACAGGTACTCGAAGCCGTCGAAGCTGTCGACGTCCTCGCCGTACACCGGCACGTCGAAGTCGACCTCGTCGATCCAGTTGGTCCGGTCCGAGGCGTTCTGCCCCCACGGATTCGCTTTGGTCTCAAGGTTTTTGAACAGCACCGACAGCTCGGAGGGGAACTCCGACTCCATCATCACCTGGTAGCGGCGCATGTCGACGATGTGGTCGACGTGCTCGATGTCCACCGGGCACTGCTCGACGCAGGCCCCGCAGGTCACGCAGGACCACAGCACGTCGGGGTCGATGACGCCGCGCTGCTCGGCGGTGCCGACCAGCGGGCGGGTCGCCTGATCCGGACCGGAGCCCATCACGCGGCCGAAGCCGGACTCGGGGACGTGATGCTCCTCGGCGTGCTTTTCGCCGCTCAGGTTCTCCGCGACCCCACCCTCCGGGGTGTTCTCCAGCGGAGTCTCCTTGTCCCCCAAGATGTACGGTGCCTTGGCCATCCAGTGGTCGCGCAGGTCCATGATGACGAGCTTGGGCGACAGCGGCTTTCCGGTGTTCCACGCCGGACACTGCGACTGGCAGCGCCCGCACTCGGTGCAGGTGGCGAAGTCGAGCATGCCCTTCCAGGTGAAGTCCTCGATCTTGCCGCGGCCGAATTGCGCGTCGTCCGGCGGGTTTTCGAAGTCGATCGGCTTGCCGTCGGACTCGATCGGCAACAGCGGGCCGAGCCCGTCGGGCAGGCGCTTGAAGATGACGTTGATGGGCGCCAGGAAGATGTGTAAGTGCTTGGAGTGCAACACGATCAGCAGGAAGGCCAGCATGACGCCGATGTGCAGCATCAACGCGACGGTCTCGACGATCTCATTGGTGTTGTGACCCAACGGCCGCAGCAGCGAGCCCATCAGGTGGCTGAAGAAAGCGCCGCGGCCGTACGGGAATTCGTCGCCGAGGGCGTTCACCGACGCCCCGCGGAAGATGGCGTACGTCCAGATGACGTTGAAGATCATGAACAGGATCAGCCAGGCGCCGCCGGTGTGTGAGCCGTAGAAGCGGGACTGGCGGCCGTACTCTTTCGGCTCAGTGCGCAGCCGGATGATCGCGAAGGTGACGATGCCGGTCAGCACGGCCAGCGCGAAGAAGTCCTGCAGGGCGCCCAGCGCGTCCCAGCGGCCGATGATCGGAATGTGGAAGTTCGGCTGGAACAGCACGCCGTAGGCCTCGATGTAGACCGTCAACAGGATGAAGAATCCCCACATGGTGAAGAAGTGCGCCAGGCCCGGCAGCGACCACTTCAGCAACTTGCGCTGACCGAACACCTCGGCGAGTTCCGTCCAGATGCGATTGCCGACATGGTCGGCGCGCCCGCTGGCCGGCTGGCCGGACATGACCAGCTTGTTCAGCCACAGGACGCGGCGCGCAGCGAAAGCGCCCACCACCACGGTCATGCCCAGTCCGAGTATCAGTCTGATGAGCGTTTGCGTGGTCACAGAAGGTCTCCCCAATTCCTAGTTTGTTGCCTATGAGGCTTGCTCATAGTGACATCTGGGTGGGTTTCGATGCGAGATAGGTTGCCCTAAGTCGCCGCCCGGCGGCGCCCGTGGCCTGCGGCTAACCCCCGAACGGCAGTTGCGGTAGGGGCAGCACCGGCGGCCGTTGCCGCGTGGTGGTCGGAGCGGCGGTGGTGGTTGCCTGCGATGTCGTGGTCGGCTGGGCGCTGGTGGTGGTCGGCGCCGCCGTCGTCGTGGTGGGCGGCGGGCTGCTGGTCGTGGTTGTCGGCGGCGGCTGGGTCGACGTCGACGACGGCGGTGGCGGCGGGGGCGGGAGCACCGTCACGGTGGTGGTGCCGTTCGGCTCCGTAATCGTCTCCGTTTGCGACGTTTGCGGCGGCGCTTGTTCGGTGGGCGGCGTGTTGTTGGTCGGGGTGGTCTTTGGGTGGCCCAGGGTCAGCGCCAAGATCACGGCGACCAGCACGGCCGCGGCCGCGCCGACGACGCTCAATACCAGCGCGGTGCGCTTGTACCACGGCAACGTCCCGGTCGCAGCGAGGCGGCCGCTGTCCGTGTCAGCCGATCTCGTTGGCTCCCGGCCGTATTCGCCCGTCATGTCGGGGCCGACATAGGGCACCGGCTCGGCGGCGTCGTCATCGTCGGCCGACCACGCCAGGGCAGGGCCGCCGTCGACGACCTTGGCGGTCTCGACCAATTCGGTCGGGTTTTCGACGACGGGGCTGGCGGCGGTCGCGATGCCCGCTGCGGCCTGCTGCTGGCCAAGCACCGAGGCGCCGACGGCGGCGGCGAGCGCGGGCTGCGGCGCGATGTGGATGGGCACCCCGAGGCGCTCCGACAGGCGCGCGGCGACCAGCGGGATGCTGGCGCCCCCGCCGACGGCCGCCACGGCTGCCAGGTTGGATCGCTGAATCCCGTTGCGCTGCAACGTGTCTTCCACGGTGCCGACGAAACCGTCCAGCGGTTGCGAGATCAGCTGTTCGAGTTCGGCGCGGGTAAGCCGGACGCCGTCACCGGCAGCGGCGGCGCCCGACAGCTGCTCCTTGACGCGGCGGCATTCGGCCAGCTGGCGCGCCTGCGCGCCGATTCGGGTGGTGCTGGCCAGGTCGGTGCTGGTGGCGTCGGAGCCGCCCGACCGCACGTAGTCGAGGATCAGTTGATCGATCGCGTCGCCGGAGAAGTCGGTGTAGCGCACCGACGGGCCGAGCTGGGCAAGGGTCGGCCCGGCATTGATCAACGTCACGCTGGTGCCGCTGGCGCCGAAATCGCAGACCGCGATGATGCCGGCCGGGAACCCCGGGTGGGCGTGCAGCGTGGCGAGCGCGGCCGTGGCGTCGGAGATCAGGGCCGGCGCCACGCCGCCGCGGGTCAGGTCCGGCTGGGCGAAAAATTCGTCGCGCAGCGCCGCCGTCTGCGCCTCCGACCAGTACGCGGGCACCGCGACGGTGACGGGCGTGCCGTAGCCCACCGTGCGCGCCATGGCCTCGATCGCCTCGACCGTCAGCACCTCGCCCAGGTACTTCGTCCCGTCGGCCGCCACCAGAGGGGCGCGGTCCCCGACCCGCTCCACGAACCCGCGCAGCACCAGACCGGGTTCGGACAGGTTCGGGTTTTCCTCGGGCAGGCCGATTTCGGTCGGCCGGTGCTCGAACAGCGTCAAGACCGAACTGCGGACCACCGGCGCGCTGCCCGAACGGACCGCCACCAGGTTGGCCGCCCCGATCGACAACCCGAGCGCTTCGCTCATAGCCCGGGCTTCACTGCGAAAGGCCCGGCGGCAGTGTGAGCACGGGTCCGTCGGGAATGGTGATCACCGATGGCAGCTGGGGCATGTGGTGCCGGTGCGTCGGCTGCTGCTGGGTTGGCTGGTGGGTGGGCTGCTGGGTCGGCTGCTGCGCGGGCGGCTCGGACGCGGTGCTGGTGGGCGGCGGCGCGGAAGATTCGGTGGTCGTCGGCGGCGTCGTCGTCGTGGTGGTCGTCGTCGGTGTGGTGCTGCCCGTGGTGCTCGGGCTGGGGCTGGTGCCCTGCCCGCCCTGAATCAGCTCCATCAGCCCGTACACGATCAGCGCGAGCAGGATCAGGACGGCGACGATCCAGGCGATGATCCCGGCGGGTTTGCGGTACCAGGGGGTGGGCTCGGGTTCCCGGTCGAAGGGATCGACGGCCTCGGGTTGCTCCCACTGCTCCGGTTCCGCGGCAGGTTCACCCGCGGGCGGGGGCCCGCCCTGGGCGCCGTAGTTCGCATACTGCGTCCGCTGATTGTGGAAGTCGTCCGGTGGGCCGTTGGATGCCACGGAGCCGATGGTACTGGCACCCCCTTCGGGCCAGCTCAGGACGTGGAGCCGCGATCAGGCGATCCCGAGTTCGTGATCGATCTGCGCCCAGTACTGCGGGCCGTCCAGCGTGAGGATGATCCAGTCGTGAATCTGCCCGTTGGCCAACACGAAGTTGAACGGGGCTCCGGTCTGGACGGCGTGCTGCTGGAGCACGAGCACGTCGGGTGAGAGTGAATCCAAGTTGCCCGTGTAGACGTACGTCGGCGGGAGCCCGGTCAGGTCCCCGTACAGCGGGCTCACCATGGGATCCTTCACGTCAAGTCCGCCCGCCCACTCCTTGCCGATCTGTATTCCGGGCGCAATGGGCAGCAGTGGATCCTGGACAAACGCGATGTTCGGGTTGCTGAACGTGACATCCAGCCACGGCGACAGCAGCACCATGGACGAGGGCACCTGCTCACCGTGGGCGAGCGCGTATTCGGCGGCCGCCAGGGCGAGGTTGCCGCCGGCGGAGTCGCCGGTCACGCTGACATGCCCGGGGTGCGCGGTGATCTGCGAGTCGATGAAGCCGGCCATCTTGGGCACTACTGTGCCGGCGGTGCCGCCCTGCTGCAGCAGCGGGTAGATCGGCACCTCGATGGTGGCGCCGGTCTGATAGGCCATCACCGTGTAATCGAGCCAATGGAAGATCGAGGGCGCGAAGATGAACGCGCCGCCGTGAATCGCCACCACGTAGTCGCCGTTCGGGTGAGCCGGGGTGATCTGCACGACGGGCATCCCGTTGTAGTTGGTCTGCGTGACCGTTTCCCCGAGCAGCAACGGCAGCAACGCCGGCGGCCTGTTGGACAGACCTATCGCAAGCAGCGGGTTGTCGCCGGTAAACAGCTGCAGGAACGGCGAACTCGGCGACGACAGTTGAGCTTCGAGGCCAGGGAAGAATCCCAGCAGGGGCTTCACCGGGTACAGCGCGGCCTCTTCGAATCGGGTGACCAGCGATGGTCCGCCGGTGTAGGTCCCGGTCTGCGTCGCCGGGAAGGGCGGGGCCGCCGCCGCCCCGAAGATGGTGCCGAAGACCGTGTTGGCGACGTGGTGGAATTCGCTTTCGACGGCTTGGACGAATTCACCGGGCAGGCTTTCCAGCGCTTGCTCCCACGAGCCCAACTGCGCGACGGTGGCCGACGCGCTGGCGTGATAGCCGCCCATCGCCGCGACGTCCTGGGCCCACATCCGCTCGTAGTCGGCCTCGGCGGCCGCGATCGCGGGGGCGTTCTGACCGAACAGGTTCGTGATCACCAGCGACACCAGTTGGCCGCGGTTGGCGGCGATCACTCCCGGGTCCACGATCGTTGCCAGCGCGGACTCGTAGGCGACGGCGGCCGCGCGGGCCTGGGCCGCCGACTGTTCAGCTTGGGCGGCGGCCCCGCCCAGCCAGCTCACGTAGCGGGCGGCCGCGTTCGTCATCGACGCCGATGCGGGGCCCTGCCAGGCCTGGCCGGCCAGATCCGAGGTCAACGAGCTGAATGCGGTGGCCGCCGAACTCAATTCCGAGCCGACGCCCTCCCAGGCCGCCGCCGCCTCCAACATCGGCCCCGGCCCCGGTCCGTCAAGCAGCAAAACCGAATTCACCTCGGGCGGCCACACCGAAAAGCTCACGACTGCTCCCCTCGATCAGCGCTGATCGCATTCCCCTTCCAGGAACGTACCGCATCGAGTCAGTCGGGAATCCTGGTTTGCGGCAGCTTTATCCTTGGCGAACCCGGACGCAGCTGGCCGCGCTGATGGCTGGGGTGGGCGGCGTGCGGTGGCCATTCAGACTGTGCCGCTTGGCCAATGACGACGGTCGTGGCCTCGGCGCGGATCGACGGCCAAAACTTGTCCGGACCCGGCTGCCAGGTATGTCGTTGATCGCATCGCCCGTCGCGGCGTTGTCCGGTCAGCGCACGCGATTGATGGGCGGATTGGGCAGATCGCGGCCGAGATGGATGCACATGCGTTGTGGGGCGAGATCGCCAAGGAACACACGTGATCCCTTGGCCGCGAAGGCTTTCGCGGTCGCCAGGCCGATGCCGCGAGCAGCGCCGTCGAGCTGAATGGCAGTCAATAGTCAGGCTGCTATGGGTGACTTGGCAGCCCAGTAAGCGAGCTGGCGATACCCGTTGTCCTGGTGCCACAGCTTGGCGCCCAGGTAGACACCGGGCACGATTTGCACGGCCTCGTCTCGAATGCGGCTGATCGGCCACGGGTTGCTGCCGATCGTCTCGTAGTCGAGCACGAGAACCTGGGTGCCTGGCGCGACGACACTTTCCTCAACTCGGTTGAGCATGTCGAAGCCTTCCCAATGATCACCAGCGCGGCGCATCCGATAGCTCGGCGCTAGCACCAGCGTGAGGAGCGTCGCTGTGGTGGTAAGCGAGTTGGTTCCGCGCTGGGCCGGGCGGTCGAATTTCTTGCCCAGCCACGGCATCAGCCCGAGCCGGGTGGTCATGGTTTTCGCGGCTGTGCGCAGTACCCGCCCGGTTCGGTTCAGGTCGGTATCGGGGGTCGTCCAGCCGACCAACATGCCGTCGGTCTGCCCGTCCACCACTGCGGGTGCGCCCGCCGCGAAAAGCTGGGCCAACTCAATCTCGGCCGCGTCGCCGGGTAGCCCGGCACCCAGCCGTTCGATCCACACCCACGCCGCATCCTGGGCCGCCTGCGGGTCGATGTCCGCGATCGCCTGCAACCGGGACGGCCGGTCGTCAGTCTCGGGCTTTGTGCTTTTGGGTGTGGTCATCCGTCGCCCCCTCATCTCAGTGGGATGCTCACAACCATAAGGGAATCATGATTCCGTCTGGGAATCAAGTATCCTGGCTGGGTGACCCGACCCTCGTATGCCGAGCGCCGCAAGCTACAGCTGCGTGAGGAGATCATCGACGCGGCCATCGACGTTTTCGCCGAATCGGGTTATCACGACGCCGGGGTAGCCGATATAGCCAAGCGGGTCGGCATTGGGCATTCCACCTTCTACCGGCACTTCGAGAACAAACGCGCAATCCTCGACGAAGTCATCAACACCGTCATCGAGCGGTTTATGGCGGCGCTCGCCGCCGAGAATGCGCCCGATGCCGCGAACAGTCTCGACGAGTACCGAGATCAGGCGGCCCGAATCGGCGCGGCCCTCGCAGATATCAGCAGTGACATACGCGCGGTGCGGCTGCTACTCATCGAGGCCGCCAGCGTCGACACCGATCTGCGCCAACGCGTTGACGACCTGTTCGACCTAGCCGTCCAAGTCAATGCCAGCTTCTACCAACACGGTCGTGAGCACGGCTACCTCCGCGCCGACCTCGATACCACCGCCACCTCCCGTGCAGTGATCGGCATGATCTTCGGGCTCGCGATGATGGGCCTCAATCCTGCCTTCGACAATGACGAACGCGAAAACACCATCCAAGCCGCCGTCCGGTTGATGTTCGACGGCATTAGCAACCACTCACAAAAGGCTTAGGCCACACAGGCGCCGCCACGCTGACGTGGGCTGCGTGGCCGGCTCAGAACGTGTTGACCTTCTCGACGCTGACGAACATGCCGTGGTGCGTGTGGTCGTTGGTGAAGCGGGTGCCCTGTTCGGTGGCGACGATCGTCCAGCCCTGCGCGGCGTAGGTCTTGTAGTCGATGGTGACGGTCGGGATGGCGCCCAGGTTGCCCAGCACCCACTGGACGTTGCCGGCGGAACTGATGCTGACGCCGTTGGCGTGCTCACCGTCCTGCAGCGGGGAGTTGGTGAACGGAGCCTCGCAGCCGACGGTCTCCTTGTTGATCTGGCAGCGCGTCACGCCGGACTTGGTCTCAATGAAGACGTAGCCGTTGTGGTCCGGGGGCAGCGGGATCACCCCGGCCGGTGGTGTGGTCGGGCTGGCCGGCCCGGTCGGGCTGGTCGACGGGGCCGGGCTGGTGCGGGTCGGCGCGGGCGTCGTCGTGGTCGGCCGCGGCGTGGGGAAGGTGGGCTCGGTGGGCCCGGTCCCCGGAGTGGCGACCGGCTTGCCGTCGATGAGCGAGCTGCAGCCCGAAACCAGCGCGGGAGCGGCGAGGACGGCCGAAAGCAGCAGCGAGCCGCCGGCCAGCCTTCGCCGCGCCTTTTGCGATAATTGCACGCGCCGCTCCCCGAAAGTCTTCGATTTCAGCGCTTAGAGTACGCAAGGAGCGGCGAAAGTTACTGCAACTAGGCCGTTATCGATGCAGAGCCGATGGCGCAGGTTTACCGCGGCGTGACCGACCCCAGCTCGGCCGCCCGATGGGCCGCCGCGACGATGCCCTGGTAACCCGTGCAGCGGCAGAAGTTCCCGGACAGGCCCTCGCGTATCTCCTCTTCGGTGGGGTCGGGGTTGTCGCGCAGCAACGCGGTCAGCGTGGTCACGAAACCCGGCGTGCAGAAGCCACATTGCAGGCCGTGACACTCCCGCAGCGCGGCCTGCACCGGCGACAGGGTGCCGTCGGGCGACGCGATGCCCTCGACCGTCGTCACCTCCGTGCCGTCCGCCTGAACCGCGAACATCAGGCACGACCGCACGGCGTCGCCGTCCACCAGCACCGTGCAGGCCCCGCACGCGCCGTGTTCGCAGCCGAGATGGGTACCGGTGAGCCCGCACCGCTCCCGCAGGAAGTCCGCCAGCGTCATCCGCGGTTCGACTGTAGCCGCGATCGCAGTCTCGTTGACCGACAACTGAACCGGCTGTTCATGCATGGCTTGCCTCCCCGCGTGCTTCCTCGATGGCTTGCGCCCAGGCGCGCGCGACCATGGTGGCGCCCACCTGGGTGCGATACGCCGCCGACCCTTGCAGGTCGGTCGGCACGTCGTCGAGGCCGTTCACCGCGGCCCGGCCGATCTCCTCGGGCACCAGCTCGCCGACCGGCTTGCCGACGACCGCGGCCTCGGCGGCGGTCGCCCGCATGACCGTGGGGCCCAGCCCCAGCAGCCCGATCCCGCAGCGGGACACCCGGTCGCCGTCGTCGAGCTGGACGCCCACCAGCGCGCCCGCGATCGCGAAATCGCCATGGCGACGCGCGAATTCGTGCACGGAAAACCCGGACCGGCCGTCCCACACCGGGAATCGGACCCCGGTCAGCACCTCGTCGGGTTCCATCGTGGTCTCCCAGAGGCCGGCGAAGAAGTCCGCGGCGGCGATCTCGCGGCGCCCGCGCGGCGACAGCACTTCCATCACCGCGTCCAGCGCCAGCGCGACCGCCGGGTATTCGCCCGCGGCGTCGGCGTGCGCGATCGACCCGCCGAGGGTGCCGCGGTTGCGGATCTGGAAGTGCCCGACAAAGGGGGTCGCACGGGTCAGCAACGGAACCGCTTGGCGCACTTGGTCATCCGAGCCGACGGTGGACTCGGTCGTGCCGGCGCCGATCCACAGTTCAGAGCCCCGCCGCTCGATGCCCCGCAGCTCCGAAAGCCGGGAGATGTCGATGAGATGGTCGAAGTAGGCCAGCCGCATCGCCAGCATGGGGACCAGGCTCTGGCCGCCCGCGATGATCTTTGCCTCGTCGCCCAGCTCGGCGAGCAGCGCCACGGCGTCCTCGACCGTGTCGGGGCGGTGGTAGTCGAACGACGCCGGCTTCACCGCGCCGCCTCCGTCAGCAGGGCCGCGATGGACGCCGGGCTGGCGGGCAGCCGGGTGAGCGTCACGCCCAGCGGCGCCAGCGCGTCGTTGATCGCGTTGATCACCGCGGGCACGGAGCCGATCGCCCCGCCCTCCCCGGCGCCCTTGTAGCCGCCGGGCCCCGGGCCGGGGATCTCGACGTGGCCGAATTCGATGGGCGGCACCTCGGTGGCCGTCGGCAGCAGGTAGTCGACGAATGTCGTTGCCAGCGGGTTGCCGTCGTCGTCGTAGGCGAGGTCCTCCATGAGCGCGCCGCCAATGCCCTGCACCGTCCCGCCGGCGATCTGGCCCTCCACGACGTTCGGGTTGATCATCGGCCCGACGTCCTCACTGACGATGTAGCGCAGCAGCGTGACCTTTCCCGTGGCCACGTCGACCTCGCAGGTGCAGGCGTGGGTCGCGTTGGACCACAGGATGGGGGCCTTGGCGACGTAGCGGGCGGTCGCCTCCAGCTCGGGCGACATGCCCGCCGGCAGCGCCTGCGGCGAGTAGTACGACAGGTAGGCCAGCTCGCCGAACGTCACCTGCTTCGACGGGTCGCCGCGCACCGCCGCGGTCGAATTCGCCAGCTCCACTTCGGATTCGGGCACCTTCAGCTGGTGCGCCGCCAGCGCCACGATCTTCTGGCGCAGGATCGTGCCCGCCTCCTCGACGGCCCCGGCGGTCATCGGGCCGCTGCGGCTGCCCTGCGTCCCGGCGCCATACGGCGTGACGGCCGTGTCGCCCTGGATGGTGGCGACGTCGTCGATGTCGGCGCCCAGCACATCGGCGGTCAGCTGAATGACGGTGGTTTCCAAGCTGTTTCCGCTGGAGCCGCCGTTCACGTAGACGTTGATCTTGCCCGTCGGCTCCACCCGGATGGTGCAACCCTCGGTGGCCAGGTGCCCCGTCGCCGCGCCGGTCGGCTCGATATACGCCGAGAACCCCAGGCCCAGGTAGCGGCCCTGCGCCAGCGCCTCGCGCTGCTCCTTGCGAAACCCTTCGTGGTCAAGGATTTTCACGGCCTGCTCGAACGTCTCGGCCGGCGCGACGTGGTCGTACGGCATGCCGTTGGGGTTGAAGTACGGCATCTCGTCGCGGCGCAGCAGGTTGCGCCGGCGCAGTTCCACCGGGTCCATGCCCATCTTGCGCGCGGCGATGTCCAGCAGGATCTCGCGCGCCAGCGTCTCGTACTGCCACGGGCCGCGGTAGGCGGCCAGCCCGCTGGTGTTGGTGAAGACCGTCTTGTAGTTGAAGCTGGCCTTGGGCACCCGGTAGGGCCCGGGGAAGAACATGCCGATGGCCGCCGTGGTCAGCACCGGGTAGGGCGTCGGGTAGGCGCCGACGTCCTGGACGAAATCGATGTCGGCGGCCTGGATGTTGCCGTCCTCGTCGAACGCCATCCGGCCCGTGCCGTCGACGTGGCGGGCCTGGCCGGCCGACATCAGGTTCTCGCGGCGGTCCTCGATCCACTTCAACGCCGCCGGCACCTTGCGGGCGGCCAGCATGATGCACATGTCCTCGCGCATCGGGACCACCTTCTGGCCGAAACCGCCGCCGGTGTCGCGCATGATGACCCGAACCCGTTGCGCCGCAATGCCTAACAGCCGCGCGCAGAACGCCCGCAACTCGTGTGGCGTCTGCGTCGACGCCCACAGCGTGAGCTCCTCGGACGCGGCCTCCCATTCGACCACCAGCCCGCGGGTCTCGATCGGCACGGGCGCGTAAATCTGTTGGTAGATGTTCTCTTTCACCACGCACGCCGCCGACGCGAACAGCTCTTCATCCGGCGGCGCGCCGCCCATCCCGCCCGCGACGTTGTCCGCATACGCGTCGTGCACCAGCACGTCCGAGGACTGCGCCCGGGTGAGGTCGGTGATCGCCGGCAGCGGCTCGTAGTCCACGTCGACCAGTTCCAGCGCGTCCTCGGCGATGTAGCGGCTCTCGGCGACGATCAGCGCGACCGGGTCACCGACGAACTTCGCCTCGCCCTCGGCCAGCGGCGGGCGGGGCGTGTCGGGCACGTCCTTGCCCGCGATGGCATGCCAGGCCTCCTTGACGTCGGGGTTGAGGTCGGCGGCGGTGAACACCGCGCGCACGCCGGGCAGCGCCAGCGCCGCCGACGCGTCGATGCCGTTGATCGTGGCGCGCGCGAACGGGCTGCGCACGAAGCAGGCGTGCAGCATGCCGGGCCGCGAGATGTCGTCGACGAACCCGCCGCGGCCGGTCAGCAGCCGCAGGTCCTCCACCCGCTGCACGCGGGTGCCCGCGTATCGCGGGGTCGTGGCCGTCGCCCCCTGCGCGTCTTGAGTCATTGCGCTCCATCCGGTTGTCGCCTGACGAGAACCTCGATGCCATCATAGGAGAGTGCCGTTATCGCAGTCGAGGGCCGTCGGCGTCCTGCTTGCCGCGGGCGAGGGACGCCGCTACGGCCGGCCGAAGGTGCTGGTCAAGGGCTGGCTGGACGCCGCGGTCGGGGCGCTGCGCGACGGCGGCTGCGACGACGTCGTCCTCGTCTTGGGCGCCGCCGAGATCGCGGCCCCGCCCGGGGTGACCCCCGTCGGCGCGCCGGACTGGCGCGACGGGCTGAGCGCCTCGGTGCGCGCCGGGCTGGGCGAGGCCGACCGCATTGGCGCGGAGTACGCGGTGCTGCACGTCATCGACACGCCCGACGTCGGCCCCGCCGCGGTGGCGCGGGTCCTCGGCCGGGCGCGGGCGTCGGGCAGTGGGCTGGCCCGCGCGTACTTCGGCGACCGGCCGGGCCACCCGGTGGTCATCGCGCGCCGGCACTGGCCGGACGTGCTCGAGCAGTTGGAGGGGGATCGGGGCGCCGCGGCGTTCCTGCGCGGCAGGTCGAACGTCGAGGCCGTCGACTGCGGCGACCTCGCCGGGGGTCAGGACATCGACGAACCCTGAGCGGGCGCGGCCGGGGCGGCGGTGTCCTGGGCGGCGGTCACCCGGTGGCGGACCAGGAACCAGCCGCCGATGAGCGCGGGGACGCCGACGACCGTCGCGCCGATCAGGTATGGGCCCTGCACCTTGTCGAAGAACATCAGGACGACCACCCCGACCAGGAACGCCAGCGTGAGGTAGCCGCTGTATGGCGACAGCGGCATCCGGAACTTGGGCCGTTGCACCCGCCCGGCCTTTGCCAGCCGGTAGAACTGCAGCTGGCTCGCCACGATCGTCCCCCACGCGAACACGATGCCGATGGCCGCGATGTGCAGCACGATCTCGAACGCCTGGCTGGGCTTGACGGCGTTGAGCACGATGCCCAACAAACCCACGGCGCTGGTGAGCAGGATCCCGCGGTACGGCACGCCCCGCTTCGACATCGGTGCGGTGAACTTCGGGCCGCTGCCGTTGATCGCCATCGACCGCAGGATGCGGCCCGTGGAATACAGTCCCGCGTTCAAACTCGACAGCGCGGCGGTCAACACCACCACGTTCATCACGCTGCCGGCCCCGTGGACACCGGCCTTGGAGAAGAACGTCACGAACGGGCTGACGTTGGCCTTGTAGGCGGTGTAGGGCAGCAGCAGGCCCAGCAGCACGGTCGACCCGATGTAGAACACCGCGATGCGGAACACCACCGAGTTGATCGCGCGCGGCATGACCTTCTCCGGGTTGGCCGTTTCCCCGGCCGCGATGCCGACGAGTTCGATTGCGGCGTAGGCGAACACCACGCCCGAGGTGACCAGCACCAGGGGCAACACGCCGGTGGGCACCAGGCCGCCATGGGTGTTCCACAGGCCGGTGCCGGTGTCATGACCGTCGATCTTGAAGCGCCCCACCAGAAAGACCGTGCCGACGACGAGGAACGTGACCAGCGCCAGCACCTTGATCAACGAGGCCCAGAACTCCAGCTCGCCGAAGGCCTTGACCGAGATCAGGTTCATCGACAGCACCACCAGCAGCGCGAACAACGCGATGGCCCACTGCGGGATGGCGTGGAAAATCCCCCAGTAGTGGCAGTAGTGCGCGATCGCGGTGGTATCCACGATCCCGGTCATCGACCAGTTGAGGACGTACATCCAGCCCGCGACGTAAGCCAGCTTCTCCCCGAAGAATTCGCGGGAGTACGACACGAACGATCCCGACGACGGGCGGTGCAGCACCAGCTCCCCGAGCGCGCGCAGGATCAGGAAGACGAAGATGCCGCAGACCCCGTAGACCAGGAACAGCCCGGGCCCCGCCGACGCCAGCCGTCCGCCGGCGCCGAGGAAAAGCCCGGTGCCGATGGCGCCACCGAGGGCGATCATCTGAATCTGGCGGTTTTTGAGGCTCTTGTGATAGCCCTCGTCCTCGCGGGCGAGCCGCTCGGCGGCACTGTCTGGTGGCATCGAGCTCCTGCCGTGGTGGCTCCGGGGAACGCTCAGGCTAACCCATGAGCGCGCCGCGTGCCCACCAACAATCGGCGAAGTTTTTACAGGCCCAGCAACCGCTCGGCGTTGCGGTGACTGATGAGCGCCCGGTCGTCGTCGCCCAGCGGCAGGCCGTCGAGGAAGTCCCGGGCGGCGCGCATCGACCCGAACGGGTAGTCGGCCGAAAAGCACACCCGCCCAACGCCGACCTGCGCGACCAGGTTGGCGTAGGTGGCCTCGTCGTTGAAGTTGGCGAAGGTGTAGTTCAGGTTTCGCCTCAGGTAGGTGCTGACGGGGTGCGTCAGGCCGGTCAGCTCGGGCTTCAGCGTGGCGTCGAACCGGGGCAGCATGAACGGGATCGCCTCGCCCATGTGGCCGATGACGACCTGCAACGACGGGTATCGGTCGAACACGCCGCCGAGGATTAACCGCAGCACGTGGGTGCCGGTGTTGATGTGCCAGCCCCAGCCGACGGTGGCCAGAGTGAACGTGACCTGGTCGGCGAACCCCGCGTAGCTGGAATCGATGACGCCCGCCGGCGGGATGGTCGGGTGCAGGTAGATCGGCACCCCCAGCCCGGCCGCGCGCGACAGGACGGGGTCGAAGAACGGATCGTCCAGGTAGCGGCCCTGGCTGTGCCCGTTAATCACCGCGCCGACAAAGCCGTACTCGCGCACCGCGCGCTCGAGTTCGTCGGCGGCCTCGGCGGGCGCGCTGATCGGCAGGGCGGCGAAGCCCGCCAGCCGCTCCGGATAGCGCGCGACCGCCTTGGCGAGCTCGTCGTTGCACGCGCGGGCCAGCCGGACGGCCTCCGGCCCGTCCAGCTGTTCGACGCCGGGGGTGGCCAGCGACAGCACCGCCACGTCGACGCCGCCGTCGTCCATCGCCGCGATCCGTCCCTCGCCCAGATCGCTGATCGGTTCGACGATGCCGGTGCGCGACGCCAGCCAGCGGCCCGGCCCGTTCAGGAATTCCGTTGTGGCGTAATGCTCTTCGAGTGCAATGGTGCGCATCAGCCGGCCAGCACCCGGGCCGCGGCGCTCCAGTACGTCAGCTCGTCGCGGTCGGCGGCCAGCCGGATCGTCTTGGTGTAGCCGTACTCCGCCAGCGTCTCCTGGGCGTGCTCGCGGCCGAACCCGCTGTGGCCCACGCCGCCGAACCCGGTGCCGATGGAAATCCGCTGATAGTTGTTGACGAAGACCGCGCCGGCGCGGATCCGCCGGCTGACCCGCAGCGCCCGGTCGCTGTCCTGGGTGAACACCGCCGCGACGAGCCCGAACGGCGTGGCGTTGGCGATGCGCACCGCCTCGTCCTCGTCAGTGAACGGCATGAGGGTGACGACGGGGCCGAAGATCTCGTCGCGGGCCACCCGCATCGTGGGGGTCACGCCGGTCAGGACCGTCGGGGCGACGTAGAAGCCGTCGGCCAGGCGGGGATCGTCGGGCAGCGGCGCCTGCGCGGCGATGTGGGCGCCTTCGGCCACGCCGATCCGCAGGTAATCGAGGACCTGATTCTGCTGCTTGCGGGTGACCAGCGGCCCGACGTCGGTCGCCGGGTCGGCGCCGTCGCCCACCCGCAGCCGGCCCACTGCTGCGCACAGCTTCGCCTCGAACTCCGCATAGACGCTGTCCTGCACCAGGATTCGCGACGCCGCGGTGCATGCCTCGCCCTGGTTGAAGAAGCCGCCGTCGACCGCGGCCAGCAGCGCCTCGTGCAGGTCGGCGTCGTCGAAAACGAGCAACGGGTTCTTTCCGCCCAGCTCCATCAGCGTCGGCGTGAGGTTGCCGGCCGCGGTGCGCAGCACCGACGCGCCCGTCCGCGGCGATCCGGTGAAGGAGACCTTGCCGACCAGCCGATGCCCGGCCAGCGCGGCGCCCACCTCGCCCCTCCCCGGCACGGTCTGCACCACCCCGTCCGGCAGCACCGACTGGATCAGCTCGACCATCCGCAACACCACCGAGGGCGTCTGCTCCGGTGGTTTGAGCACCACGGCGTTGCCGACCGCCAGCGCCGGTGCGACCTTCCCGGCGGTGTGGATCGGTGGCCAATTGAACGGGACGATCCCCGCGATCACCCCGTACGGCTCCAGCGTGGTGACGTCCAGCACCGGTCCGTAGTTGCGTGCCTGGCTGGGCAGCGCCTCCACCATGGCGCCGAAGTACTCGAAGATGGCGATCGCGGCTTCCACGTCGAAACTGCGCGCCTGGGTGATCGGCTTGCCCATTTCCAGCGTCTCGAGCGCGGCGATCTCGTCGGCGTGGTTACGGATCACCTCGGCGACCTGGCGCAGGTATCGGCCGCGCTCGCGTGCGGGGCGTTGCTTCCAGCGCAGGTGCGCGGCGTGCGCCCGGCGGACGGCCTGGTCCACCTCGTCCGGCCCGGCGCCCTGGACGACCGTGACCGTCTGGCCCGTCGCCGGGTTCTGCACGACGAACTGGTCGTCGGTGGACGCCGAGGACCACCTGGTCCGGGTTCTGGTGAGGGTGGGGCCCTGCAAACTCATAAAGCGCACCGTCCAAATTGAGGGGGGTTGGGGATCGACGCGACCCGATTCCGAACCGTAAGTTGGCCGGACCGGCAAACGCCAACGAAAATTCCTGATGGGAGCCATCACCGGCGGTGATAATGGCTCCGTGGAGCTTCGCCAGTTGGAGTACTTCCTCGCTGTCGCGGACAACCTCAGCTTCACCCGGGCCGCCAGAAGGCTGCACGTCGTCCAATCCGGAGTGTCCGCGACCATCAAGGCGCTGGAACGCGAACTCGGCGCGGAGCTATTCGTCCGGGGACCGGCGGGGGTGACGCTCACCTCGGCGGGACGCGCGCTGGCGCCGCATGCCCGCGCGACCATCGACGCCGCCCGCGTGGCCAAAGACGCCGTCGCCGCCGCCGGCGGCTCCGTCGGGGGCACCGTCCGGCTAGGAACGCTGATGTCGGTCAACAACATCGACATGCCGACGCTGCTGGCCGAGCTGCGTGCCAGGCACCCTGGCGTGCTGGTCCAGATTCGTTTCGCCCGGGCCGGTTCCGCGGGCCTGGCGCAGCAACTGCGTGACGGCAGCCTCGACGTCGCCCTGCTCGTCTTCCCCGACGGGCCGCCCGCCGACCTGCATACCCGGCTCGTCGCGGCCTTCCCGCTGCTGCTGCTCGTTCCGGCGGATCATCCGCTCGCCGGCCGCGAGTCGGTGTCGCTGGCCGAGCTGGCCGGGATGTCGTTCGTCGACGGCCCGCCGGGGTACGGCAACCGGGCGGTGGTCGACCGGGCCTTCGCCGCGGCCGGGGTGCGGCGCACGGTCGCCCTCGAGGTCGCCGACATCGCCACCACCGCGACCCACATCCGAAACGGCTTGGGCATCGGGTTCTTGAGCCGGTTCATCCTCGACGAGATCGGCAGCGACGGCCTGGCCACGCTGCGGATCTCCGACTACGACCTGTCCTGGCGCCTCTACGTCGCGATGTCGGCGGCGCGCCCGCCCAGCGCCGCCACCCGGGCCGTGTTCTCGCTGATCGAGGAGATGATCCCGGAGCCCGGCGCATCGACTGTGAGCTGACGGCTTTGCGTGTGCAGTGAGGGCGCGATTCCGGCCGATTTTCCACCCTGGCGCACCACGCAACGCCCTCAATTCACACGCAACGGGCTATCCCGGGGGAAATCGGGCCGCGCCGCGTTGAGTGTGAGCTGACGGCTTTGCGTGTGCAGTGAGGGCGCGATTCCGGCCGATTTTCCGCCCTGGCGCACCACGCAACGCCTTCGATTCACACGCAACGGCCACCCCGGGAACAAGACGCGCCCGCCCGCCGTTAGCATGGTCAACAAGTTGAGCGAAGCAGACTCAAGGCTGGGTTGACACCACAACGCCCGCGAGGGCAGGCTTGAGCGGGGTTCACTCAGCATAGTGGCACCAAAAAAGCTCTACGTAATCAGGAGGAATCACTATGGCTCGTGCGGTCGGTATCGACCTCGGGACCACCAACTCAGTCGTCTCGGTCCTCGAGGGCGGCGACCCCGTCGTCGTCGCGAACTCCGAGGGTTCGCGGACCACGCCGTCGATCGTCGCGTTCGCGCGCAACGGCGAAGTGCTGGTCGGCCAGCCCGCCAAGAACCAGGCGGTGACCAACGTCGACCGCACCATCAGGTCGGTCAAGCGGCACATGGGGACCGACTGGTCCGTCGAGATCGACGGCAAGAAGTACACCGCGCAGGAGATCAGCGCCCGCGTGCTGATGAAGCTGAAGCGCGACGCGGAGGCCTACCTCGGTGAGGACATCACCGACGCGGTCATCACCGTGCCCGCCTACTTCAACGACGCCCAGCGTCAGGCGACCAAGGAGGCCGGCCAGATCGCCGGCCTGAACGTGCTGCGCATCGTCAACGAGCCCACCGCCGCGGCGCTGGCCTACGGGCTGGACAAGGGCGAGAAGGAGCAGACCATCCTGGTCTTCGACCTCGGTGGCGGCACCTTCGACGTCTCGCTGCTCGAGATCGGCGAGGGCGTGGTCGAAGTCCGCGCCACCAGCGGTGACAACCACCTCGGTGGCGACGACTGGGACGACCGCGTCGTCGAATGGCTCGTCGACAAGTTCAAGGGCACCAGCGGCATCGACCTGACCAAGGACAAGATGGCGATGCAGCGGCTGCGTGAGGCCGCCGAGAAGGCCAAGATCGAGCTGTCGAGCTCGCAGAGCACCTCGATCAACCTGCCCTACATCACCGTCGACGCGGACAAGAACCCGCTGTTCCTCGACGAGCAGCTGACCCGCGCCGAGTTCCAGCGCATCACCCAGGACCTGCTGGACCGCACCCGTCAGCCGTTCAAGTCGGTGATCTCCGACGCCGGCATCTCGGTGTCCGACATCGACCACGTCGTGCTGGTGGGCGGTTCCACCCGCATGCCCGCGGTGACCGAGCTGGTCAAGGAGCTCACCGGTGGCAAGGAGCCCAACAAGGGCGTCAACCCCGACGAGGTGGTTGCCGTGGGCGCCGCGCTGCAGGCCGGTGTGCTCAAGGGTGAGGTGAAAGACGTTCTGCTGCTTGACGTTACGCCGCTGAGCCTCGGTATCGAGACCAAGGGTGGCGTGATGACCAAGCTCATCGAGCGCAACACCACGATCCCGACGAAGCGGTCGGAGACCTTCACCACGGCCGACGACAACCAGCCGTCGGTGCAGATCCAGGTCTATCAGGGTGAGCGTGAAATCGCCTCGCACAACAAGCTGCTCGGCTCCTTCGAGCTGACCGGCATCCCGCCGGCCCCGCGCGGCGTCCCGCAGATCGAGGTCACCTTCGACATCGACGCCAACGGCATCGTGCACGTCACGGCCAAGGACAAGGGCACCGGCAAGGAGAACACGATCAAGATCCAGGAGGGCTCCGGCCTGTCCAAGGAGGAGATCGACCGGATGATCAAGGACGCCGAGGCGCACGCCGAGGAGGACCGTCAGCGCCGCGAGGAGGCCGACATCCGCAACCAGGCCGAGACGCTGGTCTACCAGACCGAGAAGTTCGTCAAGGAGCAGCGCGAGGCCGAGGGCGGTTCGAAGGTCCCCGAGGACACGCTGAACAAGGTGGACGCCGCGGTGGCCGAGGCCAAGTCGGCGCTGGGCGGCACCGACATCTCCGCGATCAAGTCGGCGATGGAGAAGCTGGGCCAGGAGTCCCAGGCGCTCGGCCAGGCCATCTACGAGGCCACCCAGGCCGAAGGCGCTCAGGCCGGCGGCGGCGAGGCCGGCGGTCCGCAGTCCGGCTCGGCCGATGACGTCGTGGACGCGGAGGTGGTCGACGACGACCGGGAGGCCAAGTGACGGAAAGCAACCCGGAACAGGTAACGGTCACCGACAAGCGGCGCATCGATCCCGAAACCGGCGAAGTACGGCATGTCACTCCCGGCGCGGCAGCGCCGGGAGGGCAGGCCGCCGGTAAGGCGGATGCGTCGGCCGACAAGGTCGCCGAGCTGACCGCCGATCTGCAACGCGTGCAGGCGGACTTCACCAACTACCGCAAGCGGGCGCTGCGCGATCAGCAGGCCGCCGCGGACCGGGCCAAGGCCGCCGTCGTCAGCCAATTGCTCGGCGTGCTGGACGATCTCGATCGGGCCCGCAAGCACGGCGACCTGGAATCCGGCCCGCTGAAGTCGGTCGCCGACAAGCTGGACAGCGCGCTGACCGGCCTCGGCCTCACGGCGTTCGGCGAGGAGGGCGAGGACTTCGACCCGGTACTGCACGAGGCCGTGCAGCACGAGGGCGACGGCGCCGACGGCTCGAAGCCGGTGATCGGCACGGTCATGCGGCAGGGCTACAAGCTGGGTGACCAGGTGCTGCGGCACGCCCTCGTCGGCGTGGTCGACACCGTCGTCGGCGACGGCGACGGCGACGAACCGGTCGCCGTTCCCGATCCAGCCGAAACGCAACCGTCCGACACGGCCGATAACGCCGACGGCTCCGGTGATTAACAACGACAATCGCTTACGACAAATAGATAGAGAAAGGTGAGGGGGTGACGCGGCATGGCCCAGCGTGAATGGGTCGAAAAGGACTTCTACAAGGAGCTGGGCGTCTCCTCTGACGCCAGCCCGGAAGAGATCAAGCGCGCCTATCGCAAGCTGGCGCGCGACCTGCACCCGGATGCGAACCCCGACAACCCGGCCGCCGGCGAACGGTTCAAGGCGGTGTCGGAGGCGCACAACGTGTTGTCGGATCCGGCCAAGCGCAAGGAGTACGACGAAACCCGCCGCCTGTTCGCGGGCGGCGGTTTCGGCGGCCGCAGGTTCGACGGTGGCAGCGGCTTCAGCTTCAACGTCGGCGGCGTGGGCTCTGATGGCGCGGAGTTCAACCTCAGCGACCTGTTCGACGCCGCCGGCCGAAGCGGCGGCGCCAACATCGGCGACCTGTTCGGCGGCTTGTTCGGCCGCGGCGCCAGCCCCCGGCCCAGCCGGCCGCGGCGCGGCAACGACCTGGAGACCGAGACCGAGCTCGACTTCGTCGAGGCGGCCAAGGGTGTGGCCATGCCGCTGCGGCTGACCAGTCCGGCGCCGTGCACCAATTGCCATGGCAGCGGCGCGCGGCCGGGCACCAGCCCGAAGGTGTGCCCCAGCTGTAACGGCTCGGGCGTGATCAACCGCAACCAGGGCGCATTCGGCTTCTCCGAGCCCTGCACCGATTGCCGGGGCAGCGGCTCGATCATCGAGCACCCCTGCGACGAGTGCAAAGGCACCGGCGTGACGACCCGCACGCGCACCATCAACGTGCGGATCCCACCCGGGGTCGAGGACGGACAGCGGATCCGGCTGCCCGGGCAGGGCGAGGCCGGGCTGCGCGGTGCGCCGTCGGGCGACCTGTACGTGACCGTGCATGTGCGGCCGGACAAGGTGTTCGGCCGCGACGGCGACGACCTCACCGTGACCGTGCCGGTCAGCTTTAGCGAGTTGGCTTTGGGCTCAACACTTTCGGTTCCCACGCTGGACGGCAAGGTCGGCGTTCGGGTGCCCAAGGGCACCGCCGACGGCCGGATCCTGCGGGTGCGCGGACGCGGTGTGCCTAAGCGCGGCGGCGGCAACGGCGACCTGCTGGTCACCGTGAAGGTGTCCGTCCCGCCGAACTTGGAGGGCGCCGCCCAGGAGGCGCTGGAGGCCTACGCGGCGGCCGAGCAATCCAGTGGGTTCAATCCGCGTGCGGGATGGGCAGGTAATCGCTGATGGCTAGGAGCTCGCGGAACTCCAAGGAGGAAGCTCGAACCTTCCTCATCTCGGTGGCCGCCGAACTGGCCGGCATGCACGCGCAGACCCTGCGCACCTACGACCGCCTCGGGCTGGTCAGCCCGAGGCGCACTTCCGGTGGCGGACGCCGTTATTCGGAGCACGACGTGGACCTGCTGCGCGAGGTGCAGCGGCTGTCGCAGGACGAGGGCGTCAACCTGGCCGGCATCAAGCGCATCATCGAGCTGACCAATCAGGTGGAGGCGCTGCAGTCGCGCGTGAAGGAGCTGACCGAGGAGCTGGCGCAGGTGCGCGCCGGCCAGCGCCGCGACATCGCGGTGGTACCGAAGAGCACCGCGCTGGTGGTGTGGCAGCCGCGAAAGCCGCGCTAGCGGCATGGATGTGCTCACCGAGCACCCCATCGTCGAGACGCTCCTACAGCGATACCGGCGCGAGCTGGGCGCCCAGCTACGCACCTACCGCAATCACGTCTACCGCGGCATCAACTACCACCAACGGCTGCTCGCCGGACCGGTCCCCGACTTCGCCGTCCTGGCCTGGGCCGCACACGATCTCGGCATCTGGACCGCGGGCACCATGGACTACCTCACTCCGTCGGCCGAACTGGCGGCCGCGCACGCCGAAGAATTCGGCATCGCCAACGTCGACGACGTGCGCACGCTGATCGTGGAACACCACCGGCTGCGACGGTCGCACGATCGCATGGCCGAGACGTTTCGGATAGCCGACCGCATCGACGTGAGCCACGGCCTGCTACGCGCCGGTATCGCGCGCGGGGACATCCGGTCCGTGGTCGCCGAGTTGCCGTACGGCGGCTTCCACGCGTTCCTCGCCAAGGGCCTTTCGCGCTACGCCGCCGGGCACCCCCGTCGGCCCTTCCCCATGATGCGGTGGTGAAAGGCGCGCCCTTACACCCGAATCGAGAACTGCGTGACAGCCGGCGAAGCCGGGCGCGCGCAGGGGTACCCGCCGCGGCGCAGCGCGTCGGTCGGCGCGGCCATCGGCTCGAAACACACGAGCTCTTCGGCGGGCGGGGCGAAGATCTGCGCCGCGGGATACCCCCGCTCGAAGTGCACCTCCAGGCGGCGGCCACCGCCGGACACCGCGAATACCGCGCCGTCGCCCACCTGGTCATAGGCGTCGTCGAAAGCCTTGTCGCCCAAGGGTTCTTCGCGGGCCGGCTGGGGTTCGGACTCGCCGGTCGGCAGCCCCCGCTCGTCGAGCCGCAGGTGCCGCAGCGGCGGCGTCTCGATCATCCACTCGCGGCGGGGAACGTCCGGCAGGCGCAGGTAGGGATGGAAGCCGAAGCACAGCGGGACCGCGGTGTCGCCGCTCGCGGTGACGGTGGTGCGCACCGTCAGCGCCCGGTCGGCCAGCCGCACCGCCACCGAGAGCACGTGCGGGTACGGGAAGCTGGCCAGCAACCGCGGGTCGGCGCCGAAATCGACCTCCGCGGCCAGCTCGTTGCCCGACTCCGCCGTCACCCGCCAGCCCGGGTAGGCGGCCAGGGTGCCGTGGATGGGCAACCCGTTGGGATCGGCACGAACACCGTTGTCCCCGGGGGTCAGCGTCACCGTCACGCCCTCGGCCGTGTAGGTGTTGTCGCCCAATCGATTTGCCCACGGATACAGGATCGGGATGCCCATCGTCTTGCCCGCCTCGACGTAGGCCTGCAGACCGCGCCGCTGCCCGAGCAGCTCGGTGCCCGCGTCGGTCAGCGACGTGCCGATCATGCCGGCCTCCGGCACGAACTGCGCCGCCAACGGCGACGACGGGTCGGTCAGGGTGACGATGCGCATGGCTTACCTCGGTTCACCGGGACAGTGGGTCGTGCTGAATGCGTTCGGGCGGCGCGCCTTTGGCGATCAGCGCGGCCTTGGTCGCACGAACCATATCCGGTCCGCCGCACACCAGGATCTGCCGGTCGCCCCAGCCGCCGTATTTGGTCACCACGTCGGGCAGCCGGCCGGTCTGGTGCACGTGCAGCCCGCGCGGCGGCGTGACGTCGGGATAGTCGGCCGCCCACGACGGGTCGCGGCTGTACTCCGAGACCGGCGAGACGGACAGCCACGGATTGTGCTGGGCCACCTGCCACAGCGTGGGCAGGTCGTAGAGCTCGCAGCGGTAGCGGGCGCCGAAGAAGAGGTGCACCCGCGGATTGACCGCGTAGCGGCACAGGTCCATGATCAGCGCGCGCAGCGGCGCCAGCCCGGTGCTGCCGGCCACCATCAGCACGTCTTCGCCGTCCCGGTCGACCCGCAGGCCGCCGTGCGGGCTGGACAGCCGCCACCGGTCGCCCAGCCGGGTCTCGTTGACGATCGCGGTGCTGACCAGGCCGCCGGCGACCTGGCGGACGTGGAACTCGATGCCACCTCCGGGGTCGGCCGGAATCGCGGGGCTCAGGTAGCGCCACCGGCGCGGGCACTGCGGAACGTGGACGTCGACGTACTGGCCGGGGTAGTAGTCCATCGGGCGGTCGAGCTGCAGCCGCACGACAGCCAGGTCCCGCGAGACCCGGATGTGCTCGATGACCGTTCCGTCCCACCAGGCCGGCCCCTGCTCCGCGTCGGCGGCCCCGCTCATCACGCCGGTGATCAGGTTGAGCGACTGATCGGCGGCCGCCGCGACGGAATCGGTCCACGCGTCACCGAGGTGGTCGCGAAGCGTCGCATACAGCGCGCCCCGCAACGTGCCGTAATGGCCGGGGAGCACGCCGAATTTGCGGTGATCCCGTCCGAGCTGGGCCAGGAAGGCCACCGGCTCGGCCGCGCGTTGCTCCACCAGTTCCCCGTACACCCAGTGCAGGGCGTGGGCAAAAGCGGCCCGCTGGGGTGCCATCTCCGGCGGGAAAAGGTCGCGCACCGAGACGTCGAGCGCGAACCAGTGGGTATAGAACCTGCGGACGAGCGCATCGTCGAAGGCGTCGCGCAACACCCGCAATGCGTCGCGGTCCTCCAGGCTCACGGGCCCCGATTCTAGGCGTCAACGAAATTTTGTAGACTTGAGCGGAACACACTCAACCTTGACGGCGTTGAACATCACGACAAGCATTTTCATGCAGCCCTTTCTGACCCCAAACGGAGATCGTCGTGGACTCTTTTAACCCGACCACCAAAACGCAGGCGGCCCTGACCTCGGCGCTGCAGGCGGCCTCGGCCGCCGGCAATCCGGAGATTCGGCCCGCCCATCTACTGTTGGCGCTGCTGACGCAGAACGACGGGATCGCCGCGCCGCTGCTGGAGGCCGTCGGCGTCGAGCCCGCCACCATCCGCGCCGAGGCGCAGCGCATCCTGGACCAGCTGCCCCAGGCCAGCGGCGCCAGCTCGCAGCCGCAGCTCTCGCGCGAATCGCTGGCCGCCATCACCACCGCGCAGCAGCTCGCCACCGAGATGGACGACGAGTTCGTCTCGACCGAGCACCTGATGGTGGGGCTGGCCACCGGCGACTCCGACGTCGCCAAGCTGCTGACCGGGCACGGCGCGTCCCCGCAGGCGTTGCGGGAGGCGTTCGTCAAGGTCCGCGGCAGCGCGCGGGTCACCAGCGCCGACCCCGAGGCCACCTACCAGGCGCTGGAGAAGTACTCGACCGACCTGACCGGCCGGGCCCGCGAGGGCAAGCTCGACCCCGTCATCGGGCGCGACAACGAGATTCGCCGCGTCGTGCAGGTTTTGAGCCGTCGCACCAAGAACAACCCGGTGCTCATCGGCGAGCCCGGCGTCGGCAAGACCGCGATCGTGGAGGGCCTGGCCCAGCGCATCGTCGCCGGTGACGTGCCGGAGAGCCTGCGCGACAAGACCGTCATCGCCCTGGACCTCGGGTCGATGGTGGCGGGCGCCAAGTACCGCGGCGAGTTCGAGGAGCGGCTCAAGGCCGTGCTCGACGACATCAAGAACTCCGCCGGGCAGATCATCACGTTCATCGACGAGCTGCACACCATCGTGGGCGCCGGCGCGACCGGCGAGGGCGCGATGGACGCCGGCAACATGATCAAGCCGATGCTGGCCCGCGGCGAGCTGCGCCTGGTCGGCGCCACCACGCTCGACGAGTACCGCAAGTACATCGAGAAGGACGCCGCGCTGGAGCGCCGCTTCCAGCAGGTGTTCGTCGGCGAGCCGTCGGTGGAGGACACCGTCGGCATCCTGCGTGGCCTGAAGGACCGCTACGAGGTGCACCACGGCGTGCGCATCACCGACTCCGCGCTGGTCGCGGCGGCCACCTTGAGCGACCGCTACATCACCGCGCGGTTCCTGCCGGACAAGGCCATCGACCTCGTCGACGAGGCCGCCAGCCGGCTGAAGATGGAGATCGACTCGCGGCCCGTCGAGATCGACGAGGTCGAGCGCCTGGTGCGCCGCCTCGAGATCGAGGAGATGGCGCTGGAGAAAGAGGAAGACGAGGCCTCCAAGGAGCGCCTGGAGAAGTTGCGCGCCGAGCTGGCCGACCAGAAGGAGAAGCTGGCCGAGCTGACCACCCGCTGGCAGAACGAGAAGAACGCGATCGACGTCGTCCGCGAGCTCAAGGAACAGCTGGAGGCGCTGCGCGGGGAGTCCGAGCGCGCCGAGCGCGACGGCGACCTGGCCAAGGCCGCCGAGCTGCGCTACGGGCGCATCCCCGAAGTGGAAAAGAAGCTCGACGCCGCGCTTCCGCAGGCCGAGGCCCGCGAGAACGTCATGCTCAAGGAGGAGGTCGGCCCCGACGACATCGCCGACGTGGTGTCGGCGTGGACCGGCATCCCGGCCGGCCGGATGCTCGAGGGCGAGACCGCCAAGCTGCTGCGGATGGAAGACGAGCTGGGCAAGCGCGTGGTCGGGCAGAAGAAGGCCGTGCAGGCCGTGTCCGACGCGGTGCGGCGCAGCCGCGCCGGGGTCGCCGACCCCAACCGGCCCACCGGTTCGTTCATGTTCCTGGGCCCCACCGGCGTCGGCAAGACCGAGCTGGCCAAGGCGCTGGCCGACTTCCTGTTCGACGACGACCGGGCCATGGTCCGCATCGACATGAGCGAGTACGGCGAGAAGCATTCCGTCGCCCGGCTGGTGGGTGCGCCCCCCGGCTACATCGGTTACGACCAGGGCGGTCAGCTGACCGAGGCGGTGCGCCGGCGCCCCTACACCGTGGTGCTGTTCGACGAGATCGAAAAGGCACACCCGGACGTGTTCGACGTGCTGCTGCAGGTCCTCGACGAGGGCCGGCTCACCGACGGGCAGGGCCGCACGGTCGACTTCCGCAACACCATCCTCATCCTGACGTCCAACCTCGGGTCGGGCGGCAGCGAGGAGCAGGTGATGGCCGCGGTGCGCTCGGCGTTCAAGCCGGAGTTCATCAACCGGCTCGACGACGTGCTGATCTTCGACGGGCTCAACCCCGAAGAGCTGGTGCAGATCGTCGACATCCAGCTCGAGCAGCTGGGCAAGCGGTTGGCGCAACGGCGGCTGCAGCTGGAGGTGTCGCTGCCGGCCAAACGCTGGCTGGCGCAGCGCGGGTTCGACCCGGTCTACGGCGCCCGGCCATTGCGTCGGCTCGTGCAGCAGGCCATCGGCGACCAGCTGGCCAAGATGCTGCTGGCCGGCGACGTGCACGACGGCGACGTGGTGCCCGTCAACGTCAGCCCGGACGGCGACTCGCTGGTCCTGGGCTAGATCGGCTCGCGTGTGAATCCTGGGCTTTGAGTGTGAATCCTGGGCGGGAAAATCGTCGAGATCCCGCCGCCAGTTCACACTCAAAGCCGTCAGCGCACACTCAGCGCGCGCTCTAGCAAACCTTAATTTGCTTGTGACCTGGTCGCATTGTCTAATCCGGGCCCACAGCGGATACCCTGTGTGGGATGGTCCCCCTTTGGTTCACGCTGTCCGCGCTGTGCTTTGTCGGTGCGGGCGTGCTGCTGTACGTCGACATCGATCGACGCCGCGGCCGCAGCAGGCGCCGTAAATCGTGGGCACGCTCGCACGGCTTCGACTACGAGCGCGAATCGACCGACATCCTCAAGCGCTGGAAGCGCGGGGTGATCTCGACGGTGGGCGATGTCCCCGCCCACAACGTCGTGCTGGGCCAGATCCGCGGCGAGGCGGTCTACATCTTCGACGTCGAGGAAGTCGCCACGGTGATCGCGCTGCACCGCAAGGTCGGCACCAACGTCGTCGTCGACCTGCGCCTCAAGGGCCTGAAAGAGCCTCGGGAGAGCGACATTTGGTTGCTCGGCGCGATCGGCCCCCGGATGGTGTACTCGACCAATCTGGACGCGGCCCGGCGGGCCTGCGACCGGCGCATGGTCACCTTCGCGCACACCGCCCCCGACTGCGCCGAGATCATGTGGAACGAGCAGAACTGGACGTTGGTCGCCATGCCGATCTCCAGCACGCGCGCGCAGTGGGACGAGGGCCTGCGCACAGTGCGCCAGTTCAACGACCTGCTGCGCGTATTGCCGCCGGTGCCCCAGGAGACCCCGCAGGAAGCGGGTGCGCCCGCGCTGCCGCGCAACGCCGCGCCGAGTCGACCCCTGGCGCCCGCCGGTCGCCTCGAGTTGCCGTCGAGGCGGCCGCAACAGGACGTGTCGGGGTTGCTGGGCTCCGACGTTCAGGCGGGCCGTCGCGCCACCGAGCCGCTGCGCCGCGACCAGGGCCGGCAGCCGCCGACCGGTCGCAACGGCCACCAGGCCAGTAACTACCAGCGCTGAGGCCGGTCGGGCCCGCGTCATTACACTGTCGCTCATGCCGCGCCCCGTAGCCCTGATCACCGGGCCGACGTCCGGGATCGGCGGGGGCTACGCACGCCGCTATGCGCGCGACGGCTACGACCTGGTTCTGGTCGCCCGCGACGTCGACCGGCTGACCAAGCTGGCGGCCGAGCTCGAGGGCCAGGGCGGCAACATCGAGATCCTGCCGGCGGACCTGGCCGACGCGGCCGGCCGCGACAAGGTCGCCGAGCGGCTCGCCGCCGGGGTGCGGGTCCTGGTCAACAACGCCGGCTTCGGCACGTCCGGCGAATTCTGGACGGCCGATCCCGCGCTGCTGCAGGCGCAGCTGGACGTCAACGTGACCGCGGTGCTGCAGCTCACCCGGGCCGCGGTGCCTGCCATGATGGCCGCCGGCGCCGGGACCGTGATCAACGTCGCCAGCGTCGCGGGGCTGGTGAACGGGCGGTCGTCGACGTATTCGGCGTCCAAGGCCTGGGTGATCTCGTTCAGCGAGGGCCTGGCCGGCTCGCTGGACGGAACCGGGGTCGGCGTGCACGCCGTGTGCCCGGGCTTCGTGCACACCGAATTTCACACCAGGGCCGGCATGGACATGGCCAAGCTGCCGCCGTTCCTGTGGCTCGAGGTCGACGACGTGGTCGCCGAAAGCCTGGCCGACGTCGCCGCCGGCAAGGTGATCAGCGTCCCGGGCCTGCAGTACAAGGCGATCGTCACCGCCGGGCGGCTGCTGCCCCGCGGCCTGGTGCGCACCGCGACGAAACGGGTCGGCGGCCGTGACCGGAGCTGACGCGCGCGGCGAGCTGGCCGAGCTGGTGCGCCGACTGTCGGTGGTGCACGGCCGGGTGACGCTGTCGTCGGGCAAGGAGGCCGACTATTACGTCGACCTGCGCCGGGCCACGCTGCACCACCGCGCCTCCGCGCTGATCGGCACGCTGATGCGCGAGCTCACCGCCGACTGGGACTACGCCGTCGTCGGCGGCCTGACCCTGGGCGCCGACCCCGTCGCGACCGCCATCATGCACGCGCCCGGGCGGCCCATCGACGCGTTCGTCGTGCGCAAGTCGGCGAAAACCCATGGGCTGCAACGCCTTATCGAGGGATCCGAGGTCTCCGGCCAGCGGGTCCTGGTGGTGGAGGACACCAGCACCACCGGCAACTCGGCGCTGACGGCGGTGCATGCCGTGCAGGAGGCGGGCGGCCAGGTGATCGGGGTGGCCACCGTGGTGGACCGCGCCACCGGCGCCGCCGAGACCATCGAAGCCGAGGGAATTCCGTACCGCAGCGTGCTGGGCCTCGCCGATCTAGGGCTGGGCTAGGCCGCGTTTCATGCATGCGCTGTCCCGGGTCGCCCAGCCGCCGATCTGTCGCTATGAGGCGGGCAAATCGTCGACTGCGAATGATGTCAATTAGATTCGGGCGCCTTACTCGCGCCGCGTGCATCCTCGTCGCCGTCGCGGCGTGCCTCGTGGGCTGTTCGGGTTCCGACCGTCCCGCCCGGCCCTTCGGCGCGCAGGGCGCGCGGCTCGGCGAATCGCTGGCGCTGCTGGGCTGGAACATGTCGGTGTCGAACCTGCGCTGGGACGGCGACTACGTGCTGATCGATCTCGACGCGTCGCCCGCCGACCCGAAGGCGCCGCACGCCAAACCGGAGGACATCCGCTTCGGGCTCTACGGCGCGCTGGCGCACCCGTTGGAGTCGGCCGCGCTGGGCAGCTGCGACGACGCGGCCGCGAAGGTGCACGATATCCAGCACCCGCTGTCGGCGCCCCCCAACCGGCTCACCGGCAGCATTTGCCTTGGGCCGCTTAAGGATCGGAGCCAGGTCCGCGGGGTGTACGCCTACTCGCCGCGCGACCGGATCCCGAACACGTCGGCGGCCTACCCCGCGGCGTTTCCGGTGGGGCTGCCGCCGACCAACGCCAATGACACCGGCCTGACCGTCAAGACCGTCAGCCTGTCGGCCTGGCGCGCCGACGGCGCCCCGGTGACCAAGGCCCAGCTCGGCGACCCGGCCGCGTTCGTCGGCAACGGCTACATGCTGCTCGGTCTGGAAGCCACCGCCCTCGCGGACCGGTATCGCGACGACTCCGCCAAGCGCGGCGGCCCGCTGATGCTGCTGGCGTCGCCGACGCTGCCCGGCCGCGGCCTGAACCCGGCCTGCGCGACGTACGGGTCGTCTGTGCTGGTCCTGCCCGACGCGTCGCTGGACTCGGTCCGCGTCAACGCCTCGCTGTGCACCCAGGGCGAGATCAACGAGGCGCTGCTGTACGCCACGGTGGCGGTCGACGGCACCCACGCCGGCGTGTGGACGCAGCGATGAGCGACCCCGGTCCCACCGAATGGGGAACGACGGCCGGCGGCGTCGGGCCGTGGCCGGGCGAGCCGCCCGACGACCCGCGATATGATCCAAACCTGTTGCGCGACGGCGATACTCGCAACGTCGTCGACGCCTACCGGTACTGGAGCCGCGAGGCGATCATCGCCGACATCGACCTGCGCCGTCACCCGCTGCACGTGGCGATCGAGAACTTCGGCTACGACGCCAACATCGGCTCGGTGGTGCGCACCGCCAACGCCTTCGCGGTCGACACGGTGCACATCGTCGGGCGGCGGCGCTGGAATCGCCGCGGCGCCATGGTCACCGACCGCTATCAGCGTCTGTGCCACCACGACAGCACCGCCGCGCTGCTCGAGTTCGCGGCCGGCGCGGGGCTGACCGTCGTCGCGGTCGACAACTTGCCGGGCGCGCGGCGGCTGGAGGAGACGGCGCTGCCGCGGGAGTGCCTGATGGTGTTCGGTGAGGAGGGCCCGGGCATCACCGACGACATCCGGGCCGGCGCGGCGCTCACTGTGTCGATCGCCCAGTTCGGCTCGACGCGCAGCATCAACGCCGGCGTCGCCGCCGGGATCGCGATGCATGCCTGGGTGCGGCAGCACGCCGACCTGTCGCGCGCCTGGTAGCCGCCTTCAGTGTGAATCCCTGACCTTGAGTGTGAACCGGCGGCGAAGCTCATCGGCGTGTCGTCGCCCAGGATTCACACTCAACTCCACAGCGTCACATGCACTTTCGGGCGGAAGCGGGTCACGCCGACGCCGGAGCCGCGGATCATGGCCTGGGTGCACCGCGGCGTGGTGATGAAGCGGACGAGCTCCGAGACGGCCGGTTGCCGCACCGACGGCCCCAGCGTCGCCGCGCACCACTCGCCCGACCTTTCCAGGCCCGGACCGCCCACGCGGGTCAACCGCCCGGCCGCGAGGTCCTTGCCGACGGCGAAACCGATCGTCAGCGACACACCGCCGACCCGCTGCACCTCTTCGAGCGCGGCGGCGTCGCTCTGAAAGATCCGCTGGTTCGATTCGGGAATCGCCAAGTCCCGCAACATCTTTGCGATCTCGCCGTCCACGCCGCCGGCGGCCGGGCCGAGCATCCACTGCTGCTGGCGCAGCAGCGCCGGCGCCGGAACGCCCGCGGCCAGTGGGCTGTTGGGCGGCACGACGGTGATGATCTGGTATTTCAGGAACGGCCGCACGAAGATCGCGTCGTCCGGGCCCAGCGAACCCTCGCCCGCCGGCCCGATCGCGATGTCGACGGCGCGCGAGCAGATCAAGTCGCGGAACCGGCTCGTCGGGTGCACGCTCAGTTCCACCGACAGGTCGTCGGCCCGCGACGAGAACAGCTCGATCAGCCCGGGCGCCGCGTGCTCGGCGAACGCGGTCGAGGCGGCGATCCGCAGCAGCCGGCGCCCGTGCGCGGCCTCGGTGACCTCGATCGCCGTTTGCTGCTGCAGCCCCAGGATCTCGACCGCGCGGCTGGCCCGCCGCAGCCCGCCCGGCGTGAACGCCAGGCCGGCGCCCGTCCGGGTGAACAGCGGGTCGTCCAGCTCCTTGCGCAGCGCCGCCACCAGCATCGAGACGCCGGCGTCGGAAACACCCAACTCCGCCGCGGCGGCGCGCACCGAGCCCAGCCGCACCGTCCGGCGCCACCATCATCGAGGCCCCGGGCGGGCGCGGCGCGGACCGGAAGGTGCGCACCACCGTGCCC
>NZ_LZKR01000031.1 GCF_001672915.1 Mycobacterium sp. 1245805.9 | reverse complement strand
TGATCACCCCCGCCGGTCCGCTAGGATCGAAGCCGGGGTCGGGACAATTGCAGCCCGAAACTCCCATGTCGGCGCCGTCGTCGACCGCCCGCCGCAGCGAATTTACGCCGCCGCAGCCCATCCCCCCACCCGTCGCGCCCGCTCCCGCGGCGGAACTGCCCGAGCTCGGTTGGCGACGCATCCTGCGGCTGGCCACCTTTGGCCTTGTCCAGCTGGGCCCGTCCCCCGCGCAGCGTGAGGAGGCCCAATACGAGGCGGCCATCCGCACCCCTCTGCACGGCAACTACAAGGTCGGCGTGCTCGGCAAGGGTGGGGTGGGCAAGACCTCGGTGGCCGCCAGCGTCGGGTCGCTTTTCGCCCAGCTGCGGCGGCAGGACCCCGTGGTGGCGATCGACGCCGACACCGCGTTCGGCCGGTTGAGCAGCCGAATCGATCCCCGATCGCCCGGCTCCTTTTGGGAACTGACCGCCGACAAGAACCTGCGCTCCTTCGGCGATGTGGTTGGGCGCCTTGGCCGTAACTCCGCCGGCCTGCACGTGCTCGGCGGCGAGCCGGCGTCGGGGCCGCGCCGGGTGCTCGACGCCGCGATCTACCGGGAAGCCGCGCTCCGGTTGGACCGCCACTTCACCATCTCAGTCATCGACTGCGGCTCGACGATGGACTCGCCGGTGACCCAGGAGGTGCTGCGCGACCTGGACGCGCTGATCGTGGTGTCCTCGCCGTGGGCGGACGGGGCCTCCGCGGCCGCGCGGACCATGGAATGGCTGTCGGAGAGGGGCCTGACGGGCCTGCTGCGCCACACCATCGTGGTGCTCAACGATTCCGACGGCCACGCCGACAAACGCACCCGCGAGCTGCTGGCGCGCGAGTTCGTCGACCACGGGCAGCCGGTGGTCGAGGTGCCCTTCGATCCCCACCTACGGCCGGGCGGCGTCATCGACGTGGACCGCGAGATGTCCCCGGGGACGCGGCGCAGGTTTCTCCAGGTCACGGCGACGGTCGCGGGGTATTTCGCCGCCCGGCCGGACCGTGCGGCGCGCTAAGGCAGCTGATCGGCACCCAGGCGCGCCCACGGATCGGCGATGGCCTCGATCTTCGTCACGAGGCGACCGCGAATCGTCAGCACGATCGAAGCGAAGAGGCGGCGGTCCACGAAGGCCAGCACCGCGGGTCCCCCCGCGGGCCCGACGACCAGGGTGACTTCCGGGCCGAGATAGCGCAGCAGGTTGGTGGCCACCGCGTCAGGCCCGTGGTTGATCTGCGGCGGCGGCGCCGGCTCGGCGAGGACCGTTCCCACGCCCCAGACCGTCGGATCCAGCACGGCGGTCAACGCGGCGATGTCGCCGTTGGCGCACGCGGTGATGAACTTCTCCGTGACGAGCTGGTGCTCGGCCGAGGCCACCTCGTTCAATTTCGGTTGCGCCACAGTGAATTTGCTGCGGGCGCGCCGCGCCAGCTGACGGCAGGTGCCGACGGGACGGCCCACCGTCTCGGCGATGGTGTCGAAGGGGACGCCGAACACGTCGTGCAGCACGAAGGCGACCCGCTCGCCCGGGCTGAGCCTGCGCAAGACCTCCAGTAACGCGGTGCGGACCTCGTCGTCGAGGGTGACCCGGTCGGCTGGGTCCAGCCGCGGCGAAGCCGGCTGCTGCTCGACCTCACCCGGCCGCTCGTAGCGGGCCCGCGCCGAACGCACCTGATCGAGGCAGATCCGGCTGGCCACCACGGTCAGCCAGCCGCGGACGTCGTCGATCTCGGTCAAATCGGCGCGCGAGAGGCGCAGGAAGGCTTCCTGCGCAACGTCTTCCGCGTCGCCGACGTCGCCGAGCATCTGATAGGCGAGATTGACCAGATACGGGCGATTACTGCGCCAGGCCTCGGTGACCTGGTCGCTGGGTGACTGCGACTGGCTCATGAACCTTCGACGATTTGGTCGCGCAAAAAGTTACGTGTTTCGACTGTAACTTTCCCAGCTCCGGCGCCGTCCTTGGTGCAGCACGCAAAACTCACGGAAGGAAACATCCTCATGACGATCGTCGTAACCGGAGCGACGGGCAACGTCGGGCGCCCGCTCGTGTCCGAACTCCTCGCAGCCGGCGCCCACGTCCGCGCCGTCACCCGCACACCCGACACCGCCGGGCTTCCCCCCGGCGTCGATGCGGTCCGCTCGGCCTCGGACGCGCTACCGGGCGCGTCGGCGGTCTTCCTCAATTCCCGCGCGCTGGGCCCCGACCTGCCCCGGGTGGTCGCCGAATGCGCGAGTGCCGGAGTCACGAAGCTGGTTGCGCTGTCGGCGATCAACGCCGACGACGACTTTTCGCTGCAGCCGTCGCGCTTTCGCGGCGACCGCAACAAGGAGGTGGAACAACTCGCCGTCGAATCCGGCCTGGACTGGGTGAGCCTGCGGCCGACGGTCTTCGCCACCAACTTCGCCGGCATGTGGGGGGCGCAGATTCGCGCCGGCGACGTGGTGGCCGGACCATACGCGGCCGCCTCGACGGCACCGATCGTCGAGAGCGACATCTCGGCGGTCGCGGCGCGCGCGCTGCTCACCGATGACCTTGTCGGCCAGCGGATCCCGCTGACGGGTCCGCAGGCATTCACCAACTCCGAGCTGGCCGGGGTGATCGGCGACGTCCTGGGTCGCCCGCTGCGCTACCAGGAGGCGCCGGCGGAAGTGGTGCGGCAGCGGTTCATCGGCATTGGATTCGGCGCCGACTTCGCCGACGCCTACATCGCCATGCTCGCCGACACGCTCGACAAGCCCGCGCTGGTCACCCACGACGTGGAGAAGATCCTGGGCCGGCCGGCGACCGCGTTCGCGCAGTGGGTGTCCGACCACCGCGACCTCTTCGCCCAAGCGAAAGGAGCCTGACATGTCCGAACCACGCCCGCCGCGCTACCTCAAGCCCATGAACAAGTTCATGATGGCGGTCCAGCGGCTCGGGATCCCGACCGGACCGGCGATGGTGCTGACGGTGCCCGGCCGCAAGTCGGGCCAGCCGCGCCGCACACCGATGACGCCCTTCGAATTTCGCGGCGGCCTGTACGTGGTGGCCGGCTACCCCGGCGCCGACTGGGCGGCCAACGCCCGCGCCGCGGGCAGCGGCACCCTGAGCCGGGGCCGACGGTCCCGCGAGGTCAGGATTATCGAACTCGACCCCGACGAGGCGCGTCCGGTGCTGCGGGCGTTCGCCACCGAGGTGCCCGTCGGGGTGGCGTTCGCTAAGCGCGCGGGGATGGTGCGCGACGGAACCGCCGACGAATTCGAGGCACTGGCCGGCCGCCTCGCCGTGTTCCGGTTCGAGCCGAACGTCAAACAGCGCGAGAAATCTCGCTGATTTCTCGCGCTGTGTTTCGGCGAGAGAGCATCGACTCGATCGCCGACTGCGGCCGGTCGTCGCAGTCCTTAGACGTCCTGGTCACCTGGCTCCACGCCTGATCACTTGCCCGGTGGTTCGATTCATCCTTGTCATCCGGCCGCGCTAACCGCACGCCAACCACAAGGAACGGTTAAATTACCAGTAGACGAATCGCTGCATTGCCGGGTTTTCAGCGGTGACCTCCCGGGAATCAGAACAGCGTGTTCTGCTGCGGTGCGGGATATTGAGCCGGGGAGAAGGCCGATGTCAGGATCACAAGAAGCCGGTCAAAGACGGCAAGGTGCGATTTCTCGAGGGGCGCTGCGCAGCGTGGCGGCGGCGGAAGAGACAAGTTGGGTGGCCAGGGCCCTGTGCCGGACCATCGATCCCGACACACTCTTTGTCCGGGGTGCCGCGCAGCGCGAGGCCGCGGCGGTTTGCCGCCGCTGCCCGGTCATGCAGGAGTGCTTAGCGGAAGCGTTGGACAGCCGGGTGGAATTCGGTGTCTGGGGCGGCATGACAGAGCGCCAACGACGGGCACTCCTCCAGCGGCACCCCGAGATGGCGTCCTGGTCAAAGTTTCTGAGCGAACGACGAAATCGCGGCGTCGGCTGACCTGCGCGCCGTTTCCAACCGTGGCCTGTCACAACGATTCTCGCTGCATCCCTGTCCGATGTTGCCGCTGAATTCCCGGACGAAGCTAACCCGAACAAGGGCGTAACCTGGCCGGACGTAACCTAGAGCAATGCGCACGGCCTACCACGAGCAGCTCGCGGCCCTCAACGAGCAGCTCGCTGACATGTGCGCGATGGCCGGCGCGGCGATGCACGATGCTACCCACGCACTGCTGCAGGCCGACCTTGCGCTGGCCGAAAAGGTCATCGCCGAGAAGGTCGAGCTCGCGAAGTCGAGCGGCGCCGCCGAAGACTCGGCGTTCGTGCTGCTTGCCCTGCAAGCACCAGTGGCCGGCGACCTCCGAGCCGTGGTTACCGCGATCAGGCTCTGCGCCGACGTCGAACGCATGGGCGGCTTGGCCGCGCACGTCGCAAAGATCGTTCGCCGTCGCCATCCCGAACATGTCTTGCCCGAACAGGCCAACGGCTACTTCGCTGAGATGGGCCGCGTAGCAGTCGAATTGGGCAAGGCTGCCGAGGAGGTCTTGCGTACCGGTGACCCCGAAAAGGCCCGCCTCATCAACGTCCAAGACGACGCGATGGACGACCTGCATCGCGAGCTGTTCACCGAGCTCATGGATCGCGAATGGGAACACGGTGTGGCCGCCGCGGTCGATGCAACCCTGCTGGGCAGGTTCTACGAACGCTTCGCCGACCATGCGGTCGAAATCGCCAGGCGGGTCATCTTCCAGGCCACCGGCAGGTTCCCGAGCAGCGCGGATCTCCTCGGCTAACTACCAGACGATGGCGGCCATGTCGCGGTTGTCCGAACACACGCTGCGCACGGCCGCCTCGATGTCGGCGGCGGTGATGATCTGCAGGTCCTCGACGGTCACCGGCTGGCCCGCCCGCTTCTGCGCGACGACCCGGGTATCGCGGAAACCCTCGGCGCGCTCGATGACGTTGCGGGCGAACCGGCCGTTCTGCATGGCGTCGATCCCGTGCTGACCGCCGGGAGTGGTGTAGTTGCGGATCGTGGTGGCCGCGTCCAAGAAGGCCTCCCGGGCGCCGTCGTCGAGCAGGCTGGCCCGCGGGCTGGCGTAGCGTTGCCCGATCTCGACGATCTCCGCCGGAGAGTACGACTCGAACCGCAGCTTGCGGTTGAACCGACCGGCCAAACCCGGGTTGACCGTGAGGAATTGGTCCACCTGATCCTCGTAGCCCGCCCCGATGAAGCAGAAGTCGAATCGATGGGTTTCCAATGCGACGAGCAGCTGGTTGACGGCCTCCATCCCGATCATGTCGGGCGTGCCGTCCTGGTGGCGCTCGATCAGCGAGTAGAACTCGTCCATGAAAATGATTCGGCCGAGCGACTTTTCGATCAGTTCGTTGGTCTTGGGTCCGGATTCCCCGATGTAGTGGCCGCAGAAATCGGACCGGCGGACCTCCCGGATTTCGGGGTGGCGCACGATGCCCATCCCGGCGTAGATCTTGCCCAGGGCCTCGGCGGTGGTCGTCTTACCGGTCCCCGGCGGCCCCACCAGCAGCATGTGGTTGGTCTGACCCTCCACCGGTAGCCCGTGCTCGAGGCGCATCATGCGCACCTCGAGCTGGTCCTCCAGCGCCGACACCGCCTGCTTGACCGCCGCCAGGCCCACCTGTTTGGCCAACAGCCGGCGGCCCTCGGCCAGCAGTTCGGCGCGCCGCTCGGCCGCGTCGGCGTCGTCGAGTTGCTCGCGGCTTTTCGCAGTCGAGGCGTCCCACTTGTCGGTGCGGCTGGCGATGGCCTGCTCGTCGGTCACCACCAGCTGCAGATTCGGATCGGCCAGCGCGGCCTTCGCCGCATCGGTCAGCACTCCGTTGATGGTCGCCTTCGACAGCCAGATCTGGGCGCGGTCCTCCTCGTGCAGCTGGCGGTGCACCATCCCGCGCACGTACGCCAGATCCGCGACGAGCAGCGGAATGTCGGCCGGGCCGATCGAGGCCGTCAGCACCTCCGCGCCGAACCGGCTCGACGACACGTTCTGGCCGATCACGTCGACGCGATCCAGCCAGTCCAGCGCCACCCGGCCCTGCCCGAGATGCGCGGCGGCGTGCGCGGCCAGCGCGCAGATCGACGCCGTCACCGCCGACATGATGATCGCCTGCGGCGGCAGCTCCTCCGCGGCCGTCAACAACACGTCCGACCAGCGCTGCGTCGCATACATCAGGAATGCCCGCGCCAGCTGATGCCACTGGTAGTTGCCCCACGAGTCGAGCAGTTCGCGGTTGGCCAAAAGCCTGTCGGCCTCGGCGTATTCGCCGGCGATCGTCAGCGCCGAGGACAGCGCCAGTCCCACCTGGGACGCGTCGGTGACCGTGATGCCGATGTAGGGGCCCAACTGCATCTCGGCCGCGAGCGTGCGGCCGATCCGGGTGGTCTCGCGGTGCAGCCATTCGCGATGATGGTTGAGCCGCTTCAGCGACGCCAGATCGTTGTCGCCACAGGCGATCCGGCCGAGCCAGGCGTCGGCCATCGACGGGTCGGCTTCGGTGGCGGCGACGAACTCCGGCAAGGCCGCGGCGGGCCCCTGCCGGTCTCTGATTGCCATGGCGCGGTCGAAATGCCTACGCGCCGTGAGCAAGTCCCCCATTATCTGCACCGTCCTGGCTAGGTCGCGAACGACATCGCGACCGACTCGAGGTTGACATAGCGGTTCTCAGCACGGAACAGGTCCATGTCCACCAGCCACGTCTCGCCGGCCGCGGTGACTCGCACCGTCGCGCCACTCACCTGCTGGATGGCCACCTCGAACGCGTGCCCGTGGCCGTCGGGCAGCGCCGTGCCGGCCGGCGCGACGGTGATCACGGTGGCCGGCCGCGGCGCGGGCGAGATCGGGACGTCCCTGGCGTCCGGGCGCGCGAGTTCGACGACGCTGACGGTGGTGCGCGGCGCCGGCCGCGAGGTGCTGAGGACACTGACCACCGGCATCCGCACGCTGGCCCAGCGCTTCAGGTCGCGGGTGTGCACGCAGACCCGCTCGCCGGCGCCGGCGGTGCGGATGACGATCCGTTTGGCGATCGGGTCGTCGGCGGCGACGAACACCCGTGACAGCTCCCCGGCATCGGTGACCGGGATCATCAGCCGGTCGCCGTTGCTCAACTTGCCCACCAATACCCCCGACGGCCCGATCTCGAGGATGAGGCTCTGCGGCAACGGACTTCGCCGCAGCCCGCGCAGGAACGGGCGCGGACCACACATGTTGGCGGCCGCCGCGGCGGCCTGCTCACCGTTGAGGCGGCGCAGGACGACGCTGGGCGGACTCGGCGCCTGCGTGGGTGTGCGCACGGTGACCGTCGCGGTGCACTCCCCGCCCGGATACACCGTCACGTTTTGGATGACCTCGTCGGCGCGCAGCGTCCAGGCCTGCGCGAGCACATGGGAGTTGATCGCCTCGGCCGGGTAGGCGTACGTCGTCATCCATCCGGCCTCCCCGCGGACGGCCTTCCACTTCTGCATGGTGCCGGACACGGCGTCCCAACCGAGCCGGCGATCGAGCTCGATCAAATCCGTAGCGGTGGCGACCTTCGCGCGCAAGCCGTTGCACCTCAGCAGTCCGGCGATGCGCTGCGCCGCCGAAATCGCCGTCGCGCCAAGGGTTGTGCGCCACCGCAACGCGTCGGTGTTGTCGATCACCGGCAACCGCACGATCAACCAGGTCTCGCGGCGGCCCGCGTACGGCGGGGTGCCGATCTCCGCGTCGTACACCCGCGGGTAGTCGCCGACGTTGCCGCACCGTGAGCCGATCGAGACGACGCTGATCGAGTCGAGCTCCAGACCCAGCGGGTGCTGCAGCAGCGGCACCAGGTCCACGACATCGATGACGTTCTCGGTCTCGACGCTCACCGAGCCGGTCACCACGGTGGCCCGGTGTGCCCTGCCGAGCAGCTGCACGGCCACCACCGCCACGCCGTCTTCGACGCGCACGCCGCCGCCGGATCGGTTGCTGGCCACCGTGATTGGGTCGCTCCAGGCGATCGGGCGCCGGCCCCGCAACCACAGGACCGCCCATGACCACGCCGGCTGCCCCCGCCACGGGGCGAACACCACCGCGGCGCCCAGCAGCGCGGCCACCGCGGCGCCGACATAACGGCCGATCGCCCATCCGGCCACCGCCAGGAGGAACACCACCAGTATCCCGACGACCCGCCGGTTGCTGGCGTGGTGGAAGCCCGTCAGGCGCGGCCTCATCGCGCCCTCCGCAGTCGCGCGCTGATCGCCACCACCAACACGCCGGCGACGACGACACCGAGGAAGCCGATCGCGATGTTGCGCGCCCGATGATCCGGCGGCGGCGGGGCCGGGGCCGGCGTGATGACGCGAGTTTGCGCGCCCGGGGGCATCTTGTCGCCGGGTGGGATGTTGAACGTCAGCGCGGCGACCGGATCCACCAGGCCGTAGCCCACCTTGTTGTCGACGCCGGCCGGCGGGTTATGGGCCGACTGCACGATCCGGTTGATGACCTGATGTGCGCTCAGCTCAGGGTATTTCGCGCGCACCAGCGCCGCGACGCCGCTGACGTAGGCCGCCGAGAAGCTGGTGCCCCAGAAGGGCATGTTCTTCTCGCCCGGCCGCGACGGCGGGTAGGCGTTGACCGGTCCGCCGCCCTGGGGCGACAGGCCCATGATGTGCGTCGCGGGCCCCGCCACGCCGACCCACGGACCCGACATGCTCTTGTCGATCGGGGCCCCGCTGGCGTCGACACCGCCCACCGACAGGACGTAGTCCGAGAACCACGACGGCGACGAGATCACCTTGACCTGGTGCCAGTCACGCGGATCCGCCGGGTCCAGCGGATCGTAGGTCGGGTTGTTGTCGCAACCGCCTTCCCCGTCGTTGCCGGCCGCGGCGACGATCACCGCGTCCTTGACGGTCGCGGCGTACCACAGCGCGGCGCCGAGCGCCCGCTGGTCGGTCGAGGATGAGGCCGGCAGGCAGGAGGTCACCGAGATGTTGATCACCTTGGCGCCCATGTTCGCCGCGTGCACGACCGCGCGCGCCAGGGTGTTCAGCGTGCCGGCTTTGACCTTCTCGTCCGAATTCGGATCCGCCGGAGTGGGATTCACCGGCTCGAAGGCCCGTGACGACTGGCGTATCGAGATGATGGTCGCGTGCGGGGCCACCCCCACCACCCCGTCGGGTGCTCCCGGCGGGGGCGGCGGCACCGCGGGTTCGTCCTCGGTTTGCGGGTCGGGCGGTCCGTTGGAGGGAGCCATCGCGCCGGCCTCCGGGGGCGGCGGCGGCGGCCATGGGCAAGTGGCTGGGCCGCGATGGCGGCGACCGGATGTTCGCACCCGTCACCG
>NZ_LZKR01000030.1 GCF_001672915.1 Mycobacterium sp. 1245805.9 | reverse complement strand
AGTCGGCGACGGCCACCACCTGCTCGCGCGTGTCCGGCCCGTAGGCGACGGCGGGAACCCCGGCCGACTCGACGAAGTCAACCAGGTTGGGCGGCACCGCCATTCGGACGTCATGCCCGCGGCGCCGCAGTTCCACACCGACCGTGGCACCGGGCTCGATGTCGCCGCGGGTTCCATGGGCCGCCAGGACAAACTTCATCGACGGAGCTCAGCCTTCCACTTCGCTCGAGGGCGAAGCGCTTCGCAGCTTACCTGGCTACGCGAACCGGCACCGCGGCCAGCGTGCCCGCGACGACCCGGTCGAACACCGACTTCAAGGCCTCGGTGTAGCGGATCACGGACTCGCGGGCGACCGGGTTGTTCGGGTAGGACACCATGATCGAGACCTCGTCGAACAGCCGGAACACCGTTGAGTACATGTACGCAGGGCTGCGGCCATCGGTGAACGCGGTCGCGTTCACGCCATCCAGAGCGGTGGCGACGATGCCGGACAGGGGAGGCAGGCCCGCGTCCATGTAGCTCATCATGGTGAACTGGGGTCCGTGCTTGCGCAGCCACGGCGCCAGTTCCAGGACGCGGTCGAACGGCACGTTCGCCAGATCCATGTTCGCGTCGAAGGAAGCCTGCGCGGCGCGGGCCGTTTCCTCGAACGAGTTCGGGTCGACCGGAACGGTGAACGGCACCACACCGGTGAACCAGCCCACCGTCATGAAGTCCGCCGGGCTCTTCCGCTTGTCGGTCGGGGTGAGCCCGTAATACGTTTCCGCGCCGCACAATTCGTAGTGAGCCAGGGCGGCGCACGCGAACAGGCCGCCGCTGAACCGGGCGCCCGCCTGCCGGCACAGGGCCTCGAACTGCGCCGTCTGCTCCGGGCCCAGCAGCCGCTCCACGTGGGTGTCCCCGCCGCACGGGATCGACTGGTCGCCCAGCGGCAGCGGGAAGTCCGGCAGGGTCCCGCCGTTGGCCTCGGCGAAGTCGATCCACTTGCGCACCTCCGGGGACTCCAGCGTCATTCCCGACACGATCTGGTGCTCGCGCATGCAGAAGTCGTCGTAGCTTGCCGCCGGCGGCAGCGTGACGGGCGCCTTGCCCTCGATGAGCGCGGTGTAGTTCATCACGATCTCGACGTACAGCCCCGCGAGCAACATCGGGTCGCAGTGCAGGTGGTCCACGACCGCGTACAGCGAGAAGCGGTCGTCGTGCTGGACGATGCCCAACCTGAAGCAGTCCCACTGCAGCGGGTCGGGCGTGGCCAGCACGTGGTCGCGCCATTCGAGCTCCGTCATCACGCCGTACTCCTTGGCGACGAACTGAATGTCGCGCGGGTTCTTCAGGGTGTGGCGGACGATCTTCTTGTCTTCCGTGTACTCGAACCAGCTGTGGTAGGTCGCGTGACGCCGAAGGTGCGCGTTGATGACGTAGCTCATCGCGCGAATGTCGCAGCGACCGGGCACATCCCAGGACCCCATGATCGCTCGCGAGTAGTCGAGCCCCCGCTCGCCAAACTCGACGAATCCACGCAAGTGGCCCGCCTGCATGGAGCTGGGCGGCACCGGGCTTACCGGCGCCTGCCGAGCCTTCGCGATGCAGCCGGGCGTCGGCTGCCACGTGACGACCGAACCCGGGCCCGGGTACCAGTCGTACGCGTTGCCAACTCGCAGGCTGTCGTGCTCAGAGCCTCCACCGATGAACACGTTTCCCTCCTTCTAATACCGGCCTAAGCAGTGCAGTCGACGTTGACGTAGGACCTATCTCACGCGGGTGCCGCGGCGCCCTCCTTAGGAGCCAGCTTCGAAAACAGGTGATCCGCCAAGCCGCGCACCGTGGTGATGTCGGCCGAGGTGATGCGTACCCCCGTCTGTGCCTCGATGTGCGTGCGCAATTCGAGATTGCCCAGCGAGTCGAGGCCGTATTCGGAAAGCGCGTGATCCACGTCGATGTTGCGGCGCAGGATCAGGCCGATCTGCTCGGAGAGCAGGCGCCGCAGCCGGGCGGGCCACTCGTCGAGCGGCAAGTCGGACAGCTCGGCGCGCAGTTTGCTTGAGCCCGAGCGCTTTTCGCCGGCCGACTTGAACATTTCGAGGAACTTGCTGCGTTCCGCGAAGGACGCGATCCACGGCGTCCCGATGAGCGGGCTGTAGCCGGTGTACGCGCGGTCGTGGCGCAGCAGCGCCTCGAAGGCGTACGCACCCTCGTCGGGAGCGATCGCGGCGCCGCTGCCTTCGGCGAAGTCCGCACCGCGGCCGATCTCGCCCCAAGCACCCCAGGCGATCGCGGTGGCCGGCAGGCCCTGCGCGCGTCGCCAGTGGGTGAAGGCGTCCAGCCAGCTGTTGGCCGCGGCGTAGGCGCCCTGGCCCGGCGAGCCCAGCAGGGCCGCCGCCGACGAGAACGAGCAGAACCAGTCCAGGTCCGCGGATGCGGTTGCCTCGTGCAAGTTCCACGCGCCGTACACCTTTGGCGCCCAGTCACGGTCGATCAGCTCATCGGTGATGTTGGTCAGGGTGGCATCCTCGACCACCGCGGCCGCGTGCAGCACGCCCCGCAACGGCAGACCCGTGGCGGTCGCCGTGGCCACCAATCGCGCTGCGACGTCGGCCTGGGCGATGTCGCCGCACTCGACGATCACGTCAGAACCTATCGCTCGGACGAGCTCGATCGTTTCAAGCGCCTTCTGCGAGGGCTCGGAACGCGAGCTGAGCACGATCCGACCGGCTCCGGCCGCGGCCATCTTCTCGGCCAGGAACAGCCCGAGGCCACCCAGACCACCGGTGATGATGTAGGAGCCGTCGCGCCGGAAGACCGGCGCCTGCTCGGGCGGCAGCACCACGCTGCTGCGGCCGGCCCGCGGGATGTCGAGGATGAGCTTGCCGGTGTGCTCGGCCGCGCTCATCACGCGAATCGCGGTGGCCGCCTCGGAGAGCGGGTAGTGCGTGCTCTCGGGCATCGGCAGCGCACCCTCGGCGGTCAGCCGGTAGACGGTGCTCAGCACCTGGCTGACCTGACTGGGGTGACTGACGGACATCAGGCCCAGGTCGACGCCCCAGAACGCCAGGTTGCGACGGAACGGGAACAGACCCAGCTTGGTGTCCCCGTAGATGTCGCGCTTGCCGATCTCGACGAACCGTCCGCCCAGGGCGAGCAGCTTGATCCCGGCCAGCTGCGCGGCGCCGGTCACCGAGTTGAGCACGATGTCCACGCCGTAGCCGTCGGTGTCGCGGCGGATCTGCTCGGCGAACTCGACGGAGCGCGAGTCGTAGACATGTTCGATCCCCATGTCGCGCAACAGCTGTCGACGCTGCTCGCTGCCGGCCGTGGCGAAGATCTCGGCCCCCGCCGCGCGGGCGATGGCGATGGCCGCCTGCCCGACGCCGCCGGTGCCGGAGTGGATCAGCACCTTGTCGCCGGCCTTGATCCGGGCCAGTTCGTTCAGCCCGTACCAGGCGGTGGCGTGCGCGGTCGTCACCGCGGCCGCCTGCGCGTCGCTCAGGCCCTCGGGCAGCGTAGTGGCCAGGCGCGCGTCACAGGTGACGAACGTGGCCCAGCAGCCGTTGGGGGACATGCCGCCGACGTGGTCACCGACCTTGTGGTTGGTGACGTCGGGCCCGACGGCGGTGACTACGCCCGCGAAGTCCGTGCCCAGCTGGGGCAGGATGTTGTCCAGGCTCTGGTAGCGGCCGAACGCGTTCAGCACGTCGGCGAAGTTGATGCTCGACGCGGTGACCGCCACCTCGATCTGCCCGGGCCCCGGCGGAACCCGGTCGAACGCGGCGAACTCCATCGTCTGCAGGTCACCCGGCGTGCGGATCTGCATGCGCATCCCGGCGGCGTCGTGATCGACGACGGTGGACAGCCGCTCCTCGGGACGCAGCGGGGTGGGGCACAGGCGCGCGCTGTACCACTCGTCGTTGCGCCAGGCCGTCTCGTCCTCGCCGGGGCCGGTCATCAGCAGCTGGCGCACCACCTGCTCGGCGCCGGTCTGCTCGTCGACGTCGATGTGGGTGGTGTGCAGGTGCGGGTGCTCGGCACCGATCACCCGCAGCAGGCCGCGCAGGCCGCCCTGGTCGAGGTTGGGAACGTCCTCCGACAGCACCTTCTGGGCGTTGCGGGTGATGACGAACAACCGGGGCGACTCGCCCTGAAGTTCCGGGAGCTCGCGAGCGATGCGCACCACGTGGTGGACCAAATCGCCGCCGCGCGTGGCACTTTCGTCGTCCGGGTTGCCGTTCTTCGGCTCGGTCACCACGACCACGCCGGCGAATTCGCCCTTTTCGACCTCGTCGCGCAGCCGCCCGGCCATCGCCTGGTGGTCGGCCTGCTGCGGCCAGGACAGGGTCTTGGCTTCCGCGTCGTGCAGCTTCATCGCGTCGGTGAGCGCTGCGGCCACCAGGTCGGCGGCGTCGGAGGTGCTGACCAGCAGCCACGCGCCGGTCTCGGCGGCGGCCTCGGGCAGCTGGCGTTGCTGCCATTCCACCGTCAGCAGCCGCTCGGCCATCACCTTGGCCCGCTCGCCGCTGGGCGAGATGCCGGTGCCCATCTGCAGCCCGCGCACGGTCAGCAGCACGGTCCCCTGCTTGTCCAGCACGTCGAGGTCGGCCTCCACGGCTCCACCGCTCGCCGAGGTCACCCGCGAGTAGCAGTAGCGGGCGGTGCTGACGTTGCCGTGGACCCGAAGCCGGCGAACACCGAGCGGCAACAGTAGGCCGCCCAGGCTGGCGTTCGCGACGCTGGGGTGCGCGGCGACCGACTGGAAGCAGGCGTCGAGCAGCGCCGGGTGGACCCCGTAATTCGTCTGCTGGGTCCGGATCACGCTGGGCAGCCCGATCTCGGCCAGCACCGTGGTGCCGGTTCCCTCGGCGGTGTGCGCACCGGCCAGGCCGGTGAAGGCGGGGCCGTACTGGATGCCGCACAGGTCCATGGCGTCGCGGAGGTCGGCGCCCTCAAGGCGGCTCGGGTGGGTCTCGAGCAGCTCGTCGATGTCCTGCGCGGTCGGCACGTCTTCGTCGTCGACGTCGTGCAACACCGCGGACGCACGGCGTGCCTGCATGCCGTCCTCGTTGGTTTCCACCGCGAAGGTGAGCGCGCCGGGTGTTTCAGCGGTGGCGGTGAGGCTGATGTGGGTTTCCTCGTCGAGCATCAGCATCTGCTCGAAGCGGACGTCGCGAACCTCGGATGCCTCGCCGAAGACGGTGCGCGCGGCGGCCAGCGCCATCTCGCAGTAGGCCGCGCCCGGCAGCGTGGCCGTGCCGTGGACCTGGTGGTCGGCCAGCCAGGGCAGCGTCGCCGTGCCGATGTCGGCCTGCCAGACGTGGCGCTCCGGCTCCTCGGGCAGGCGCACGTGCTGGCCCATCAGCGGGTGCACCGGGACACTGGAGGCCAGCGCGCGCGAGCTGTGCCCCTCGCGGCTCAACAGCAGCGAGCGGTGTGTCCACGCCGGCAGCGGCGCGTCGACCAGATGGCCGCCGGGGTAGAGCACGGAGAAGTCGACCGTGGCGCCGGTGGCGTAGAGGTCACCCAACAGCCCGCGCATGCCGTGGGGGAGCGGCTGTTCGCGCCGCATGGCGGCGAGGGCGGCCACCGTCATGTCGAGGCTGCGGGCGGTCTGGTCGACCGCGTGGGTCAGCAGCGGGTGGGGCGAGAGCTCGCCGAAGACGCGGTAGCCGTCCTCCAGCGCCGCCTGCACCGCGGCCGAGAATCGGACCGTGTGGCGCAGGTTGTCGACCCAGTAGTTGGCGTCGCAGTACGGCTCCTCGCGGGGGTCGAACGAGGTGGCCGAGTAGTAGGGGACCTCCGGGGTCAGCGGCTCGATCTCGGCCAGCACGTCGTACAGCTCGTCGAGGATCGGGTCGACCTGCGGCGAGTGCGAGGCCACGTCGACGGCGACCTCGCGGGCCATCACCTCACGCTGCTCCCACACCGCCACCAGCTCGCGGACCGTCTCGGTCGCGCCGCCGATGACGGTGGACTGCGGAGAGGCCACCACCGCCACCACGGCGTCGTTGACGCCGCGCGCCATCAGTTCCGAAAGCACTTGCTGGGCGGGCAGTTCCACGGACGCCATGGCGCCCGAACCGGCGATCGTGGTCATCAGTCGCGAGCGGCGGCAGATGACCCGAACCCCGTCCTCCAGCGACAGCGCCCCGGCGACGACGGCCGCCGCGGACTCGCCCATCGAGTGGCCGATCACCGCGCCGGGCCGGACCCCGTAGGACTTCATCGTGGCCGCCAGCGCGACCTGCATTGCGAAGATGGTCGGTTGCACCCGGTCGATGCCGGTGACCTTCTCGGGCGCGGTCAGCGCCTCGGTGACGGAGAACCCGGACTCGTGGGCGATCAGCGGCTCGATCTCGGCGATGGCCGCGGCGAACGCGGGCTCCTTCGCCAGCAGGTCGGTCCCCATCGTGGCCCACTGCGACCCCTGCCCGGAGAACACCCAGACCGGGCCGCGCTCCTCCTGGCCGACCACTTCCTGAAAGAGGGCGTCGCCGTTGGCGACGTCCCGCAGGGCCGCCAGCAGCTCCGCGGTGTCGCTGGCCAGCACGGTGGTGCGCACGGAGCGGTGGCCGCGCTTGCGGGCGAGCGTGTAGGCCAGGTCCGACGCCGCCAGCTCCGAGAGGTGGGCCTCGACCCAGTCCGCCAGCCGTGCTGCGGTTTCGCGCAGACTGTCGTCCGAGGTGGCCGACAGCGGGAAAAGCAGCGTGCCGTCGTGGCCCGGCCGGGTCGCCGCGCCGTTGCGCGACAGGGGCTCGGGAGCTTGCTCGACGATCGCGTGCACGTTGGTGCCGGAGATTCCGTACGCCGACACCGCCGCGCGCCGCGGTTGCTCGCCATTCAGCGGCCACGGCGTATTCTCTTGCGGCACAAACAATCCGGTGTCGATCCGGGCCATTTCGTCGGGCAGGTTTTCGAAGTGCAGGTTCTTGGGAACGACGCCGTGCTGGACGGAGAGAATCGCCTTCATCATCCCCAGCGCACCCGCGGCGGCCTGGGTGTGGCCGAAGTTCGTCTTCGAGGCGCCGAGGACGCAGGGGTTGCCGATGCCGTATACCTCGGCCAGGCTGCCGTATTCGATCGGGTCGCCGACGGGGGTGCCCGTGCCGTGCGCCTCGACCATGCCGACGGTGCCGGCGTCCACGCCCGCCGCCGCGAGCGCCGCGCGGTAAACCGCGGACTGCGCCTCGCCGGACGGCATCGCGATGTTCATGGTGTGGCCGTCCTGGTTGGCGGCCGTGGCGCGGATCACACCGAGGATCCGGTCGCCGTCGCGCTGCGCGTCGGTGAGGCGCTTGAGCAGCAGCACCACGCAGCCCTCGCCGGAGACGAAGCCGTCGGCCTTGACGTCGAACGCGTAGCAGTGCCCGGTGCCCGACAGCATCCCCCCGGCCGACGCGGAGGCGGACCGGCGCGGTTCCAGCATCACGTTCACGCCACCGGCGAATGCGAGGTTGCTCTCTCCGTCGTTGAGGCTGCGGCAGGCCTGGTGGATGGCGAACAGGCCGGATGAGCACGCGGTGTCGATCGTCACCGCGGGACCGTGCAGGCCGAGCGCGTAGGCGATGCGCCCGGACGCCATGCAGGAGATGGTGCCGGGGTTTCCGTACGGACCGTCGAAGGCGTCGGTGGCGGCGTGGACGAATTGGTAGTCGCCGTAGTTCAATCCGACGAAAACGCCCGTTTCCTCGGCCATCGTGTCTTTGGTGAGGCCGGCATGTTCCATGGCCTCCCACGCGGTTTCCATCAGCAACCGGTGCTGGGGGTCCATCGCGGTGGCTTCTTTTTCGGTGATGCCGAAGAACTCGGGGTCGAAGTCGCCGACGTTGTCGAGGAACGAGCCCCACTTGCAGACGGACCGGCCAGGCACGCCCGGCTCGGGGTCGTAGTAGTAGTCGACGTCCCAGCGTTCGGCGGGAATTTCCTTGACAAGGTCGTCGCCACGGAGCAACGCTTCCCAAAAGAGGTCAGGTGAGTCGATTCCCCCTGGCAGCCGGCATGCCATCCCGATGACGGCAACCGGAGTCACGCCTGCCTTATCCACAGTCCTTCACCTCTCCTTGCCTATCCACAAGTTCCTATCACTGCTGCCCGCTCTTATCTGGGCTTCGAGAAATCTCGTCGAATTTTTTTGTGCGAGCTGGCAACTCCGCCGCAACGCCCCAAAAAACCCACCGACCCCCGCATCGAAGCCCACCCGTAAGAACATGGCGCGATCAGCAGCGTAGCGGCTTCGGTTCTCACGCGTGGAAAAATCGTGCGAACGTACAAAAATTTAACAATGCGCTGGCCAGGGCCGGTCGACGCCGGGCTTGGCCAATGGCCCAGACGCATACTTTTGGGACGGTATTCGGCCATTGCGTCGTCCCGCCGTCGCCGCCAGAGGCGCTGTCCGCCAAGGTCTCCGGCGTTTACCTGCCCGAACGGGCGTCGACCAGGGACGTTGTCGGCGCGAGGCGTCGAGGCCAGCCCGAGGCAGCCGACCCGCGCGGGCCGAGGCAGCGACCTAAATTGGGCGCACCGATGCCGTGCATCGAGGATGCGTAATCAGGTCATGGTAGGGACTATTGCGAAACTCCGCAGGGAAATCGCTGAAATCTTTAAGATTGCAAGTTAAGTCCGACTGAATTGTGGCGAGATTCATACTTCGCCGTGATTGCCGCGCCCGGATGGAGGCCGACGCGCCGGGGCAGGTGAGGCGCCGGAGACCGATCACGGACCGATCACGGGCTTTGAATTCATCCGCTGGCGAGGGCCGGGCGATGCCATCGGGCGCCCGGCGCGAAGCCGACGTCGTCGCGGTATCCATCTGGGCGCCAAAGGTATTCGCGCACGCCGCCGTGGCGCGACGCTCGCGGGAACCGTTGTTTTCACCGGTCCGGCACCGCGTTGCGGCGTTGCGGCTCCGGGCTTTTCGTTCATCGTTCTTTCGGTCGTATGTCTGCTGGTGGTGGCTACCATTGCGGTGAACGCGAGGTGTCCACCAGTGGACGGAGTACTCACACCATGACCTCACCTATCGGACAAGCCCGGGTCCCCAGATTGCCGCTTGACGTGGCCAAGGCCGCCGCGGACGAGGCCGCGGTGCCCGACTACATGGCGGAGCTCAGCATCTTCCAGGTTCTGCTGAACCATCCGCCGCTGGCGCGCGGCATCAACGACCTGCTGGCCACGATGCTCTGGCACGGTGCCCTGGACCCACGGCTGCGCGAGCTGGCCATCATGCGGATCGGCTGGCTCACCGCCTGCGAGTACGAGTGGACCCAGCACTGGCGGGTGGCGTCGGGGTTGGGCGTGAGCGCCGACGACCTGCTCGGCGTCCGCGATTGGCGCACATACGAGGGCTTCGGGCCGGCCGAGCGCGCGGTGCTCGCGGCCACCGACGACGTGGTGCGCGACGGCGCGGTCAGCGCCGAGAGCTGGGCCGCGTGCGAACGCGAATTGCAAGGGGACACAACGGTTCTCATCGAACTCGTCACCGCCATCGGGGCGTGGCGAATGGTCGCGTCGATCCTGCGCAGCCTGCAGGTCCCGTTGGAGGAGGGCGTGTCCAGCTGGCCGCCGGACGGCCGGTCGCCCTAACCGATTGACTTATCAGTCAGTAACTCCTAGCGTCGGGCAATGCGAACCAGGGTCGCCGAGATGCTCGGCGTTGAGTTTCCGATCTGCGCCTTCAGCCATTGTCGCGACGTGGTGGCCGCGGTAACCAACGCCGGCGGGTTCGGGATTCTCGGCGCCGTCGCGCACAGTCCCCAGCGCCTGCACAACGAGCTCACCTGGATCGAGGAGCAGACGGGCGGCAAGCCCTACGGCGTCGACCTGCTGTTGCCGCCCAAATACGTCGGCGCCGAGCAGGGTGGGATCGACGCCAATCAGGCGCGCGAGCTGCTGCCCGAGGAGCACCGCGCGTTCGTCGAGGACATCCTGTCCCGCTACGGCGTCGTGGCCCCCGCCGAGGAGCCCAGGGCGTCCTCCGGGGGCCTGAACATCTCGCCCAAGGGCTACGAGCCGCTGCTGGACGTGGCCTTCGAGCACGACATACGGCTGATCGCCAGCGCCCTCGGGCCGCCGCCGGCCGACCTCGTCCAGCGCGCCCACGACCAGGACGTCCTGGTGGCCGCCCTCGCGGGCACCACGCAGCACGCGCGGCGGCATGCGGCCGCGGGCGTGGACCTGATCGTCGCGCAGGGCACCGAGGCGGGCGGCCACACCGGCGAGGTGGCGACCATGGTGCTGGTCCCCGAGGTGGTGGACGCCGTATCGCCGGTGCCCGTGCTCGCCGCCGGCGGGATCGCGCGGGGCCGCCAGGTCGCCGCCGCCCTGGCACTGGGGGCCGAGGGGGTGTGGTGCGGGTCGGTGTGGCTGACCACCGAAGAGGCCGAGACGGTCCCCGTGGTCAAGGAGAAGTTCTTGGCGGCCAGCTCCTCGGACACGGTGCGCTCCCGGTCGATGACCGGTAAGCCGGCGCGGATGCTGCGCACCGCCTGGACCGACGAGTGGGAACGGCCCGACACCCCCGATCCGCTCGGCATGCCGCTGCAGACCGCGCTGGTCACCGGCTCCCAGGTTCGCATCAACCAGGCCGCCACCAATCCGGACTCCAAGGCGCGCGAGCTGGCGACGTACTTCGTCGGCCAGGTGGTCGGTTCGCTCGACCGGGTCCGCCCGGTCCGCTCGGTGGTGCTCGACATGGTCGAGGAATTCATCGACACCATCGGCCGGCTCGACGGCCTGGTCGATTCGTGACCAGCGCGACCCGCCGGCGCCGCGCGGTCAGCGACGAGGACAAGTCGCAGCGGCGCGAGCAGATCATGGCGGCCGCCAAAGAAGTGTTCGCGCACAAAGGGTTTCATGCGACGACGATCGCCGACATCGCCAAGCGGGCCGGCCTGGCCTACGGCTCGGTCTATTGGTACTTCGACTCCAAGGACGAGCTGTTCCACGCGTTGATGGCGGCCGAGGAGGGCGCGCTGCGGGCCCATGTCGCTGCGGCGCTGGGGGTTTCGGCCGGGAAGCTCGCGCAAGAGGAGGCGCTTCGGGTCGCGGTGCGGGCGACGCTGGAGTTCTTCGAGTCCGACAAGGCGACGGTCAAGCTGCTGCTGCGGGACCCCTGCGCGCTGGGTGAGCGATTCGAGAAACATCTCGGCGGGATCTACGAGCGCTTCATCGACGACATCGAAAGCTTCATCGTCGCCGCCCAGGAGCGTGGTGAGGTGGTCACCGCCCCGCCGCGCATGGTGGCCTACACGCTGGCGGCGCTGGTGGGCCAGTTGGCGCAACGGCGGCTGAGCACCGACGACGACGTTACCGCTGCTCAGGTCGCGGATTTTGTGGTGGCGCTGGTGCTCGACGGGCTGCGCCCGCGCGGCGCGGGTGAAGCTTGTTAAATCCTGTGTGCCCGCGTAATGACTGCATAAAGATTCGGCCACGACGACCAGATCACATTGACCGCGTCATGGCGGTCATGCATGATCGGTCGCGTATGCACCTCGTTAGGTGAGGCGTCTACGCGAATACAGGCCACTGACCCCGAACGTCGAAAGACGCCCCGGGTCAGGACAGCTCCTCCCGGCTTAAGGGTTGAGCCCAGGTGGCTTCCGAGGAATCGGACACGTCGTGTAGTGCCAAAGCTCTGACGAGAGGGGTGCGGATCTCCGGCATTCGCCGGTTTCTGTACTCCTTTTGGTGCGCGTGGATCGCGCGGGCAACCGCACGCTCCGTGTTGGTCGAGCGACGTCGAGGAGGTGAGGGACGCATGAGTTCCAGCGATAGTCCGGGTCGAAGTCCGGGCTGTGTTCCGTCCCGATCCGACCTGACGCGCGACGTTCTCCGCTGAGTCGTCGCAACGCTAATCGGCTTACCCGCCAAGCGTTCTCGGATCGGAACCACAACGGGATGGGACACGTCAGTCCAATCAACGCTCGTTTGGATTCTGTCAGGAGACCATCATGACCGCAGTTCTGCACGACGAAGTGGTAACCGTCGCGCCCGCCCGCAAGCTGACCGTGGTGCGCGACACGACTCCGGCTCCCGCGCCCAAGAAGGCACCGCGCCGGGCCGAGGGCACGACCATCGTCATCAGCGACCCGCTGGTGGACGGCGCCGCTCACTTCTTGGCCATCGGCGTGCGTCACGTGTACGCCGCGCTGTGGCGCGTTGGCGTGCTCGATGTCCGGGCCTAAATGCCTCCAAGGGGCTACCCGGCCGCAGGGCCGCCCTGAGGCCAGGTAGCCCCTTGGAGGGCGGGGTTTGAGTAGAATCGATCCAATGGCATCGATCCGGCGATCACCGGGGAGCCTTCGGAAGAACGGCCGGCAGGCTCAGTAGAACCGAACGGGTAGGCCCGTCACAGCCTTCATCGAGCGGTCGCGTGCAAGCGCGGCAAGCGGGGTGGTACCGCGGCGCTCGCGCACCTTGCGCGTCGTCGTCCCCGGCCTGAGCAGGATGGCCACAGGAGACGACACAGACCGTGACCGAGAACGCTGACGTCAAGGCGTACCCGAAGCTGGCCGGCGGGGCGCCCGATTTCCCGGCGCTCGAAGTCGAGGTTCTCGACTACTGGGCCCGCGACGACACCTTCCGGGCCAGCATCGCCCGCCGCGACGGCGCCCCGGAGTACGTGTTCTACGATGGGCCGCCGTTCGCCAACGGGCTGCCCCACTACGGTCACCTGCTCACCGGGTACGTCAAGGACATCGTGCCGCGGTATCGCACCATGCGCGGCTACAAGGTGGAGCGCCGGTTCGGCTGGGACACCCACGGGCTGCCCGCCGAACTGGAGGTCGAACGCCAGCTCGGCATCAACGACAAGTCCCAGATCGACGACATGGGGATCGCCGCGTTCAACGACGCGTGCCGCGAATCGGTGCTGCGCTACACCGACGAGTGGCAGGCGTACGTGACGCGCCAGGCCCGCTGGGTCGACTTCGACAACGACTACAAGACGCTGGATCCCACCTACATGGAGTCGGTGATCTGGGCGTTCAAGCAGCTGTGGGACAAGGGCCTGGCGTATGAGGGCTATCGGGTGCTGCCGTACTGCTGGCGCGACGAAACCCCGCTGTCCAACCACGAATTGCGGATGGACGACGACGTCTACCAAAGTCGCCAGGAGCCGGCCCTGACGGTGGGCTTCAAGGTCACGGGCGGCGACCTGGACGGGGCCCACCTGCTGGTGTGGACGACGACGCCGTGGACCTTGCCGTCGAACCTCGCGGTGGCCGTGAACCCGGAGGTGACCTACGTGGCGGTCGAGGTGGACGGCCGTCGCTTCGTGCTGGCGGAGGCGCGGCTGGCGGCGTACGCGCGGGAGTTGGGCGAAGAGCCGGAGGTGCTGGGTACCTATCGGGGCGCGGACCTACTGGGTCTGCGCTATGTTCCGCCGTTCCCGTATTTCATGGATACGGACAACGCCTTCCGGGTGCTTCCGGGTGACTTTGTGACCACCGAGGACGGCACCGGGATCGTGCACATGGCGCCGGCCTACGGCGAGGACGACATGGCGGTCTGCGAGGCGGCCGGCATCGCGCCGGTGACCCCGGTCGACTCCAAGGGCCGCTTCGACTCCACCGTCCCGGACTACAAGGGGCAGCACGTTTTTGACGCGAACCCGCACATCATCCGCGACCTGAAGAACCAGAGCGGACCGGCGGAGGCCAACGGCGCGGTGTTGATCCGCCACGAGACCTACGAGCACCCCTACCCGCACTGCTGGCGATGCCGCAATCCGCTGATCTATCGGGCGGTGTCGTCGTGGTTCGTCGCGGTCACCGAATTCCGGGACCGCATGGTCGAACTCAACCAGCAGATCACCTGGTACCCCGAACACGTCAAGAACGGTCAGTTCGGCAAGTGGCTGCAGGGCGCGCGGGACTGGTCCATCTCGCGAAACCGCTACTGGGGCACGCCGATTCCGGTGTGGAAGTCCGACGACCCGGCCTATCCGCGCGTCGACGTCTATGGCAGCCTCGACGAGCTGGAGCGCGATTTCGGGGTGCGGCCCACCAACTTGCACCGTCCCTACATCGACGAGCTGACCCGGCCCAACCCCGACGACCCCTCGGGGCGCAGCACGATGCGGCGCATCCCCGACGTGCTCGACGTGTGGTTCGACTCGGGCTCGATGCCCTATGCGCAGGTGCATTACCCGTTCGAAAACCGCGACTGGTTCGACGGGCACTACCCGGGTGATTTCATCGTCGAGTACATCGGCCAGACACGCGGCTGGTTTTACACCCTGCACGTGCTGGCCACCGCGCTGTTCGACCGTCCGGCGTTCAAAACGTGTGTCGCGCACGGGATTGTGCTGGGCTCCGACGGCCAGAAGATGAGCAAGTCGCTGCGCAACTACCCCGACGTTTCGGAGGTGTTCGATCGCGACGGCTCCGATGCGATGCGGTGGTTCCTGATGGCCTCGCCGATCCTGCGCGGCGGCAACCTCATCGTCACCGAGCAGGGCATCCGCGAAGGCGTGCGCCAGGTGTTGCTGCCGTTGTGGAACGCCTACAGCTTCCTGGCCCTCTACGCGCCGAAAGTCGGTAACTGGCGCACGGATTCGGCCAACGTGCTGGACCGCTACATCCTGGCCAAGCTGGCGCAGCTGCGCGACGACCTGACCGGGTCGATGGATGTCTGCGACATCTCGGGGGCCTGCGAACAGCTGCGCCAGTTCACCGAGGCGTTGACGAATTGGTATGTGCGACGATCGCGTTCGCGGTTCTGGGAGGAGGACGCCGACGCCATCGACACGTTGCACACCGTGCTGGAGGTGAGCGGCCGGCTGGCCGCCCCGCTGTTGCCGTCGGTCACCGAGATCATTTGGCGCGGTCTGACCTTCGAGCGCTCGGTGCACTTGACTGATTGGCCCGAAGCGGACGCGCTGCCCGCGGATCTCGACCTGGTCGCCGCGATGGATCAGGTCCGGGAGGTCTGCTCGGCGGCGTCGTCGCTGCGCAAGGCCAAGAAGCTGCGGGTGCGCCTGCCGTTGCCGAAGCTCACCGTGGCCGTGGAGAACCCGCGGCGGCTCGAGCCGTTCGTCGACCTGATCGCCGATGAGCTCAACGTCAAGCGGGTCGAACTGACCAACGCGATCGACACGTACGGCCGCTTCGAGCTCACCGTCAACGCGCGGGTGGCCGGCCCGCGGCTGGGCAAGGACGTGCAGGCGGCGATCAAGGCGGTCAAGGCCGGCGAGGGCGTCGTCAACCCCGACGGCACCCTGACGGCAGGTCCCGCGGTGCTGCAGCCCGACGAGTACAGCTCCCGGCTGGTGGCCGCCGACCCGGATTACACGGCGGCGCTGCCCGACGGGTCCGGCCTGGTGGTGCTCGACGGCACCGTGACCCCGGAGTTGGAGGCCGAGGGCTGGGCCAAGGACCGGATCCGCGAGCTGCAGGAACTGCGCAAGTCGACCGGGCTGGACGTGTCCGACCGGATCAGCGTGGTGATGTCGGTGCCCGGCGAGCGGGCCGACTGGGCGCGTACGCATGCAGAACTCATTGCGGGGGAGATCCTCGCGACCAGCTTCGAGTTCGGCGAGCCCGCCGGCGGCTCAGAGATCGGCGACGGCGTTCGCGTGGTCATCACCAAGGCCTGACCGCGAAAGTGCAACTGGCGACACGTTTCCCGAGTAGGGGCGTCGGTAGTTGCACTTTCGCGTGTTGTCGGCGGGCCGTGGCAGTCTGCGGCGATGGGGAAGGGAACACCATTCGTTGGCACACATGCCGTCGGCGCGGGCGCGTTGACGGAACGTGAGCTGCGACGGTCGTGCACGCGGATTTATCGCAATGTCTACCAACGCCGCGACAGCGCGCTGACCGCGAGAGACCGGGCGCTGGCGGCCTGGCTGTGGTCAGGAAAGCAGGCGGTCGTGGCGGGGAACTCCGCGGCCGCATTGCTCGGCGCGGAGTGGGTCGACCCTGAGTCACCGGCGGAACTCATCAGCGGGCGCAAACGTCCGCCACCGCTGATCGTCACTCGGAACGAGTCGCTTTTGGAGGGTGAGGTCACAGTTGTCAATGGCGTGGCGGTCACCTCGCCGGCCCGCACCGCGTTCGACCTGGGGCGGCGTCCCGGCCTGGTTCCCGCCGTCATCGCGGTCGATTCGTTGGCGAGGGCTACCGGGCTGGCGGTCCGTGATGTCGAACCGCTGACGGTGGCACACCGGGGCGCCCGCGGCATGAAGCAGCTGCGGCAGGTGCTCGCGCTCGCCGATGCGGGTGCGGAATCGCCTCAGGAGACCAGGACCAGGCTCGCGATCATCTTCGCCGGTTTGCCCAGACCGCGGACTCAGATAGCCATATGTAACGAGTGGTACGCCGTGGTTGCGCGCATCGACATGGGCTGGGAGCAGTGGCGCGTGGGTGTCGAGTACGACGGCGCCCAGCACTGGACCGACGCGCGCGTCCGTGCCAGGGACATCGACCGCACGGCCGAGTTGGAGCGACGGGGCTGGCGCATCATCCGGGTGAGTGCCGACCTCTTGCGCCACAGGCCGGAGGTTCTCATCGCTCGGATCCGCGAAGCCTTGCAGGCCGCGGGCTGTGCGTGCTGACCGCGAAAGTGCAGTTAGCGACCTATTTCGCGAGTGAGGGCGTCGCTAGTTGCACTCTCGCGGCAGAAAAGTTTCCAAAAAAGTGTCCGACCCATTGCGGGTGGCTGCTCGTACCTATGACAGCGGCCCAACGGGGGCCGCGACGACATTAAGGGAACACACCATGAGCACCATCGAAGACTTCCAGTCCGCGACATTCGCCGCCATCCCGCACGACGACCTGACGGTCGCCGAGGCGTGGGCGTCCAGCCCGCTGGGCAACCCCTCGGCCGGAGACTTCCGGTCGGCTACGTTCGCCGCCATCCCGCACGAGGACCTCACGGTCGGCGAGGCGTGGGCGTCGAGCCCGTTGGGCGACCCTTCCATCGAAGACGGATCCCTGTCGGAGCCCGCACGGTTTGAGGATTTCCCGCCCACGACCGTGACCGAGCAGCCGCGATCGCGGGCGACGACCATCCTGATGGCCGCCGCGGTGGTCGCCGGGCTCGGGGTGGTCGGCGGGGGGGGCAACGACGACCGGCGCGGGCGCGGGGCCGTTCCAAACCGGCGCGCCCCCACCGTTGACGGGTCCGGCCGGCAATTGCGCGGCGGCGGGAGGCGTAGCGAGCGGCGGGGCCGGCGCCCCGGGCGCCGGCGCGCCCGCGGGGGGCGCCGGGGGCGTGCCCGCCCCGCCGCGGGGGTTCGGGGCGCCGCCGGGCGGGGTGGCCGGGTTGGCC
>NZ_LZKR01000029.1 GCF_001672915.1 Mycobacterium sp. 1245805.9 | reverse complement strand
CCGGTGACGATGTTCGCGCGCGCCGACATCGCGGGCGTGAAATACAGCACCAGCCCCAGCCCGACTCCGCCGACGGCGTGATCACCGAACCCCTCGCGACCGGGCAGCAAGGCGAGGCCGCGCCCGAAGAGCAGGCGGAATTCGAGGGCCCGCGCCGGCGGGCCCGCCGCGTACGGGCCGAGCGCCGCGCCGCGCAGGCGCGCGCCCGGGCCATCGAGGAGGCCCGCCGCGAGGCCAAGCGCCAGGCCAGCGGGCGCATCGTCAACCAGCCGAAACCCGCGACCCGCGGCGTCGTCCGGGGCCTCAAGATGCTGCTCATCAGCGTGGTGGTGGCCGTCGTCGGCGTCGGGCTGGGGCTGGTGCTGTATTTCACGCCCGCGATGTCGGCGCGCGAGATCGTCGTCACCGGAACCGGCACGGTGACCCGCGAGGAGGTGCTGGACGCGGCCCGGGTGCGGCCCGGCACGCCGCTGCTGCAGATCAACACCAACCAGGTCGCCGAGCGGGTGGCCGCGATCCGGCGGGTGGCCAGCGCGCGCGTCCAGCGGCAGTACCCGTCGGCCCTGCGCATCACGATCGTCGAGCGGGTGCCGTTGGTGGTGAAGGACTTTCCGGACGGCCCGCACCTGTTCGACCGCGACGGCGTCGACTTCGCGACCGCCCCGCCGCCCCCGGCGCTGCCCTACATCGACGTCGCCGACCCCGGGCCCAGCGACCCGGCGACCAAGGCCGCGCTGCAGGTGCTGATCGCGCTGCGCCCGGAGGTCTCCGGCCAGGTGGCCCGGATCGCGGCGCCCTCGGTCGCCTCGATCACGCTGACGCTGGGCGACGGGCGGGTCGTGATCTGGGGGACCACCGACCGCACCGAGGAGAAGGCCGAGAAGCTGGCCGCGCTGCTGACCCAGCCCGGGCGGACCTACGACGTGTCCAGCCCCGATCTGCCGACGGTCAAGTAGGTCCCGGGCCCCGAATGTGCGGCCTGCCGCACGCTCGGCGCCCAGCGTGCGGCCAGCCGCACGCTCGGTGAGACAAAAAATTTGCGTGCCGCGCGTCGGCGCGCCTGCGGGATTAGCGCCCGCCGGACCCATACCGTTCTGTTTGCGCGGAACTACTTGACATAACTCTAACTCTATGGTTGAGGTTGAGGGTTTGCCAAGCGGACACACCGAGTCCCACCAGGGAGGAAGAAGTAATGATGACCCCCCCGCACAACTACCTGGCCGTCATCAAGGTTGTGGGTATCGGTGGCGGCGGCGTCAACGCCGTCAACCGGATGATCGAGCAGGGCCTCAAGGGCGTGGAGTTCATCGCCATCAACACCGACGCGCAGGCGCTGTTGATGAGCGACGCCGACGTCAAGCTCGACGTCGGGCGCGACTCCACCCGCGGGCTGGGCGCCGGGGCCGACCCGGAGGTCGGGCGCCGGGCCGCCGAGGACGCCAAGGACGAGATCGAAGAGCTGCTGCGCGGGGCCGACATGGTGTTCGTCACCGCCGGCGAGGGCGGCGGGACCGGCACCGGCGGGGCGCCCGTCGTGGCCAGCATCGCCCGCAAGCTGGGCGCGCTGACCGTCGGCGTGGTCACCCGGCCGTTCTCGTTCGAGGGCAAGCGGCGCGGCAATCAGGCCGAAAGCGGCATCGCCGCGCTGCGGGAGAGCTGTGACACGCTGATCGTGATCCCCAACGACCGGCTGCTGCAGATGGGCGACGCCGCGGTATCACTGATGGACGCGTTCCGCAGCGCCGACGAGGTGCTGCTCAACGGCGTGCAGGGCATCACCGACCTGATCACCACGCCCGGCCTGATCAACGTCGACTTCGCCGACGTCAAGGGCATCATGTCCGGCGCGGGCACCGCGTTGATGGGGATCGGCTCGGCGCGCGGCGAGGGCCGCTCGCTCAAGGCCGCCGAGATCGCGATCAACTCGCCGCTGCTGGAGGCGTCGATGGAGGGCGCCCAGGGCGTGCTGATGTCGATCGCCGGCGGCAGCGACCTGGGCCTGTTCGAGATCAACGAGGCCGCCTCGCTGGTGCAGGACGCTGCCCACCAGGACGCCAACATCATCTTCGGCACCGTCATCGACGACTCGCTGGGCGACGAGGTGCGCGTCACCGTCATCGCCGCGGGCTTCGAGGCCAGCGGGCCGGGCCGCAAGCCGGTCATCGGGGGCAGCGCCGCGGAGAAGTCCGGCGCGCACCGGATCGAGTCGGCGAAGGCCGGCAAGCTGACCTCGACGCTGTTCGAACCCGTCGACGCGGTGAGCGTGCCCGTGCACACCAATGGCGCGACGTTGAGTATTGGCGGCGACGACGACGACGTCGACGTGCCGCCGTTCATGCGCCGCTGACGTCGTGCGCGTGACACGGGAACGGCCCGGCCGTCCGGATACTGGTCACGTGAGCGTTCGCATCCGAAGGGTGACCACCACCCGCGCGGGCGGTGCCTCGGCGCCGCCGTTCGACACCTTCAACCTGGGTGACCACGTCGGTGACGACCCGGCGGCGGTGGCCGCCAACCGATCCCGGCTGGCCGCAGCTCTCGGACTCGGCGCCGACCGGATCGTGTGGATGAACCAGGTGCACGGCGATCGGGTCGAGGTGGTCGACGGGCCGCGGGACACCGCGGTCGACACGACCGACGCGTTGGTAACCGGCACACCGGGATTGGCGCTGGCGGTGGTGACGGCGGACTGCGTCCCGGTGCTGCTGGCCGACGCGCGCGCCGGCGTGGTCGCCGCCGTGCACGCCGGGCGCGTCGGCGCGCAGCGCGGGGTGGTGGCCCGCGCGGTGGAGGCGATGCTCGGGCTCGGCGCGCAGGCCGGCGACATCTCGGCGCTCCTCGGACCGGCGGTCAGTGGCCGGAACTACGAGGTGCCCGCCGCGATGGCCGACGAGGTCGAGGCGGCGCTGCCCGGCAGCCGCACCACCACCTCGTCGGGCACACCCGGGCTGGATCTTCGGGCCGGAATCGCTTGCCAGCTAAGGGATTTGGGCGTCACGGCGATCGACGTCGACCCTCGCTGCACGGTGGCCGACCCGACGCTGTTCAGTCATCGCCGGGACGCGCCGACGGGTCGGCTGGCGTCGCTGGTCTGGATGGAGTGACCGCAATGGCGGTGGGCATGCCCGACGGGGGAGACCGCGAAACGGAATTGACACTCGCATTGGCGGGGGTGCGTTCTCGACTTGCGGCGGCCGCGGAAGCGGCGGGCCGCAATGTCAGCGAAATTGAACTTCTCCCCATTACCAAATTCTTTCCAGCAACCGATGTAGCGATTTTGTCTCGATTGGGTTGTCGGTGTGTTGGCGAATCTCGCGACCAGGAAGCCGCGGCGAAGGTCGCCGAAGTCGCGCGGTTGGCCGCTAGTTCGGCGCTTGCGGACTTACCGAATATGCACTGGCACATGGTCGGCCGCATTCAGCGCAATAAGGCGCGCTCGCTGGCCAACTGGGCGCACACCGCCCACTCGGTCGACAGCACGCGGCTGGTGACCGCGCTCGATCGGGCGGTGTCGACCGCCCGGTCGGAGGGGCGCCGGTCGGAGCCGCTGCGCGTCTACGTCGAGGTCAGCCTGGACGGCGACGTGTCCCGCGGCGGCGTCGACATCACCGGGTCCGGCGCCGTCGATCAGGTCTGCGCTCAGGTCGCGGACTCCAAGAGCCTGAAACTGCTCGGCCTGATGGGCATCCCGCCGCTGGACTGGGACCCCGAGCGGGCCTTCGACCTGCTGCGATCGGAGCATCGCCGGGTGCTCGAATCGCACCCGGACGCGGTGGGCCTGTCCGCCGGCATGTCCAGCGACTTCGAAATCGCCGTCAAACATGGTTCGACATGTGTGCGTGTCGGTACCGCGCTATTGGGTCCGCGGCGGCTACCGTCACCGTAATTAGTCACTGTAGTCACACCTTCATCACAGACACCAATAATCCCAGGGGCTAGAAGGGTTAAGCGATGAGCACACTGCACAAAGTCAAGGCCTACTTCGGTATGGCTCCGATGGAGGACTACGACGACGAGTACTACGACGACCGGGCGCCCTCCCGCGGATTCCCCCGCCCGCGCTTCGACGACGGGTACGGCCGCTATGACGGGCGCGACTACGAGGATCTCCGGGACCCGCGCGGCGAGCCCGCCGACTACCCGCCGAGCTACCGCGGCGGCTACCCGGAGGAGCGGGGCTACAGCCCGCGCGAGTTCGACCGTCCCGAGATGAGCCGCCCCCGCCTGGGGTCGTGGCTGCGGAACTCGACGCGCGGCGCGTTGGCGATGGACCCGCGCCGGATGGCGATGCTGTTCGAAGAAGGCAGCCCGCTGTCGAAGATCACCACGTTGCGGCCCAAGGACTACAGCGAGGCGCGCACCATCGGTGAGCGGTTCCGCGACGGCACCCCGGTCATCATGGACCTGGTGTCGATGGACAACGCCGACGCGAAGCGCCTCGTCGACTTCGCCGCCGGCCTGGCCTTCGCGCTGCGCGGCTCGTTCGACAAGGTCGCGACCAAGGTGTTCCTGCTGTCGCCCGCCGACGTCGACGTGTCACCCGAGGAGCGTCGGAGGATCGCCGAAACCGGTTTTTACGCTTACCAATAGGTGCTCCCGGCCTGCCGCCTAGCAGGTCAGTGCCCGTGTGGTGTGTGCCCGCACCGCTGACTCGGTACGCTGGCGGCTGATATTCGGGTCATCTCATCGGTAAGGTCGGGGCTCCAGTTGGTGCTGTTCTTTCAGATCCTTGGGTTCGCGCTGTTCATCTTCTGGCTGCTGCTGATCGCCCGGGTCGTCGTCGAGTTCATCCGTTCGTTCAGCCGTGACTGGCATCCCACCGGCATCACGGTGGTGGTTCTCGAGATCATCATGTCGATCACCGACCCGCCGGTGAAACTGCTGCGGCGGCTGATCCCGCAGCTCACCATCGGGGCGGTCCGCTTCGACCTGTCGATCATGGTGCTGCTGCTGGTCGCGTTCATCGGCATGCAACTGGCGTTCGGCGCCGCGGCGGGAGCCGCGCCCTGACGAAGCGGGAGACGGTTCGGCCACGTTTTAGCGTCGGTTCGGCGGCCGCGATTTAAAAACTTTAAGGGTTTGGATTTTATTGGTCTTAGTGTTTGAAATTGGTTCTTAATTATTGGGCTAATCGGCTACCGCCGGGTCTGGTGTGACAGGATGGACGGCAGTTGCACGACGGCAACCACTCCGTTCTACACTTTCCAGATCGTTTGACAGGAACTCGAGGGGACGAACAATGCCGCTTACACCAGCCGACGTCCACAATGTGGCGTTCAGTAAGCCGCCGATCGGCAAGCGCGGTTACAACGAAGACGAGGTCGACGCCTTCCTCGACCTGGTGGAAAACGAGCTGACGCGGCTCATCGAGGAGAACTCCGATCTGCGTCAACGCATCGAGGAGCTGGACCGCGAGCTGGCCGCCGGCGGCGGTGGTGGCGCCGCCCAGCCCACCCAGGCGATCCCTACCTACGAGCCCGAACCCGAGCCGGTCAAGCCGGCGCCCGTCGTAGCGCCCCCGCCGCCCGCGGCCCCCGCGGCGTCGGCGGGAACCAACGAGGAGCAGGCCCTCAAGGCCGCCCGGGTGCTGAGCCTGGCCCAGGACACCGCCGACCGGCTCACCAGCACCGCCAAGGCCGAATCGGACAAGATGCTGGCCGACGCGCGCGCCAACGCCGACCAGATCCTCAGCGAGGCCAAGCACACCGCCGAGACCACCGTCGCCGAGGCCCGGCAGCGTGCCGACGCGATGCTGGCCGACGCCCAGAGCCGCTCGGAGACCCAGCTGCGGCAGGCCCAGGAGAAGGCCGACGCCCTGCAGGCCGACGCCGAACGCAAGCACTCCGAAATCATGGGAACCATCAACCAGCAGCGCACCGTGCTGGAGGGCCGCCTCGAGCAGTTGCGCACGTTCGAGCGCGAATACCGCACCCGCCTGAAGACCTACCTCGAGTCTCAGCTCGAGGAACTCGGCCAGCGTGGGTCGGCGGCACCTGTCGACTCCAGCGCCGATGCCGGCGGGTTCGATCAGTTCAATCGGGGTAATAACTAGCCTGGCAGCCGTGCCGGGTCCTCGCCAAGCCGCGGGCGGCGCACTAACCTGCACTAGACCTGGCAGTCCCGCTCGTCGCCTGGAGGATGGCCGATGCTGATCATTGCGCTGGTACTCGCCCTGATCGGGCTCGTCGCGTTGGTGTTCGCCGTCGTCACCAGCAACGAGTTGGTCGCCTGGGTGTGCATCGGCGCCAGCGTCCTGGGCGTGGTGCTGCTGATCATCGACGCGCTGCGGGAACGGCAGCGGCGCGACGCGGGGGGCGAGCAACCGGTGGAGGCCGACGAGGACGAGGACTCGCCGGTCGATTACCCCGAGGAGGTCCCGGAGGAGGGCGAGCAACCCGCCGCTTCCGAGGACACCACCGTCGGCGAGTCGTCGCAGGGGCTCGAAACCAGCGACGAGTCGGCGGTACCGGGCGACGACCGCGCCAAGTAACCCTCAGCCGGTCGGCGTATTCAGCAGCTCGCGGACCTCATCGTCACTGACCTGGTGGAAGTCGGCGTAGACCTGTCCGACGGCTTCGAATCCGGGCGGCATGGTCGCGCACACCACGTCGTCGGCCTCCTGCCCGATCTCGCGGCACGTCGACGAGGGACCGACCGGGACCGCAACGACGATCGACCGCGGTCCCGCGGCCCGGAGGGCCCGGACGGCGACCAGCATGCTGGCCCCCGTGGCGATGCCGTCGTCGACCAGGATCACGGTCTTGCCCCGCGGGTCGGCGATGGGGCGCCCGCCCCGGTACGCCTGCTCGCGCCGGTGCAGTTCGGCGGTCTCGCTGGCGACCACCTCGCGGACCTGTTCGTCGGTGATGTGCAGGCTGGACACCACGTTGTCGTTCATCACCACCCCACCGCCGCTGGCCAGCGCGCCCATCGCGAGCTCCGACCAGCGCGGCACCCCGAGCTTGCGGACCAGGAACACGTCGAGCGGGGCGTGCAGTGCCGCGGCGATTTCCCACGCGACCGGGACGCCGCCGCGGGCCAGACCGAAGACCAGCAGATCGTCCCTGCCGCGGTAGGAAGCCAGCTGCTCGGCGAGCACGCGTCCGGCCTCGCGACGGTCGCGGAAAGTGCGGATCGCCGTTCGCCGAAGAAAGCCGCTCGGTGGGTTCATGGGTCGCATTCGGAGGCTAGTGGCCTTTACCTAGCCTACGTGCGGCGTCGGGGTTCGCGAAGAAGGTCATGGGGCCGGATTCTCGCGGTGAGTTTCATCACTCAGATAGCCTTGTGCGCGAGGGGAATTGGCGGCGACACGAGAGGAACGGCGAAATGAGTCGGCGCACATACACGGCCTACAGTATTGCCTGCGCGATGGTGTGGGCCGTCATCTTGATCGGGGTTTCGGCGGTAGCGGGCGCCGACACCCGGCGCACGTTCCTGCTGGTTGGCTTCGGATGGGGTATCGGCTGGCTGTCGGCGACGATCGCCAGGTCCGTCTACCCGCCGCCGAAGCGGCATATTGGCCCGTAAAACCCGCGTGTGATCGCGGCTTCGCCGCTCAACACACTCCATCGGCTCCAGTCGTCGAACCCATGTGTGATCGCGGCTTCGCCGCTCAACACACTCCATCGGCTCGGAAATGAACGCGAGCGTTCATTTCGCTCGCCTCAGTCGCGTGTCCGAGGGGGGACTTGAACCCCCACGCCCATTAGTAGGGCACTAGCACCTCAAGCTAGCGCGTCTGCCATTCCGCCACTCGGACCAGACCAACGAGAGTTGGCAGCTAAGGCTATCGGATCGGCCCGTGCGGACCCAAGTTAGCTCGCCGGGCGCCGGGGGTTCCGGGCCGAGCCCGGCGGCGCCGGCAGTGGTAGGAAAGGTGGTTGTGACCGATCACACCGAGCCGCCGTCCAATCGCTTCGATGACGTGGTCGAGGTCGTCAGCAAGCTGATCCGGTTCGACACCACCAACACCGGCGAACCCGAGACCACACGGGGCGAGGCCGAGTGCGCGCAATGGGTCGCCGAGCAGCTCCAAGAGGTCGGCTACCTCCCGCAATACATCGAGTCCGGCGCACCCGGCCGGGGCAACGTGGTCGCCCGCCTGAAGGGCGCGGACAGCTCGCGCGGCGCGCTGCTGATCCACGGGCATCTCGACGTGGTCCCGGCCGAGCCCGCCGATTGGACCGTGCACCCGTTCTCGGGCGCGATCCGCGACGGTTTCGTCTGGGGCCGCGGCGCGGTCGACATGAAGGACATGGTCGGCATGATGCTCGTGGTCGCCCGGCGGTTGAAGCGGGACCGCATCGTGCCGCCGCGCGATCTGGTGTTCGCGTTCGTCGCCGACGAGGAGCACGGCGGTCACTACGGGGCGCAATGGTTGGTCGATCACCGGCCGGAGCTGTTCGAAGGCGTCACCGAGGCGATTGGCGAAGTGGGCGGGTTTTCCCTGACCGTGCCGCGCCGCGACGGGGGAGAGCGCCGGCTCTACCTGATCGAGACGGCCGAGAAGGCGATGTGCTGGATGCGGCTGAGCGCCCAGGGCCCGGCCGGACACGGGTCGATGGTGCACGACCAGAACGCCGTCACGGCCGTCGCCGAGGCGGTCGCCCGGCTGGGCAGGCACCAGTTCCCGCTCGTGGTGACCGACACGGTCCAGCAGTTCCTGGCCGCCGTCAGCGAGGAGACCGGACTCACCTTCGACATCGATTCGGGTGACCTGGCGGGGACGATCGACAAGCTCGGCCCGATGGCCCGCATGCTCAAGGCCGTCCTGCACGACACCGCCAACCCGACGATGCTCAAGGCCGGATACAAGGCCAACGTCATCCCGGCAACGGCGGAGGCGGTGGTGGACTGCCGCATCCTGCCGGGCCGCAAGGCGGCGTTCGAGGCCGAGGTGGACCAGCTGCTCGGCCCCAACGTGACTCGCGAATGGATCAGGGACCACCCGTCGTACGAGACCAGCTTCGACGGCGAACTGGTCGACGCCATGAACGCCGCCGTGCTGTCGGTCGACCCGGACGGCCGGACGGTGCCCTACATGCTGTCCGGTGGGACCGACGCGAAAGCCTTCGCGCGCTTGGGGATTCGTTGTTTCGGCTTCAGCCCGCTGCGGCTGCCGCCGGATCTGGATTTCGCCGCGTTGTTCCACGGCGTCGACGAACGGGTACCCATCGAGGCGCTGAGGTTCGGCACCGAGGTGCTGGAACACTTCCTGACGCACTGCTAGCAGACAACCAAACGAGAGGATCGCCGATGAGCCTGCCAGCCGACCCATACGACGCGCTGCCCAAACTGCCGTCGTTCAGCCTGAATTCGAACTCGATCACCAACGGGCAGCCGCTGGCCACCCCGCAGGTCAGCGGGATCATGGGCGCCGGCGGGGAGGACGTCAGCCCGCAGCTGAGCTGGTCGGGGTTCCCCGAGGAGACCCGCAGCTTCGCGGTCACCGTCTACGACCCGGACGCCCCGACGCTGTCCGGCTTCTGGCACTGGGCGGTGGCCAACCTGCCCGCGAACGTCACCGAGCTGCCCGACAATGCCGGCGACGGCAGCGATTTGCCCGGCGGCGCACTGACTTTGGTGAACGACGCCGGCATGCGCCGGTACGTCGGGGCCGCGCCGCCTCCGGGCCACGGCCCGCACCGCTACTACGTCGCGGTGCACGCCGTGGATGTCGAGAAGCTCGACCTGCCCGAAGACGCCAGCCCGGCGTTCCTGGGGTTCAACCTGTTCCAGCACGCGATCGCGCGCGCCTACCTATACGGCACCTACGAACAGCATTAGCTCTCTGGCCTTGTCGGTGGGCAGCCGTACTTTCCGGGCATGCATTCAATCGATGACCGGATCGTTTTGGCTTTGGACCACATCGAGGCGGAGTTGCGTCGTTGCTCGGAGTTGGCCCTCGACGGATTGACCGCTCGCGAACTCCTGACGTTGATAGCACGCTATGAGTCCCTGCGGTCGAAGGTGGCGACCGTGCGTTACAAGCTGACCAACCCGTTCACCGGGAACGCGGGCTTGGGGCGGGGCGGTTAGCAGGCACACCTCGTACGCGGTTCTTGTCGGTGGGCCGGCGTATTGTTTCGAACATGAGTTCGAGTACGCGTGAGGAGATCGTCGCGGATTTCGACGCGTTGCGTGCCGTGGTGTCGCGCATCGTGGGGCATTCCTATGACGCGCTGACGACCCCCGAGCGGCTGGCGCTGTTGGAGCGCCTCGAGCAGGAGGCGCGGCGGTTGCCGGTGCCCGGGCATGCGCTGATCAATCAGCTCGCGGCGCAGGCCACGCCGGCGGAGTTGGGCGGCAGGCTGTCTCACGCGCTGGCCGAGCGGCTGCGCATCACCCGCGGGGAGGCCAGCCGGCGGGTGGCCGAGGCCGCCGACTTGGGACCACGCCAGGCGCTGACGGGGGAGCCGTTGGCGCCGCGGTTGGCGGCCACCGCGGCCGGCCAGCGGGCGGGGCTGGCCGGCGCCGGTCACGTGCGGGTGATTCGGCGATTCCTCGAGGAGTTGCCTTGCTGGGTGGACGCCGAAACGCGCGAACGGGCCGAGGCCGATCTGGCCAAGCTGGCCGCCCAGTATCGCCCCGAACAGGTGGGTGAGTGGGCAGACGTGCTCGCCCATTACCTCAATCCCGACGGCAGCTACACCGAGGAGGACCGCGCCCGCCGGCGTGGGGTGAGCCTGGGCAAACAAGGCATCGACGGCATGTCACCGCTGCGCGGCTGGCTGACGCCCGAGGCGCGCGCCACCGTGGAGGCGGTGTTGGCCAAGACGGCCGCCCCGGGTATGTGCAATCCCGAGGACGACACTCCCGTCGTCGACGATCCACCCGATGAGATGGCCCAGCGCCGCGATACCCGCACCGCGGCGCAGCGCAATCACGACGGGCTCAACGCCGCGCTACGCGCGCTTTTGGCGTCGGGAAAGCTGGGCCAGCACAACGGGTTACCGGCGTCGATCATCGTGACCACCACGCTGAAGGACCTCGAGGCCGCCGCCGGCAAGGGCCTGACCGGCGGGGGCACCATCTTGCCGATGTCGGACGTGATCCGCCTCGCCCGCCACGCACACCAGTATTTGGCGATCTTCGACAAAGGCCACCCTTTGGCGCTGTACCACACGAAAAGGCTGGCCTCGCCCGGCCAGCGAATCGTCTTGTACGCCAAGGATCGTGGCTGCACCCGCCCGGGTTGCGATGTGCGCGGGTACTGGTGTGAGGTCCACCATGTCGAGGACTGGGCCACCACCCACTGCACCGACATCGACACACTGACCCTGGCCTGCGGATCGGATCATCCGCTGGTCAAACCCGGCGGCTGGACCACCCGAAAACGCAAAGACGGCACCACCGAATGGATCCCACCACCGCATCTCGACAACGGCCAACCCAGAACCAACACCTTCCACCACCCCGAAGAACTCTGGTCAGACGAAGAAGACGAAGAAGACGAAGGCGACGAAGACGGGGCAGCCTAACCTAGCCGACCTTTGACGCCGCCGTGACGTTCGATGGCTCGCCTACGATGCGATCGCCTCGGCGATCTGACGTGGCATGAAGTTCACCAATTCGGGGATCAGGCCGCCGAATTCCGTGCCGCCGAGGGTGATCGTGACGAGTTGGGGCGGCTGCAGGGGTGTCCCCGTTTCGACTTCCAGCGTCGCCGAGATCTGTTGGGGCGGTGCGAGAATGCCCGCGAAGGGCATGTGCACCACGATCGGTGTGTTGGCGGCGACGATGGTGGTGGCCGGGAGCGGCCCGATGGCGCCGATGGTGATCGTCTCGGTCACCGGGATCGTGAGGTCGATGACGACCTGGCCGTTGAGGAAGCCGTTCAGGGTGTAGGCGGGCAGGTCGACGAGCGCGCCGATCGCCGCTACTCCGTTTCCGCTCTGAAGTGCCGCCCCGAACACCGTGGCGCCCGTTGCGAACCCGTCAAGGGCGGCGATCGGCGGGCCGATGATCGCGAAGCCCAACGGAAGGGTGGTCGTGTTGATCGCACTGACGAAGTGCTGCGCCATCTGTTGGGGGATCGAGCCCGGCGGGAGCAGGCGGACGAGCGACTGTTCCTGCGCGGCCGCAATGGACTGCAGGGGGATGAGGTCTCCCGCCGGGCCCTGCACCGTATAGGAAGGCGCGCTCAGGAGCATCGGGTTGGTGGGGTCGACCCCGATGGCGTTGATGTCGATTCCGCTAAGGAACAGGTCCAGGAATGCGCGCGGGACGGCCTGGACCGCGCCGTGGTAGTCGCCCGTCATGACCGAATTGCCGGCCATGTTCAGGTCGTTTTCGAAGACCGGGAAGGTCTTTTGCAGGTCCGCAACGACCTTCTGCAGTCCCGCGTCGATCGCGGCGTTGTAGCTGTTCTGCTCGTTGATGAACCCCTGCATCGCCGGCACGAATGTCGAGGTGCCCTGGATACTGATTTGGATGTTCGCCGGAACGTTGGCCAGCGTGGTGGGGAAGTTCTGCAGCTGGCTTGACACGACAGACCCGACCATCTGCGCGTAACCATTCTGGTTGCTGATGACCTGGCGCAGTGCCGGGAACGGGTCGGACATCCAGTCGTTGCCGATGGTTTGCAGGTTGGCGCTGGTGTTGGCGAAAAGCATCTGCCACGGGCCGCCGGCCTGGGACGCGGTCGTCCCGGCCGCAAACAACGATGGCAGCAGCCTGACCTGGATCCCGTCCCACTGAGCGGTCAAGAAGGAACCGATTTGCTGGCCGGCGCCGCTGAAGACCGATCCCAGCGGGTTCCCGCCGAGCAGCCCGCCCAGGACCCCGCCGCCTCCGCCACCACCGCCGAGGATCGGGCCCAGGCCGCCGAGGATCGGATCCGTGGCCGCGGCGGGCGCGCCGATCGCGTTGGCCGCGTTGGCGATCTCGGTGCCGAGGTAAGCCGCCGCCCCGTCGTTCAACAGATTCGAGAATTCGTTGTTAAACGTCGCCGCCTGGGCGATCAGAGCCTGAAATCGCTGACCGTACAAGCCGAATAGTCGCGAGATCGCGGCCGACACGTCGTCGGCGCCCGCGGCGACGACGCTAGTGGTGGAGCCCGCAGCGGCCGACGTGGCCTCGCCGAGGGTGGTGCCGATCTTCGCCAAACTCGCGGCCGCCGCTGACACCATTTCCGGCGTGGCGACTAGAAAGGACATACCTTCCCCCTCGACTTACGCTGCCTCCGCATATGCGGCCATGTTCGCAAATGCAGGGCCCACACGCACCCGAAATGCCGAGTTTCGGTGCCTGTCTGAGGGTCCAGCTAGCTGGTGGGTGTGATTGCCGCGGCTATCGCGTCCGGAAGGTCGATCAGCAGCGTCGGGAAGAGGCCGCCGAATTCCGTGCCACCGAGGGTCTGGTTGATGGGGATATCGATGCCGAAAATGTCCAACGGAATTGTGACCGTAAGCGGCTCCGGCGGAGTAAGGAGCCCGTCGAACGGCACGTGGGCTGTGGCCGGCAGTGTGATCGGTACCCCTCCCGGACCCGTCACCGTGATGGGCAGCGGCAGATCCACCAGTAGCTGTCCGTTGAGGAGGCCGTCCAGGGCGAAGGCCGGCATATCCCCGATCGCGTTCAGCATTCCCAGGACGTTGCCGGTCTGCGCCGCCGCACCGAAGGCCGTCGCGCCATAGGCGATTCCGTTCGCCATGGCGAACGGCGGGCCCAGAATCGCGAAGCCCAGCTGCAACGGCAACCCGAATGTGGCTTGGCCCGCAAGTGTGACGCCCGGAGGCAAGGCCGCCGCGGTTAGGGCGAAATTCGCCGTGACGTTTGCGTTGACGAGTACGTCGATCGCGTTGGCGAAGTTGCCCAACATCATTCCCGGGATGGACCCGTGCGGGGCCAGGCTGGCCACGCCCACCGGCTGCTGCCCGATGGCTGTCAGGATCGGCAGCAAGTCGGCTACCGGGCCCTCCAGCCCGACCGGTCCCGCAATGGTGATGTCCAAGACCGGCGGGATGAGTTGGGTGATCCCGCCGCTGATCGCCAGGTGGCTGGTATCGAATCCCGTAATGAACAGGTCGATCGGCGCGTGCGCCGCGTCCTGCACCGCCAGGAAGTAGTTGCCGACGGCTACCGCGTCCCGGGCCTCGGACATGTCGCGGAGCGCGGCGGGCAATGTGCCCTGGAGGTCCGTGCCCATCTTGGTGAACGACGAGGTGACGGTCCCGCCGAAGCCGGTGATGCCGCCGACGAAGTCCTGTCCGATGGCGGCCGGGTTGAACGTCGAGGCGCCCTGGATGGCGAGTTGGACGTTCGGCGCCACGTTGGCCGGGAAACCCGGTAGGTCGTACGCGACTGCACTTTCGACGAGCTGCGCGTAGTGACTCTGGTTGGCGATGATTTGGCTCACGACCGGGAACGGATGGCTCATCCACCGCGAGCCCATCAGGTTCAGGTTCGTGTAGGTGTGCTGGAAGAGGACGGTGTACGGGTTGGGGTAGGGTGCCGGGCTGCCGGGTGGCACCGGCGCGAACAGACCTGGGAACAACGAATTCACCAGACCCTGCAGTAGTGGCACGTCTTGGAAGAGCCCGGTGCCAATGCCCGCAAGGTTGGACAGCGTTATCCCGTTGTTCAGCTCGTTGGAGAAGAAGTTGCCGATGTCCAGTCCGATGCCGTTGAGGGTCGGGCCCAACGCGGCGAACGGCCCGGTAGTGAGGCTGAGGCCAGGCGTCAAGTTGCCCAGGTTTATCGGCGGGAAGAAGTTGCCCAAAGACGGGAATGCACCGAGGCTCGCCGGGTTGAAGAAGGAGCCGAAGGTGTTGGCGATTTGAGTACCGATGCTGTTGAAGGGGCCGAAGAGCTGGGTCAAGCCGCTGTTCAGGCCGCCGAGCAGCCCGCCCCCTCCGGTGCCCAGGCCGAGCAGTCCGTCGAGTCCGCCCAGCAGGCCGCCGCTGCCGGACGAGCCGCCGAGCAGGCCGCCGCCGCCGAGCAAGCCGCCGCCACCGCCGCCGAGAAGCCCGCCGAGCAGTGGGTCGGACGCGGCCGCGCCGGCATTGGCGATCTCGGTGCTGAGGTAGGCCGCCGCGCCGCCGTTCAGCAGGTTCACAAACTCGTTGTGGAAGGCCGCAGCCTGAGCGGACATCGCCTGGAATTGCTGCCCGTAGGAGCCGAACAACTGCGAGATGGCGAGCGACACGTCATCGGCGGCAGCGGTGGTGATGGCGGTCGTCTGGCCCGCCGCGGCCGCGGTGGCCTCTCGCAGTGTGGAACCGATGCCCGCCAAATCCCCGGCGAAGGCCTCGACCGTCTCTGGCGCAGCAATTACAAATGACATGTCCGTCTCCCCTCGAAGGCTCTCCCGATTAGCCAACTGAGATACCGGTCACACTATTCACCAAATTGTGACACGCTAAACCCGAGTTGTTGCTGTTTCTAGCAGTTCGTTCTACAAATGCACAACCCGCATGGTGCGGCACGTATTGGCAAGGCGTTCAACCCCTTTAATCGACACACGCCAAATAAGACGCCTTTCCCGACCCGCCCAGGCCGGCCTGAGCTATCCCGCCGGCCTGCCTGGGTCGACGGCCGCGGACCCCACAGCGTCGCCGAGCGAGGCGAAGCCGCCGTGGCGCAGGCGGCGGGCGATGCCGTCGTGAATGTGCTTGGGCCACAAGCCCCCTCCGTAGATGAAGCCGGTGTAGCCCTGCAGCAGCGACGCTCCCGCGGTGATCCGCTCCCACGCGTCGTCGGCCGTCTCGATGCCCCCCACGCTGATCAGCACGAGGCGGTCGCCGACCCGGCCGTAGAGCCGGCGCAGCACCTCGACGGCCCTGGGCGCGACCGGCGGCCCCGATATGCCGCCCGGACCCAGCGTTTCCACCCCGGAAGTGGCCAGGCCCCCCCGCGAAACAGTGGTATTGGTCGCGACGATTCCGGCCAGGCCCAGCTCGACGGCCAGGTCCGCGATGTCGTCGACGTCGGAATCGGAAAGATCCGGCGCGATCTTGACCAGCACCGGCGTCGACGTCGTCGAGGCCTCCAGCAGGACGCCCTGCAGGATGGGCCGCAGCGACTCCACCGCCTGCAGGTCGCGCAGGCCCGGGGTGTTCGGCGAGCTGACGTTGACCACCAGATACGACGCGAGCGGCCCGACCAGCCGGGCGCTGGCCCGGTAGTCGCCGATGGCGTCGGCGGCCGCGACCGCCTTGGTCTTGCCGATGTTGATCCCGATCGGCACATCAGGCCGGCGATGGGAGAGGCGGATCGCCAGCGCGCCGGCGCCGCGATTGTTGAACCCCATCCGGTTCAGCAGGGCCCGGTCGGCGGGCAGCCGGAACAGTCGCGGGCCGGGGTTGCCGGGCTGGGGCTGTGCCGTGACGGTGCCCACCTCGGCGTACCCGAACCCCAACGCGCCCCAGGTGAGCAGCCCCTTGCCGTCCTTGTCGAAGCCGGCGGCCAGGCCCAGCGGTCCCGGGAAACGCACCCCGAACACCGTGCTGGCCAGCACCGGATCGGTCGGGCCGAGCCGTCGGTGCAGCGACCGCCGCACGACGGGAAGGACCGTCACGGCGCGCAGCAGCGCGAACACCAGCGTGTGAATGCGCTCGGGCGGGAACAGGAACAACAGCCGGCGGGTAAGCCGGTACATCACAATTCCGGTTGATCGGGGCGTCGGCTGTCCAGTCGAGTTTTCTTGCGGCGCAACAACACCCGTCGGCTGCCGTCGGTGTAGAGCCGAACCCGGGTGAGTTCCCAGCCGCGATATTCGGCCTCGATGGATAGCCGGATGGACGCGCTGAGCCGCGTCACTTCGGGCGGCAGGCGCAGCGGGATCCATTCGTATTCGTCGGACATCTCCGCTTCCCAACCCGCCGGCAGCCGACTCCACCGCGGCGCGGGACGGCTCGTCATGGCGCGCCCGCCGCGTGGTCGATGACCTGGACACCCGCACCCGACCCCGACACCACGTACAAGGTGCCCGACGCTTCGTCAAAGGCCAGTGAGTTGGGTTGCTGCACGGTTGGGTATCGCACCCTTTCGACGGGAATTCCGGTTGACAGATCGTAACCAATGACGAGGTTCGCCGCGGTGAGGGACACCCAGGCCAGCCCGCGGGAACCGGCCAGGCCGTACGGCGCCTGCCGCACCGGGTAGGCCTGGCGCAGGATCAGCGGGTCGACGCCGTAGACCAGCAGCTGCCCGCCGCGGGTGTCGGCGACCAGGACTCTGCCCAGCGGGTCGGCGGCCAGGGTGGTCGCGCCCTCTCCGGCGCGCAGCGCCTGCTCGGCGCGGCCGTCAGCGCCGATCGTCGTCACCGAGGTCTGGCCCCGATCCAGGACGGCTATCGTATTCCCTTGCGCCACAAGCGCATCCACGCGGGCGAAGATCTTGTTGCGGCTGCTGATGGTGGCGCTCCGGACCGAGGCCGGTGTCCGGGAGGCGAAGGTATAGACGGCGCCGTCCGCGGTCCCCAGCACCAGGGTTCCGTCTGCGCGCTGGGCGACCGCGGTGAAGTCGACCTGCTGGGCGTTGGCGACGGGCACGCGGGTAACGCCTCCGGCGGCCAGGTCGACCGCGAAGTAGCCGCCCCGGGTGGCCAGGAAGGCGGTGCCGCGGCCGTCGCCGGTCAAAGCGGTCGCCGGGCCGGGCAGGTCGACCACCCGCGGCGCGGCCGGCGGATCGCCGAGCTCGGTGAGGGTGGCGGGCGCCTCCGGGTCGGCGCCGGGGGTCAGGACGGCCAGTTGATGCGTGGCGCCGTCGAAGATTGCCGCGGCGGCGTGGCCGCTCAGCTGTCGCACCGTGCCGGCCGCGGGCTGCGACGCCGGCGGTGAGACGGCTGGCTGGGCCGGTTCGATCGTGGGCGGCGCGCTACCGAGCGAATCTCCCGAGCAGCCCGCCACGGCTACCAGCAAAAACGTCAGCGTAAAGAAGAGGCGCTGGAATGCCAGTTTGGCTCCTCTATGTTGTCGCAGCAATTATTTTCCCTCGCGTCACCCACGTGAAAGTCAAATTTTAGGGAACGGTTTCGCATCCAATATGGCCATGTTGCCTGCATGGGGTCGGACTGGAGAGGTATGGTCGCGTCATGACCGTCATCGTTGACCGGCATGTCGCAGACAAAGAGTTTGCTGTCGAGGACATCTCGACGGGAATCTTTGCCAGCGGGTACGGACAACTCGGCGATGGGCGCAGCTTCTCCTTCCACATCGAGCACTGGTCCCTCGTCGTCGAAATTTACCGGCCACGCCTTTCCGGCCCCGTTCCGCAGGCCGAGGACGTGGTCGCGCGGGCGATCCGCGGCCTGGTCGAGATCGACCTCACCGACGAGCGCAGCCTGACGGCCGCGGTGCGCGACTCCATCGCGCACGCGGTGCCCGTCTCCCGCTAGCCAACCACTCACACCCCGACGCGCCGGCGCGTACCGAGTACGGTCATCGTCGTGACCGTCATCCTGCTCAGGCATGGCCGCTCCACCTCGAACACCGCCGGTGTGCTGGCTGGGCGCTCGGAGGGCGTCGACCTCGACGACAAGGGGCGCGAGCAGGCCGCCGGGCTGATCGACCGGATCGGGGACCTGCCGATCCGCGCGGTGGTCACCTCCCCGCTGCTGCGTTGCCGGCGCACCGTCGAGCCGCTGGCCGAAGCGCTGTGCCTCGAGCCGCTGATCGACGACGAGCTCGCCGAGGTGGACTACGGCGACTGGACGAACCGCAAGATCGGCGAGCTGACCAAGGAGCCGTTGTGGCGGGTGGTCCAGGCCCACCCCAGCGCGGCGGTGTTCCCCGGCGGCGAGGGCCTGGCGCAGGTGCAGGCGCGCGCCGTCGCGGCGATCCGCGCGCACGACCGGCGGCTGGCCTTGAAAATTGGCGGCGAAGACGGGGCCGACGCGCTCTGGGTCGCCTGCACCCACGGCGACGTCATCAAAGCCGTCGTCGCCGACGCGTACGGCATGCACCTGGACGGGTTCCAGCGCATCACCGCCGACCCCGGGTCGGTGACCGTGATCCGCTACACCCCGCTGCGGCCGTTCGTGTTGCACGTCAACCACACCGGCGCCCGGCTGTCCGCGGCGCTGCGGGCGGGGCCCCCACCGAAGGACGAGTCCAAGGGTGATGAGGCTCACGATGAGTCGAAAGGCGAGTCGCAAACCGGGCCGGCCGAAGGGGTGCCGACGAGCGACGCGGTGGTCGGCGGGTCGACTGATTAGTTTCCCTGGGGCGGGGCAATCGAATCGCACGGCAACGGCAACACCCGGTATTTTGGAGGTGCCATGGCCCGCGCAATTCACGTCTTCCGCACGCCCGACCGCTTCGTGGCCGGGACCGTCGGCCAGCCCGGAAATCGCACGTTTTACATACAGGCCGTGGGCGATTCGCGGGTGGTGTCGGTGGTCTTGGAGAAGCAACAGGTCGCGGTGCTCGCGGAGCGTATCGGCGCGCTGCTGCTCGAGGTGAACCGCAGGTTCGGCACGCCGGTTCCCCCCGAGCCCGCCGAGATCGACGACCTCAGCCCGTTGATCACGCCCGTCGACGCCGAATTCCGGGTCGGCACCATGGGCCTCGGCTGGGACTCGGAGGCGCAGACGGTGGTGGTCGAGTTGCTGGCCGTCACCGACGCCGAGTTCGACGCATCCGTCGTGCTCGACGACACCGAGGAGGGTCCCGACGCGGTGCGCGTGTTCCTTACGCCGGAGTCCGCGCGCCAGTTCGCCACCCGCTCCAATCGCGTCATCTCGGCCGGCCGTCCGCCGTGCCCACTGTGCGACGAACCGTTGGACCCCGAGGGCCACATCTGCGCGCGCACCAACGGTTACAAGCGCAGCGCGCTGCTCGGGCCCGACGATGAACCAGAGGAATAACGAGGCGCACGAGCGGGAGGTGCTGCGGGACGGCGAGCTGACGGTCCTCGGACGCATCCGCTCCGCCAGCAACGCCACCTTCCTGTGCGAGTCGACGCTTGGCGAGGCCAGCGTGCACTGCGTCTACAAGCCTGTCTCCGGCGAGGCGCCGCTGTGGGATTTCCCCGACGGGACGCTGGCCGGTCGCGAACTCGCCGCGTACCGGATAGCGACGCAGTTGGGTTGGAACATCGTGCCCTACACCATCATTCGGCACGGCCCGGCGGGCCCGGGCATGCTCCAGCTGTGGGTGGAGCAGGCCGGCGACGCGGCCGACTCCGACCCGCCGCCGGGCCCGGACCTGGTCGACCTGTTTCCCGCCAACAAGCTGCAGCCGGGCTACCTGCCGGTGCTGCGGGCCTACGACTACGCCGGCGACGAGGTCATCCTGGTGCACGCCGACGACATCCGGTTGTGGCGGATGGCGGTGTTCGACGTTCTGATCAACAACGCCGACCGCAAGGGCGGCCACGTCTTGCGCGACCTCGAGGGCCACATCTACGGGGTCGATCACGGGGTGTCGCTGCATGTGGAGAACAAGCTGCGCACGGTGCTGTGGGGTTGGGCGGGCAAGCCGATCGACGACCACACGTGCGAGGCGATCGCCGGGCTCGCCGAGTCGCTCACCGGCCCGTTCGCCGACGAACTGGCCGACCACATCACCAGCGCGGAAATCGAGGCGCTGCGCCGGCGCGCGTGCCGGCTGCTGGACAACCCGGTCATGCCCGGGCCCAACCGGCACCGCCCCATTCCGTGGCCGGCGTTCTGAAGCTTCTGTCTGCGTCGGCGATACTGAACCGGTGACTTCCGCGCCGGGTGAGATGACGGACGCCGCCCTCGCCGCCGATCTCGCCGCGGACGCGGGGGAGCTGCTGCTCAAGGTGCGCGACGAAGTCGGTTTCGGCCATCCCTGGGCGCTTGGCGACGCGGGGGACGGCCTGGCGAACGCGCTGATCCTGCGCAGGCTGCGGGCCGAGCGGCCCGGCGACGCGGTGCTCAGCGAGGAGGCCTACGACGACCTTTCCCGGGTCAATCACGACCGGGTGTGGATCATCGATCCGCTGGACGGCACCCGCGAGTTCTCCACGCCGGGCCGCGACGACTGGGCGGTCCATATCGCGCTGTGGCAGCGTCCGACCGACGGCCAGCGCGAGATCACCGATGCGGCGGTCTCGCTGCCGGCCCGGGGGAACACGGTGTATCGCAGCGACACCGTGACCGCCGGCGCCGCGCGCACCGGCATCCCCGGGACCATCCGGATCGCGGTCAGCGCCACCCGGCCACCCGCGGTGCTCTACCGCATCCGCCAGACGCTGCACATTCAGCCCGTGGCGATCGGATCGGCGGGCGCCAAGGCGATGGCCGTCATCGACGGCGACGTCGACGCCTATGTGCACGCCGGGGGGCAGTGGGAGTGGGACTCGGCCGCCCCGGCCGGGGTGCTGATGGCCGCCGGCATGCACGCGTCGCGGCTCGACGGCTCGCCGCTGCGCTACAACCAGCTCGACCCGTACCTGCCCGACTTCGTCATGTGCCGCGCCGAGCTGGCGCCGATCCTGCTCGGCGCCATCCGCCAGGAATTTCGCTGATCCCGTGCGCGTTTAGAGTCGACGTTATGCAGACGTGGTCTTCCGCACAGGTCCCGGTGGTGCCGGGGCGCGGCCCGGAGCTGCGGCTGTATGACACCTCCGACCGGCAGGTGCGCCCGGTGGCGGCCGGGTCGAAAGCCACCATGTACGTCTGCGGCATCACCCCCTACGACGCCACCCACCTGGGACACGCGGCCACCTATCTGGCCTTCGACTTGGTGCACCGGCAGTGGCTGGACCTCGGTCACGACGTGCACTACGTGCAGAACGTCACCGACATCGACGACCCGCTGCTCGAGCGGGCCGAGCGCGACGGCGTCGACTGGCGCGCGCTGGGGGATCGGGAGGTCGCCCTGTTCCGCGAGGACATGACGGCGCTGCGGATACTGCCGCCGCGCGAGTACGTCGGGGCGACCGAGGCGATCGCCGAAGTGGTCGAACTCGTCGAGAAGATGCTGGCGTCGGGTGCGGCGTATGTCCTCGACGGCGACTATCCCGACGTCTACTACCGGGCCGACGCCACCATGCAGTTCGGCTACGAGTCCGGCTATGACCGCGACACCATGCTGCAGCTGTTCGCCGAGCGCGGCGGCGACCCGGGCCGCCCCGGCAAAACCGACGAACTCGACGCCCTGTTGTGGCGGGCGGAGCGGCCCGGCGAGCCCAGCTGGCCCTCGCCGTTCGGCGCGGGCCGGCCCGGCTGGCACGTTGAGTGCGCGGCAATCGCGCTCAGCCGCATCGGCAGCCCCGTGGACATCCAGGGCGGCGGCAGCGACCTCATCTTCCCGCATCACGAATTCACCGCCGCCCACGCCGAATGTGTCCGCGGCGAGCGGAGATTCGCCCGCCACTACGTGCACGCCGGGATGATCGGCTGGGACGGACACAAGATGTCCAAGAGTCGCGGCAACCTGGTGCTGGTGTCGGAGTTGCGCGCCCAAGGCGTCGAGCCGGCGGCCATCCGGCTGGGGCTGTTGGCCGGGCACTACCGCGCGGACCGTTTCTGGAGCCGGCAGGTGCTCGACGACGCGACCGACCGGCTGCGGCGCTGGCGCACCGCGACCACCCTGCCCGCCGGCCCGGACGCCGCCGACGCCATCTCCCGCGTGCGCCGGTACCTGGCCGACGACCTTGATACCCCGAAAGCCCTTGCCGCGCTTGACGGTTGGGTGACCGACGCGCTCGAGTACGGCGGCCACGATGCCGGGGCGCCGGCGTTGGTGGCGACGGCGGTCGACGCGCTGCTCGGGGTGCAGCTTTAGGAAGCGTCACTATTACTCGAATGCGATGACGCCGCGGATGTTCTTCCCGGCGCGAAGGTCTTTCATCGCCTCGTTGATGTCGTCGAGCTTGTACTTCTGGGTTACCAGCTCGTCGAGCTTGATCAGGCCCGCCTCGTACATCGATAGCAGCTTGGGCATGGCCTCGCGCGGGTTCATCTCCCCGTAGAGCACGCCTTTGAGGGTCTTACAGGAACTCACCATGTCCGCGAGGAGCATGGGCACCATCATCTCCGTGAGTTTCGCCATCCCCGTCACCACACAGGTCCCGCCCTTGCGCAACAACATCATTGCTGTGAATACCAAGTCCACCGGCACGACGCCGGGGGTGAGAACTACCCGGTCGGCCATCACGCCCCAGGTGATCTCTTTGACCATTTCCAGCGCGGCACCGGCATCGACAGCGGTGTGGGTGGCGCCGAACGAGGGTGCCATCTGGCGTTTGAACTCGTTGGGGTCGACGGCGACGATGTGCTTGGCACCCGCGATCTTCGCACCCTGCACGGCATTCATGCCGATTCCTCCGACGCCGACCACAACGACCGTGTCACCCGCCTGCGTGCCCGCCGCGATCGAACCTGACCCGAATCCCGTTGTCACGCCGCACGACACGAGGGAGGCTGCCTCCAGGGGGATCCAGTCATGGATCTTGACCAGCGAACGCTCTGATGCCACAACGTATTCGGAGAAGGTGCCCACCTGCATCATCGCCATCAGGTCCTCCCCGGCGAGGTGACGACGCCGGGTACCGTCGGTGGTCATTGCCTTGCTGTAAATGTCGGAGCCAATGTCGCACAGGTAGGTGTACCCGGTGGCGCACCATCGGCAGCTGCCGCAGGCAGGCAGGAACGAGATGGCCACGTGGTCACCGGGTTTGAGTGCCTTCACCTCGGGGCCGACCGCTTCGACGACGCCGGAGCCCTCGTGGCCGCCGAGCATCGGGAACCATTCGGGCACGGGAAGGCCGGACGCCCGCATCATTTCTTCCATCTCCGGGGTCGGCACACTGTCGCCGGTGTAGAAGTGCTCGTCCGAGTGGCAGATTCCCGCGTAGGCCATCTTGACCAGGACTTCACCCGCGTGCGGTGGATCGAGCTCGACTTCGGTGACTTCCCAGTCCACGCCGACACCGCGCAACACCGCTGCTTTGGACTTCATCGCGTCTCTTTCATCTCGAACCGCCGCCCGGTCTCGGATGCGACGAGCTTGCCATCGATCAGCATTCGCGCTTCGTGGTTCACCATTTGCGAAGTTCCTTCACTGCGTCGGAGCTGCGCGGCGCCAAGGTCAAGTAGGGGATGAAACTGCTATTCCCGCAACGGATCACGGAATTGACTACTTCGGTCAGATGCTCGGCGTCAACCAACCCGCCAAGCATGTATTTGTTCTCCATCCAGAACCGGATGGCCGTCTCCAACGCGTCGGGATCCCAGCTCTTGTTGAACTCGGTCTGCGCGTCGCCGCTGCCGCCGAGACTGTCGCCCACCGCGAGGCGGGTGAAGCCGATCTCCGGATGTTCGACGCGCCAGGCCTCGATGAGTTTGTCCAACGCGCCCTTCGTCACGGCGTAGGCGCCGAGCATTGGCCACGGCGTCGTATAGGACGCACTCAGCGACGACAGGTACACGGCCGAACCCCCCGCCGCGGCCAAGTGTGGCGCGGCGGCCGCGGTGGCGAGCGAGGCACCGGTGACATTGGTGGCGAACAACCGCGCCCATTGTTCTGCGGTCACATCACGCAGTGGCGCGAGCACGCCCATGCCGGTCGTGTACACCAGGGCGTCGAGGCCGCCCAGCGCACCAACCGCCTCGGAGATCGCTTTCTGGCAACTGTCGGTTACGGTGACGTCGCAGGCGACGGCCACCGCACCGTTGCCCGCTTCCTTGGCCGCTTCGACCAGCCTGTCGTATCGACGCGCCAGCAGCGCGACGTGCGCACCCCGCTGGGCGAGTCCGGTGCCGATGCATCGGCCGAGTCCGGAGGAGGCGCCGACGACCGCGACGCGTGGCTGCCGGCCGTTGTCAGACATCGAGCTTCGCGCTCACGGAGCCGAGGGTCGCGCCTGTGGTGCGTTCGAACCGGGCGTGGTCGAAGCTGCGGATCTCGACGTCGTGGTCGCCGGCCTCGGTGCGCAGGGCGCCCACCGTGCACTGCTCGCGGGTGCGGTGTTCGAACGGGTCGAACGAATACCACCGGCAAGCGTTCTCGTAAGTGATCTTGTTGACTTCGTCGTCGGGCAGCCCGGCCATGACGAGGGCGAGTTCCTCGGCCGCCAAAGGCCACGACGAATCGGAGTGCGGGTAGTCGCACTCCCAGGCGATGTTGTCGATGCCGATGTCGTGGCGGAGTTTGATTCCGATCGGATCGGCGATGAAGCAGGTCAGAAAGCGCTCCCGGAACACCTCGCTGGGCAGCCTGCCGCCGAAGTCCTGGCCGGTCCACAGGTGATGCATCTCGTAGGTGCGGTCCAGCCGATCGATGAAGTAGGGGATCCATCCGGTGCCGCCCTCGGACAGTGCGAACCGGACGTCGGGGAACTTCTTGATGACGCGCGACCAGAGCAGGTCGGCGGCCGCCGAGCACACATTCATCGGCTGCAGCGTGATCATGACGTCGATCGGGGCGTTGTCGGCGGTCATCGTGATCTTGCCCGAGGAACCCAAGTGGACCGAAAGCACCGTGTTGGTATCCGACAGCGCCCGCCACATCGGATCCCAGTACTCGTCGTGGAAGCTCGGGAATCCGAGCGTGGCGGGATTTTCGGTGAAAGTCACGGAGTGGCAGCCTTTATCGGCGTTACGACGGATCTCTTTGGCGCACAGCTCCGGATCCCAGAGCACGGGCAATCCCATCGGCAGGAAGCGTCCCGGATAGGAGCCGCACCAGTCGTCGATGTGCCAGTCGTTGTACGCCTGGGTGACGGCGAGCGCAAGGTCCTTGTCGGGGTGGGTCGCGAACAGCCGGCCGGCGAAGCCGGGGAAGGACGGGAAGCACATCGACCCGAGCACGCCGCCCGCGTCCATGTCCTTGACTCGCTCATGGATGTCGTAGCACCCGGGTCGCATCTCGTCGAAGGCGGTTGGCTCGATGCCGTACTCCTCGCGCGGGCGCCCCGCCACCGCGTTGAGGCCGATGTTGGGAATGATCCCACCGTTGAAGGTCCAGACCTCCGACCCGTCGGGTTGGCGGATGACTCGCGGCGTCTGGTCGGCGTACTTGCTTGGGATCCTGCCCTCGAACAGGTTCGGGGGCTCGACCAGGTGGTCGTCGACGCTCACCAGGATCATGTCTTCGGGCTGCATGGGTCTCCTTGGCCAGAGGTTGAAAACGACATTATCAGGCAAGCGGAGGCGCGATTTCGATTTATGGAAATATGCATTTCCGCGATGGCGGCGAGGGTCCCCCAAGCAGTGGCCAAGCGATCACCGCCGCAGGACTTTTTGGGGCTCGATGGCAAATGAGAGCAGGAGACGGTCGAGGACTTTGGCGGCCCGCCGGCGCGCCCTGCTGGGGTTAGCGGCATGCGCCACCAGAAGCGAGGCCTCCTCAAGCGCGGCGACGATCATGTGCGTCAGCTCCCCGACGGGCTGATCGTCGATGATCCCTTCAGCAATCGCCTCGCGGACCACGTCGTTGATGAGGGCGATGCTGTTGCCCTCCTGGATTTCGCGCAGGGTTTGCCAGCCCAGCACCACCGGTCCGTCGACGAGTATTACCCGCTGCACCGCAGGCTCCTGTGCCGCTTCGAGGAACCCGTGCAGACCCCTGGTAAGCCGCTCCCAGGGGTCCGCCCCCGGCGGGGGAGCGGCGATGGACCGAAGCGTGAGGTCTTTCTCGACGTCTTCGAACACGGCGCGAAACAGCTCGGCCTTGTCCTTGAAGTGGTGGTAGAACGCGCCCCGAGTCCCCACGCCCGACTTGGCCACGATGTCGCTGACGCTCGTGTTGAAAAATCCGTATTCCACGAAGAGTTCGCGACCCGCGTCGATCAGGTCCAGACGAGTCTGCTCCCCTCGGGCCCTCCGCTCCTCGTCCGCCCCACCGCGCTTCGCCATGCTGGCGATCGTAGCAACATTCAGGTTGAATGTTGAGTGCCCCGGCCGGTTCTTTTCCTCAGCGCACGACGAGATTCGTGGTCGGTTAGACAACCTTCATCCGGTATGTTGCCGCTATGGCAGACGACGAGGTTCGCGCATACGGTTCGGTCGCTCCGTTGAAAGTTGGCTTGCTCAACGATTATCCGACCACCGGCGACACCGACAACGACAGCATCGATGCGCTACGGCTGGTGATGGATGAAGCCGTATCCTCCGGGCTGATCGACCGGCCGATCGAACTCGTCACCCGCAACGTGGTCGGCCTGCCCAACGGAACCTACCTCGCGGTCGAGCGGGCCTTCGACGAGCTCGCGGCGGAGGGTTGTTTGGCGATCTACGGGCCGTGGGTGTCGGATAACGTGGTGCCGCTGCGTTCGCACGTCGAGGCCACCGCGCGGGTTCCGATCGTCACCCTCTCAGGTTCGGAGGGCGCGCTCGGCGAGTGGTGCTTCGCGCTGAACAACGGTTCGATGGCCGAGGAGCCGGTGATGCTGGCCGCGGTGATGATCGGCGACGGCCGGTCGCGGATCGCGATTGCCTACGAGTCATCGCTGATCGGCAAGGAGTACCTCGCCTTCGCTCAGAAAGCCTACGACGCAGCCGGCTTGAATGTCGTTGCAACCGTAGCGATTCCGCAGGTGGAGGCCGACAAGACTGCAGCGGTGGTAGCGCTGCGCGCGTCGGAACCCGACGCGCTGGTGCACGTCGGGTTCGGGCACGGTCTGTGGGGCTTTACGGATGCGCTTCTGGCTACGGGCTGGGATCCGCCGCGCTACACGACAACCGCCTTCGAAATGGCCCACATCAGCGCGGAGTGGATGCGGCACCTGTCCGGCTGGATCGGTCTGGACAGCTACGACGAGCGCAATACCGTCGGGCAGGCGTTCCTCGACCGGTTCGAGGCCCGATACGGACGCCGCCCGGGACATTCGATGCCGGGCTTGTCGCACGACGCGGCCACCGTGATCGTGCGCGCCATCGCCGCGGCGCGCCCGCTGACCGGAGAGGGCGTGAAGAACGGGATGGAGCAGGTGAAACTCGTCCCATCGGCCAGCGGCGCCCCGGGGACGTTTTTGCGGTTCGGCCGGTTCATCCGGCAGGGCTGGATGGGTTCGGACTACCTCGTGGCCCGAAGGGTGCTGGCTGACGGCAGCGCACACGTGTTCCATGCGGCGCCCAGCGACCACATCGCGCGCGCGGTCGCTCTCAGCTCACGCTAGTTGGATCGCACCGAACACCGGCGCGGTCACGATGCCGGGCGGTTGGGCAAGCACGTAGGGGATGGCGCGAACCGCGCCCATCGCGATCATCAGGTGACCCGGGACGGCGTGCTGGCCCGGCGACGCTGAAGCGTCAGATCCGACGTCGAGCTGCAGTTCGAAGTTCGGCTGGCCTTTGATGACCGCGCGGATGAGCGGCGCCTTCTCGCCGGGCGCCAGCGGCGCCATATTCCACTGGGGAAGGTCGCGGGTGAGTACCCACTCCTCGTGGATGGCCAGCAGCGGGCGCCCCGACCAGTGACCGGTCCACGAGAACCGCTGCCCGACAACCGTTCCTGCCTCTATCGTGCCCGCGAGGACCTCGATGTCATGGGGCAGCGTGGTCGCGTCGACGGTCACGTCGATGTGCGACAGGGTGATCCCGAGGACGTCGGCTGTGGCGTTGAGCGCCTGGCGGTACGCCATGTCGAGCTTTTTGATGATCGGGGAATCGACGGTGACGTCTTCGGGCGGCCTGCCCATGCCCATGAGGTCGACGAGCATCGGCCGGCTGTCGACGGCCGACACGTCGGTGGCCTCATAGAGGTCGATCCGGTCGATGGTTTTGCTCAGCCCCGTCACCGTGGCGACCAGGCGTTCGAACATGAACCCGGGGTTCTCGCCCGCTGCGTGAAACCGTGACCCGCCCTGTCGGCAGGCATCGACGAACGCCGACTCGGTTTTGGCGCCGTAGGTTGGCAAATGGTTGTACGACGTCGTGGTGATGACCGTGCTGCCCGCCGCGAGTAGTCGGCAGATGTCCTCGGCGTTCGTCTCGATCGCGTGCGCCTTGCTGGCCGCGTGCACGACGACATCGGCGCCCAGCGCAATGATCTCGTCCTTGTCCGCCGTGGCGATCACGCCCGTTGTCGGCGGCAGCCCGCACAGCGCGCCGGCGTCAAGGCCGGTTTTTGCCGGGTCGTACACGAGCACACCGATCAGTTGATAATGAGGATTCTCGATGAGCTCTTGCAGCGCGGCGCGACCAACCGCACCCGTCGCCCATTGCACGACTCGAACAGCCAATCAAATTCTCCAGGTTGTGCTTTCGCAGGTTTGCCGGTGTTCTGGTTCGTTCAACCTACATGATGTACCTTTGCAACCGACAGCTTGTAGGTTGATCGAGCTTATGCGAGGTGGCAGGTGGCCGAGCCGGCGGTTACTGACGACATCGAGCGGCGCATCCGCGAGGCACAGGAGAAGTTCAACGCCGGGATGGGCGCCGACGGCGACGCGACCCCCTATCCGTTGCTGCGCGAGCTGCGCAAGAAGGCGCCCGTCCACCCGGGCTGGCCGGAGATGGGCGTCCCCGAGGACGGGCCGGGGGGCAAGAAGACGTTCACGGCGTACTCGTTCGACGCCGTCAAAGCCGTCTTCACCGACAATCTCACCTTCAGCACGCGAATCTACGAAGACATGGTGCGGCCGCTACAGGGACCGACCATCCTGGAGATGCAGGAGCCGGAGCACGCCACCTACCGCCGGTTGCACGAGTTCGCTTTCGCCAAGTCATCGATGAAACGTTGGGACTCCGAACTGGTAGGGCCGCTGGTGGATCGCACGATCGCCAAGTTCCGCGACGACAAGCGTGCCGACTTGGTCGACGCGGTGTTCATGCCGATCCCGGTGCGGATCATCGCGGCGCTTCTCGGATTGCCGGAATCAGATATCGGAGAGTTTCACCGGCTGGCGATCGACCTGCTCGGCTTTCGTGCCGACATGGAGACCGCCATGAAAGCGTCGGCGGAGATGAAGGAGTACTTCGTCGGTGTGCTCGCCGACCGACGCAAGTCGCCGAAGGACGACATGGTAACCATCCTGTCGCAGGCCGAGATCGACGGCGTCAAAATGTCCGACGAGCAGATCTACGGATTCATGCGCAATCTTCTGCCGGCAGGAGCGGAGACCACGTCGCGATCGACAGCGAGCCTCGCGCTGGCCCTGTTGACCCACACCGACCAACTCGACGCGGTGCGCGCCGACCGCAGCCTGTTGCCGCAGGCGATCGAGGAGGGCATCCGGTGGGAGACGCCGCTGCTGAACTTCATCCGGGAGGTCAGCACCGACACCGAATTCTTCGGGCTGGACATCCCGAAGGGATCGACCATGATGGTGAACCTCGGTAGTGCCAACCATGACGAGACGCGCTGGGACGACCCCGAATCCTTCAACATCTTCCGGGAACGCAAGCCGCACATCGGGTTCGGTCACGGAGCCCATCTATGCCTGGGAATGCACTTGGCACGGTTGGAGAGCACCAAGTTCTTCAACGCGCTCTTCGACCAACTTCCGGGCCTGCGGCTCGATCCCGACGCCCCGCCGCCCTACGTGAGCGGCACGATGTTCCGTTCGCCGCCGCGCCTGGACGTGATATGGGATTGAGGTTCGCCTGAACATGACTCGCGTGATCCAATGGGCGACCGGGGTGACCGGCATGATGTCGCTGCGCCACGTGTTGAGCCGTCCGGACCTGGAATTGGTCGCCGTGCGGGTGTACGACCCGGCGAAAGCCGGGCTTGACGCGGGCACCCTGTGCGGGGCTCCCGATGCCGGCGTGCTGACCTCCGCCGACCGCGACGCCGTGATCGCCACCGACGCCGACGTCGTGCTGTACATGGGAAAGGTCGAAACCGACACGCCCGGCTGCTTTGCCGATGTGTGCGACTTGCTGGCTTCGGGCAAGAACGTGGTAGCCACCGGCAGCCGGTTCATCCATCCCCGCTCGCTGCACGAATCGCTGGACGACGGCATCGAAAAGGCTTGCCGTGCAGGCGGTTCCTCGTTCCTCGGGCTCGGCCTGTATCCGGGCTTCGTCGGTGAGTCACTGGCGCCGATACTGTCGCGGCTTACCGAGCGCAGCAGCCGCATCAGTGTGCGGGAGGTGCTGAACTACTCGACCTACGCCAGCCACGACCTGATTTTCAACGCGATGGGGTTTGGTCATGCACCAGACGACACCACGCCCTTGCTGACCAACACCGACTACGCCGCGAGCGCCTGGATCGGAAGCGCGACGGTGCTGGCGCAGGCGCTCGGGCTGGAGATTCGGTCGGTCGAGGGGTTTCGCGAGGTCGCTACGACGCCGAGGGCGCTGACGGTGGCGGCCGGGGAGATTCCCGCGGGAACCGTGGGCGCCATGCGCTTCGGTGTCGTCGTCGACTGCGGCGAGACGACGATCGCCGTCGAGCATCTCACCAGGATGGCCGACGACCTAGCCCCCGACTGGCCGACGGACATCGGGTATGCGGTGACCTTCGAGGGCAGGCCCAACATGAGTTTCCATCTCGTGGTCGGCTCCCACGACGAGGATCACGCCGAGCAGGGTTGTCTGGCAACCGCCATGCATGCCATCAATGCCATCCCGGCCGTGATTGCGGCTGAGCCGGGGCTTTACGACCTCTCGACGATCACTCCGTTCGTCGCGCACTGGACCGAACGCGGCGCCGTGCCCACAACGTAGCCGGGCATCTTTCGAGGGTATTTGTGCCAGGCAGGATCTTCGAGGAGATGAAGCATGCGTTCACCGCGACACCGTTTGCGTCAGGCACGGGTTCCTGACCGCTGCCGCCCAGGCGCTCACTTCCACCGCGTCAGTCTGTGACGATGATGGGCCCGTCGCCAAAACCCGTATAGCTGCGGATCAGCGGAAGGTCTGCCATCGTGGCGAAACCCGCGGGCGCGGAACATATCGCGGGTATGGCATTGACGACCTGCATCGCAACGGCGACAAGCCCAGCCCGCACATGCTCCTCGATTGACGCCGGCCGCGTGTAGCTGGCCACGCAGAAGAAATGCACCCGCATGGACGGGTCGCCTTCGAGCGTGAGGGTCCAGCCGTCTGCCGGTGTCGGCCAATGCGTGGGGTATTCGCCGCCGACCGTCCACAGCGTCTCGAACTCGATGACCGGCTCGCCGTTGCGGTGTCCAACAAAGTTCCAGCGCTGACCGGCGGTCGTGCCGGCGCGCACCTGATGGTCGAAGATCTGGAAGTCCTTCGTCGCCGGCACCGCGTCGACGGTGACCGTGACATCGTCGATCGCGGCGTTCAAGGTGTCGGCGATGAACCAGGTCTGCTGGGTGAACAGAGCGGTATTGAAGGTCAGGAACTCGTTAGCCGTGGGGGTGATGTCCTCGGGAGGTCGCCCGAACCACATTCCGTCGAAGGTGATTCCGGTGCTTTCCCACAGCGACCAGTCGGCGCGCTCCTGCAGAGTGAACCGGTCGATGGTGCGGCTCATCCCGGACAGGGCCAGCGGCAGCACGCCGGACAGGTTGCCCGGGTTGAGACCGCTGGCGTGGATCGTGCTGTCGCCCTTTTTGCATGCTGCCAGCAGCCGCCGGCGGTCGGCTTCGCCGATGCGCCGGGGGTGGAACAGGAAAGAGACCGTCGCGACGTTCTTTCCACTCTCCAACAGCGCGCACACATCGTCGAGGCTTGTGAAAGATGGTGCGTAGAGCACGATGTCGGCGTCCGTCGCCAGAATTTGGCCAACATCGGTGGTGGCGGTGACGCCGATCGGGCTCCGGTCGGCCAGCGTCCCGACGTCGACACCATCTTTGAAGTCCGAATACACCCGTGCCCCGACCAATTCGAGATCGGGCCGATGGTCGAGGATCGTGCTGATCATCTCAGTGCCCACGGCGCCGGTCGCCCACTGAATGACTCGAAGCCGTCGGGAATGCGCGGTCAATGTCTGAACTCCCTTCGCGCCGTGGCGGCACCCCCACTCTGCCATATTGGTAACGTTTATTCTCGATTCCTATCAGGCACATTCTCGGACTCGTAAAGTACGCCGAGGGAAGGAGCGGCGTTTATGTCTAACGCACTACGTCGCCGGTGAGGCTGTGAGATGACGAATACCGTTGACTCAAATACCGATTCGGACTCCGCCGAGCCGACCGGAGGGATTGGGTCGCCGTCCTGGTCGTGGTTCGGATGGGGACTTTTCATCGTCGCCTATCTGGTCTTCGCGGTCGTGACCGTCGCGACCATGCAATCGGGCACGCACGGGAATTCGCGGATCACCAACCCAAACCCCGGCCCGACGCCCTATCCGCCGTTCCTCGGCTTCGATAACTGGCCGCTTGCGGTTGCCCTGAGTTCGATTCCGATGGCGATCGGTCTGGTCGCAACGCTGGTGTGGCTTTCGGTGAGACAGCGCAAGGTGCACTGGGCGGTGGTGATCGCGTTTGCGGGTCTGATCACCGGGGCGCTGGATCCGTTGGCCAATTGGGCGACGTTCGCGATCTTCGACCCGCGCATGCTGCACTTCCCGCTGTCATGGCCGTATATGAACATCTCGCCGAACCTGGAGCCGGCGCTGGCGTTCCTCGGCGGTTACGCCGCGTACTACCTCCTCAACGGCCTGGCTTTCCTGCAATTGCACGACCGGTTTATCGACCCGCTGATGCGGCGGGTGGGTTGGCTCGCCCGCCATCGACTGATTGCGGTGTTCATAGGCGCGACAATCGTCGCGATCCCCATCAACGGGATGATCCAGTTCACCTGGATGCGTTTCGGCATCTTCTTCTATACCGAAGCCGTCGGGCCTGTACTGCGAATCGGCCATATCTATTTCCCGCTAATCATGGCGGTGTACGACTCAATAATCTTCGGCATGGTCGCCGTCATGTGCGTCCGCGGGGAAGGCGGCGAGCTGGTGCTGATCAACCGGGTCGCTCGCTGGCTTCCGGCGCGTCGGGACGGCAGCGGGATCACGCTGACGCGACAGCTCCTAGTCTCGGTTGCAATAGGTCTCGTGTCGTTCGCGACGCCGCTGGCGGGGCGGCCCGGGCTGCGGGCCGCGGGCCTGTCCGAACCCGCTTACGAGCAGAACCCGTATCCGAATATCAAGGTGTACGACCCGTACGGGCATCTTCGGGAATCGGGCAAGCCGGGACCCTTCTACGAGTGAACCACGAACTCGTTACTCGACTCGCTATGCCTGGGTGACCCCGACGTCCACTGAGATCGCGGCTGCGGTAACAAATTTCGACTCATCGGAGGCCAGCCACGCGACCGCGTTGGCGACATCCTCGGGCATCGTCACCGCGTTGGGTAGGAGTTGTTTGCTGAATCCGTACTGAAGGTGAGAGTACGACTCGGCGGCGTGCTGCATTGCCTCCATCATCCGGCCGCTACCCATCGGCGTCGCGACCGATCCCGGGTGCAGGCTGTTCACCCGGATGTCGTAGCGGCCGAGTTCGACGGCGAAGGATTTGGCGAGCCCGGTGACGCCGTGTTTGCTCGCCGTATAGGCCACCATGAAGGGCTCCATCTTTATTCCCGCCACCGATCCGATGAGAATGATCGACCCGCCCCGCCCACCGGCAACAATGTGCTTGGCGCCAGCCATCACCGTGTTCCAAGTGCCGACCAGGTTGATGTTGATGGTGTCCTGAAAATCGCTGGGGGAGACCTGGTCCCAAGGAGCCGGACAGCAGATGCCGGCGTTGGCGACGATCACGTCGAGCCGGCCGAGTTCGGCTACTCCCTTGTCGACGGCGGCGCACAGTGCGTCGTAGTCGCGGGTGTCGACGATGGCGGTGACGGCGCGCCTGCCGTTCGCAGCGACGAGGTCGGCGGTTTCGGCCAACTCCTCGGGCGTGGCCGAATCGTATGGGACGCTTGGCGGCAGTGGGCCCGCGATGTCGACGAGGATGGTGTCGGCGCCGTCGGCGCTCAACCTGACGGCGTGGGCACGGCCCTGGCCGCGGGCGGCCCCCGTGATGAATACAACCTTGCCGGTCATGTCTGGCACACAGGTACGCTACATCAGTACGCCGCTTACGAGAACTTCCTTTATCTTTTGCTGAGAATGAGTATTCTACGATCGCATGGGTGTACTTGACGGACAGACCGCGTTCATTCTGGGCGCCTCGGCCGGAATCGCTCAGGCGAGTGCCCGGCTGTTGGCCGCCGACGGTGCCACGCTATACCTGCTCGGTAGGTCGAGCACGCGCCTGGAAGCGACCCGCGAGGGCATCCTCGCCGTAGCTCCGGAGGCCGAAATCGTCCTCCAGAAGGGCGATCCGGAGGACGAGTCGACCGTCGCGGCAGCCGCCCAGTCGGCCTTTGACGTCAACGGGCGGCTGGACATCGTCCTCGGTACGGTGGCCGTCGGGGGCACAGGTCCGTTGATCGGGCAGGACCTTGAGACCTTCACCAACTTCGTCATGGGCAATCTGCGGTCCAATTTCCTGGCGATGCGCTACTCGGCGCCGCTGATGACGAACGGCGGGTCGATCGTGTTCATCTCGTCGACGTCGTCGAAGATCCCGATGGAGGGACTGGGGCACTACTCGGCCGGCAAGGCCGCGCTCGAGATGATGATCCGAGTGGCGGCATCCGAACTCGGGCCGAAAGGAATTCGCGTCAACGCCGTCCGGCCCGGGTTGACGGAGGCGGCCACCACCCAGGGCTACATTCACCTGGAGGAGTTGACCAGCAGCTTCCTCGAACGTGTCCCGCTGGGCCGGCTCGGGGTGTCCGAGGATATCGCGCCCGGCGTCCGGTACCTCGCCGGCCCCGAGTCGAGTTGGATGACGGGGCAGAGTTTCGCGATCGACGGCGGCAACGAGGTAAGGGGCGCGCCTCGTGGCCCGATGTTCACCGTTTAGCTGAAATCCAACGCGTCGCGGGGCGCGGTGATCGGGAGATCCAGCGAGGTGGCAATGCCGGGGGCGGCATCGACAACGTACGGGATGGCGTTGACCACGCGCATGGCTGTCGCCTCCATGGCGTCGTCGTTCGCTGACTTCGCGGTCGGTTCGGTGCCGAACCGAAGATCGCAGTGGATGTGCGGTTCGCCCTCGATGACGATGCGGTAGGTGCCGTGCGGCGCTGACGCCCATTCGGGTGCGAGATCGGGAGCCATGCGGTTGATGTGCTCGATGGTGATCACCGGATGGCCGTTGACCACCCCGGTCGTCTCGGCACGCACCGCCCCACAGGTGCCTGCGGGGATCAACCCGCACGCGACGTGGAGGTCGCGTGGCGTGATCGCCCGCTCGTAACGTTCGGTCACCTCGTCGAGCTCGACACCAAGGGCTCGTGCCACCAGACCGATCGGCGGTCCCCAGGCGAACCGCTGTGCGCCTTCCAGCTCGAGCAGCGGCGTGAAGTCCAGCGGACGCCCGAAGCCCATCGCGTCGAACATCGAGTACTCATTGGGGTAGGCCGAGTAGTCGATGATCTCCTGCGCGCGGACCGATCGGATGGTGTTGGACAGGGTCGACAGCATGACGGCGAACTGATCGCCGGCGAAACCCGGTTCGATACCCGAGGTGTATATCGTGACGCCGCCGGCGAGCGCCGCCGCGCGCACTTGGTCTGCCAGGTCGGGAATCCATCTCTCGGGAAACATCATTCCCGGTGTGTTGGTCGTGACGACGTTGATGCCGGCCTTCAGAAAACGGACATAGTCGGGAACTGCGGCCGCATCCATGTCGGCACCCAAAGCCGCGTAGACCACGCAGTCCGGCCTGAGCTTGATGATGTCGTCGAGGTCGGATGTGGTCGTCACGCCGATGGGGCCAAGGCCGACGACCTCACCGGCATCGCGGCCCGTCTTCTCGGGACTGTGCACCCACACCCCGACCAGGTCGAGGTGTGCTCGGCGGTGAATCGCCCGCACCGCGATGCTGCCCACACCGCCTGTCGATATGACTGCTACGCGTAACACTTTGTCTGACAAGGGCCTTGCTCCTTCACTCGGTGCTTCTTGGCTACAGATCGGGGATCGGAAGCGATGAGTTCGGCCCTTAGCGGGCCGACAACAGCCCGCTGAGCTGCCGCGCCAATTCCGACTTCTTCACTTTCCCGGTCGCGGTGAAAGGGAGGTCCTGTTTTGTGGTGACCCAGATGAACTTCGGCACCTTGTACGCCGAGAGGCGCGCGCGCAGTTGCTCTCGCAGAGATTCGCCATTGAGTGTCGATTCGCCGCGGGGCACCACCGCCGCGGCGACCACCGTCCCGTCATCGCTCTCGGCGCCGACCACGTACGCCTCGAGTACGCCGTCGCACTCGGCCAGTGCCAGTTCGACTTCGCCGGGTGTGACGTTGGTGCCACCGCCGGTCTTGATCAGGTCGCCCAAGCGTCCGGTGAACCTGATCCAACCGTCGTCGTACGAGACGCCGCAGTCGCCGGTCCGGTAGTAGCCGTCCGGGGTGAACACCTCTTCCCGCTCGCGCTTGTGCAAGCGTTGCATCAACGAGTACCCGCGAACCCATATTTCGCCTTGCGCGCCAACGGGCGCCGGCTGTCCCGTGTCGGGGTCGACGATCAGATGGTGCAGCCCTTCAATTGGTGGACCGCCGATTTCGGACCGATCGGGCGCCTGCGGCAGATACGGGTCGATTCCCAGGTGATTGCCGCACAGCTCGCTCATTCCCAGGCCGCTCGAGCCCTTGGGCTGACGCTGCGGTGGCACCATCGCCGGCATGCTGGTGCGGTGCACCGAACTCAGATCGCGTGCCGAGAAGTCGGGATGTTCGGCCAACGCCTTGCCCTGCTGCGGCCAGCCCAGCGCGATGGTCGCGTGGTGGCGCTCCATGAGTTCCAACGCCTCTCCCGCGTCGAACGCGGGCTGGGTGACCAGGGTGGCGCCGTGGTGGATCACCGCGTGCAATCCGGTGATCAACCCGCCCACCCAGAAAAAGGGCATGGAGGTGAACATCACGTCGTCGTGGGTGACGGTGTACATGAACGTGAGGTTGTAGGTGTGCCGGACCAGTGTGCCCTGGCTGTGCACAGGTCCCTTGGGGTCGCCCGTGCTGCCTGAGGTGTAGATGATCATCGCGTCATCGGCCGGTGTTACACACGATTCGACGTCAACGAGAAAGTCGGTGTCGCGAAGGGACATCGGGCGATCGGCGTCGATCGTCGTCGTCCAGGCGCGATCGGATGCCGCTCCCCACACCGCGACGGTCCGCAGGAACGGAGCGACGCGCACCGCGATGCGGTCCGGCTCGCGCTCATCGGCCAATCCCGGCAGCGCCTCCTCGAGGAGGGCGAGGAAGTCCTGATTGCGGAATCGTGACCACGAGAGGATCGCCTTCAGGTCGGCATGACGCGCAGTCCAGGCCAGTTCGGACGCCCTGTAGAAGGTGTTGAGTGGAACGGCCACCGCGCCGATGCGTGTGGTGGCAAACCAGGCCAGCGCCCAGTCGACGCTGTTGGGCATCAGGATTCCGACATGATCGCCTTTGCCGATGCCCTGAGCCAACAGGGCAGTTGCGAGTGCAGCCGAGCGCCGATCGAGGTCGGCATAGGTCAATACCTGGCCGTCGGCGATGAGGAAAGCCTTGTCTCCGAAGCGTGCCGCGCAAAATCTCACCAGTGCGGGGATCGTGGGTGAGATCTTCGGGAAGGGCATGAGCGCAGGATAGTAGGATTTCCGGAAAACGGTAACACCGGTTCTCGCCCTCCGGGCTCCGCTTACAATATCCGCCATGGCCACAGAACTGCGGAGCTCGATAGCCGGCGACAGATTGGACCGTGTGGAATCGAGCCTCGCAATCAGTCAGCTGCCCAGCAAATATGCGATGGCCCTCGACGCCCGGGACCTCGACACCCTGGTGGGGCTCTTCGTCGACGATGTCGGTGCCGGCGCGGAAGGCCGTGGCAGGGATGCGTTGAAACGTTGGTATGACGGGGTGCTTCGGCGGTTCTACCGCAGCATCCACCTGATCTGCGGCCACCAGTTTGACTTCGTCGACGCCACGCACGCGATCGGATCGGTCTATTGCCGCGCCGAACACGAGGACGGTGACGGGTGGTACGTGATCGCGATGCGCTATGACGACGTCTACGAGCGCCGCGATGGCCAGTGGTGTTTCGTCAAGCGGAGGGAGCATCCCTGGTATTCAGTCGATGTGACGGAGCGCCCGGGACCGGAGTTCATGCGCTGGCCGGCTGACGTTCCGTTGCGCGCGGCCATGCCCCAACGCATGCCGACTTGGCAGGCATTTTGGGCTGACGCGGATCCGGCGCTGCCCGAACGGCTGTCGGCACGTCCGTAGCCTTAAGCTCGGGTTGCTTGCCGGTCGGCGCGGTTTACAAAACCGCATAGAACTGACATTCTCAAACAATGCAAACAGGCGTTATCGCCGTTGCTGACCTGGTGGTGCGCTCGCACCCATCCCACCGCGACCAATGGAGGCCGTCATTTCCGTCGACAAAGTACTCAGCGGTGTGCGTGTGCTGGAGGTCGCCGCGTGGACGTTCGTGCCGTCGGCCGGCGCCGTCCTGGCGGAGTGGGGGGCCGAGGTCATCAAGGTCGAGCCGCGTGACGGCGGTGACCCGCAGCGTGGACTGGTCACAATGGGCATCGTCGACGAGGGCGGCGGCACGGTCAACTACATGATCGAGATACCCAATCGGGGGAAGAAGTCGATCGGCGTCGATCTCCGCACTCCCGGCGGCCAGGACGTTATCCGCAAGCTGGCCGCGACCTGCGATGTGTTCCTCACCAGCTACCTGCCTAGTCGGCGCAAGAAAATGGGCATCGACGTCGACGACATCAGAGCCGCCAACCCCAGCATTGTGTACGTCCGCGGGTCGGGCCACGGTCCGAAGGGGCCCGATGCCGACAAGCCCGGCTATGACGGTGTCTCCTACTGGGCACGCGGCGGCATCGCCACCGTGCTCACCGAGGACGCCGAGGAGCTGGTGCGCTCGCGACCCGCCTTCGGCGACCTGCTCGGAGGAATGACGATCGCTGGCGGCATCGCGGCCGCGCTGTACCGCAAGGCGACCACGGGACAGGGATCGGTGGTGGATGTCTCCCTGCTTGGGCTTGCGGCCTGGAACCTCAGCCCCGACGTCGCAGTCAGCCAGATCCACGGCGGCGGCGCCGTCCCGCACTACAGCCACGGCGACGCGCCCAACCCCTTGGTGGGGACCTACAGCACCAAGGACGGGCGTTACGTCCAGCTGATGATGCTGCAACTCGACAAGTTCTACCCGGAAGCGATGCGCGCCATCGGCCTACCCGAATTGATCGATGATGAGCGGTTCGCCGGCCCAGCAGCGCGATTCGCCAACCGCGCTGAGCTTATTTCGCTGATGGACAACGCGTTTGCCCAACACACACTCGCCGAATGGCGGGAAGCGCTCGCAGACCTTTCCGGCGCCTGGGGCGTGGTGCAGACGCCGGGGGAGCTGTGTCATGACCCGGCGGTGTCCGCGAACGGCTATATCGCCAGCACCACGACGATGAACGGTGCGTCGTACTCGCTGCCCACCAACCCCGTCCAGTTCGACGAGCATGCCGTCGTCCCGCCGGGGGCGCCCGAGCACGGCCAGCACACCGAAGAAGTGTTGATGGAGGCAGGATTCGACTGGGACACCATCGCGGCTTACAAGGAGACCGGAGCGATCCTATGAGCGCGACGACGTCACACGAAGTCGCCGGCAGCCCCGTGGAATTCGACCCGTTCTCTGAAGACTTCTTTAACGGGGCGTTCGACACCTACCGGCGGCTGCGGGACGAGGCTCCGGTCTATTACAACGCCAGGTGGGATTTCTGGGCTCTGACCCGGTACGAAGACGTGGCGCCCGCCACCAAAGACCACGAAACATATTCGTCGGCAAAGGGCGCGACGCTGGACATGGTGCACGCGCATGACGATGCGCTACCCGTGCCGAAAGTGATCATTTCGATGGACCCGCCGGAGCACAACAAGATGCGCAGGCTGGTCAGCAGCGTGTTCACCCCGCGCGCCATTGCCGCGCTGGAAGACATGGTGCGCGAGAAGGTCTACGAACGAATCCACGCAATCGACCCGTCTTCTTTCGACGTGGTGGCCGACTTCTCGGCCCGGTTCCCGAACGAGATCATCACCACCATGCTCGGGGTGCCGAAGCAGGATCGTGACCAGATCCGGCACTGGCTCGACCTGTTGCTCGAACGGCGCCCGGGTCAGATCGCGGTTCCCGCAGAAGGTTTCGAGGCATCGACGAAGACCGGCATCTACTACTACAACCTTGTTCAGCAGCGGCGCGCCGAACCCCGCGACGACATGATCAGCCGGCTTATCGAGACCGAGATCGAGCGCGACGGTCAGGTGGAGAAACTGACCGACGTAGATATCACCGGATTCGCGACCATGCTCGGAGGCGCTGGAGCCGAGACCGTGACCAAGCTGATCGGCAACGCCATGGTCGCCTTCGCCGACTTTCCCGACCAGTGGCAGAAGTTGCGACAGGACCGCAGCAAGATTCCCGCGGCGGTCGAAGAGTTATTGCGTTACGAGGCGCCGTCGCAGTACCAGGTTCGCACCGCCACCCGCGATGTGGTGCTGCACGACAACGTGATTCCCCAAGGTAGCGCCGTGCTGCTTGTCACCGGGTCAGCGACGCGCGACGAACGGATGTTCCCGGATCCCGATCGGCTTGACATCGACCGTGAGCGCAAGATGGGCTTCAATCTCGCGTTCGGCTACGGCATTCACAGCTGTCTGGGGGCGGCGCTGGCGAGGATGGAGAGCCGCATCGCTCTCGACGCGCTGCTCGACCTCATCCCGGAGTACGAAGTCGACCGCGGCGGGTTGCGCCGGGTGGCCATGTCGAATGTTTTCGGCTGGGCCAACGTTCCCGTGCGCAAGCGGGACTGACGGGACTGAATTGTGTTCGCTCCTTTATGAAAGCGGGAAAAGATGACCTCTGATCGCGTGGCTCTACACCGCAGGATCGCACACGGGAAGTGGGAGACCTACGCGAAGGCTCCCGAGACCGGCAAAATCAGCTACGGCGAGGAGTGGGTCTACGCACCAGACGCTGTAATGATGTGCCCCCTGTTCAACGGCGGCGCCGATCACGTGATGGCCGACCTGGCGTCGGAGGAGGTTCTCGCGGCCATGCAGAAGTACGCGCCCGACGGAGACATGCTCACGTGCGAATTCCGCATGTGGTGGAAGCACATGCCGGACTTTCGAATCGTCACTCCGTTCGAGTGCACCTCTGCCGATTGGGGGTTCGCAGTCCGCGACACCTACGCGGGAACGCTGACCGACGGCACGGTACTCCAGCTTCACGAATGGGATTACGTGTGGACCAACGACGAGGGCCACATAACCCGTTGGGACTGGTTCGTCGATTCCCGGGAGTGGTATCCCTTCGTCGATCTCATCGGCCTCGATCGCGACAGCCTGACGTATCAGGCCTACACCGTTAACTTCCTGCGTGAAGGCAGCATTGTGGGCTGAGGTCTGGCGCCTTGATGTGCTTCGTCGACCGCGCCATCAGCGGGTAGCGGTGTAAGGGCGAGATCTGGTTCGTGATTGCCTGCTCACGACTGCTGGACCCGCCAAGGGATAACCAAGCACGCCGGGTGCCGCGTCCACGACCTCGGGTATGGAGTTGACCGCAGCCAGCGCTGTAACCGCGACACCCGGATTGACTCGATCCGAGGCCGATTGCTCGAAGTACAGCTCCAAACACATACTGGGCCTCCCCTCGACTCGGATGACCATGCCACCTTGGTCTTCCCTCGACGGCCTGGGCCATCGCTCCGGCCAGGGTGTGGAACTCACCGTTGCGAAATACTGCACCGCGACCGCTGGCCGACCGTCGATGACGCCGGCGAGCTGCCAACGGTGCGCGCAAATCGTCCCTTCCGGAATCACGCCGATTTCGGTTTCCAGATCCGTTGGTGCGAGCAACGTTTCCCAATCCAGTTCCACTCCGTTGAGTTCCAGACCGAGGATGTCGGCGATGTAGCGCACCACGGTCTCCCAATCGTGGTTGACCTTGCCTGACGCGATTCGAGCGGGCACATGCCCGTCCGGCTTTCCAAACCCCATGGATTCGTGCAGGACATCCCAGATGGGGTAGGACTTGTCGAGGTCGATCGCGTATTCGTCCATCCGATAGGACTCGACGGTTCCGGCGCCGGCAAGCAGGGCGGTAGGGATGTTAAGGCTGACGAAGCCCGGCTCGGCGCCGGTGGCGTAGAAAGTCGAATTACCCTTTGCCGCTGCGGCTTCTACGGCCGCGCGCCACTGCGGCGGCGCCGCAGGCGGGTAGACCATCGGGATCGTCGAGATCGTCACGACGTTGATCCCCGCCTCGAGGTAGGTGACGATGTCGGCAATTGCGTCGTTCTCGCGCCGGACAGCGGTGGCACAGTAGGTAACACAGTCCGGCGTGAGAGCCAGCACCGCGTCGAGATCGTCGGTTGCCCCTATACCGACCTCCGTTCGGCCACACAGGCGACCCGCGTCGACTCCGGCCTTTTCGGGCGTGGACACTTTGACTCCGACGAGTTCCAGTGCCGGATCATCGATGATTGCCCGGAGTGCCTCCTTCCCGGTCAGTCCCGTACCTACGTGAACAACGCGATACCTTCCACGTTTCTCAGTTGCCACCGTTCAATCTCCTATGTCGTTTTGCCGGGAGCCGCCATCATCGTGCTCCACGGTTACGGCGGATCATTGCGCTACGGCACGCACGGGTACGCGTCCCCAGCCGAAGACATTCGGCATCTTGACCCGTTGCAGGCCCGCGACGTCTACCTCGAACTCGGGGATCAAGTCCAACAGGGCATCGATGGCAATGCGTCCCTCCATGCGCGCCAGTGCCGCGCCGAGACAGCTGTGTATTCCGTAGCCGAATCCGAGGTTGTGGCCGGAGTGCCGACGATAGATGTCGAAGCGATCTGCGTCGACGAACGCACGCTCATCCCTGGTGGCCGAACCATTGATGAGCATCACCGGCTTGTGCTTGGGCATCACCGTGCCATGAAGCTCGACATCGACCTTGCTCCAACGGATGTCGTATTGCGATGGTCCCTCGTAACGCAGCAGCTCTTCGAAGGCGGCGGGGATAAGGCTTCGGTCTCGCCTTAGTGCCTGCCATTGGTCCTGGTGTCGCGCAAACACCACTGCGGCGCTGGCGACCAGCTTGGTCACCGTCTCGGCGCCCGCACCGCCGAGCATCGACGCAAAGGCCGAAATCTCCGTGTCGTCGAGGCGGGTCATGGTGCCGTCATCGCGTTCGACCTCGACCTGGGTGAGCCGCGAAATCATGTCGTCTTGCGGGTTGGCGCGTTTCTCGACGACAAGGTCGTAGTAATACCTCCACATGGTCACCGCCGACTCGCGCCCGTGCAGCGTCGTGCTGATGTTTCCCGGCTCGCGTTCCAGCAGCGCGTCGAGCCAGTGCCGGATCTGCTGGCGACCGTCCGGCGGCACCCCCAACATCGTGGTGATGATCTCGACGGGGAATGGTGCCGAGAAGTCCTCGACCATGTCGAACGACGTCACATCGATGGTTTGCGCGATTGTTTCGATCACATTCCGGATCATCGGCTCGAGCTTGGCGATTGCACGTGGGGTAAATACCTTGTTCACCAGCGACCGCATTCTGGTGTGCTGCGGAGGGTCCATCATGATGATCACCCCGTGCGGGACCATCGCGTCAGGATCGATGAAATGATCGAGGGTCACTCCCTTCGCCGAGGAATATGTTTCGTGATCACGCATCGCGGGCGCGACGTCCTCATAGCGGGAAAGGGCCCAGAAGTCGTACTGCGTGCTGTGGTAGACCGGCGCCCGATCGCGTAGTTGGCGGTAAGTCTCGAACGGATCGTTGAAGAACTCATCCGAGAAGGGATCGAAGTGAACGGATCCCGGAGACGTGCCGGAATGATCGTTCATTGCCCTCCTTTACGTTTCGATGTGCGCCACGTGATCTTGAGCCAGGTGGCCGGTCAGTTCAGCGGTCGTAGTCTCTGTGCGCCTCCTGCGCGTAAAGACCTCCTTACAATATTGAGAGTAGATCTTCTCACGTAATAGCACGGACTGGCCTCGCTCGTTATGCACCGTCTCCAGAAGGTGGGTAGGGTGATCACGGCTGGAGCGCTAGGCCCCCACGCCGCCCTCCTTCAGGAAGTTGATGGTGTACTCCTGGCTCGTCAGCCCGTCGGGCTCGAGCCCGATCAGTGCCAGCAACGATTTCCACTCGGCCGAGTCGACAAACCAGTCCCAGCGCGAGATACGCCCCTTCTCGTCGGTCCAGATGTAGTCCCATTCCCGCAGTTCCAACCGGGTCCCGTCGGGAAGTGTCCCCGCATAGGTGTCGCAGGAGGAGAAGCCCCAATCGCCAGCCACACATTCGAATGGGCTGATCAGCCGGTAGTCCGGCATGTGCTTCCACCACATGCGCCACTCCGGGGTGAGAATATCGCCGTCCGGCGCATACTTGGCGATGGCCGCCGCGACCTCGCCGGAACGCATATCGGCGGCCGACTGCGGGACCCCGTCGTTAAACAGGGGACTCATCATCACATAATCGGGTGCCCAGATGAACTCGTCGCCGAATGTAACGTGGCGGTTGCGCTCAATCGGTTTTGCATAGCCCTCCCACTTCGTGAAGGCAATCCTTTCGTGTAGCGCCACGCGGTCCTGGGCCATCTCATGTCCTTTCGGCTAGTGCAGCGAATCTCTCTAAATAGGGCCATGCGATCGCGGGCGGTATCCCGCCGCATAACGGCGAGATGTTGAACATCTCACCCGCTGCGATGCGCTTGCGCGCTTCGTCGACCGAGAGGATCACATGTGACGACGTATTGCGAAGCTCGTCGATGGTCGTGGCGGTGGTGATGTTGGCTGACACGGCGTTGCCGGGGTTCCACTCCGAGTAGGCCATTGCATCGTGCAGGAGGTACTTGCCGATCTCGTCCCATGCCGCGTCGACGTCGTCGGCGACGAAGCAGTTGGTCGCCGCGTCACGCTCGGGGATGAGGACGAAGCCGGGCTCGAACCCGTTGTCGCGGCATGCTTTTTCGTAGGCCTCCCGCATTCCGGGCACTCCGCCGTTGGCAAGCAACCCGAGACCATTGCGTCCAGCACGCCGAGCGGCTGCCAGGCTGGCACCGCCCCAGCTCATCATGGGACCTTCCGGCGTGCGCGGTCGTGGGGTGACCTTCATTCGCCTGCCGCCGTATTCGATCTCTTCGCCGGCAAGGAGGCGGCGTAGCACGCCGAGCTTCTCGTCGGCCAGCCTGCCGCGGTCGGACATAGAGAGCCCGAAGTGATCGTATTCCTCAGCGCGATATCCGATTCCGAATACATAGGTGGCTCTGCCCGCGCTGATGTGATCCAGCACGGCCATGTCCTCGGCCAGCCGTGCCGGATCGTAGAAGGGCAACAAGATCGTCAGGTTCAGCATCAGTTGCTTCGTGCGAGCGGCAATGGCCGCGCCGAGCAGCAACGGCGACGGCAGATAACCGTCATCTGCGCAGTGGTGTTCGCACAGCACGACGGCGATACAGCCATGCTGCTCGGCCCATGCCGACATCTCACTGGCCGCGGCGTACAACTCGGTGGCCGGCGCTCCGATGGAGGGCGCTCGCATGTCGAAGCGAAGGGTGAACATAGCCCTGTCTAATCCAGTTGCCGCGCGTCGGATCCCATGACTTCGGTGCTCATCTGCATGATCAGCCGAACCACTTCGTTGCGTGACATGTGCTTGAAAAGTTCAGACGCCATTCGGACGTCATCGCCCGTGGCGATCGTCGGTCCGTTGCCAAGATTGGCGAACGCCTCATCCACCACGCTCGCCGCGGTCACCGCACCCGGGGGAACCTCGTCGACAGATTTGAGTCGGCCGCGCTCGAACTCCAGTTGCCGCAGAGCCGGTGTGTCGGTCATGCCGAGGACCAGACCCAGGACGTCCACGCCCTTGTCGTGCAACTCCGCCCACAGCCCCTCAGTGAAAACCATGTCGAAGGCCTTGGTTCCTCCGTATGCCACCATGTTTCGGCCACCGGCCAGCGCAGCACCCGAAGTAAAGTTCACGATGCCGCCTCGTCCTCGCTCAACCATGAGACCCGCGAAGTGGTGGCACAACCGCATCAGCACCAGGCAGTTGCGTTGCAGCAGGGCTTCGGCCGCCGATACCGGATTGGCAAGAAAAGGTTGGTAATTCGGATCCCCGCCGGCGCAGTACACCAGCATGCCGACCTCGATGTCTGCGGTGGCGTCGATGATGGACTGCGAAGCGTCGGCCTCGGTGAGATCGATGGCGAGCGTCCGAGTTTCGGCACCGGTGCGCTCGTGAATCGCCTCGGCCACCTCCTCGAGAAGGCGTTGGCGACGGGCGACGAGCGCGACGTTCACTCCTTCCCGTGCCAACCGTTCGGCGAACAGCGCGCCGCATCCATCGGACGCGCCGACGATCACCGCCCACGGTCCGTACCTTTGTGCGATGTCACCCATGGGTGGCCGTCACCGCAGCGAGCCGAACAGAGGTGTAGGTGCGACGGTTGATCCGCCAACCGTCCGGCGTCCGTACGGCGTGGTCGTCGTAGTAACCAACGGGGTTCGCGCCCGAGCCGTCCTCCATCAGGATCAGTGCGTCGACGTAGGTGCGGATCGTCGCGGTGTCGGTGTCTATTGCTATGGCCTGGTTGGTCATTCGATGGATCGTGTGCGCCGCGCCGACGTGGGCCGCCTCCATAAACTGTGCCACCTCTGCGCCACCGGTCCATTGGCCGACCACACCGTAGTCGACGCGCGCATCCTCGGTGAAGACCGTCGTGAGAAGCCGATATTGCTGGCTGTCGATTGCGGTTGCGTACCGGACCGTGAGGTCGAATACGTCGTCGCGGTCCGACATCAGAGATCACCGTTGGGGTGGATCACGACGCGGGGTGGCCCCTCGGACCGCCGCGCCGCCTCCAGCGCTGCGGGAACCTCGTCCAGACCGATGATCTTGCCGACGCTGGGCAGTGGGTCCAGCTTCCCCTCGACGACCGCATCCAGAACGCCGTACCAGTCCTGCGGTAGCGGCCCTCCGCCGAACTGCAGAGTGAGGCCGTTTCGGGTGGCCGCGGTGATGTCGAGGGTGTCGCCGCTGTACCAGCCACCCGCGCAGTAGATGCGCGACGAGAACTCCGCCTCCGCGACAATCTCGTCGATAAGACCCGCGGCACCAACGCATTCGAATACCACGGCGGAGCCGGCCAGGTGGCGTTCGGCACGAACCTTGCGGAACACCTCGAACACCGACTCCTGTGCCGGGTCGACCAGAACATGCGCGCCGAACCCCGTGCGGGCCAGTTCGCGTCGCTCGGCGCTGAAGTCGGACACGATGATCGGATCAACCCCGCGCCCGCTCAGCGCAGCGACCGCGGACAGCCCGATGGCACCCGCGCCTAGGACGATCGGGATCTCACCAGACTGCAAGTTCGAGGCCCGGACGTAGAACTCGCCGACGGCGAAGGCGTCGACCACAGCGACCGCATCGCTGGACACCCCACCCTCTATCACCCTCGCCGTTGCCTCTGGTACAACGAGCAACTCACCGAAACTGCCCTGGGCCTCGGGGTGCTGTCCGATGATGCGCAAACCGCCGGCGCCGCCGTCAACCAACCGGATAGGCATCGACGTCACCCTGGCCCCGATCGGGAAGGCATCGCTGCATCCAGGGCCATGGCCGATCACCTCGCCCACGAACTCGTGTCCCATGACGATGTCGCGGTCGGGGTCGTAGAGCGACCGGCCCGTCGGATCGTCGATCGCCAACTCGGGATGGTCCATGTAATGCACATCGGACGCGCAGATCGCGGTGCTGAGCGTCTTGAGCAGCAGGTCACCCTGCCCGGGGATGGGATCGGCCGTCTCGCGAACCGTAAGCTCGCCGCCCCGCAGCACCACGGCACGCACTGGCTCTCACATCCTCATGGGATAATCTCTACTATTAGAGAAAGTTTTATCCGATTACTGAGTCGACCGTAGAATGCGGCGCGAAGGGAGTCAAGATGCGCGGAGTCGCCTCAGCGCCGGCCGAGCGTGTCCTCGATGTCGTTGAGTTGCTCAGCCGGCCGGACAGTGGCGGGCACCGATTTTCCGACGTCGCTCGCGAGCTCGGTCTTTCTCAGGCGACGGCACACTCCATACTCAAGACCTTGTGCGACCGCGGTTGGGCGACCCGGGATCCCATTTCCAAAAAGTTTGTCCTTGGCCTGACTGTGGCCCGCATCGCGGAGAGGTTCGAAGCCACGCGCCCATTTCACGCCGTCGCTCGCGAGGCCATCCGCCGTCTCGCAGAGACGACCCATATGCCCGCCTCGGTAGTCGAGCGCACCGGAGACGAACTGGTGATTACCGCGTTCGAAACTCCTGACGAGTCAACTAATCCGGTCGCTTCCCACGAGCGTATCCCGTATGCCCCGCCTTTCGGGATCGCCTGCGCCGCTTGGGATATCCCAAGCGAGCAAGAATTGTGGATTCAGCGCGGCGCGGCGGGAGACGCGCCGCTGGCAGAGCGCCTTCGCACCGTGTTGGCTCAGACGCGAGACCGCGGTTATGACGTCGATTGGATGACCCCGGCGCTGGCGCAGGCGGCTCATGCGATCGAAACGTTGTCTAACGAGACAGTGCCCCACAATCTGCGCTCCGTTGTGGACCAACTGCGCGTCGAATTCATTTCGGCGAACTTGCTATCGGGTGACAGCGCACGCGATGAGCTCCCGGTTGCCACAATCTCGGCGCCCGTCTTGGACGAGAAAGGCCGTGTGCGACTCATTCTCGGGCTCCACCCGCTACGCGTTATGACGATGAGCGAAATCCGTGCTGCGGCAAAACCGCTGCTGCGCGAGATCGACCGAGTGGGAGGCCACAGGGCGCCATGAGCTCGTGCACCAATCGCCTCGACGCTCGGGGCCGGAAAACTCGTCGAGGCGCTCGGCGGCGCATCGTCGTGCCGGACCTCACGGCTCGAACGTGAGCTTGTATGCGATGTACTGCCGCCGAAATCTCGTGCATAACTTCACGTTCGACCACTAGGCCGAGTCGGGCAGCACCGCTTGGGCGATGTCGGGAAGCGGGCGTCTGCAGATCTCGCGCGCCTCGTCGGTGGGAACTCCGAACAATCGCAACACGTCTTCGGTCACCCGATCGGCGGCCGCGGCATCGTCACGCTCCGGCTCGTCCTGCAGTAGCTTGCCGAGCCCTAAGAGCGCGCCGGCGGCGACCGCGACGGCCAACTTGGGATCATCGACCGTGAACCGCCCGGCCGCCGCTGCCGCCGTGATGTCCCGCAGCGCACGCGGACCGAGACCGCGGTCCGACCCCATGAGATTGAGCCCACTGACAAGCAGGATCCGGCTCTCCTGCGGGCGGCGCCGAAAGAGCCGACCGGTCAACCGGAAACTGCAGGCGAAGGTTTCGGCGGGATCCTCGATCGAGTCCGTTAGCTGATCGAGCAACGCGCCGTGGGCGTCGAGCACATCTGCGACGGCCGCCTCGAACAGCTCTTCCTTGCTGTCGAAGTGGTTGTAAAACGATCCCATCCCGACGTCGGCGGCCTGGGTGATTTCGAGCACCGGGACGTTCAGCTTGCCCGCGGCGATCAGCGCCTGCGCCGCCTGGATGAGGGCCGCTCGGGTGCGCTGTTTCCGCCGCTCCAGCCGGTTGATCGGCTCATCCTGCGCTTCGCTCACGTGGACACAATAGCAGAGCTCAGTTTTGAGGATTTCGTCATAAGCTCTTGACTGAGCGTTCCGTCGCATGTGACGATTTCATCAGTTAGAGAGGAGGCCGGGATGAAAACTGGTCGGCGCCCCATCAGCAAGCTCGGCCGCTACGACCTGACATGGGACATCGAGGAGCGGTCATGACCGGCACGTCGTCGACGGTCGTCACGGCCATGCGCGCCAGCGTGCCGCGCTACCTCCGTTGGTATCACCGCCACGAGATCCACATTGACGCCGAAATACCCGAGCCCGCACTGATTGTCGGCAACCACGGTTTTGGCGGGCTGGCCGACCTCAACGTGCTGGCGATGTTCGCCGTACGCGAGGAAGCGGCATTCACACGACCCATCACCGCGTTGGTTCACCAACTGGCGTGGACGATGGGCGCCGGGCGGGTTGCCGAAGTTCTCGGTGGTCGGCCTGCGAGTCGCGAATCCGCTGATGCCGCGTTCGCCGCCGGACACAACGTGCTGGTCTTCCCCGGCGGCGACGTCGACGCCGGCAAATCTTGGCGCGACCGCAACCGCGTCCAGTTTGATGCTCGCTGCGGATTTGCCCGCCTCGCGATGATCCACGATGTGCCGGTCGTGCCTGTCGTCACGGCGGGGGCGGGTGATTCGTTGTTCGTCGTCTCCGACGGCCAACACCTTGCGCGGCGGCTGCGGCTGCACCGGCATCTGCGAGTCAAGGCGCTTCCGATCAGCGTGTCGATTCCCTGGGGAGTCAGCGTCGGAGTCGCCGGGATACTCCCCTATGTCGCATTGCCAACCAAGTTGATCACCGCAGTGCTGCCTGCCATGACTGCGCACCCCGACGAATCAGCTGAAGATTTCGCCGCCCGCGTCGAGGCCGCCATGCAGGCCCGCCTCAACGAACTTGTCGCCAACCGCACGCCGCTCGTCGGCTAACACCCATTCAGCACTGACCCCCAATCAGCTCACCGCCCACAGCGAAACCCCATGAAGCGCCGAGCGATACGAGGATCCAATGATCGTCATTCATCCCGCCCTAGCGACACGGTCTCGATGATGAGCCGACGCAAACAATCAAAAGGCCAAGCCGACCGAATCCTGGGCACGTTGTGGATGCCATTGGTGGCGCTTCTCGTCATCGCAATCGTGGGTTTCGGTGTGAATCGGATTCGGGAGAAGTCACTGGCGATCAGCCACCCGCCGAATACCCGTCCGATCGCCGCCACGGTGGTTCAGATCAATCCCAAGAACGTCACCTACGAGGTGTTCGGCAATTTGGGAATTAGCGGAAAGGTGTCTTATGCCAACCTCAATAGCGAACCCGTCGACGTCGTGCTGACATCGTTGCCGTGGTCGGTATCTGAAACCACTATGTCGTCGGCGGTGTCGCTGAGCATGGTGGCGCAGGTGGACGGGGACTCGTTGGGTTGCCGTATCCGGGTCAATGGTGAGGTTCGTGAGGAACAGGTCGTCAACCACGCCGGTGCCGCGGTTGCATGCACGGTGGCGGCAGCATGACCTCGGGCCGGCAGCCGCCACCACCGGGTGACGACGTCGACACGGGTCCGGTTCCGGTGCCGGCCCAACGCCCGGTGAAGCACGAAATGCAGAAATATCCAGCTCCCGCACGCTGGCTTCGCGTGCTTGCGATTCCGGTGTTGCTCTTCTGGGTCATCGCTGCGGCGATCCTGAATATTTTTGTTCCCACGTTGGAGGAAACGACCGCGGCCAACGCCAAGGCGATGATCCCGCGTGATGCACCTTCCTCGGCAGCTGCCATCACGCAAGGGCAGGACTTCAACGAGTCCCACTACACCAGCGCTGCCGTCGTCGTGCTCGAGACTGAGGGCCGCAAGCTCGGCGGGCCGGATCACCGGTACTACGACGAGTTGGTCCGCCGGCTGCTCGAGGACAAGGCGCATGTGCAGTCGCTGATGAACCTGTGGGGCGATCCGGTGACCCGCTCGGGTCAGCAGAGTGCGGACGGTCAGGCTGCAACGCTGACGGTCCGGCCGACCGGAGATTTGGGTGACGCCGACTCGAACAGGTCGATCAAGGCCATCCGCGGCATCGTCGAAAAGCTGGACAAGGACAAGCCCGCGGGGCTCAAGGTATATGTGAGTGGCCCCGCGCCGCTGGCGTCGGACACGCTCGGTGCCGCCGACGAGAGCATGGTCACGCTGACCATCGTCACCATCGTGGTGATCATCATCATGCTGCTCATCGCCTTTCGCTCCATCACCCGGGCGATCATCCCGTTGGTGGGTGTGTTGATCACGCTGGCTACGGCACGTGGCGTGGTTTCTCTGCTGGTGGAGAACCATGTCATCGGGATTTCGTCGTTCGCGATGAACATGGCGGTGTCGTTGGTTCTCGGTGTCGCCACCGATTACGGCATTTTCTACCTGGGCCGTTTTCAGGAGGCTCGGCGGGCCGGGGAGGACCGCGAGTCGGCGTATTACACCTCGGTGCGCAGCGTGGCTCACGTCGTTATCGGTTCGGGGGTCGCGATCTCGGGTGCGTGCCTATGCCTGAGCCTGACCACGCTCGATTACTTCCGCACCTTGGGGCCGCCGTGTTTCGCGGCGATGGTCGTGGCGGTCGTCGCGGCCCTCACGCTGGGCCCGGCGCTGTTAACGCTGGGCAGCAAGCTGCCCTGGTTGTCGGCGCCGGCCAAGACCAGCCCCGCCTGGCGCAAACTCGGCACCGCCATCGCTAAATGGCCCGTCGCGATGATCGCGGTTGCGGCACTGGTGATCCCGCTGTGTATTGCGAATCTGGCCAATTACACGGTGAGCTACAACGACCGGGACTACGCGCCCAAGGGCGTCGAGTCGTCGCAGGGTTATGCGGCGGCCGACCGGCATTTCCAACCCAGCCAGCTCTCCATCGACACCCTGTACATCAAGGCCGATCACGATATGCGCAACACCACTGACATGATCAGCCTGGATCGGATTGCCAAGAATATTGTTCGCACACCGGGCATTTCGATGGTGCAAAGCATCACCCGGCCCAACGGCCGACCGCTGGAACACGCCTCCCTGCCTTATGCCATGGGTTCGATGGGCACCAAGATCGGCCAGAATCTCGGATTCTTGAAAGACCGGGTCGCCGATATCGACACCATCGCCGCCCGCATGGGCGACACAATGGCCTCGACCGAAAAGATGGCGGACATCACACGACAGTTGGCTGAAGGTGCGCAGATCTCCACAGAGGCCGCCAAGGGGCTCAAAGAAACGATGGAGAAGATGCGCGACAACATGGCCAACTTCGATGACTTCTTCCGGCCGTTGCGCTCCTATCTGTATTGGGAACGGCACTGCTTCGACATCCCGATCTGCTGGGCCATGCGCTCGCTGAACGAGTCGCTCGACGGTATCGACGAAACGACGCAGTACCTTGGGCCGATGGTCGATGGTCTGACCAAGATTTCCACCGCCACCCCGCAGATGATCGCCCAGCTCAATGCGACAGTGCAGAACATGGCTGTCATGCAGCGGCTGACGCTGACGATGCAGAGCCTGTTTCATGCCACCATCGTCCAGCTCGAGCCGATGATCAACCCGATGGTCGACATGGCGCAGGCATTCGACAACGCTAAGAACGACGACTTTTTCTTCCTGCCACCGGATTCGTTCAAAACCAAGGACTTTCAGGCTGGGTTGAAGTTCATGATGACGCCCGACGGCAAGGGCGCCCGCATCATGATCTACCACCAGGGCGAAGCGATGAGCCCCGAGGGCATCGATCAGATCCAGCGCGCCGAGGCCGCCGCACACGAAGCCATCAAGGGCACCTCCGTGTCGGACGTGGAGCTTCTCATGGCCGGCTCGTCCTCTAATTATCGTGATGTACAAGTGTTTTCGATGAACGACATCTTGACGATGATGTTGGCCACATTCGGATTGGTGTTCCTGATCGTCATGGCCATCACCCGCACCCTGGCCGGTTCGGTGATCGTCTTGATCACTGTGGTGTTGTCCTTCCTCGGCTCGCTGGGACTGGCAGTCTTCATCTGGGAAACCCTGATCGGCATCAAATTGCATTGGCTCACACTGCCCATCGCCTTCATCGTGCTCGTCGGCGTGGGGTGCGACTACAACTTGCTACTACTCTCCCGATACCGCGAAGAACTCTCCGCCGGAATACGTACCGGCCTCATCCGCACCATTGCCGGCTCAGGCAACGTCGCCGTCACCGCGGCGTTCGTGCTCGCCGGAACCATGCTCGCCATGCTCTCCAGCGACGTGGTCAACATCGGCCAAGCCGGAGCGACCATCTGCATCGGACTGATCTTCGACATGATGATCGTTCGCCTCTTCTTGGTGATGCCGCTAGCCAGGATCCTCGGGCCGTGGTTCTGGTGGCCGCAGAAACTACCCACCCGTCATGCCGCCCAATTCAGGGAAGCACCGGCGCCGGACCACAATCGATCAGCATTGGCCAACCAGGCACTGGAGGGCAGCGCATTGGTTTAGGGTCCAATTCAGTCGATCGCACCAGTCGGGTCTAGTTACGACCTCAAGCGATCTTGACCCGCTGCTACCTCTTGCGTCGGTCATGGACGAATCCTCGCACGACATACGCGCGGACGAAGTCGCCCACCGCGACGTCGTTAGCGCCGTGATACGGCGACGGAGTGGTGAACAACGAGAACAAGATTCGCGCAAACCACTCCGATGCCGACCGAATGTCGAGATCGCTGCGCACCTCACCGGTCAGTCTCGCGGCCGAAATGTACGGCGCGAGAAATTCGCCACATTCGCGGAGGAGCGTCGCCGCATTCTTCGTCAACATCAGGTCGACTTGTTCTTGGTCGAAATACAACTCGGATTCCACTAGTCGGCGGGCCTGGGTGACGAAAACGCCTGCCCGGACCAGTTTGTCCTCGAGGGTGCTTCCGCCGTCGCGCTCGATTGCCCTGGCCAGCTTGCGGTAGAAGCCCTGCGACGCCGCCTCCGCACAGGCCTCGACAATTGTTTCCTTGTCCCGGAAGTACTCGTAGAACGTGCTCCTGGACACCTCCGCGGCCCGAGCGATGTCGACGATCGTCGTCTTTCGCAGCCCGTGCGTTCGGAAGCAGGTGAAGGCGGCAGAGATGAGCAGCGCGCGGGTGTCGACGGCGGTCGCGCGGGTCATCAGGCTCCCTTGCATCGGCGAACTCAGCGATCCGGCGCGAGAATCAGACCGCTCGTCGGAACGCCCGTGCCGGACGTGACGAGCACGTGTTCGACGTTGTCGACCTGGTTGTGCGAGGTGCCGCGCACCTGACGGACGCCCTCGGTGATGCCGTTCATGCCGTGGATGTATGCCTCGCCGAGCAGGCCACCGTTGGTGTTGATCGGCATCCGGCCCCCGAGCGACAACTCGTCGACTGAAACGAAGTCCTTGGCTTCCCCGCGCCCGCAGAATCCCAGTTCCTCGAGCTGGGTGAAGACGAAGGGTGTGAAGTGGTCGTAGAGGAAGGCGGTCGAAATATCTTGCGGTTTAAGGCCGGAGTCGCGCCAGAGCTTGTCGCCGACGACACCCATCTCGGGCAGGCCCGTGATGTCCTCGCGGTAGTAGCTGGTCATCACTTCGCCGTCGTAGGCGGCGCCCTGCGCTGCGGCGGTGATGACTGCGGGCGGTTTGGCCAAGTCTCGCGCTCGCTCGAGGCTTGTCACCACCATCGCAACACCACCATCGCTTTCCTGGCAGCAGTCGAGCAGCCTGAGCACCGGCTCGATGATCCAGCGCGATTGCTGGTGCTGCTCAATGGTTATCGGCTTGCCGTAGAACCACGCGTCCGGGTTCTTCGCGGCATGCTTGCGGTCGATGACGGAGATCTTGCCAAAATCGGCGTTACTGACCCCGTACGCCGTCATGTAGCGTTGCGCATGCAATGCGACCCAGGCCGCGGGCGTCATGAAGCCGAACGGGGCATAGGGCGCCATCCACAACGGCGTCACGCCCGGTTGGCGGCCGGCACCCCCGAAACGAAAGCCGGAGCGCTCGTTGAAGGCGCGGTAGCAGACGACCGCCTCCGCAACGCCCGTCGCGACCGCCATCGCGGCCTGCATTACGGTTCCGGCGGCCGCACCGCCACCGTGCGGGACTCTGGTGAAGAAGGTCAGGTCGCGAATTCCGACGTTACGGGCGACCTCGATTTCCTCGTTCTCGTCGACGCTGAATGTGACCATGCCGTCGATGTCGGCGGGCTTCAGGCCGGCGTCGCGGATCGCCGCCAATACCGCTTCGCAGGCAAGCTGCATCTCGGTGCGGCCAGATTCCTTGGAGAATTCGGTTTGCCCGATTCCGACGAGGGCGGTTTTGCCGCCGATACCGTCGCTCATGCATCCACACCCTGGAGCAGGCTGAGCACCGCGGTTCCCGAGACGTGGTCGCCCAGGCTGTTGGTGCCCTTGAAGGTGACCTCGACAAGGCCTTCCCCGTCGGCCGATGATTTGTCCGTGACGGAACCCGTGAAGCGCAGCGGGTCATTCGGGTAGGCCGGTACGCCGAGTCGAATGGACAGCTTCTTGATCATCGCCTCGGGGCCCGCCCAGTCGTGCAAGAACTTCACACATAGCCCGTTGGTCGTCAGGATATTCATGAAAATGTCTTTGGAGCCTTGAGAATTGGCGAAGTCGCGGTCGTGGTGTACCGGCATGTAGTCGCGTGATGCGATGGCGCCGGCAACGATCAGCGTGGTGGTCACCGGTACGTCCATTGGGGTGACTTCGTCGCCCACGTTGATGGAGTTCCACGCCCGTGTGGTGGTGCGGTCGACGGTGGAGGTCATTTGCTTCCTTCCGGGTATGCGGCGCCGAGGCGGGCGAGTTGTTGGGAGGCAGAGCCGAGCGAAAGCTCGATTTGCTTGGCCCATAGGAAATAGCGGTGGAGCGGGTAGGTGACGTCGATGCCCATCCCGCCGTGTACCTGCTGGGCCGATGCGACGACCCGAGCGCCGGCCTCGGCGGCCCAGAACTTGGCGATCGCCGCTTCGCGGCTCGCTGGCCGGCCCTCATCGATCAGCCAGGCCGCGTGCCAGGTGGTCCAGCGGATCGCCTCGACGTCGATGAAGGCATCGGCCAGCCGCTGCTGCACCGCCTGGAACGAGCCGATCGGCCTGCCGAATTGCTCGCGTTCGCTGGTGTAGGAAGCGGCGAACTTCAGCGCCCGTTCGGCCACGCCGACCTGCATCGCGCACAGCCCGACGAGCGCCCTGGTGTAGAGGGAACCGATTGCGTCCGCGCCGCCGGTGTTGTTGAGCCGCTGTGCGACGGCGCCGGTGAGTTCGACGTCCGCGTAGGGTTCACCGTTGGTGGTAGTCGCCGGCGTGACGGTCACCCCGGCGGTCGCCGCCTCGACGATGAATAGTCCAGGTCCGTCGTCGGCGAGCGCCGAAACCACTATGGCGTCGGCAAGCTGAGCGGCGGGTACGAGTTCTTTTGTGCCGTCCAGGATCCAAGCGTCACCATCTGCGCGTGCGGTGGTGCGCGGCGTGGTCGGATCCGAGTTGCCCGGCTCGGCGAGTGCGGCGGTCAGAATCGCACTGCCGTCCACGACTTTTGACAGGTAACGCTGCTGAATTGTCGAATTACCGTGCCGCGCAATTGTATCCGCGCCGAGGACGAGGGTCGCGTAGACGGGGACGGGCGCAACGCTCCAGCCGACCTCGACGAGCAGCACGCCGAGCTCGAGGAAGCCGCCGCCACTGCCGCCAACGGACTCGGGCAGCGCGATGCCCAGCAAGTCCGAGGATGCCAACTCGCGCCACAGCGCTTCGTCGAAGCGGACCTCGCCGGATTCCAGGTCGGCAAGGTGTTCGGGGGTGGCGCGGTGCTCGAAGAGCTGGCGCGCCACCTTGCCGACTGTCTCTTGTTCTTCGGTGAAGGAAAAGTCCATACTCGCCTAATTCCTTATGGGTCAGCGCGCCGGCCGGAACTGGTGCAGAACCAGTTCCTCACCGCTCGGGATTGCTTCGAACTTTTCGTAGAAGACCTCAACGGGAAGCCCCACCTCGATTGCCTCGGGCTCGATGTCGCAGAGGTTTGAGACGATGCGCACGCCTTCGTCGAGTTCGATCAGCGCCACCACATACGGATACTGGAGGAAGGGCAGCGGCGGATATTGCGGCATTACGAAGCTGTAAACAACGCCACGCCCGGTCGATTCGACGGAACCCCAGTTCAGGGACTGACAGTGTCCGCACATCGGCCGAGGCGGCACGCGCAACGTATTGCAGTCCTCGCACCGCTGGATCAGCAGCTTGTGGTCCTTCAGGCCCGACCAGAAGAATTCGGTGTCGGGGCTGATCGATGGAGCGAGTCTGGTGGCCATCAGTTTCCCGTCTTGAATCGCAGGGTGCGGAACCGCTGGCGGCCGATCACTTCACCGTTCTGATCCCGATAGGTCGTGATCCAGGTGACGAAGTAGCCCATACCCATCGCCGTCTTCTTCTCGTCGGAGATTGTCTCGAAAACAGTTTCGGCCGTGATGTCGTCGCCGACGCGCGGGTATCGCTCGATCTCGAACTCGGAGTTGGTGGCGACCGTGCCCGTGTAGCCGGCATCGGTGAGGAACTGGAGCGGATTTTCCTTGAGTTCGACCGGGACTCCACCTCGCTCGTGGATGCCGACAAGTTTGGGTGGCGCCATGGTCCACGACTGCAGCATCACCGGAGGCGAGACGAGGCCGCCGTAGCGGGAGGAGGCCGCGAACTCCGGATCCAGATACGCCGGGTTCATATCGTCCAACGCGTAAGCCCAGTGTCGGATCATGGCCGCATTCACGGGATCTGGCGCCTTGACCGGCTGTCCGGAGCTGATGGGTTGGCCGATGAGCGCATCGAGGCGTTCGCGCAGTTCGTCCTTCGTTGTCTCGGTCACGAGCTTCCTTTCTCCGATGCGCTGGCTCGCATGTCCCGGGGTGCGCGCGGCATCCCGAGACCGGCCATAGCGATGATGTCGCGTTGAAGCTCGTTGGCTCCGCCGCCGAATGTGTTGATGACCGCCATGCGGTATGCGCTCTCCAGCTCGCCCTTGAGGGGAGCCGCCGAGCCCTTCCGAACGCCGGCCTGACCCACGACTTCGAGTAGTTCGCGGGCGACCTGCTGGGTGAGTTCGGTGCCGAATACTTTTGTAGCGGAGGCCTCACCCATGCCGAGCGCGCCAGAACTCATCGTCGTGTTCACCCGCAGGTTCAGCAGCCGGTAGGCGGCGACTTGCGCTTCCACCCGGGCGAGAGCCTGCTGCACCCAGGGCTTGTCGATGACAAACCCGTCGTCGAGCGGCGTCGTCGATGCCCATTTGAGGGTCTTCGTGAACAACGGCTCCAGCGCGCCGAGGTTGCCCAAGGCGGCGCGTTCCAGGTTGAGCTGGTTGGTGACCAAGGTCCAGCCTTGGTTTTCGCCGAGCACGATCGCACTTTCGGGCACCCGGACATCGTCGTAGAACGTGTAGTAGGTGGACACGCCCGGCATCGTGTGCAGCGGCTTCCACGAGAATCCTGGTGAGTCGGTCGGCACGATGAAAAGCGTGATGCCCTTGTGCTTCTTGGCAGTTGGATCGGTGCGTGCAGCCAACCAGATGTAGTCGGCGAACTCGGCGCCGCTGGTGAACATCTTCGAGCCGTTGATGACGAACTCGTCGCCGTCGCGCACTGCGGTGGTGCGCAGTGACGCGAGATCGCTTCCCGCGCCCGGCTCCGAGTAGCCGATCGCGAATTCAACAGTTCCCTTGAGAATTGCGGGGAGGAACTTGGTCTTCTGCTCCTCGGTTCCGTACTGAATGAGCGTGGGGCCCACCGTGTTCAGGGTGATCATTGGCAACGGCGCGTTGACCCGGCGCGCCTCTTCCGAAAAGATGTATTGCTCCAGCGCTGTCAGTCCGCCGCCGCCGTATTCGACTGGCCAGGCGACGCCGAGCAGGCCGGCTTCGCCGAGCGCGCGCCGGCATTCGGCGATCGCGGGGCCTCCCTCGAGCAGGTTGGCTACAGCGGCGCGGCGCTCGGGGGTCATCACCGCCTCGAGGCGGGTGCGGTAGTCCTTGCGGAGCTGTTCCTGTTGAGGTGTGTAGTCGAAGTCCATCAATTGCCCGTTCCCAGTCGAATCGGCATGCGTTTCACCCCGGGCACCATGGTGGCCCGCAGGCGTGACACGTCACCGGTGAGTTCGATCGTCGGATATGTGCCCAGCAGCACCTCGAACATCACCCTGGCCTCCAACCGGGCGAGCTGGGCGCCCAGACAGGCGTGCTCACCGGCACCGAACGCGATGTGCGGGTTGGGGTTCCGCGTGATGTCGAAATCTTCGGACGTCGGGCCGAAGATCTCTTCGTCGCGGTTGGCGGCGCCGTAGAGCATGACGACGGTGTCGCCGGCCTTGATCTGTTGGCCGCGGATCTCCACGTCCTGGGTGGCGCAGCGGGCCATATGGGTGACCGGGCTGGTGAATCGCAGCATCTCCTCGACCGCGCCGGGCAGCAGAGAAGGGTCCGACCGCAGCAGGGCGAACTGATCGGGATGGTCGATCAACGCCAACGTGCCCAGTGCGATGAGGTTGCGAGTCGTCTCGTTGCCGGCGACCAAGAGCAAGAAGGAGAAGTTGAGTAGATCGGCGTCGGTGAGTTGCTCACCGTCTACCTCGGCCGCAGCCAAAATGCTCAGCAAGTCGTCCTGCCCACTGACCTTGCCGGTTCGCCGTGCAGCGATGAGCTTGGTGAAGTACTCGTAGAGCTCACCGAGTGCGACTACCGAGTCCAGTTCGATGTCGGGGTCCGCAGTGCCAACTGCGGCGTCTGACCAGCTGCGGAACTGCTCCCAGTCTTCGGGTGGTGCACCGAGCATTTCGGCGATCAGCCGGGTGGGAAGCGGTGCGGCGATTTCCTCTGCGAACTCGTACTCCCGCGATGTGTCGACACTGTCCACGATGCCCTTCACGATCTGGCGCACCTTGGGCTCCAGCAACTGCACCTGGCGGCGGGTGAAGCCGGAGTTGATCAGCTTGCGGAGCTGCCGGTGGCGCGGCGGATCGGTGAAGATCAGGTTTCCCTCCTGAACGGGTTCGGGCTGGGCGGGATCCGGGATCGAGATGCCCTTCGTCGAGGAGAAAGTCAACGGGTGACCGGACACGTAACGGATGTCCTCGTACTTCAACAGCGCCCAGAAGTTCGTGACATCGTTCCAGACGACGGGCGTTGTGTTGCGAAGTTCGCGGTAGGTCGGGTAGGGATCGCCGGCGTAGAAGTCCGGTGAGTGCAAAGGAACCGTAGTAGTGGGCACCGCAGGCCTTCCTCGACGCTGAGAGCTGTTCGGACAGATAAATAAAGAATGTCCGTTTCCAAGGTATCTACAGTAGACCCGACTCGCCTGTCAAACACCGGCTATTTGGCTTAAATAAAGGTGGATTGCCGTTGACGGCCTCTTCGGAGCCGTGTACACACAGTCAGAGAGTGTATGTTGTGGCTACGTCACCGGGCCGCGCCGCGATCGATCAGTCAGGAAGGCAGGCAGATGATGGCTGGCTCACGGTCTCTCCGCGACGCCTACGGGCATTACATCGACGGCCGATGGGTCGATCCGGACAGCGGGCGCTACGACGTGGTAAACCCCGCGACCGAGACGGTGATCGGTACCGCGCCGGACGCGAGCGTTGCGCAGGTCCAACAGGCCGTCGCAGCGGCGAGGGCCGCGTTCGATTCGGGCCCCTGGCCGGCGGCGGAGCCGGCGGACCGGGCCAGATGCCTGCGACAGCTCAGCGAAGCGCTACTGGCCAACAGCGAGGAGTTCTACGCCCTGGCGCAGGCCGAGTGGGGTTGTTCGGCAAACGAGCGCATCATCCACGTCGAAGGCCCGGCATTCATGGTCGGTCACGCCGCCGAGCTCGCGATGGAGCCCGCTGAGGAACCGATGGACGCGTGGGGCGCTGCGGGCACCACGCTGTTGCGCTACGAACCGCTCGGTGTGGTGGCCGCCATGACCCCGTGGAATTTCCCGCACACCATTAACGTGATGAAGCTGGGTGCGGCGCTGGCGGCGGGAAATACGCTCGTGCTCAAGCCATCGCCGCTGACGCCCCTGGCCGGGCTCGCGCTGGCTCGAATCGTCGAGGAGGAAACGGATATCCCCGCCGGTGTCGTCAACGTGGTGACCCCGACCAGCGTCGAGGCCAGCAGGAGCCTGACCCTGGATCCCAGGGTCAATATGGTCAGTTTCACCGGCAGCTCGGCGGTCGGCCGCGACGTGATGGCCGGCGCGGCAGCCACGATGAAACGCGTTCTGCTGGAATGCGGTGGCAAGTCCGCGACCGTCCTATTGCCTGACGTCGAGATCACCGACGAATTGTTGGAGCGGTTGCTGTTCGAAGGATGCACGATGCACGCCGGTCAGGCCTGCATCCTCAACAGCAGGCTGTTGTTGCCCGATGCGATCCACGACGAAGTGGTGGATCGACTCGCGCGGCTGGCCCGCGGGGTCGTGATCGGCGATCCCAGCGACCCCGCGGTGACGATGGGCCCGCTGATCAGCCGTGAGCATCGGGACCGGGTCGAGGGATTCGTCGAACGTGCCGAAGCCGACGGCGCAACCGTGGTCGCCGGGGGAGGGCGCCCGAAGGATCTGACCCATGGATTCTATTTCGAGCCAACGATACTGACGGACGCCTCGCCCGATTCCTATATCGCTCAAGAGGAAGTGTTCGGTCCCGTGCTGACGGTGTTGCGGTATCGCGACGACGATGACGCAGTGGCCATCGCCAACAATTCGGCATATGGGCTCGGGGGCGCGGTGTGGGGAAGCGACGTCGACCGCGCGGTTGCGATCGCCCGCCGGATCAGGACCGGGCAGGTCTCGATCAACGGGACGATCCCCGGAGACGCACCGTTCGGCGGCTTCAACCAGAGTGGAATCGGCCGGGAGGGTGGTGTGATGGGGCTGCGGGCCTATATGGAGCCCAAGGCCATCGGAGTGCCCGCGTGAACGGGCCCCTTGCGGGTCTGCGCGTTGTTGAGCTGGCCTCCGAGATCGCGGGTCCGTACTGCGCCAAATTGCTCGTCGACCTTGGCGCCGACGTCTGTAAGATCGAGCGCCCAACGGGTGACCCGCTGCGCCTATGGGGTCCGTTTCCGTCGGCCGATCCCGATCCGGAACGAAGCGGGCTTTTCGCGTATCTCAACGCCGGAAAGTCCGGCGTCACAGTCGACTTGGCACGTCATAGCGACCTCGCCGACCTTCGCGAGCTCATCGCGCAGGCGGATGTGTTTATCGAAGACCTGAACGCCGGCGCGCCCGAGCGGCGGGACTGGGGTCTGGACGCGGAAGCTCTTGGCCCGATCAACCCAAACCTCGTCGTGGTCCGGATATCGAGCTTCGGCCAGGACGGGCCGCTGCGTGACCGGGCGACGACTCCGTTGACGCTGCAGGCGGCGGGGGGCTGGGTCAATGCGCGCGACCCCGGGAGGGCGCCGGTGCAGGCCGGTGCACGGATCCCGGAGTACATAGCCGGCGCGTACGGGGCCCTGGGAGCGCTGACGGCGCTGCGGATCGCCGCGGCCGGAACGAACCGGCCGGTCGAGGTGGACGTCTCGATGTTCGAGTCGCTGCTCTCGACGCTGCCCTATCCCATGCTGTTGGCGGAGCGCCTGAAAAGCCTTGGTTTGCCGACCAATTCGAAGGCAGCACCGATGTTGGGCATCGTGCGTGCCGCCGATGGCTGGATCGGAATCAACTGCCTGACCGGCCAGCATTGGCTGGACGTGTGTGCCATGGTCGGGTTACCAGAGTTCGGCGAGCACCAGCTTGCGATCATGCTCGGCGGCCCCGAGCGCGACGAATTTTTTGCAAAGGCACAGCCGTTTTTCGATGCGATGACCGTTGCCGAGCTGGTCGACCTGAGTCAGGCCATGCGGATACCCGCGGCGCCGGTCACCGACGGCGATACGATACTGGACTGTCCGCAGTACGCCGAGCGAGGATTTTTCATCGAGGTGACGGCTGACGCATGGCGATTCACCAGACCCGGAGCGCCGTTTCGGTTTTCGAAGACACCCGTTCCTTCGCCACTTCCTGCACCGGCCTGCGGAAAAGACTCGCGGATTGCCTGGAGCGAGCGCGGTGCGCGCCGCCGCGCCGGCGGCGGCGAGAGGACGCCGGACGTCGCGATGCCCTTCGCCGGATTGAAGGTGTTCGACTTGAGCACCTTCTGGGCGGGGGCATATCTGACGTGCTACCTCGGCGCGTTCGGGGCTGACGTGATCAAGGTCGAGTCCATTCAGCGCCCCGACGGCCACCGCTACTCCGGCTCGCTACTGCGTGAGGGGGACGACTGGTATGAACGCGGGCCGCTTTGGCAGGGAACCAATCTCAACAAACGCGACATCACCCTTGATCTCACTTCGACCGCCGGCCGCGAGTTGGCGCTGCGGCTGGCCGCAGAAGCCGACGTGGTGGTGGAGAACTTCTCCCCGCGCGTGGTTGAGCAGTTCGGACTCGATTACGACTCGCTCGCGAAGATCAATCCCGCACTGATTATGGTGCGGTTGCCCGGATTCGGGCTGGAGGGGCCGTGGCGCGACTACGTGGGCTGGGCGCTGAATATCGAGCAGGTGTCCGGTATGTCGGCCATGACCGGTTACCCGGACGGCCCGCCGTGCAATCTGCAGGGGCCCGCCGATCCGATAGCCGGTGTGCACGCAGGTGTCGCGCTGCTGGCCGCGCTCGAGCACAGGAGGTCCACCGGTGCGGGCCAGCTCGTGGAGGTCGCGCAGATCGAGGTTGGCGCGGCGGTGACCGCCGAGCCTGTGATCGAGTACTCGCTGACGGGCGCGGTCCGAACACGAGAGGGAAACCGCCACCGCGAATACGCCCAGGGCGTCTATCCCACCAGTATCGCCGGCGAGTGGATCGCGCTGTCGGTGCGCAATGACACTGACTGGGTGGCGCTGCTGGGCGCCCTTGGCCGCGCTGATCTGCGAAGCGACCCGAAATTCGGGAGCGCAGAAGCCCGCCGGCAAAATCATGACCAATTCGACGAGATTGTCGCGAGTTGGACGTGTACGCAACCCGCCGAGGAGCTGGTGACAACGCTTGTCCGGCACGGCGTCCCAGCCGCGCGACTACTTGCAGCCGACGAGATGTATGGGGTCGAGCAGCTCGATGCGCGTGGTTACTATCAGGATCTGGTCCACCCGATTACGGGGCGACAGAGGTTTCCGGGCTGGCCATTTCAGATTTCGCCGGGTCCGGCACACCACCACAGGACCGCAGCCCCGACGCTGGGGCAGCACAACGCCGAGGTGCTGGGGGCACTTGGACTTTCCGACGCGGAGATCGCCGCGCTGCGCGACCAACAAGTGATCGGGCAACGCCTGCTCAACGCCTAGCTGTCGTCGACCATCGCTGCGATCGTGTCGACAACGCAAGCCGGCCGGTCGTTTCCCTCGACCTCGACGGTGACACGAACCGTGGCCCGCCCCCCGCGGTCGCTGCGCTCAACCTTGAGTAGCTCGGCTCCGGCCCGGATGCGGGAGTCGACCGGTACCGGCGCGGGGAACCGCAGCTTGTCGGAGCCGTAGTTCACCTGCATCGACAGCCCGGTCACCCGGTAGATCTGTTTGACGAGAACGGGTACGAGCGACAAGGTCAGATAGCCGTGTGCAATGGTCTTGCCGTAGGGACCGGCCGCCGCTTTCTCGGGGTCGACGTGAATCCACTGATGGTCACCGGTCGCCTCGGCGAACAGATCGATCTGCTTTTGAGTGACCCGAAGCCAGTCGCTGTAGCCGAGGTGCTCGCCGATATGCGCCTCGAAATCGGCGATCCCGTCGTACTCCTTCGGAGACGCGGACGCCTGGGTCATGCCGGAACCTTGAGCCCCAATTGCTCAATCGCGTTGCCGCCCATGATCTTTGCTTTGACGTCGTCCGAGAGGCCGTCCAGCCGGTCGACAAAGCTCAGCGGGTCGCCAATGCCCTCGGGGTGCGGGAAATCCGAGCCGAACATGACGTGGTCCTCGCCCATGATCTCGACGATTCCCTTGACGTCGTCTTCGAGGAACGGGTGGATGTAGATGTTGCGCTTGAACACCTCGACGGGATGCTCGTCGAATTCCTTGGGCATGATCTTGTATGCGGTGTTGAGCTGCTCGAGCAGGTTGCGCACCCAGCCGCTGCCGTTCTCCACGCACAGGATCTTCAGGTCGGGGAACCGGGACAGCGCGCCGTGACAAATCATCGCGGCCAGCGTGTCCTCGATGGCCCGGTGCCCCATCACCACCTCGCGTAGGGCACTCGGTTTGAAGGACAAGTACTCGTCGCCGCCCTCCCACTCCATGAGGTGTTTCTGGTAGCCGCTGTCCGAGGCGTGCATGGTGACCGGCATGCCGGCGTTGACGACCTCCTCCCAGAAGGGGTCAAACTCGGGGAGGCCCATGGACCGCGAACCGCCGAAGCGGCTGGGCACGGGTGCGGGCCGGACAAGGAATGTCTTCATACCGCGCTCGAGGCACCAGTGAAATTCTCTGATGGCTTCCTCCACGATCGGCAGGCAGATGACGGGCGTCGGGAAGATCCGCTCGTGGTAGTTGAACGTCCAGTGTTCGTGCATCCACTCGTTGAGCGCGTGGATGATCGCGTGGGTGAGGATGACGTCGTCGGTGGTGCGCTCCTCGATGAGGCTGGCGAGGGTCGGGTACATCACGCACTGGTCCAGGCCCAGCTCATCCATCAGCTCCAGTCGGGGTGCGGGAGCCTGGTATGCGGGGATGACATCCATTGCCTCGCCGACGAACTCGCGGAAGTTGAGACCTTCGGGATTGTTGCCCAGGAAGTAGTCCTCGGCGCTCCCAGGCCTGGCAACACGCGCGAACGTCGGGTTGGGGATCATGTGGCTGATGTGGTCCTTGACGACCAGTTTGGGCCTGCCGTTGACCTCGACGTAACCGACCTTTCCGCGGTGCTCCTTCGGCAGGTACTTCGTGAGCGCGTCCGTCGTCTCGTACATGTGGTTGTCGATGTCGAAAACCGGGTACGGCAATGAACGGCGGGACATGGGACTTCCTCCTGAGCAGCGAATATAATCATTTACGCTATCTGAGAACGACGTTATCATCATCGGTCCTTAACCTCCACATCTCAGTGGCCTGAGACGGGTCAGACCACCGCACTCCACACGTCAATGATCGCGCTCGACGGGGTCACGGTGGCGAGCAGTGACAGGGTGTTGTCGATGATCGAATCGGCGTACTCCCGCGGGTATCCACTGACCGCATCCCTTGGCAGCACGAACTGATAGCCACGGTTGACCGCATCCATGACGAAGTTCGTGATCGCGATGTTCACCGACACACCCACTCCGACAATGGTTTTTATCCCGAGGTTGCGCAGCACCGAGTCGAGATCGGTGCCGGTCATCGGGCCGACCCCGTGGGTGCGAGTGAGAACGAGGTCGGTATCGAGTGGCCCCAACTCCGGCAGTAGCGAGGCTCCCTCGCTACCGGGCGTCAGGTCGGCGGTGAAGGATTTCCCCGCCGCGAACAACCGGGCGTTCGTATTGGACCCACGACCGTCGGCGCGGCGTTGGATGAGGCAATGGACGACCGTGACACCGGCCGCCCTGGCCGCGTCAAGCAACTTGGCGATGTTGGGAACGGCTTCGCGCCGGGCTTCCTCGGCCAGCAAGGGGAGGCCGGCCTGCGGCCCGATCACCCCGCCTTGGCATTCTTGGGTCACGACCGCGGTAGTCGCCGGATCGAGCAGGTCCTGGAGGCTTGGCTGGGGCATGAGAATAGACGTTATCGTGTGCCAGAATGCTCGTTTACCAGGAGGTCAGGTGGAGGCTTGGGAGCTCGAGGTGCGGGAGTCGGTGCGCCAAACCCTGGCCGACTACACCGCGGCGACGGATCGATTCGATCTCCGGGCGCTGGCAGAGTGCTTTAGCGACGACGGCGTCTTGGAGTTCACCGGACGTGCCGAACCGCTGACGGGACGCGCCGAAATCGAGGCCGGTTTGGGCGATGCGGTAGCCCAGCCTTCGAGCTCGGGCCGGCGAGCACCGACTCACGTCCGGCACCACGTTTCCAGCATCCGCTTCGGGGCGGTTGCTCCCGACAGCGTCGAGGTCAGCAGTTACTTCGCCGTCCACACCGACATCGGCCTTGACCACTGGGGACGTTACCGCGACAAGCTGGTACCGGCGAACGGCCGCTGGTTGTTCGCGCATCGTCGCATCAGCGTCGACGGATTCGCGACCGGCAGCCTGATGGCATGAGGCCAATCAGGCGGCGATGAATTCCTTGGCGAAGCCGCGCGACCGGTCGATGACCTCCGCGCGGTCGGCGCCGGCAGGCGCGATGGTCAGCCAGGTGACCCCCGCCGCCTCGAGCCTCGCGATGGTCGCGCGACGTTCGTCGGCCGATCTGCTGTCGTCCAACAGGTTTCCGGCGGAGAAGCAGATGTCCAGCGGTTCGGTGCGGCCGATTTCGGCCGCGTATTGCTTGGCCCAGTCGATGGCGAGCTCCAACTCGTCGATCGTCGAGATCTCCGCCGTGCGCGACGCCGCGGCGTAGCCGAACGTATTGAACGGCGCCCACCCCTGAGCGCGCGACACCGCACGGCGTACCGCAGGCTTGCTGTTGCCGCCGACCCACACCGGTGGCGGCGTGGTAGGCAGTGGCCGCAGCCGGACACCCCGTGCGGCGAACGACGTTCCTTCGTAGGCGATGTCCTCACCGGTGAGTACCTTGTCCAAGACGTCGAGCGCCTCGTCGAGCAGCGCGCCGCGGTTGTCGAAATCTATTCCGAGGGCTTTGAATTCGGGTTTCAGGTATCCAGCAGCGGTGCCGAGGATGAGTCGCCCCCTCGACAGCGCGGCGAGGCTTTGGATCGACTTCGCACCGAGGAACGGGTTGCGGTACGCGGCGATGTAGACATTGGTCAGCAACTTGAGCTCGGTAGTTGCGGCGGCGGCGAAGGCCAAGGCGACGAACGGATCAAGGGCGTGGTGGCCGCCGTGGTCGAGCCATTTCGCGTCGGGCGCGGGGTGGTCGGTCACGTGGACTGCTGCGAATCCGGTTGCCTCGGCCACTCGCGCGACGTCGGCGATCGCGTCGGCGGTCACGAACTCGTCGACCGCCTCGACCCGTTGGGTGGGCAGTTCGAGGGAGAAGCGAATGGTCACGAGGGTCCTTTCATTCCGGAGACGAGTGTGGCCAGGCGTTGCGCGTGGTAGTCGGGGTCGCCGAACATCAATTGGCTGGCTTTGGCGCGCCGTACGAACAGGTGGGCATCGTGTTCCCAGGTGAAGCCGATGCCGCCGTGGATCCGCATGTTGTCGAGCGCGACCTGCAGGAAGGCTTCCGAACAGACCATTTTCGCGACCGACGCGGCTGTCGGCAGGTCATCGGTGCCGGCCACGTCGGCCGCATGTCCCACGGCCGAACGAGCACCCTCGACCTGGACGAGCATGTCCGCGCACCGGTGCTTGATCGCTTGGAAACTGCCGATGGGCCGACCGAACTGGATTCGGTGCTTGGCGTAGTCGACGGCCATCTCGAGGCAGCGTTGCGCTGCGCCGACCTGTTCGGCGGCCAGCGCCACGATGGCGAGGTCCGAGGTCCGCGCCAGGAACTCTGTGGCGGCGCCATCGGCTCCAATCAACCCCGCTGGTGCCCCGTCGAACTCCAGCCGAGCCACCTTGCGGGTGCGATCGAGGCCGGACAGCGGTGTGCGGCGAACACCGTCGGCCCCGGCGCGGATCGCCAGCAGCGAGATGCCGGCGTCGGTGCTGGCCGCGACAAGGACGACGTCCGCGGTGTGACCGTCGATCACGAGCGGTGCCTCCCCGTGGATCCGGTAGGCGGCGCCGTGGCGCTCGGCCCGCAGCGTAACGGCGGCGGGGTCCCAGGCGTCGAGTCGGCCGTTGAGGATCAGCGTCGCGGTGGCGGAGCTGTCGACGAAGCCGGGGACGAACTCTTCGGCCGCCGATTCGTCGCCGCTGGCGAGAATGGCCTGTGTCCCCAGCGCCACGGTGGCGAAGAACGGGGAGCAAAGCAGCGCGCGCCCCATTTCCTCGAAGACGACGGCCAGTTCGGCCACACCTGCGCCCGCGCCGCCCCATTTTTCGGGTACGCCGATGCCGTGCAGGCCTAACTCGCCGGCCATCTGACGCCACGACGCCTCGTCGTAGCCGGTGTCCGTCGCCATCAGCTTGCGCACGGTCTCGCTGGGTGATGTGACAGTCAGGTAGTCGCGTACGACGCTGCGCAGCTCGTTGAGCTCACTCGGGGGCATGGGATCGTCTGATCCTGTTGTCCGCCAGCGATTGTGAAGGTGCCATGTCTCCTCTGTGCCGTCGCGGCCGAGCCGGCGCCGTGTACTACTCGGGCGCGTCGGCCATCCAGCCCGGGATAGCCATTGCCGAATCAGGATAGTATGTTTTCTGGAAATAGAGAATTTACATTCTCGCTTAAGGAGCAACGCGGTGACGACCAAACTCGACTACGGCATCTTTGACTGCGATACCCACTGCTACGAGACTCGGGACGCGTTCACCCGTTATCTGCCCGAAAAGTTCAGGGACCGGGCCATCACCACTGTGCGCGGGGCGGACGGCGTCGAGGTGATCCTTGCGGGGCACCGCGTCGCCACCTTCAACAGCGAGGGCGGTCTGGGTCTTGATGTCGCGTACCGGCCGGGCTCGCTCAAGGAGATGCTCAAGCAAATGGGCTCGGGCAACCCCGAGGAGTCCTACGAGCCGCAACCCATGCAACCGGAATTCGTCGAGCGTGCTGCGCGCCTGGCCGTCATGGCGGAGCAGAACATCGAGCGCATGGTCATCTATCCAAGCGGCATGGCCCTGGCCGGCGAACACTACGTCGATGACACAGCGGCACTCTATGCCAATCTCCGCTCGTTCAACCGGTGGTTCGACGAAGAGTGGGGTTTCAACTACGAAGACAAGATTTTTGCCACGGCGCTGATGTCGTTGCGCGACTTGGATTCCGCGATCGCAGAAACAGAGGCGATCATCGCGCAGGGGGCGAAGTTCGTGCTGCTGCCAACCGGCCCGGCTTACGGTCGATCACCCGGCGACCCGTACTTCGACCCCATTTACGCACGCCTACAGGAGGCCGGCTGCGTCCTGGTGTTCCACATCATGCCGTTTTGGTACTTCAATGCGATCTCGCCCGCCTGGGGACAGAACCCCGACCCCGCCTCCTGGCACATGTCGGCGTGGCAGTGGATGAACATCTACGGCCAGCGTCCGATCGAGGACACGTTGTCCGCGCTCATCTTCGACAACCTGTTCGGTCGCTTCCCGGGTCTGAATGTCCTCGTTGCCGAGCATGGGGCGGAATGGGTGCCGTTCTTCGTCAGGCACATGGACAAGAGCCGGGGCATGGGCCGCAACGGTCCATGGATCGGTGGGAAGCTGACGGAGCGGCCGTCGGCGATCTTTCGCCGTCACGTCCGTGTCGTGCCGTACCCCGAGGACGACATCCCCGCGATCGTCGGAAGCATGGGATACGACGACTGCCTGGTGATGGGCTCGGATTACCCGCACGCCGAAGGCCTGGCCGTACCGGCCGAGTTCGCCAAGCTGCTCGACCCGCTCGACGACGCGACCAAGCGGCGGATCATGCGCGACAACGCCGAGCAGCTGCTCTTCCGGAGCTGATCGCGGCATGGCTGATGAGGACCCAGCCGGCGTCGACCTCGATCTGTTGAGAGCGTCGGCGCGTCAGTTCCTGGCCGAACGCGGGGAGAGGGGAACGGTCAAGGACCTTGCGGCGATGGACTGGACCGGGCTGCTCGTCGATGAGGTCATGGGCGGCGCGGGCTGGCGTCCGGTCGAGGCGTGCGTCGTGGCCGAGGAGCTCGGGCGAGCGCAGGACGGGTCGGCGTGGTTCGGAACCACACTGGGCGCCGCGGCGCTTGCCTGCGGGCCCGAGGAGGTTAGGGAACAATTACTGCCCGGCTTGCTCGACGGCACCGTGGCGGCGGGCTTCGCCGTCCTCGACGAGCCCGCGCGGGTCATCCGCGGCGATGCGGTTGACATTGTCCTTCTGCTGGGGCGCAACGGAATTCACCTGCTGCGTGACCTGGATCGCGACCGGTTCGAGCTGGACGCAGACGTGCTGGACGTCACCAGGACGGTATGGCGTTTCGACGTGACGAACGCGCCCAGCGCCTTGATCGGATCTCCCGAACGGGCCGACCAGTTGGTCGCCGTGGCCCGGCTGCTTGTTGCCGCCGATTCCGTGGGCGGTGTGTCGATGACCCTTGAACGGTTGACCGCATACCTCAAGGAGCGCGTCGCGTTCGGTGCGCCGATCGCGAGCTTTCAAGCGATTCAGCACCGGCTCGTCGAGCTACTTGTCTTCGAGGTCAAAGCGCGCGCCGTCGTCATGAGGGCGGCGCGGGCAATTGCGTCAGCCGACGAAAGGGCGACCTTGCTGACGGCGGCGGCGCACGCGTTCGTAGCGGCGAAAGCCGCCACCGCCGTCGACGAGTGCATGCAACTGTCAGGCGGCATCGGCTTCACCTGGGAGTATCCGCTGCACCACGAGCTGCGTCGTGTCTTCACCAACGGCCATCTGATCGGCACGGCGCGCTCGAGTCGGGCGTTGGTGGCGGAGGTGTCGGGTTGGTGAGCGTCGTCGCGAGCCGGCCCACCGATGCGCAGCTGGCCGCGTTCAGGCGGCGGGTCAGGGCACACATCGCCGAGCATGCACCGGCGATCGAAGCGCGCGAAGGGCACCGGGCGCCCGAGACCGCCGAGCAGGAGGCCCAGCTGCGCGCGTGGTTCGCCGGCCTGTTCGAGGCCGGGTTCGCCGGTGCGGACTGGCCGGCCGAATACGGCGGTCGCGACGACCACCACCCGCTGCACGATCGCATCGTGAGCGAGGAGATCCTGCGCGCCCGCGCGCCACGGCCGGTCGACCAGGTCAACCTGGCCGCGCATGTCTTGTTGCACTTCGGATCCGAAGAACAGAAGCGAAGGCTGCTGCCCCCGATCCGGCGCAGCGAGCACGTTTGGTGCCAACTGCTCAGCGAACCCGATGCGGGCAGCGACATCGCCGCAGTGCGCAGCCGTGGTGTGCGGCAAGCCGACGGCAGCTGGGTCATCGACGGGCAGAAGACGTGGATCACGGACGGGCACTGGGCCGACATGGGCCTCGCCCTGATCCGCACCGACCCGGCGTCGTCGCGCCACCACGGCCTGTCGGTCTTCACCGTGCCGCTCTCGGCGGACGGTGTCGAAGTTCGTCCGATCCGCACGATCGGCGACGCGATCGAGGTCAATGAGGTCTTCCTGACTGGAGTCAGGCTCGGTGCGGAGAGTCTGATCGGCGAGGTGGGCCAGGGCTGGTCGATCATTATGGCCGGCCTGGACTTTGAACGTTTCGGCATCGGCGGCAACGTCATCTTGCTCGAACTCTTGATCGGTGATCTGGTCACCGTGGCCCGCCACGCGCTCATCGACGGCGCGCCGGCGCTGGAGTGTGATGACATCCGCCAAGAGGTGGCCGAGTTGGCCGTCGAGGTCGAAGTGGCCAAGGCGTTCATCGACGATTACGTGGAGCGGCTGATATCGGATGACGAGCAGCCAGGTGACGGTTCGATCGCGAAGTTGAGTTTCGCCGAGACATATCACCGAGTCGCGGCCTATGGCGCCGAGCTGGCCGCGTCGGTGGTTGCCGTGGGGGCTGCGAATCCTGATGTGGAACAGGCCAAACAACGCCTGCGGGAATGCTGGCTGTGGTCTCGGGCCTACACGATATCCGGTGGCAGTTCGGAGATGATGCGCAACATTCTCGCCAAGCGCCGACTGCGCCTGCCGAGCCGATGACCGCATACCCAGCCGCGCAGACCTACTGGTCCCTCGTCGAAACGGCGGCGCGGGCGCATCCCGATCGAGTGATCCTCGTCGACGACTACGGACGCACCCTGTCGTGCGGGCAGCTATGCGAATCCGCGCTGACGTGTGCAGCGGCACTGGCGCAAAGGGGAATTGGTGCGGGGACGGTGGTGTCGTGGCAACTGCCGACGACGCTGGAGACGATGGTCGTCATGGTGGCGCTGGCGCGCCTGGGTGCAGTCCAGAACCCCGTTCTGCCGATATGGCGGGAGAGTGAACTGCGTTTTGTGACAACGCAACTCGCGACAGATGTCATCATCGTGCCCGGATTGTGGCGCAATTTCGACCACACGGCGCTTGCGCACAAGATCAACGGTGACCAGTCCATGTCGGTGGTGGTCATCGACCACAATGTGCCCATCACCGGTGCACTTCGACTGCCGGCCGGTGATCCGGCAGCGCTGCCTCCACCGCCGCGCTCGGGCGAGGACCCGCGCTGGATCTACTATTCGTCGGGCACCACGGCGGCTCCGAAAGGCGCGCGGCACTGCGACCGTTCGGTCATCGCCGGCTCGGCAGGCGTCGTCGGTATCGTCGGCGCCTCCAGTAGCGACGTCAACCCGATCGCTTTTCCGGTGTCGCACATCGGGGGAGCGGCCATGCTCGCTGCGGGCCTGCATACCGGGATGCGTTTGGTGCTGTTCGACGCTTTCGATCCCGTTGAGACCCCCTTCGCCATCGCTGCGCACCGCCCGACTCTGCTGGGCAGCGCGACCCCGTTCTTCGTCGCCTTCATGGCGGCGCAGGCCAAGCACGGCGACGAACCGCTCTATCCAGATCTGCGTGGCTGCGTCGGCGGTGGTGCGCCCATCACCGCGGAGCTGGGACGCCAAGTGCGGGAGACGCTTTCGGTAAAGGGTGTGGCCAATTCCTGGGGTTTGACCGAGTTCCCGGTCGCCACGTCGCAGACACCGGACGCCGCCCCGGACGTCCTCGACCGTACCGTGGGACCGCCGGTGGCGGGTGTGTCGGTGCGGGTCGTCGACGAGGCGGAGTGCGAGGTCGGCATCGGCGAGGAGGGCGAGCTTCGCCTCAAGGGGCCGCAGTGCTTCCTCGGCTACGTCGATGAGTCGCTGAACGCGCAGGCCTTCGACGCGGAGGGCTGGTTCCGGAGTGGCGACCGCGGATTTATCGACGCCGAGGGCAATGTCATCGTCACCGGCCGGATCAAGGACGCCATCATCCGCAACGCGGAGAACATCTCGGCTCTGGAGGTTGAAGGCGTGCTCGCAACGCATCCTGCGGTAGCGGATGTCGCAGTTATCGGTGTTCCGGATGAGCTTACGGGAGAACGCGTTTGCGCCGTCGTCGTTCCGCAGTCGGGCAGTGAGATAACGCTGTCGACTCTGGCGGAGCATTGCCAGGCGCAGGGACTGAGCCGGCACAAGTCGCCCGAAAGGGTCGAGATCATCGATGCGCTGCCGCGCAACCTCACTGGAAAGGTGCTCAAGACCGAACTGCGCGCCAAGTTCGGAAGTCGGTGATCCTTCCCGACGCCCCAACGTTCTACAGGCCGATGAGCTCCTTGAGGTTGCCGCCCATCACTCGTGCTGTGGTCGCTGACGGGAGGTTCTCGAGTTCCTTGACGAAGTCCGCGGGCGCGGCCAATCCCTCGGGATGCGGGTAGTCCGAGCCGAACATCACCCGGTCTGCACCGAGAATGTCGATGAGGTGCGACATGTCCTCCTCGTGGAACGGATTCACCCACACGTGCCTGCGGAAGACATCCCCCGGGTGCTCGCTGAAATCGCGCGGCTTCTTCCGGTACACCCGATCGAACGCTTCCATCAGACGATTCGCCCACGACCCGCCGTTCTCGACCACGCCGATGCGCAGGCCCGGAAACCGCTCGAACACGCCGTGTGCGATAAACGCCGCCAGCGTGTCGAAGATATGGCGGCTCTCCTCGTAGACGAAGCCACGAAACTTCGTCAGCTGGAAGCCCTGGAACTCGTTGCCGTCCTCCCAGTCGGAGAGATAGCGGTCATAACCGGAGTCGGAGTTGTGCATCTGGACCGAGATACCCGATGACTCAACCAGCCGCCAGAAGTCGTCGAACTCGGGTAGCGCCGGCGAGCGGGACGTGCCGTCTTCCCTCGGTACTGGCGCCGGTCGGATCAGCGCAGTCCTCGCCCCGTTTTCCAGACACCATTCGAGTTCTGCGACGCCCTTAGCGGGATCGTTGAGCGAGATCGCCGGGACCGGGAAGATGCGGTCCTTGAAGTTGAACGTCCAGTCGTCAAGCAGCCAGCGGTTGAAGGCGTGGGTAACTGCGTGGGTGAGTTCGGCGTCTCCCTTGGTCCGTTCCTCGAGCATGCCCGCCGTGGTCGGGAACATCAGCGCGCCGTCAACCCCCTGGCGGTCCATCAACGCCAGGCGCAGGTCGGGACGGCGGAACTCGTCCGGACAGCGGATCGGCTCGGCAAGCTCCCGCAGTGTCTTGCCCTCCGGGTTGATCCCACGGTAGTAATCCGCCCACGCGCCCGGGGTGGGAATGACCTCGTACGTCGGGTTCGGAATGGTCTCGGTGACCACGCCGAGGATCTGCAGCTTCTTGCGGCCGTTGACGTCGATGAACTTCAGCGCCTCGGAGTACTTTTCCGGCAGATACCGCGTGTAGGCGTCGATGGTCTCGTACATGTGGTTGTCGGCGTCCCAAACTTCCACTGCATTACCTCCAGCATCGCGAGAATCTTAATTCTCAAGATAGCAGAACGGTGCTATCCGACGCGCTAGAGGTTCATGAAGTGGCCGCCGTCCACACCCAGGGTCTGGCCGGTGATGTAGCGCGCGGCGGGGCCGACGAGAAATGCGACGGCGGCTCCGATATCGCGCTCGGGATCGCCGATTCGGCCTAGGGGTACGCGCCGCGAGAGGCGTTCCTCCATCGCAGGTTCGGCTTGGATGGCCGCGGTCATTGCGGGCGAATAGGCAAGCGGCGAAACGGCGTTGACGGTGATGCCGTGGGGCGCCCACTCGCGGGCGAGGCTCTTGGCGAAGCCGCGTAGAGCGCCTTTCATCGTCGCGTACAGCGGAAGTGTCGCGCTGCCCTCCATGCCCGCGGGCGACGTCATCACCAGGAAGGTACCGCCCTGCCGCTTGAGCGCGTCGAACGCCGCGGCGGCGCAGTGTTGTGCGCCCGCGACGGACACCGAGAAGTGCTCCTCCCAGAGCGACCGGTCGACCTCGGCCAGGCGATGCGGCTGGCTGGATCTATTGCTGGTCGCGTTGTGCACCAGCGCGTCGAGCCGCCCGGTCTCGGCGACTGCGACTCCCACCGCGGCGGCGACCTGTTCCGGTGCCGTCACATCGCAACCTGCCCAGGTCCCCCGGTGGCCCCGTCCGGAGATCTCAGCCACGACATCGCGTCCGGATGCGGAGCGAGACGCGACCACGACGTGCGCGCCGTCGGCGGCAAGCGCCATCGCGATACCCCGTCCGACGCCCGCGCCCGAACCGGTTACCAAAATCGTGTGGCCGTCGAGACTCACGGCATCATCACCGACCCCCCGTCGGCGATGATCGTCGCGCCGACGACGTGAGTGACGTCGCGGCGCAGCAGGAATTTCGTTGTCTCCACGACGGCAGGGATCAGCGCGCTGTCGTCCGGTACCGCGGCGGCCGTCAAATGAGACGCATCGACCTCGCGGCCGAACAGACTCATGGGCGCGGCGACCATGTTGACCCCGATTCCTTCCGGAGCCCATTGCCGTGCAGCGGATTTGGCCATCGCCCGGATGCCTTCGATCGCCGTCGTGTAGTCCACCAGCCCGGCCGCGCCCGTCATGCCGATCGTCGGGAGGACCAGGACGATTCGTCCGCCCTTTGCCGCCATCGCGGCGTGCGCAGCCTGGAGCGCGACCAGTGCCTGCCACATCGTGTCCCCGGCGTCGGCGGATCCGTCGATCGTGGTCACGCCGCCGAACTCGTCGGCGAGCGCCCTCGAGAGCGGTTCGGCTGGGCCGACGACGATGGTGCTCACGCGCCGGCCAGCGCTGCCAGTTCGCGCTTGACGACCTTGCCGACGTCGTTGCGCGGCAACCGTTCGACGAACACGACGCGGACGGGGACGCGGTACGGGGTCAGGCGCTGCCGGCACCACGTGATCAATCCGTCTTCGGAAAGCTCGCCGTCGCTGCGCGCGACGAAGGCCCACGGGACCTCTCCGAGCCGCTCGTCGGGTATGCCCACGACCGCGGCCTCACGCACACCATCGGCGGCCAGCAGGACGTCCTCGACGGTTCCCGGGAACACCTTGAGGCCGCCGCGGTTGATCATGTCGGACACCCGGCCGTCGAGCCACAGGAAGCCGTCGTCGTCGAACCACCCGAGGTCGCCGGTGTGGAACCAGCCGTCGTCGGTGAGCCGGTCCAAGAAGGCGGGATCGATCTTGCGGGCGGCCGTCGTGGGCGTGCGCACCATCACCTCGTCGTCGGCGATCATCACGTCGATGCCGGGCAGGGGTCGGCCGACGGATCCGAGTTTGGTCTCGCCCCACTCGCGGGCGTCAGCGGCCGACCAGCCCACCACCTCGCCGCCGAGTTCGGTCTGGCCGTAGGAGTTCAGCACGATCACACCGAATTTGTCCCGGAACCGGGCCGCCTGAACGGGCGACAGGGGAGCGGTGATCGACCGCACGATCTTCAGCGGTGACAGGTTCGTGACCGAGTCGTCGTGCAGCACCATGGTCAGCGCTGCGGGCGGCAGCACGGTGGAACGCAGCTGGTGGCGCCGGACGAGGGCGGCGAAGTCACTGGGGGAGAAACGGTCCATCAGCACGACGCCCGAGCCGGCCCGGAATGCGAACAGCACCTGGTAGATGCCAGCCCACAAAGACAAGGACAAGGGCACGAGATTCGGCATGGGAGCGCGGTTGGGCTTGTTACCAACGGATTTCGCGCCACGGAGCTTCTCGAGCAGCCGGTCGATCAGATCGAGCACGGTGGTGTGACGAAGCGGCACCGGCTTCGGGGGACCTGTGGTGCCGGACGTGAACTGCAGCAGCGCGACATCGTCGTCGTACGAACGCGCGCCGGCGGGGTGTTCGGTCGATACGCTCGCAGCCCAAGTCAGCGCGTCGCCGGTAATGACCGGCAGATGAAATCCCGAGAACCGCTGTGCAAGTGACGGAGTCGTGATGATTGCCACGGGCTGCAACGTCTCCAGCTGGGTCACGATCTCGGCGTCGGCGGCCCTGGGGTTCAGCGGCGTGTACACGCCGCCTGCGCACCACGTGCCGAACAGCGCGGCGATGGTCGTGGCGTCGTTGGGCAGCATCGCGGCGACTACTTGTCCCGTCGTCAGTCCGTGTTCGGCGAGCAGCGTCCCGAGCCGACCGGCGCTGGCGGCCAGCTCGTCGCGCGACACCTCAGCGCCGAGCGTATGTACTGCGACTTCGGGCAGGCCGTCCAGCAGATCCGCGAGACTCACGAATCACCCTCTAGCGGAGCCCAGTTCGGAGCTCGCCTGTCCGCGAAGGCAAGCGGACCCTCGTTCTGGTCGGGATGCCCCCACATCGACGTCAGGTGCTTCGCACCCGCGCGGCACGCATCCGTCAGGCCGTATTCGAGTGCGCCCCACAGTGCACGCTTGGTGGCGCGCATCGCCGCGGGCGAGTTCCTGGCGATCTTTTCGCCCAGCTCCTGGGCGACCTCGCGCAGCTTTTCGGGCGGGTCGACGACCTGGCTGATCATGCCGAGCTGGTATGCCCGCTCGGCGCTGAGCCGTTCATGGCTGCCCACCAGAGCCATCCGCAGCACGGCCTCGGCGGGCATCTTGCGCATCAGCGTGATGGTCTCGAGCGCGCTGACCTGACCGATCGATACATGGGGATCGACGAAGCTCGCATTTGACGACGCGATGACGACGTCGGCGTCGGCCACCCAGTGCAGGCCGCCGCCGGCGCACACCCCGTTGACGGCGGTGATCACCGGCTTGTCGACGTTGCAGTGCCACGCCGTCAGCTTGAGGTCCAGTGTGCGCATGGTCTCCTGAAACTGCAGCACGGCCTCACCGTCCAGCTCCGCGACGTCGGCGCCCACCTGAAAGGCTCGACCATTACCGGTGTGCACAATGACCCGAACGTCGGGGTCGGCGTCTAATTCGGCCCAGGCTCTCGGGAATTCCTCTCGCATCACCACGTCGTAGGCGTTGAGGCGCTCCGGCCGGTCGTTGATGATCCAGCCGACGGGCCCATGCCGCTCAACGATCAGCCTCTGGTAGGTCATGAAACCTCCGCCGCATCCGACAGCGGCTGCCACTGCGGCCGGCGCTTTTCGCGCCACGCCCTGGCGCCCTCGCCGTGGTCGGGGTGATTGCGCAGCCGCCAGATCTCATCGGAGGCATCGGTGCGGGCCTGCGTCATACCGACCTCCAGCGAGTGCCACAGCGCCTTCTTGGTGGCGCGCATCGCGGTCGGCGAATTCGTCGCGATCGCGGCGGCGAGGCGCCCGGCCGCCGCGCGCAGCTGGTCGGCGGCCACCACCTCGGACAGAATGCCCAACTCGTAGGCGCGTTGCGCCGAGATGCGTTCGCCCTTGCCGCTCAACGCCATTCGGGTGATCGCCTCCATCGGAGACTTGCGAAGCAGCGTGATCGCCTCATAGGCGACGGCCTGGCCGAGCGACACGTGCGGGTCGACGAAAGAGGCCTGCTCGGCCGCGATCACGATGTCGGCGTCGGCCACCAGGTGCAGTCCGCCGCCCGCGCAAACACCGTTGACCGCCGCGATCACCGGCTTCCACACCCCGCAGTGCCACGACGAGATCTTCAGCTCGGCATCCCTGGTCCGGCGTGAATGCCTGCGCATTGCCGCCTTGTCGCGCGCCACCTGCACCACGTCCATTCCGGTGCAGAAGGCCTTGCCGTTGGCGGTGTTGACGATCACGCGGACGGCGGGGTCGGCCTCGAGGTCGGCCCAGGCGGATTCGAGCTCGTCGAGCATCAACGAGTCGAAGGCGTTGCCCGCGTCCGGCCGGTTCAGGATCAGCCAGCCGATACCATCAGATTTCTCCACCACCAGGCGCTGATAGCTGCTCACGAGCGCGGAATTTCCTTCCAGGGTTTGCCCTTCCATGGGTCCGGTTCCTTGGGTAACCCGAGCACACGCTCGCCGAGGATGTTCTTGTTGATGTCGGTGGTGCCGCCCTCGGTGCCGTTGGCGAGGCTGCGCATCATTCCGTGGACGTCCCGCGGCAGGGCGTCCGGGTCGTCGGTGGCCGGCCAGGCGACCGCGTCGGTGCCCAGCAGATCCACCATGAGGTCCTGGATTTGCTGGTTCAGGGTGGCCTGGTGCACTTTGCCGATCGAGGACGCGGCCCCCGGCGACTGACCGGCCGAAAGTGCCGCGCGGACACGGTCATTCGTCCAGCCGCGGATCTGCTCCTGGGCCCACAACCGCATGACTTTGTTCCGGACGACCGGGTCGTGCCATCGGCCGGTCTCGCGCGCCAGCGCTATCAGGCGGTCGGCGCCGGAGCCGCCGAGGCGGCCCATGCCTCCCGACCCGGAACCCGAAACCATCTGCCGCTCACTGGACAACGTCGATGCGCTGACACGCCATCCGTCGTTGACCTCGCCCACACGGTGCGCGTCGGGAATTCGCGCATTGTCGATGAAGACCTCGTTGAACTCCGCCTCACCGGTGATCTGGCGCAGAGGACGCACCTCCACGCCGACCTGATGCATATCGAGCAGGAAGTACGTAATGCCTTTGTGCTTGGGCGCCTCTGGGTCGGTTCTCGCGAGCAGGATCGCGAAGTCAGCCTCGTCGGCCCACGTGGTCCAGACCTTCTGGCCCGAGATCACCCACTCATCGCCGTCCCGGACGGCTCGCGTCGCCAACGAGGCGAGGTCGGACCCGGCACCCGGCTCGCTGAAGAGCTGACACCACTTTTCCTCGTTGCGCACGATCGGCGGCAGGAAACGCAGCCGCTGCTCTTCGGTGCCGTGGCTGAACAACGCTGCGGCAGCGTTGTTGAGCCCCAACGGGTTCAGCCGGGAGAGCCGCAGCGGACGCAGCACCTGATCGATCGCCCGGGCCACCTCGTTGCCGATTCCCAGACCGCCGTATTCGCGAGCCCAGGTCGGTACGACGAGGCCGGATGCGGCGAAGGCCGGGTACCACTGCCGGTACTCCGCGGGACTCCGCACCGCCCGGAGGGCGGCGGGGCCCTCGGCGGCTGCTGCGCGCCAGGAGACCGGTACCTCGGCGTCGACCCATCGCTCGACGGCCTCGACGGCGTCTGCGGTGCTGGTGGCCTCGGTGATCGGCAGCGGTGTCATGATCCTCTAGCGCCCCTGGAACTTCGCCTCGCGCTTGTCGCGGAACGCCGCCAAACCCTCTTTGAAATCCTCACTGCGGCTCGACAACTCGAGAGCCATCGCCTCGTTCTGCAGGTGACGGTCGAGGTCGAGCCCGTTGCCGCTGTGCAGCAGCCACTTGGTGAGGCCCAGCGCCACTGTGGGTGCGTCGCCGAGGCCCGCGATCAGTTCGCGCGCAACCGCGTCCAATTCGTCGGCGGCGGCCGCGCCGTGAATGATGCCCCACTCGGCCGCGGTGGTTCCGGAGATCTCGTTGCCGAGCATCAAGAGTTGCCGGGTGCGCACCATGCCGATGAGGCGGGGCAGCAGCCAGGCGGCGCCGCTGTCCGGCGTGAAACCGCGTGCCATGAAAGGTTCCCAGAACCGCGCGTCCTCGGCGGCGACGCAGAAGTCGGAAGCCAGTGCGATGTGGAATCCGAGGCCGGCCGCCCAGCCTCGCACCACGCACACGATGGGCACCTGCGTCTCGAGCATCAATGGGATGAGCCGGTTGGCCTTGTTCGGCAGCCTCCGCTGTGTGCTGCCCACCCGCGGCTTACGCTCCGAGCGACTGTTGTTGGCGATCAGGTCGGAGCCTGCGCAGAAGTCCGGTCCTTGGGCATCGATCCGGATGACACGCACCGACTCGTCGGTGCCGGCCGCGACCAAATGCGCGATCATCGCGTCGAGCATCACGTCGTTGACCGCGTTACGGCGCTCGGCACGGTCGAAGTTCAGGTGCAGGACCTGACCGTGTTGTTCGGCGCCGAGGCCGGGCACGCTGTCGTAACTCATGGCTTCAGCGCTCGGCGAACCCTGCCGACACCGCGGTCAACAGGTCGGCGAGGTTGGTCGCGCCGCCCGGCGGATCAGGTAGCCGGATGGGGCCGCGTTCGCGGCTGGGCAACAGGATCGTGGCGTGTCCGGGCGCCGTGACCTGGCCACGGTGGTTCGTCGCCGCCAATTCGAGGTCGACGGCGGGCCGGTCGCCCTCGGCGAGATATTTACGCACCACTTTTCCGGTGACGGTGTGCAGGTCGCCGACGTAGTTGAAGAGCCGAAACTCGCAGTCGAGCTTCCACAGCCAGGCGTCGTCCCCCATCCAGTCCGTGCACAGGTGGATCAGCCAGGTCTCGCGCATGCGGCCGTAGTCGAAGGTGGTGGGGTTGCCCGCATTGCGGGCCGCATCCGGTTCCCAATGCACGCGCTGCTGCACATCGGGGACACCGTGTTCGTTTGGCGTGTAGAAACGGGGAATGCGTTGCCGGTTGCGCCACGCCAGCCGCAGGGGCCGCACACCGTACATCCCGGTGCCCATGCCGACGTGCCAGCAGACCATGTCGGTGACCGTCAGCGGCCCTTTGGTCAAGGGGCCGACGTCGTCGCCCTCGTCGACGTCCTCCCACCATCGCGGTTCGGCGCCGCGCGGCGACTCGCGCGCGTATCTTTCGTCCAGTTCGGCGATCTCGTCCGGCGTCCACGACTTCAGTTCGACCGTCTCGTACTTCTTGCGTCCGCGGGCCTTGCCGCGCTCGGTGCGGATCATGTTGCGGTACTGCCCAGCCAGAATGACGCCCTCGTCGTCGCGGAACACCTGCGCCGACCATTCGTGCACGGCGCGCTCGGCGAATTCGCTGCTCTTGTCCAGCGCCGCTACCAGAGCGTTGCGCCGGAACACCCGATGATTCGCCCGCAGCGGCGCCCACCATTCCCGCGCGGAGGAGGCGTAGAAGGCGTGTACCCCGCGCAGCGGGTCGCCTTTGGTCAGCGCACGGTCCTCGTCGGAGAGCGCCGTCACCTCGTCCTCACCGATCAGCGTGTCGCCCCCCACGAGCGCCGGCGGCGCGATGGACTCGCCCCAGATGGATTTGGCCGCGTAATCCGGATCGGCCCACAGCGGGTTGGCGTCGCCGTAGCTCTCCGCCACGTGGCGGAAGCAGTCCTCGTTCGGGCGGTAGTAGTGCGGCGGCTGGGTGTGTGGAACGGCAATACCGATGGTGGCGCGCAACCGGGCCAGTCCCTCGTCGGTAATCTGACCCGTCGCCAGCATGGAAATTAAGATACCCGAAAAACGGAAACGCCGTTAACGCAGGGATGAGTCAGATGAGTGAAGAACGATCAGGCATCGTGGTAGGCGTCACCGATGGCGGGGTGCAACGAATCACCATCGACCGCGCCGATGTCGGAAACTCGCTGTCGCCCTTGGCGCGTGACGCGCTTACGGAGGCGTTCACGCGAGCGAACGACGATCCCGCGATCCGCGCCGTGCTGTTGGGCGCCACGGGTGGCCGGCACTTCTGCACCGGCGCGGGCTTGGCGCCGCAGACGGGGGACGCCGTTGCACATTCGAAACCCGTCGCCGAGAAACGGCCCGGCGAGATCGCTCGCATGCTCCAGCAGGGCTGGCAGCGGTTGGTGGCGTCGATATTGGACTGCGACAAACCCGTGGTCGCCGCGGTCAAGGGCACCGCTGCGGGGGCCGGGGTCAGCCTGGTCCTGGCGTGCGACCTCGTCGTAATGTCAACGGAGGCAAAGCTTGTCGAGGCGTTCGTGCACCGCGGGATCCTGCCGGATTCGGGTGCCATTCACCTGCTGACCAGAATTGTGGGGCTGCGCAAGGCGACCGAACTGCTGATGCTCGGCGAGCCCGTCGACGCTGTCACGTGCGAAAGGCTCGGACTTGTCAACCGGGTGACCGCAGCCGGCGACACCGACGCCACGGCGGAAGAGATCGCCGGACGCCTCGCGGCGGGGCCGACCGTGATGCTGGCGCTCACCAAGCGGTTGTTGTCCGTTTCATCGGAGTCCGGGCGCGATCGCGCCTTCGAACAGGAAGCCTGGGCGCAGGAGGTGGTGTCGCGGACCGCTGACCTGCAAGAGGGCCTGCGATCGTTCGCCGAGCGGCGCCCCCCACGGTTCCAGGGATTCTGACGCTCAGCCCTGCTCAACCGGTTGGGGGCCACCGCGAATGGTAAACGCGGAGCTGTCGTCGATCTCGTCGATCGAGGATGCCACCGACTCCGCGGTCAGCGACGTGTCCTCGATTCCCTTGGTGACACCGATGAACACCCGTGACACCTTGCCTGCGCCTACCGAGTAGATGTGCGCAGTGCGGTCGCAGCTGTGGTGTGCCAGGTAGATGACCACCGGCGTGACGAGTTCGGGGTCCATCTTCTTGCCGGCCTCGCCCATGATGTCCTCGGTCATTCGCGTGCGCGCGATGGGTGCAATGGCGTTGATGGCGATGCCGTTGCGGGCGCCCTCGATGGCAAGGACGTGCATCATGCCGACGAGACCCATTTTCGCCGCGCCATAGTTGGCCTGACCGAAGTTGCCGAAAAGGCCGGTGCCCGAGGTCGTCTGAACGATTCGGCCGTAATTCTGCTCCCGCATGACCGGCCAGACCGCCCGCGTCACATTGAAGGCGCCGGACAGGTGCACGGCGATGACCGCGTCCACCTGCTCGGCGGTCATGTTCTTGAACGCGGCATCGCGCAGAATCCCGGCATTGTTGACCAGAATGTCGATCCGCCCGAAGGCGTCGATCGCCGCCGCCGCGATCGCCGCACCGCCCTCCTCGGTGGCCACGGAGTCACCGTTTGCGATCGCGGTGCCGCCCGCGGCGGTGATCTCGTCGACCACCGCTTGAGCCGCCGACGTCGACGCGCCGCTGCCGTCCACCGAACTGCCCAGGTCGTTGACCACGACACGCGCGCCGCGGCGGGCGAGCTCGATGGCGTGGCAGCGGCCGAGCCCGCCGCCGGCGCCGGTGACGATGGCTACCTGGTCATCGAAAGTCATTGACTTCATGCGTGAGAGGTTACATTTACTAAATCGAGAGCAGACATTTGCATCGGAGGCACTCCATTGACTGGCGCCACGCAGTTGCTGCGGCATGCGCACCGGCGAGCCGAAAAGCTGCGGCCCCGGTACCGCGCGGCCGGAACCTGGGTCGGGGAGCCGGTTGACGTGGTGCGATCGGCCGCCGCACTACATCCCGACCGGCCGGCCGTGGCGGACCGCGACGCCGAACTCACCTACGGTGAGCTGGACCGGCGCATCGATTCGGCCGCACTGGCCATGGTCGATGCCGGCACAGCCCCGGGCACCGTGATCGTCCTGGTCGCCGGCAACGACGTGGACTCGGTGGTGGCCGTTCACGCGGCGCTGCGAGTCGATGCGGTGGTGCTGCTCGTGCCGCGCAGCGCCGGGCACAAGCAGCTGGCCGACATCCTGACTCGCACCGGCGCGCGGCTTGGGGCGGCGCCGAACTGGACGGCGATCAACCAGCCGGAACTATCCGTGGGTTGTCATTGGATCGAACTGGGTGACCGCGAGCGCGTCGACGCAGATCCGCCACGCCCGGCGCGGCCGGCGGACGAACCGTCGTTCGTGCTCTACACCTCAGGCACTACGGCTCGACCCAAGGGCGTGATCCATTCGCTGAGCACGTTGGCCAAGGCGTCGGCGAATTACATCACCGCAGCGGGCCTCGGGTCGGACGACCGGATCTTTCTGATCAGTCCGCTGGCGTCGGTCACCGGGGTGCTGCAAGCGCTGTTCATCGCTCCGATGCTCGCGATACCGGTGATTCTCGAGGATCGTTGGGATCGGTCGGCGACTTCGGACTTGCTGACCACCTCCGGCGCGACGTGGTATGGGGGCCCCGACCGGCTGTTGGCCCAAATGCTCGACGAGGCCGCGGCGCGCGGCGCTGAAGTCGCGCTACGCGCGGTGTATCTGGGCGGCACCATGCTGGACCGGCGGATCGTCGAACGTGTCGAAGACGAATTCGGCATCGTCGTCATGCGCGCCTACGGGTCCTCGGAGATCCCAGTGAGCACGTCGGGCATGCGGACCGAATCCCGAGAAGTGCGTCACACGGATGACGGGGTGGCGCTCGGCGACGTCGATGTGCGGGTCGGATCCATGGCCGAACCCACCGAGTGCTGCGTCAAGGGCCCGCACACTTTTCTGGGGTATACCGACGCCGCGGACGACGAGCACGCGTTCGAGGGTGAGTGGTTCCGCACCGGCGACGTGGCAGAGGTCATCGACGGGCGGGTGCGGATCATTGGCCGCATCAAAGACATCGTGATTCGCAACGGGTTGAAGATTCCGGCCACCGAAGTGGAGGAGGCCGTTTCGCGGATTGATGGGGTCCGCGACTGTGCCGCCTACTCGGTCGCCGACGACACCACCGGTGAGCGGCTGGCCGTGGCAATCGTGCCCGAACCCGACATCGAGATTTCGCTGGCAGAGGTCGCCCGGGCGCTCGTCGCTGAAGGTCTGCCGAAATACAAACTGCCGGAGGAGCTGGTGTTCTGGGACGAGCCGCTTCCCGTCAACGCGAACGGCAAGGTCGACCGCGCCAAGCTCGACGCACGATCAGCGGGGCGCCGGCGGCTCCTGGCCGACCGAGTTGCCACTACCCGGTAACCGGATGGAAAACCGGGACCAGGAATCCGTCCCCGTCGTCGCGGAAGGCAAGGACCAGTTCCATGTCGGCGCGCAGATCGTCGACGCGGCAACGCTCCAGGACGGTCATCAGCCGCGGTCCCTCCTCGAGATCCACCATTGCCAGAACGTAGGGCGTCCGCGCGTCAAAGGGTGCGCCGTTCTGGTGAATGACGCTCCACGTGTACAGCCGCGCGCGTCCGCTGGCCGGCACCAACTCCACGTCCTCGCTCCAACAGAGTGGACAGAACGGCCGCGCGTACAACGACGTCTGACCGCAGGGGCGGCAGGCGTTGACCATCAGCCTGCGGTCCTGCGTGGCTGACCACCACGCTTGGCCGTCGGCGTCGATCGTGGGCCGATCTGGAGCCGTCACTACTGCCTCCCGAGGATCATCGTGGCGCTGTGGGTGAAGAAACCACCCATCGCGTGGACACACGCCAGGCGGGCCCCGCCAACCTGGCGCGGTCCGCATTCCCCCCGCAACTGCCGCACCGCCTCGACCATGAGGAACATTCCCCGCATGCCGGGGTGGCAGGCGGCCAGCCCGCCTCCGTCCGTGTTGGTCGGAAGCGTTCCACCAGGGCGCAGGGCGCCGGACCCGATGAGCGGCCCGCCTTCGCCCTTGGCGCAGAAACCGAGGTCCTCCAGCGTCAGTAGCACGGTGGACGTGAACGAGTCATAGAGCTGGCACACATCGATGTCAGCCGGACTGACGCCCGCCTGCGCGAAGGCTCGCGGGCCCGAGCGCGCGGCGGCCGACGTCGTGAAATCGGCCCATTGGCTCATGCTGACGTGAGACGTCGCGTCGGCGGCCCCGAGAATCCAAATCGGGTCCCTCGCACAATCCTTGGCCACGCGCTCGCTGGCGAGCACCACAGCGCCGCCGCCATCGGTGCGCAGGCACACATGCTTGGAGGTGAACGGGTCGGCCAGCATCGGTGCGGCCGCGACGTCGGCCACGGTGATGCGGTCGCGCTCAAATGCGTTCTCGTTCATGGCCGCCCATTCATGGGCGGCGACGGCGACCTCAGCCAGCTGGTCGACGGTGGTGCCGAATTCGATCATGTGACGCCTGGCTACCATGGCGTATTTGGCGATCAGTGTCGCGCCGTAGGGCGCCTCGTACTGCAGTGCGCCGCCGGTGCCCATGGCGGCAGCGGACGCTCGTACCCGGCGCTTGACGTCGGAGCGCGCGGTGGACCCGTACGTCAACAGAGCGACCTCGATCTCCCCGGCCGCGATCGCGGCGGCGGCATGAGCGGCCATCACTTCCCACGACGAGCCGCCGACATTGGTCGCATCCACCCAGTCGGGCCGCAGGCCCAGGTATTCGCTGACCTCGACCGGCGGAAGCAACGTCCCGTGCCCCCCGAAACCGTCGATGTCCTCCTTCGTCAGGCCGGCATCGGCGACCGCCCGCCGCGAGGACTGGGCCATCAGCGCCATGGCGGTCTTGTCGGGGACCCGGCCGCAGTCGGACAGGGCAGCACCCACGATGGCGACGCGGTTCGACGACATAGCTCATGGTTATCACATTGCCGTCCCGCTGATAATGGTCGCTCGCAAAAGCATGGAAACCGTATTCTCGGTCCGCTACGGTGAGCCTATGACGGCGGCGTTGCGCGACGCGTTGCGGGGGGAATCGCTCGTGCTGTGTCTCGCGCTGCTCAACTCACGCACCCCCGACGTGCCTGCGGTTGCTGCGGCATGCGGGTATGACGCCGTTTACGTCGATCTCGAACACACACCGACGTCGCTGGACACGGCGCAGCTGCTCTGCGCGAGCGCACTGGGAGCGGGCATCTCCGGCCTGGTGAGGGTGCCGTCGCACGATCCCAGCCTAATCGCGCGGGTATTGGATTGTGGGGCAGTGGGAGTCATTGTCCCGCATGTTAATTCGAGGGATGAGGCGGAGGCCGTCGTGCGCGCCGCGCGGTTTCCGCCGATCGGCCATCGGTCGATCTCGGGCTTCAACGCGGTCAGTGGATACCAGCCACTGACTGCGACGCAACTTGTGGAGCTGTTGGAACAACGCACAGTCGTGGCCGTGATGATCGAGACCCCGGAAGCTGTCGATGCATCGGATGCCATCGCCTCAGTGGAAGGCATCGACATGATCCTCGTCGGACCGAGCGATCTGACCGCCGAAATGGGCATTCACGGGCAGTACGAGAATCCACATTTCCAAAGTGCAGTAGAATCGGTTGCGGCGGCTTGCCGTAGTCACGGCGTGGCGCTCGGGATGGCCGGAATAAAGTCCCTTGAACTGCTGAATCGGTTCGTGGGACTTGGATTGCGGTTCATCTCGGCGGGGACTGACATCGGGATGATGACCGAGGCGGCCACAGCGCGAGCGCAAGCGCTCCGTGGGCTGGACAAGTCACCGCGGAAACCGATTTGACGAACGAAACCGAGAGCGGAAGCGACGCCAACACATCAGGAGGACCGGATGCCGACAGCCATCTACACCGAACCCGTCACCGACCCAATGGCGTGGACAGGCGCCGACTTCACGAGCAAGGAAGACTTCGCCTTCGACCTGTCGGCCCGCAATGTGGCTGCGCTGGAATCGATCTTGGCCAAGACCGCGCATAAGGACCGGGATGACATCACGCCGGAGGACGCCCGACACCCAGACCTCGACGATGATCTGGCGCGGCTTTATCGGGATCTGATGTTCGGCAAGGGCCTGGCGTGCGTGCGCGGCTTCCCCGTCGAGCAGCACTCGATCGAGGATCTCGAACGGATTTACTGGGCGTTCTGCACCCACCTCGGATATCTCGTGTCTAACAACTCCTTTGGGCACCGGATGGTGCGCGTCCAGGAGGAAATCCTGCCCGGCGGCGTGCAACCCGCCCGCGGAACCAAATCCCGCGCCGAGCTGGCGATGCACAACGATGCCGCAGACATCCTGTCGCTGCTGTGCGTATATCCCGCGGCTGAGGGCGGAGAGAGCCAGTTCGCCAGCGGGCCCGCGGCCCACAACCGGATTCTGGCGGAACGCCCGGACCTGCTCGGCGTGCTGTACCGCGGTTTTCCGCACCATCGGCGCAGTGAGCAGCCCGACGACCAGCCCGACGTGACGCCCTACGACGTGCCCGTCTTCTCCCAGATCGACGGACGCATCTGCATCAACTTCACCTACAGCAGCATCCTTCCCGCCATGCACGCGCTCGGCCGCGAGTTCACGCCGGAGGAGACGGAGGCAGTGGAATTGCTGCGCACCATTCTGATCGAGCAACAGGTCGAGTTCCGACTGGAATCCGGTGAGGCCGCGGTGGCGAACAACTTCGCGATGTGCCACTCGCGCTCGGACTTTGTGAGCAGCAACGACCCGAAGAAGGCGCGCTGCTTCCTGCGGGCATGGATGGAGGTGCCGCGCGAAGACCGGCGGCTGCCGATCGGCCGCGAGTACTTCCACATGGAGAACAAGGACCTGCGTCTCGGGTACGACGTCGTCGAGGGCCGGGACGGGGCCATTGCCCGCAACGACTACAAGAACGTCAACGCCGAACTGGCCGAGATGTTCAAGGCGGCGCAAGCGAAACCCAAAGTCAAGAACACGTGAGCGTTCGCGCTCGTCTGGTCTACGAACGGTGGACCGATCCCGTTGCTGGCGACATCCTCGAAGTCGGTGACATCGATCTGGTCAAGCTCGACTTGGACGCTGCCGACGAGAAGGGCTGGGCCGCCCTGGAATCCGCGCACGGATACCAAGTGGCCACCCGCACCGATGTGGCCGGATACACCGATGGTGCACAGTGGCTGGCAGGGCCGGCACTGGTGCGGCGTTGTGAGAAGCTGCTCGCCGTGTGCTCGGCCGGCGCAGGGTATGACGTTATCGACGTCGACGCGTGTACGCGGGCCGGAATCGCGGTGTGCAACAACTCCGGCCCCGGCGCGGAGGCGGTCGCCGAGCACGCCCTGGGTTTCATGCTCGACCTGGCCAAGAAGATCACGGCCGCCGACCGGATGCTCCGGGCCGGCGCGCTGAGTGACCGGTTGGTCCTGCGGGGGAGTCAGCTACTGGGCAAGACGCTCGGCATCATCGGGCTCGGGGCTATCGGGGGCCGCCTCGTCGAGCTGTGCGCGCCTTTCCAGATGGAGGTCCTGGTTTTCGACCCCTACCTCGACGAGGTCAGCGCACATTCGCGCGGGGTGCGAGTCGTCACACTCGCCGAACTCCTCGGGCGATCGGATTTCGTACAGGTGACGTGCCCGTTGACCGCTGAGACGCAGGGACTCATCGGCAAGGCGCAGTTCGCGGCGATGAAGCCGACCGCGTTTTTCATCACCACTGCGCGCGGACTCGTCCACGACGAAGCCGCGCTGCGCGAAGCACTCACGAGCGGAGGCATCGCGGGAGCGGCGCTCGATGTGTTCCACGAAGAACCGCCCCGCCGGGACAACCCCCTGCTGCATCTCGACAACGTGATCGCGACGCCGCATACCGCGGGAATCACCGTCGAGGCCGCACGCGACCTCGCCGTCGCCACCGCCAAGCAGTGGCAGACGATATTCGCCGGCGGTCTGCCGCCACGCCTACTGAATCCCGATGTCTGGCCTCGCTACTCCGAGAGATTCAAGGACATCTTCGGATTCCGTCCAAGCGCCACAACGGCTTTGGAGAAGGGGGGCCGCGCCCGGTGACACAATACGACACGATCGAGGTGGAGGTCAGGGATCACACCGCGTGTGTGACCCTCAACCGCCCCGAGGTGCTCAACGCGATCAACGACGAGATGATCGCCGAATTGACGGTGGCCTACGCGGAAATCGAACGATCGCAGGATATCTGGACCGTCATCATCACCGGTGCCGGTCGTGCCCTCTGCGTCGGAGCCGACGTCAACAAGGCCGCCGACCACGACATGGAGAACGCGGCGGGAATCGACAATCAGGGCGAGCCCATCCTCAGCTCGATGCGGCAATGGGACGCACCGCAGGAGGCGACGCCGCCGTGGCTGCAGATGACCAAGCCGATCATCTGTGCGGTCAACGGCATCGCGTGCGGTGCCGGGATGGACCTCGTGACCACCGCGGACATCACCATCGCCTCGGAGCGCGCGACATTGATGGATCCGCATGTCAGCATCGGCGTCACGTCCGGACGCGAAGGGGTCAGGCTCGCGAGGATCCTGCCGCTGCCCGTCGCGATGAGACTGATCTTGATGGGCAAACACGAACAACTCGACGCGCAGCGCGCCTATGACCTGGGTGTCTTCACCGAGGTGGTCGCGCACGACGCACTGATGCCGCGAGCCTGGGAAATCGCCGACATCGTGAACTCCAATGCGCCGCTTGCGGTCCGGGGCTCACGGATGGCTGTGCGCAAGGGCCTGACGCTGCCCATCTACGAGGCCGAACTGCTCGCCGAGAACTACCGCATGAAGGTCGCCCTGACGAAAGACGCCGTCGAGGGGCCGCGTGCCTTCCTCGAGAAGCGCAAACCGGATTGGAAAGCTCGGTAGCGCTACGTGAGGCCGAAGAACCTTTTCGCGTTGGTGGACAACACCTTACGCTTGGTCTCCTCGTCCAAGCCTTCCGTCGCCTTATTGGCCACTTCGAGGCTTCTGGGCCAGTTGGTGTCGTTGTGAGGGTAGTCGGTCTCGAACATGAGCTGGTCGGGCCCCACGAGATCGAGGATGCGGAAGGCGACCGGGTCGCCGAAGGTGGAGAAGTAAACGCGCCCGGGCACCTGGCTGCTTGGCGGCTCGGTCAGCAGGGGATGGATGCCACCCCAGGCCCGACGGTCCTCCCAGACCTCGTCCACACGCTGCAGGTAGTAGGGGATCCAGCCGGCCTGCGCCTCGGCGAATGCGAGCTTGAGGTTGGGAAATTGGACGAGCTTGGCGGAGAACAGCCAGTCGACCAGCGCGATCGTGCAGTTGACGGCCATGAGCGCGCTGGTGACCACGTGCGGAGAGTCGGGGGAGGACTTGGTGAGCGAGGAGCTCGACCCGATGTGCAGCATGATGCCGACGTGGTTTCGCTCGCAGGCGGCGAAGAACGGATCCCAGTAGCCGCTGTGGATGGACGGTAGGTCGAGGCGGCTGGGCAGCTCCGAGAAGCACACGGCGCGCATGCCTTTGGCGGCGACCCGTTCGACCTCCTTGGCCGCGAGTTCGACGTCCCAGAGCGGGATGATGCCGAGGGGGATCAGCCGACCGTTTGAGCTGGCGCCCCATTCGTCGATCTGGAAGTCGTTGTAGGCCTCGACGCAGAGTTTGGCGAGCTCCTTGTCCTTGCCGTACAGGAAACGTTGGCCGCAGAATCGGACGAGGGTGTTGGGGAAGCACGCTGAGGCCTCGATGCCGGCGATATCCATGTCGGCGAGCCGGTCCGCGGGACGAAAGCAGCCTGGGCGCATCTCGTCGTAGGTGATGGGGTCGGTGGTCAGCTCGTCGAGGTCGTAGCCGGCGGCCGCGCTGATGAGCGGGATCGGGATGACCGCATCCTCGTAGCGCCAGATGTCGGCTTCTCGGCCCTCGTCGTCCTCGACGAACGCGACATCGGACGTGACGCTGGGGTCCATGCGCCCGCGGGTGCGAACGATTCGCGGCCCGATGCCCTGATAGCGCTGGGGCAGGCGGCTCGTCCACAGATCGGCGGGCTCCACCAGGTGGTCATCCGGGGAGACGATCAGAATGTCTGCACTCAAGGCTGTACCCCTTCGGCGGCCGCCTGGGGCTTCAGCTGGCGGCACACTGAGACGGAAAAGAGAATCACCGTTTACACCGTACCCCATCAGCTCGCTGAGGCGCACTCGCGCCCCAACTGCTCGACATGCGGTAGGTCGAAATCCAAACGCGCCGTTGGCCGTGCGGCGCGGGCCAGGAATTCCGCAGGACGGTCACTCCGGTGCCGAGGGGGTGCGTCGACAAGCTAATCCGCTGGAAATCCTGACTTGCCGCAGATGGCAATCGACATACACGTGTAGGTAGATACCACGCGTCGAGCGTCGAGGGCGTATTCTAAACGCACTATGGCTGCGAAGAAGACCGCCGGTCGCGACAGCGAAACCGGCTTGGAACTTGTTGAAAACGACCTCGAGGCGCCCAGCACGTGGCAGCAGCGCACGATCGAGCGGCGCCTGAGCACCGCGAGAGCGCGTGCTCTCGCCCGCAGTTCGCGGTTTCTTGCCACCGCGCTGGAGCTGGTAGAGGAGTCAGGCAAGGCTGACTTCACGATCCAGACGCTCATCGACAGATCGAATCTGAGCCTGCGGGCGTTTTACCAACATTTCGCGGGCAAAGAAGAACTGATGTTGGCGCTTTATGAGAACGTCACGAGTCAGTTCACCGAGGACATCCGGCAAGACGTTGCCGCGGCCGACGGTCCGATGGAACAGCTCGAGGCCTTTTGTCGCGGCGTGTTGTCCCGCGCCGAGTCGTCGGAGGCCGTCGGTGGCCGGGTCGTGACGATCTACAACCTCAGCTTGGAGATCGAGCGGCCGGACGACTTCGCCAAGGTGTGGGAGCCTCACCTGAAGCTGCTGACGAAGATCCTCACGTCATGTGCCCGGGAGGGACTGGTGCGCACGGATCTGACGCCCGCACAGCTGACCACGTTGCTCAACACCACGCTCACCGCACTTGCCCAGATCGGGGTCTTCCATCTGGGTGGCAAGAGCCCAAGGCTCACCGAGGACCAGTTGTGGGCGTGGTGCAAGCAGGCCGTCACACCGCCGGCCACCGACGTCGAGGTCAAGCCGGCGCGCAAGGCAGCGCCCCGCGGCGCATCGGGGCGCAGGACCAAGAAGCTAACGGGGTAGGCCGAGCCCGCGCTGGGCGATGATGGTGCGGTGGACTTCGCTGGTCCCCGCATAGATCGTGGTGCCCAGCGAGAACCGCAGTGAGTGCTCGAACCGTCCGCGTTCGGGTGCGGTCGGCTCGAGATAGCTGCGCAAGCCGTCCGCGCCGACGAGCTCTACGACGTCCTGGCTGGCGCGTTCGAGCGCCTCGGTGCTGAATACCTTCGACATGGAACCCTCGGCCACCGGTGTGTCGCCCTGTTCGAGCATCCACACGCACCGCCGCTGCAAGAGCATCGATACCTCGGCCTCCATCGCGACCCGGGCGAGCCGGCGCCGGACGTCGACATTGGCGATGGGCAGTGAGCCATCGTCGGAAATGGTGGTGGTGGCCCAATGTTCGGCATGCTGTAACAGCCTGATCAAGTGTGGACCCCAGCCCGAGGCGTGTTCATCGCGCAGGGACAGCCCAAGCACCGCCCAGCCCCCGTCGACTTCACCGATTCGCCACTCATCGCCGACGCGGACGTCGCTGTAGAAGGTGATGTTGGTGCGCTCGCCAGAAAGGGTCCACACGGCTTGTGCCTCAAACCCGTTGGAGTCACGCGGCACCAGAAACATCGTCAGCCCCTTGTGTTTCGGCTTTTCGGGGCTGGTGCGCGCCAGCAAGAACACGAAGTCGGCGATATGACCGTTGGTGGTGAACATTTTGGAGCCGTTGATCACCCAGTGGTCGCCGTCGCGAACGGCTCTGGTGGCGGCCGCCGCGACGTCGGACCCGCATTCCGGCTCGGTGAAGCCAAAGGCAATGGTGATGTCGCCATTGATCGCGCCGGGAAGGATGCGGTCCTTCAACGCTGGGGTGCCGATCTCTCGGATGATCGACGCGACCATTCTGGTCGTCTCGGAGAGGTACACCGGCGCATCGAAGCGCATCAGCTCCTCTTTGACGACCTGCTCGTCCCACGCGTTGCGGTTCTGCCCGCCGAGCTCGACCGGCCAGCCGGGCGCGAAATAGCCTTTGTCGACTAGGCCTTTGGCGAACTCGTCGTCGTGCGAGACGCCGCTGCGGTAGATGCGTTCCTCGAATTCAGAAGTCAGCACGTCTTGGAGGTGGGCGCGCACCTCGTTGCGGTAGGCCACCGTATCTGCGTCGAGCTGAAAATGCATCTATGCATGCCAATCTGTCGTCGCGCACGCCGGCCGGGCCGGTCGGTAATGATACTCTCAATTTCGAGAGTAACCATATCCGCACGTGATGGGACCGGCGATCGTGGACCTGAGCTTGACCGGCGAGCAGCGACAGTTGGTGGACTCGTTCGGCGCGCTCTTTGCGCGAGAGTCAACCCCCGAGCGCGTCCGGGCGGCCGAGCCGGTGGGGTTCGACCCCAAGCTCTGGAAGGCGCTGCTGGATATCGGGGCGGTGCAAATGGCAGTCGACGAGGCGACCGGAGGTTGGGGCGCCTCGGAACTGGAACTGGCGCTGATCGCAGAACAGTTCGGCCGCACCGTCGCTTCCGCACCTGTCATTGAAGCGCAAGTCGCCGCCCGGCTGCTGGCCGAGTCAGGCGAGTCTGGAGCGGGGTTGTTGAGCACCGTCCTCGCGGGAGAACGGCTGGTCGCATTCGCACCTCGCGTGGGACATGGCCGGCGAGTGGGGCTGGCGCCCGCAGGGGCGGTGGCAGAGGACGTCATTGTCCTGGCGGAGGGGCGGCTGCTCGCAGTGCCGATCGGCAATAACCGCACAGTGGTGGCAAACCTCGCATCAATGCCCTTGGCGGACATCACAATTGGCAATGACGCTGTGGTGCTCGCCGACGGAGTGCGGGCGCTCGAGATGTTCTCCGGTGCGCTTGACCTGTGGCTCGCCCTGACCGCTGTCGCGTTGGCGGGTGCGGCCAAGAAAGCCGTCGAGATCGGCGTTGACTATGCCAAACAACGGCACGCGTTCGGAACCGCGATCGGCTCTTTCCAGGCGGTGTCGCATCCACTCGCCGACAGCGCCACCGCCGCCGACGGGGCCCGCCTGCTCGGACTGAAGGCGGCGTGCGCATTCGCCGACGAGCCCGATCGCGTTCGCGAACTGGCCGCCATGGCCTTTGGGTTCGCCTACGAAACGGCGCGGGACGCGACGCGGCGCAGCCTGCACATCCACGGCGGCTACGGATTCGGTATGGAGGGTGACATTCAGTTGTATTACCGCCGGGTCCGGGGCTGGGCCATGGTCTTCGGTGATCCCGTCGGCGCTTTGGACCGCGTCGCCGATGCGCGCTACGGGCCGGTGGCCGGGTGATCGCGGGTTACTGGCTGTTGTGTGGCGTCGATTGCCCGGACGACGCGACAGCGGTCATGCGCCGGACCGGACCTGGTCTTTGACCGCCAGGACAACCGGGGGCGCGGTGCGCCAGTTGGGGACGCCCTGCTCCTCGCCGGCGGTGGGAAGTTTGTCGTCGCGGATCTGGGCCCAATGGGAGTGATTGAGTTGGTGCAACGCGAAACATGATTGCAGTGCGTTGTAAAAGCCCATGTTGTCGACGGACTGGTTCACGGATTCCTTGATCAGCAGGGCCGCCATCGTCGGCACTTTGGCGATTCGCCGGGCCAGCTCGAGGGTGCGCTCGGCGAGTTCGTCGCGCTTGAAGATCTTGCTGACCATGCCGAGCCGGTAGGCCTCTTCGATCCCGATCGCGTCGCCGGTCAGCATGAGCTCCTTCGTGCGCCGCGGCCCGAACTCCCAAGGATGGCCGAAGTACTCCATTCCGCACATCCCCAATCGCGTACCGACGACGTCGGCGAAGCGCACCTCTTCGCTTCCGACGATGAGATCACACGCCCAGATCAGCATGAGTCCTGCCGAGAACACGTCGCCGTGTACCTGTGCGACGGTGATCTTGCGAAGGTTGCGCCAGCGCAGGTTGTTCTGGAAAAAGTAGTGCCATTCCTGCAGCATCGTTCTCTCCGCGCCGTCGCGCGTGCCGCCGTTGATCGTCACAGTCCGGTGCTGTTCCGGGCCCGGGCTGAACTCGGCGCGCGCCTGTTTGGAGCCGATATCGTGGCCGGACGAGAACATCGGCCCCTCGCCGGCGAGGATGACGACGCGGACGGTGTCATCGGCCTCGGCGCGGGCAAACGCTTGATCGAGTTCGACAAGCATGCCGCGGTTTTGGGCGTTGCGCTGGTCGGGCCGGTTGAGCGAGATCCGAATGATCATGCCGTCGTCGAAGGTCTCCCACTTCAAGAATTTGTAATCGCTCACCACTGACTCCTGCTTTCTCGGCCGTGTCCGGTAATGGAGTTATCCCTATATGAGAAGATATGTTCTCACGGCTGTGGCCGATGACGGCTGGAAGGGGTGCGGATGGCGGTCGGTCAGCGAAAGCCGCAGGTAATTCTTTGGGGTCCGGGGCAGGTCGGTGTTGGGGCGTTGCGCGCGCTCATCGCACACCCGGGCCTGGCGTTGGCCGGGGTGGTGGTGCACTCGGAAGCGAAGGACGGCAGGGACGCGGGGGAGTTGTGCGGGATGCCGGCGACCGGCATCATCGCCACGCGCGATATCGATGCCGCGTTGTCGACGGACGCGGACGTGGTGGCCTATTTCGCCTCGGGTGACTATCGCTACCGCGAAGCGGCGCAGGACATAGCGCGCTGCCTCCGCGCGGGAAAGGACGTGGTCTGTACCTCCTTGGTGCCCATGTGTTACCCACCGGCGGCCGACAAGGAAACCGTCGAACTGCTTGAGGCGGCTTGTGCTGTGGGCGGCGCCAGCTTCTTCAATAGCGGCGTCGACCCGGGTTGGGCGAATGACGTGATCGCGCTGACCATGACCGGGTTCAGCAGCCGTGTCGACAGCATCACCATGCTCGAGATTCTCGACTACGGCCCGATCAACCAACCCGACATCATGTTCGATTTCATGGGGTTTGGACATGCGCCGGACCATCCGGCGCCTCTATTCGACCCGTCGCGCCTGGCCGCGTTGTGGGCGCCCGTCGTCCATCTGGTCGCCGACGGCGTCGGACTTCCGCTGGACCACGTCGACACATGCATCGAGAAATGGCTGGCCACTGAACGATACGAGGTGGCGTCGGGCTGGATCGAGCCGGGCACGATGGGAGGTATGCGTTTCAAGCTTGCCGGCATCGTAGGAGGCGAGGAGCGTGTCGTGCTGGAACACATCACTCGCATGGGCGAAGCTTCCGCGCCGGATTGGCCGCGGCACCCATCACCGCACGGTGGCTACCGGGTCGTCGTCGACGGTCTGCCCACCTACACCGTCGACATCGACATGCATGGCCGTGGGAACAACATGCGCGGCCTGACCTACGCGACTGTCATGCGCGAACTCAACGCCATCCCCGCCGTGATGGCCGCCCCACCCGGTTTGCTCTCCTCCCTCGATCTGCCTCTGGTCACCGGTCCCGTGCGCGGCGGAACCTGGCGGGGTGTGCCGCCTGCGCGGGTGAGCCCGTGAGCGCGCAGCACGTCGCGCGGACGTCGGCGGACCTCTGGGAGGTCATGCGTACCGCGTCGGCCGTCCGGCGTTATCGCGACGAACCCGTCTCCGACGAAGTGATCGATGCCTGTCTACGCGCGGCGAGTTGGGCTCCGTCCGGCGGTAATCAGCAGCCGTGGAAGTTCGTCGTACTCCGATCAAGTAGCGTGCGCGACGTGATCACGGCAGCGGCCCACCGGACGTGGGACGTGATGACCGAGTTCTATCGGTTTTCGATGCCGGAGGACGAGGCCGACGACCCCAAGTCGCGCGTGCTGCGAACGATGGCCGAGCACATGCGCGTCGGTGGGGCCGCGCCGGTGCTATTGCTGTTCTGCGTACAGCCGCAGCGAGGAACCACCGAACTACAGCAGGGCGGCTCGATCTTTCCCGCCGTGCAGAACTTTCTGCTGGCCGCCCGCGCGCAAGGCCTCGGGGCGGCGATCACCCTGTGGCACGGGTCCTGCGAGGACCAGCTGCGGGCGATGGTCGGAGTTCCCGACGACTGGAAGATCGCGACGTTGCTTACGGTGGGCTGGCCCAAGGGCCGGCACCACCCCGTGCGGCGCAAGCCGCTCGACCAAGTAGCGGCGACCGATCATTGGGATCAGCCCTGGAGGAAGACGACAGGATGAGGACCCGCAGCCCGGAGATCTCCCTCTATCTCCGAACTTTCACCGATGGCCCGCAACATGATTGGCGCGCGATGCTGGCATCGGCACAGGCGATGGACATTGCCGGCATCGACCGTGTCGTGGTTTCCGATCATGTGGTGTTCGGCGAGAACTTGGGGGCCTACGCCGACCCGTCGGTGGGCGGTGCGACCGGCGGTCGCCAGCCCACCGGCCCGGACGGAAGCTGGCTGGAACCCCTTGTGGTCCTGACGGCGATTGCGGCAACCACCAAGCGAATCAGGCTCGGGACGTCGATACTGCTGGCAGCCCTGCGGCGGCCCGCGGTCCTCGCCAAACAGCTCGCGACACTGGACGTGCTTTCCGAGGGCCGCGTCGATCTCGGGGTCGGGGTGGGTTGGCAACGAGAGGAATACGTCGCCGCCGGACTGTCTTTCGCTCGTCGCGGGCGACTGCTGGATCACACGCTCGAGGTCTGCACGACGTTGTGGACCGAGCAACGCGCGTCCTATCAGTCGCCCGAACTGTCCTTCGACGCGATCCACCAGATGCCGAAGCCGGTGCAACCCGGCGGCGTGCCGTGTTGGATCAGCGGAACGGTGAACGACGCAGTCGCACGGCGAATTGCGCGGTTCGGCAGCGGTTGGATTCCTTGGGGCTCGGCGTTCGCCGACCTACCAGCCGCAATCGTGGCGATGAAAGACAAGGTTATCGCCCACGGTGGCGACCCTAGCGATCTCCAGATTCAAGGCGCCGCGCGCGCCGTGAAGGCCGATGACGGCACACTCGACTATTCCGCATCGGTCGCGTCGGTGCCGGCACTGGTCGCCGCAGGCGTCACCGATGTCCGCTTCACCGTCGCGGTGCCAGAGGACGGCGATCGAGCGGTCGAGGTGCTGTCGCCGCTTGTGAAGGCCTTCCGCGACGTCACCCGGTGATGCAGTCGCGGCGCCGCCTGTTCGCACGGAGGTTAAGGATCCGGCATGCAGTTGCGTGATCACGCAGGTTCCGCGAAACCTGCTGTGATTCTTTATCCTTCCGGAACCGTCGTGAGCTTCGCGGGCCTCGAGGCGGGCGCGAACAGACTCGCCCATTTCCTGCGACGGTCCGGTCTCGTCGCCGGTGACACCTTGGCTATTTTGATGGAGAACAACGAACACATCCACGCCGCGATGTGGGCGGCCAAGCGGAGCGGGCTGTACTACACGCTGGTCAATACGCATCTGAGCCACGCCGAGATCGCCTACATCGTGGCGGACAGTGCGGCCACGGCCATCATCTCCTCACGGGCGATGCGGGATGTCTGCCGGGAACTGTCCAACCACCTCGCGGCCGGCCTGCCGCCGATCGCGCTGCTAGCCGACGACGACCTCGGCGGCTGGCGGCGCTATCCCGAATGCGTCGCCCGGGAGCCGTCGACACCTGTCACCGATGAGTGCGACGGGCAGCTGCTGCAGTACTCCGCGGGCAGCACCGGCCGTCCGAAGGGGATCCGCCGCCCGCTGAATCCACCAGGCTCCGGTGTGTCGAGTTCGTCGACACCCGTCTTTGAGGCGCTCGGGGTGAGAAACGACTCGGTGTACTTGAGTCCCGCACCTACCTACCACACCGCGCCCGCCATGTGGACCATGGCCGCGCAAGCCGCCGGCGCGACAACGGTTCTCATGCAGAAGTTTGATGCCGAACATGCCCTGGACTGCATCCAGCGCTACGGTGTGACGCACGCCCAGTTCGTGCCGACGATGTTTGTGCGGATGTTGCGGCTGCCTGAAGAAACCCGGAGCCGCTACGACCTATCGACGTTGCAACGCGTCGTCCACGCCGCCGCGCCATGTCCACCGGAGATCAAACGTCAGATGATCGACTGGTGGGGGCTGATAGTCGACGAGTACTACGGGTCATCGGAAGGGGCGGGTATCTCGTTTATCCGCGCCGAGGAGTGGCTTGCCCACCCGGGTTCGGTGGGCAAGCCCATGCTTGGTACACCCCACATTCTCGATGACGCCGGCGTCGAGCTCGGACCCGGCCAGATCGGTGAAATCTATTACGAGGGCGGCTATCCGTTCGAATACCTCAACGACGAAGCGAAGACCGCGGCGGCTCGAAATCCACGCGGCTGGGTCACCGTTGGCGACATCGGCTATCTCGACGACGAGGGCTACCTGTATCTGACCGATCGCCGCAACCACATGATCATCTCCGGCGGGGTGAACATCTATCCGCAGGAGACCGAGAACCTTCTCGTCAGCCACCCGCTCGTGGTGGACGCCGCCGTGTTCGGCGTGCCGGATCCGGTGATGGGTCAGTCGGTGACTGCCGTGGTGCAGTTGGCGGATCCTCCCCTTGCCTCCACCGCACTGGCCGAAGAGCTAGTAGCGTGGCTTCGCGATCGCCTGGCGCACTACAAGTGTCCGCGGGCCCTGCATTTCGAGGCCCAGTTGCCGCGGACTGATGCCGGCAAGCTCTACAAGCGCCAGCTCATCGCGAAATACGCTCCCGCCGACAGCAAGTCGTAGGCCCAGGGGTGTTGCCGCGCTTGACAATTGGGCGCGGCCGATATCGCTAGTGAAGAGTCGGTAATCGACGCGGGCGTGCCCAAGGGGTACGTTTTCGCCCATGACGTCGCTGCACGGCAAAGTCGTGTTCATCACCGGTGGCGCACGGGGAATCGGGGCCGAGGTCGCCCGCCGGTTGCGCAACAAGGGCGCCAAGCTGGTGCTGACCGACCTCGACAGGCCCGGACTGGCGGCGCTCGCCGCCGAACTCGGCGACGAGCGAGTGCTCACCGCGGTGGCCGACGTGCGCGACCTGCCCGCCATGCAGGTCGCGGCCGCCAAAGCCGTCGAACGCTTCGGCGGCATCGACGTCGTCGTGGCCAACGCCGGCATCGCCAGCTTCGGCTCGCTGTTGCACGTCGACCCGGAGGCGGTCAAGCGGGTGCTGGACGTCAACCTGCTCGGCGTCTTCCACACCGTGCGGGCCACGCTGCCCGCGGTGATCGACCGGCGCGGCTACCTGTTGGTGGTTTCGTCGTTGGCCGCATACGCGGCGGTCCCGGGGTTTGCGCCGTACAACGCGTCGAAGGCCGGCAACGAGATCCTCGCCGACGCGCTGCGGCTCGAGGTCGGCCGCCTCGGTGTCGGTGTCGGCTCGGCGCACATGTCGTGGATCGACACCGCCCTGGTCCGCGATAGCAAGGCCGACATACCCTCTTTTGGCGAACTCATCGCGAAGCTGCCGTGGCCGCTCAACCAGACCACGACCGTCGATCGGTGTGCGGACGCGCTCGTCAAGGGCGTCGAGGGCCGCCAGAGCCGCATCTACTGCCCCCGTTGGGTGCCTCTATTCCGGTGGCTCAAACCGGTCCTGCCCAGGGTCACCGAACTTCTTGTCGGCAAGACCATCGCGGAGCTGTTGCCCCGGATGGACGCCGAGGCCGGCGCGCTCGGCCGCTCGCTCTCCGCGTTCAACGTCGAGTCGCTGCGCGAAACGCGCGATTCGGTGGCTGAGTAGCGCGACTAGTCAGGGGACTATTTGCGACGCCGGCGCAGGTAACGCTCGAACTCGGCGGCCAGCGCGTCGCCGTCGATCTTGCCCAGCGCCTCGTTCATGTCGACCTCGGCGTCGCCGCGCTGCTCCAGCGACGACACGTATTCGGCCAGGTCCTCGTCCTCGGCGGCCATCTCGGTGATCGCCTGTTCCCACTCCTCGGCCTGCGCCGGCAGGTCACCCAGCGGGACCTCGATGTCGAGGACGTCCTCGACGCGGCGCAGCAGTGCCACCGTCGCCTTGGGGTTCGGGGGGTTCGACACGTAATGCGGCACCGCGGCCCAGAACGTCACCGCCGGGATCCCGGCGGCCACGCAGGCGTCCTGGAACACCCCGGCGATGCCGGTCGGTCCCTCGTAGCGGGTCTCCTCGAGGCCGAAGCGTTTCGCCGACTCCGGGGAGTACGCCGCCCCCGAGACGGGCACCGGCCGGGTGTGCGGCGTGTCGGCCAGCAGCGCCCCCAGGATCACAACGGTGTCGACGTTGAGCTTGTCGGCGATGGCCAGCAACTCCGCGCAGAACGTCCGCCAGCGCATGTTGGGCTCCACGCCGTGCATCAGGACGACGTCGCGGTCGCTGCCCGGGGGCCGGCAGTGGGTGATCCGCATCGCCGGCCACACCAGCTCCCGGGTGACCCCGTCGATTTGCCGGATGACCGGGCGATTGACCTGGTAGTCGTAGTAGGCCTCGTCGTCGATCTCCACGATCGGGTCGGCCTCCCAGATGGCGTCCAGGTGTTCGATCGCGTCGCTGGCCGCGTCGCCGGCGTCGTTCCAGCCCTCGAACGCCGCCACGACGATGGTGTTGTGCAGTTCGGGCAGCGCACGGGCTTCCGGGCCACGATCCGGCAGAGTCACAGAAATCAGCGTACGGCCTGCCGCAAACCGCCCGCGCCGTTCCGCCAGGCTTGCCTGGCAGAGACTTTTCAACCGCTGGGCGTATTGCATAGGGCGACTATCCTTATGGCGTGAGTGCCGCCAACGAACACACCTCAGAAATACGTTCGGCTGCAAACTGGTTAACCTGGGTAACTATCACGTCGCCGACGAATTCTGCGAGCTGTCAATCGCGGCGATGAGTTGGGCGTCCAGACGTCGATCGGGTGACGACGTAGACTTTCCTGGTCGAGAGGCGTTGCAACGGCTATTTAGGGGCCCCGGGGCCCCTGGTATCCGCCACGCTCGGCAGAGTCAAGGACGCCTTCCGCTACGGAAGGAATGCACGTGAACTCCTCTGAGCCGAAAACCTTCGCGCCGAACATCCGCCCCGACTGCACCGACGCACTGACGGCCGCTCTGCGCCAGCGGATCGTGGTGATCGACGGCGCGATGGGCACGGCGATCCAGCGGGACCGCCCGGACGAGGCCGGCTACCGCGGCGACCGGTTCACGGAGTGGCCGACCGCCCTACAGGGCAACAACGACCTGCTCAACCTGACGCAGCCGCAGATCATCGCCGGTATCCACCGCGAGTACCTCGAGGCGGGCGCCGACATCCTGGAGACCAACACCTTCAACGCGAACGCGATCTCGCTCTCCGACTACGGCATGCAGGAACTGGCCTACGAGCTGAACTACGCCGGCGCCGCCCTGGCCCGCAAGGCCGCCGACGAGTACAGCACCCCGGAGAAGCCCCGCTACGTGGCCGGGGCGATCGGGCCGACGACACGGACCGCGTCGATCTCGCCGGACGTCAACGACCCTGGGGCCCGCAACGTCACTTACGACCAGCTGGTCGCCGCCTACCTCGAAGCCGCCAACGGCCTGGTCGACGGCGGTGTTGACCTGCTCATCATCGAGACGATCTTCGACTCACTGAACGCCAAGGCGGCGGTGTTCGCCGTCGAGACGCTGTTCGAGGAGCGTGGGCGCCGCTGGCCGTTGATCATCTCGGGCACCATCACCGACGCGTCCGGGCGGACGTTGTCCGGGCAGGTCACCGAGGCGTTCTGGAACTCGATCCGGCACGCGAAGCCGCTCGCGGTCGGCCTCAACTGCGCCCTGGGAGCCCCGGAGATGAGGCCCTACATCGCCGAAGTGTCGCGGATCGCGGACACCTTCGTCTCCTGCTACCCGAACGCCGGCCTGCCCAACGCCTTCGGCGAGTACGACGAGACCCCGGAGCGTCAGGCCGGCTACATCGCCGACTTCGCCGACGCCGGCCTGGTCAACCTGGTCGGTGGTTGCTGCGGGACGGCGCCGCCGCACATCGCCGAGATCGCCAAGGTGGTCGAGGGCAAGCCGCCGCGCGAGGTGCCGAAAATCGAGGTGGCCACCCGGCTTTCGGGCCTGGAGCCGCTCAACATCACCGACGACTCCCTGTTCGTCAACATCGGTGAGCGCACCAACATCACCGGCTCCGCGCGGTTCCGCAACCTGATCAAGGCCGAGGACTACGACACCGCGCTGTCGGTCGCCCTGCAGCAGGTCGAGGTCGGTGCGCAGGTCATCGACATCAACATGGACGAGGGCATGATCGACGGCGTCGCCGCGATGGACCGGTTCACCAAGCTGATCGCGGCCGAGCCGGACATCAGCCGCGTCCCGGTGATGATCGACTCCTCCAAATGGGAGGTCATCGAGGCGGGCCTGAAGAACGTGCAGGGCAAGCCGATCGTCAACTCGATCTCCATGAAGGAGGGCGAGGAGAAGTTCGTCCGCGAGGCCCGGCTGTGCCGCAAATACGGCGCCGCCGTCGTCGTGATGGCCTTCGACGAGCAGGGGCAGGCCGACAACCTGGAGCGCCGCAAGGAGATCTGCGGGCGGGCCTACCGGATCCTGACCGAAGAGGTCGGCTTCCCGCCCGAGGACATCATCTTCGACCCGAACTGCTTCGCGCTGGCGACCGGCATCGAGGAGCACGCCACCTACGGGATCGACTTCATCGAGGCCTGCGCCTGGATCAAGGAAAACCTGCCCGGCGTGCACATCTCCGGCGGTATCTCGAACGTGTCGTTCTCGTTCCGCGGCAACAACCCCGTCCGCGAGGCGATCCACTCGGTGTTCCTGTTCCACGCCATCAAGGCCGGCCTGGACATGGGCATCGTCAACGCCGGCGCGCTGGTGCCCTACGACTCGATCGATCCCGAGCTGCGGGACCGCATCGAGGACGTCGTCCTGAACCGTCGCGAAGACGCGGCCGAACGACTGCTGGAGATCGCCGAGCGGTTCAACAGCAAGGGCACCGACGAGGACCCCAAGGCGGCCGAGTGGCGCAGCCTGCCGGTCCGGGAACGGATCACGCACGCCCTGGTCAAGGGCATCGACGCCCACGTCGACGCCGACACCGAGGAGTTGCGCGCCGAGATCGCCGCCGCGGGTGGTCGTCCGATCGAGGTGATCGAGGGCCCGCTGATGGACGGCATGAACGTCGTCGGTGACCTCTTCGGCTCGGGCAAGATGTTTTTGCCCCAGGTGGTGAAGTCGGCCCGAGTAATGAAGAAGGCCGTCGCGTACCTGCTGCCGTTCATCGAGGCGGAGAAAGAAGAGTCCGGCGCGGCTGACTCCAAGGACACCAACGGCACGATCGTCATGGCGACCGTGAAGGGCGACGTGCACGACATCGGCAAGAACATCGTCGGGGTTGTCCTGCAGTGCAACAACTTCGAGGTGATCGACCTCGGTGTGATGGTGCCCGCCGAGAAGATCCTGCACGCGGCCAAGGAGCACGACGCCGACATCATCGGGCTGTCCGGACTGATCACCCCGTCGCTGGACGAGATGGTCAACTTCGCCGTGGAGATGGAGCGCGAGGGTCTGGAAATTCCGCTTCTGATCGGTGGTGCGACAACCTCGCGCGCCCACACGGCCGTGAAGGTGGCGCCGCGTCGCAGCGGTCCGGTGGTCTGGGTCAAGGACGCGTCGCGTTCGGTGCCGGTGGCCGCCGCGCTCCTCGACGACAAGCAGCGTCCGGCCCTGCTGGAGGCCACCGAGAAGGACTACGCATCGCTGCGCGAACGGCACGCCCAGAAGAACGAGCGGCCGACGCTGACGCTCGAGAAAGCCCGTGCGAACCGGACGCCGATTGATTGGGACGGCTATACGCCGCCGGTCCCGGCTATCGGTGTGGGAGTGCGGGAGTTTCAGGACTACGACCTCGCCGAGTTGCGCGAATACATCGACTGGCAGCCGTTTTTCAATGCCTGGGAGATGAAGGGCCGGTTCCCCGACATCCTCAACAACCCCACCTCGGGTGAGGCGGCCCGCAAGCTCTACGACGACGCCCAGCAGATGCTCGACACCCTGATCAAGGAGAAGTGGCTCACGGCCAACGGGGTCATCGGCTTCTTCCCGGCCAATTCAGTCCGGTCGGGTGTTGAAGACATCGAGGTCTACACCGACGACACCCGCACCGAGGTGCTCACCACGCTGCACAACCTGCGCCAGCAGGGCGAACACCGGGACGGCATCCCGAACCGGTCGCTGGGCGACTACATTGCGCCCAAAGAATCGGGGCTCCGGGACTACATCGGCGCCTTCGCGGTCACCGCGGGGCTGGGCAGCCAGGACAAAATCGCGGAGTTCAAGGCCGCCCTCGACGACTACAGCGCGATCCTGCTGGAGTCGATCGCCGACCGGCTGGCGGAGGCGTTCGCCGAACGGATGCACGAGCGGGTGCGCAAGGAGTTCTGGGCATATCAGCCGGACGAGCAGCTGGACAACGAGGCACTCATCGACGAGAAGTACGTGGGGATCCGCCCCGCGCCGGGCTACCCGGCCTGCCCGGAGCACACCGAAAAGGTGACGCTCTGGAAGTTGATGGACGTCAAGGAGCGGACCGGTATCGAGCTGACCGAGTCGATGGCGATGTGGCCCGGTGCCGCCGTCAGCGGCTGGTACTTCTCGCACCCGCAATCGCAGTACTTCGTGGTCGGGCGGCTGGCCCAGGACCAGGTCGCCGACTACGCCAAGCGCAAGGGCTGGACCCTGCAGGAAGCCGAGCGCTGGCTCGCCCCCAACCTCGGCTACAACCCGGAGGACTGACGCACGACGTTCAGGACGGCCGTCCCGGTGGCCGACCGGAGGTCCACGTGACGTGCATGGCTGTCCGGGCGATGCGCCAGCCGGCGGGTTCGCGGACGAACTCGGCCTCACACCAGGTGCCGCTGGTGAACAGATCGCCTTCGGGGTGAACGTGATGGTTGACCTGGTTCCAGCGCGCCGATGCTCCACTGCCGCCAGGGTCCGCGTCGACGAGATAATTCAAGCCGAGGTGTTGGGTGCGGGCGAACTGCAGCACGCCGCGGCGTGTGTTGGCGACGATCGAATCAATCCCCTCGGCGTTCCCGATGGGAAACGTGACGACCGCATCCTCGGTGAAAAACCCACGCGCCCAGTCCTCGTCGAATTTGCGCTCGTCCAGTGAGCACAGGTATCGGTCCACCAGTTCGGCGATTTCGCTCTTGATGCCAATGTCCATGAGGGCGAGGCTAAAACTTCAACAATGCTTTAGGTCAAGTCGCTACTGAGGTGCTTCGTCACTCCACGTCTGCGGCAGCATCGGCTCCCGCACGGCGTCGCCGAGATCGCCGCCTTGCAACCGGGTGAGTCCTTTCGCTTCCGCCGCAACCGGATTCGGGACGGTTCCGGCGAAGCCCAGCGTCCCCGAGCCGGCTGCGGAGACGACGACGGCCTCGGCTTCCGGCGGGTCGGCCGATAACGTCCCGCGCCCGTCGTCGTCCAGGTATTCAAAGCGGTACTTGCGGGCCTGCCGGCGTGCGGTGGCGGTTCGCTTCGCCCTCGCCTGGTCGCTGTCCGTCGCAACAGAGGCGGCGGCCGCGGCGGCGCCCGCGCTGAGGGCGGCAGCGGCTCCGGTCCTGGAGACCGGAGTGAAGCCCTCGCCGTCGGGGCCGCCGCCGACCACATAGCAGCCTTCGGCGGCCGGCAGGCCCGCGGGCGTGGGGGAGGCCGGCACCGCGGAGCTGCCCGACGCACCGGTCGGGGCCTTGGCCGGCGCGCCGGTTTCCGCGCCCGCCAGCGTGAATCCGGTCGTCGCCGGCCAGCTTTGGCGCGCGGCGGAGCCCATGGCCAGCGGCCCGGAAGCGCCCGTGGCGTCGAGGCCGGCAAGGCCGGCCAGCCCGGCGAGCCCGACGGGCAACAGAAAGGGCCCGAGCGCCGGGGTGAACGGTCCGAAGTAGATCAGCGGGTCCAGCACGGAGTACGCGAGGATCGTGAAGACTTCGCTGGACACCAGGGAGATCAACGCGTCGAGCGCCTGGGTGACGACGCCGCCCAGCGGACCCGGCAAGATTTGCCCGGCCACGCTTTGCAGGCCGTTGAGCAAATCCTTGAGGAACTGGAGGATCAACTTCGTCGGGTCCGGGAAGCTGCCGGCGCCGGACGTCGCGGCAGCGCTGACGATCCGCGGCGCAGGTGAGGTTGCGGGCGTCGCCGCGAGGCTTTCCGCCGAGACCGCTTGATAGGCGCTCATTGCGGCGGCCGCCTGCACCCACATGCGCAGGTAGTCGGCTTCGTTGAGCGCGATCGGGATGGTGTTGACCCCGAAGAAGTTCGTGGCGACCAAAACGGCGTGCACCGCGTGGTTGGCCGCCAGCTCGGCGAGCGTGGGCATCGCGGCCAACGCGGACGTATACCCGGCGGCCGCCGATTCGTGCCCGGTTGCCGCTGCCGTCGCCACCGCGTTCGCCTCACTCAGCCAAAACAGGAACGGTTGGTGGGCCGCGACGAATCGCTCGGCGCTGGGCCCCGCCCACGCGGCGCTCCGCACCGCCGCCAGCAGCCCGGTGAGCTCGGTTGCGGCGCAGTCATATTCGGTGGCCAAGGCGCGCCATGCCGCGGCCGCACCTAGCAGCGGCCCGGGACCCGCGCCCGTCGAGAGCAGCGCCGAGTGCACTTCAGGGGGAAGGGCGAACCACATCGGGAAGGTCACGGCCGACCAGCTCCTTCGACATGCGGACAATATGGTTAGGCTAACCTACATTAGGTTGCCCTAACTTGTCGCGCGTCCGCGTGAAACCGCCGTGACTTCGCCGGCCGGCACGTGGAACAATCGCTGGCCGTGAAGACCTTCGAGGATCTGTTCGCCGAACTCGGCGATCGCGCCCGTACCCGACCGGCAGGCAGCGCCACGGTCGCGGCGCTGGACGGCGGCATACACGGGCTGGGCAAGAAGATCCTGGAGGAGGCCGGCGAGGTGTGGCTGGCCGCCGAACACGAACCCGACGACGCGCTGGCCGAAGAGATCAGCCAGTTGCTGTACTGGACGCAGGTGCTGATGATCGCGCGCGGACTGACCCTCGACGACGTCTACCGGAAGCTGTGAGCATGCTGCGCGTTGCGGTTCCCAACAAAGGCACGCTGAGCGAGCCGGCCAGCGAGATCCTCTCGGAGGCCGGCTACCGTCGCCGCACCGATTCCAAGGACCTCACCGTCATCGACCCCGTCAATCAGGTCGAGTTTTTCTTCCTGCGGCCCAAAGACATTGCGATCTACGTGGGTTCGGGGGAGTTGGACTTCGGCATCACCGGTCGGGACCTGGTGCGCGATTCCGACGCACCGGTGCGCGAACGCCTGGCGTTGGGTTTCGGGTCGTCGAGCTTCCGCTATGCCGGTCCGGCCGGGCGTGACTGGACGACGGCCGACCTGGCCGGCAAACGGATCGCCACCGCTTACCCGAACCTGGTCCGAAAAGACTTGGCGGAAAAGGGCATTGAGGCCACCGTCATCCGGCTCGACGGCGCGGTGGAGATTTCGGTGCAGCTCGGCGTGGCCGACGCCATCGCCGACGTCGTGGGCTCGGGGCGCACCCTGAGCCTGCACGACCTGGTGGCGTTCGGTGAGCCGCTGTGCGATTCGGAGGCGGTGCTGATCGAGCGCGCCGACGACGACGGACACGGCGAGACCAAGGCCGTCCGCGATCAGCTGGTGGCGCGGGTCCAGGGTGTGGTGTTCGGCCAGCAATACCTGATGCTCGACTACGACTGCCCGCGTTCGGTGCTGGACAAGGCCACGTCGATCACGCCGGGATTGGAATCGCCCACGATCGCGCCGCTCGCCGATCCGGATTGGGTGGCGATCCGCGCCCTGGTGCCGCGCCGTGGCGTCAACGAGATCATGGACGAACTCGCCGCCATCGGCGCCAAGGCGATTCTGGCGTCCGACATCAGGTTCTGCCGGTTCTGAGCATCGTGCCGCGCCCGCGGCTGTGTTAGCGTCCGCTCTGGGGCTGATGAATAACCAACGCCCGTTTTCTCCGTGGGCTGTCATCCCTTACCGTTGCCGCGCTGTTCGTCCCCCAGGAGGGTCCTCGTGACACATGCGCTTATTCTGCTGCTGGCTTTAGGGATTGGTGTCGTCGCCGGGTTGCGTTCGCTGACGGCTCCCGCCGTCGTCGCCTGGGGTGCGTACCTCGGGTGGCTCGACCTGCACGGCACGTGGGCGTCGTGGATGGGCAACATCATTACCGCGATCGTCTTCACGGTGCTCGCCGTCGGGGAACTCGTCAACGACAAGCTGCCCAAGACGCCGGCCCGCACGGCGCCCCCGATCTTCGCCGCCCGGATCATCACGGGCGGGCTGGCCGGCGCGGTGCTGGGCGCGTGGCCGCACTGGACCTTCTCCGCGCTCGGCGCCGGCATCATCGGGGCGGTGCTCGGCACCTTCGGCGGCTATCAGGCGCGCAAGCGGCTGGCCGCCGTGGCCGGCAAGGATCTGCCGATCGCGCTGCTCGAGGACGCGGTCGCGATCTTCGGCGGGTTCGCCATCGTGGCGGTGACGGGTCACGTTCTGACGGAATACATCCTGACGGCGGTTAAGTGACGGAGCGCTTCGACGCGATCATCGTCGGCGCCGGGCAGGCCGGCCCCCCGCTGGCGGGCCGGCTGACCGCGGCCGGGCAGCGCGTCGCGGTCATCGAGCGCAAGCTCGTCGGCGGCACCTGCGTCAACACCGGATGCATCCCGACCAAGACCCTGGTGGCCAGCGCGCACGCCGCCCACTTGGCCCGGCGCGGCGCGGAATACGGCGTGGGGACGGGGTCGATCAGCGTAGACATGGCGAAGGTCAAGGCGCGCAAGGACGACATCATGCTGGCCGACCGCAAGGGCGTCGAGAGCTGGCTGGAGGGCATGGCGGGCTGCACCCTGATTCGCGGTCACGCCCGCTTCACCGACCCGCACACGATCAGCGTGAACGGCGACCCTCTGCACGGCGAGCGGATCTTCCTCAACGTCGGCGGCCGCGCCGTGGTGCCCGACATCCCGGGACTGTCCGACGTCGACTACCTCACTAACGTGTCGATCCTCGAACTCGACACGGTGCCATCGCATCTCGTCATCGTCGGCGGCAGCTACATCGCGCTGGAGTTCGCGCAGATGTACCGGCGCTTCGGGGCCCGGGTGACCGTGGTCGAGCGCGGGCCGCGGCTGGCGTCCCGCGAGGACGAGGACGTCTCCGCCACGGTCCGGGAGATCCTCGAGGCCGAGGGCATCGACATCGTCGCCGGCGCCGACGACGTGCGAATCACCAAGACGGACAACGGTTTTGAATTGACGCCCCGAGCCGGTGCCGAGCCCATCGCCGGCAGCCATCTGCTGGTGGCGGTGGGGCGGCGACCCAACACCGACGACTTGGGCCTCGAGGCGGCCGGGGTGCAGACCGACCGCGGCTACATCGTCGTCGACGACCAGCTCAAGACCAACGTCGACCACATCTGGGCGATGGGCGACTGCAACGGCAAGGGCGCCTTCACCCACACCTCGTACAACGATTTCGAGATCGTGGCCGCCAATCTTCTCGACGACGATCCCCGCCGCGTGAGCGACCGCATCACCACCTATGCGCTCTACATCGACCCGCCGCTGGGTCGTGCGGGCATGACCGTCAGCCAGGTCCGCGCGTCCGGGCGCAAGGCGCTGGTCGGCAAGCGGCCGATGACCCGCGTCGGCCGGGCGGTGGAAAAGGGTGAGACGCAAGGCTTTATGAAGGTGGTGGTGGACGCCGAGACCGACCAGATCCTGGGGGCCGCCATCCTCGGCGTCGGCGGCGACGAGGCGATCCACGCCATCCTGGATGTCATGTCGGCCAAGGCGCCGTACACGACGCTGTCGCGCACCATGCACATCCACCCGACGGTCAGCGAGCTGATTCCCACGATGCTGCAGGAGATGTCGCCGCTCGACTAGCCGAATGAGTTAAGGCGCTTTTGCGTACCTGCGCACGACGTCGTCCTCGCCGAACGAGCTCGTGTACTGCTGGCCGTGAGCGTCGCGGCCGAAGAAGGTCCAGCGCTGTGGGCTGGTCTGCGGTCCGCTGATGATCTTGACCGTGTAACGAAGCTCAGTGCGGTTCGCCGTACCGATGACGTCACCGACGCGAACCTTGGACGGATGAATTTGCTGTTCGGCCATGATTTCCCTAACGGTGGGTAGTCGTTGCGGGGCGCCGAGAGCGGCGGCGTCTGCTACGCGCCGCGGGCGGACGGTTGGAGGGCGCCGCGACGGGCGCGACGGCCTTGCGGGGCCCGGCCGGGCCGACCAGGGCGTGGATGGCGGGGGAGGCCGCGCTGACCCGCTGCGGCACCGCACGAATGGCCGCCTTGCGCATCATCGACTCGGTGTCCCGGCGCTGCTCGGGCAGCACGATGGTGACGACGTCACCGGAGGCGCCTGCCCGGGCCGTGCGGCCGGATCGGTGGAGGTAGGCCTTGTGCTCGGCGGGCGGGTCGACGTGCACGACCAGTTCGATGTCGTCCACGTGCACGCCGCGCGCGGCGATGTCGGTCGCCACCAGCACCCGGGCGTGGCCGGCGGCGAACGCCGCCAGGTTTCGGTCGCGTGCGGGCTGGGAGAGGTTGCCGTGCAGCTCCACCGACGCGATGCCCGATTGGGTGAGCTGGCGGGCCAGCTTTCGCGCCTGGTGCTTGGTCCTCATGAAGAGGATTCGCCGGGACTCTCCCGAGGCCAACCGGTGCACCAACTCCCTCTTGGCGTCGATCCCGTCGACGCAGAAGATGTGATGCGTCATCTCGGGGACCGACGACGTCGCCTCCACCACCGACCGCGTCACCGGATCGGTGAGGAATCGCTTGACCAGGGTGTCGACGGCGGCGTCCAGGGTGGCCGAAAACAGCATGCGCTGGCCCTTGGCGGGCGTGGCCGCCAGGATGCGGGTGACGGTCGGCAGGAAACCGAGGTCGGCCATGTGGTCGGCTTCGTCGATGACCGTGACCTGAACGGCGTCCAGGCTGATCACGCGTTGCTTCATCAGGTCGTCAAGGCGGCCGGGGCAGGCCACGACGATGTCGATGCCCGCCCTCAGCGCCGCGGCTTGCCTGTTCTGCGAAACCCCGCCGAAGATCGTGGCAACCCGCAGGCCCCGCACCTTGGCGAGGGGCTCGATGGTCGCGGCGATCTGGGTCGCCAGCTCCCGGGTGGGTGCCAGGACGAGCCCGGTGGGACGGCCCGGTCGGCGGTCAGCCGGGTCGAGCCGACTGACCAGCGGGATCGAGAAGGCGAGCGTCTTGCCGCTACCGGTCTTGCCGCGGCCCAGCACGTCGCGGCCGGCCAGCGTGTCCGGCAGCGTCTGCACTTGTATCGGGAACGGGTGGCGGACGCCTCGCGCGACGAGCGCGTCAACCACCGGCGGGCTCACGCCGAGGTGAGCAAAACTATTGTCTTCCAGCATGTTTCAGTGTTCCTAAAGCTTCGGTGGGGACGACATTGCCCGTCTGGCAATATCGGTCGCCGCGACTCGAGCTTCCGCAGGCGCGCCTGGTCCTCTTGGACTCGGCGCCCCGGCAGGGATCTGAGCAAAGAAAACAAAGAATCGATCACGACTCGCCGGCCACCTGCTCGGCAGCCGACGCTGTTGACAGACTACCGCACTCCCGGGTGGATTCGCCCCTTTATGGGCTTTCCGTGCAGCCGATGCATCACGCCGCCGGTTCGGTGGGATGTGAGATATCTTGCGCCGCAACGGCATCCGGCCATCCCGGGTACGGTGGCGGGGTGCCGCCGAACGCCGGGCAGAGCTGCTGGTGGGGACACCAGTCGCACAACCGCGACGGGCTGGGGCGGAAATCGCCCGTGGGCGCCGCGGACCGGATGGCGCGCCAGATCGCCATCAGCGTTTTCTCGAATCGCAGCAGCTCGTCACGGTCGGGCGCGTAGTCCAGCACCTGGCCGTCGGCCAGGTAGATGATGCGGAGTCGAGTGGGTAGCACGTCGCGGGAACGCAGCAACGCCACCGCGTAGAACTTCATCTGAAACATCGCCTTGAACTCGGCCAGGGCCCGCGCTTCGGGTGGCGCCTTGCCGGTCTTGTAGTCGACCACCCTCAGCTCGCCGGTGGCCGCGACGTCGATCCGGTCGATGAAGCCCCGCAGCAGCGTGCCGTCGGCGAGTTCGACCTCGATGCGCTCTTCGCAACTGTGCGGGTCGAACCGGGTCGGGTCCTCCAGCCGGTAATAGCCGGTGAGCAGCGCGCGGGCCTCCGACAGCAGTTCGGTTTTCGCTTCAGGATCCACGTCTGCGACCAGGTCGGGCTCGGCCGTGATCACCCGGTCCCAGGCCGGCTCGACCAGCGAGGCGGCGGTGTCGGGGCCGCGCATCCCGGCGGGCAGGCCATAGAGCTGTTCCAGGGCGGCGTGCACCACCGAACCCCTCAGCTGCGCGGTCGAGGGCGCCTCGGGCAGCCGGTCGATCGCCCGGAAGCGGTACAGCAACGGGCATTGCTTGAAGTCCGCCGCGCGCGACGGTGACAGCGCAGGTCGGCTGCGCTCCACCGGCTGGTCCGTCATGTCCGCAGCGTAGGACCGGGCGCCGACAACCCCCAAGCACCCGCTGCGGCGAGTCGGCTGGCACGCTAGACGGCGTGTCCGTGACCGGCCCATTCACCGTTGGCGAACGTGTCCAACTCACCGACGCCAAGGGTCGGCACTACACGATGTCCCTCACGCCGGGCGCGGAGTTCCACACCCATCGCGGGTCGATCCCCCACGACGCCGTGATCGGACTGGAGCCGGGCAGCGTGGTCAAGTCCAGCAACGGCGCCGATTACTTGGTGCTGCGCCCGCTGCTGATCGACTACCTGATGTCGATGCCCCGCGGCCCGCAGGTGATCTACCCGAAGGACGCCGCCCAGATCCTGCACGAGGGCGACATCTTCCCGGGCGCACGGGTGCTGGAGGCCGGGGCCGGTTCCGGCGCGCTGACCTGCTCACTGCTGCGCGCCGTCGGGCCCGGAGGGCGGGTGGTCTCCTACGAGCAGCGCGCCGACCATGCCGAACACGCCCGCCGCAACGTCTCGGTGTTTTTCGACGGAGAGCCGGACAACTGGCAACTGATCGTCAGCGACCTGGTGGACTCCGACCTGCCCGACGGCTCCTTCGACCGCGCCGTGCTCGACATGCTTGCGCCGTGGGAGGTGCTCGACGCTGCGGCGCGCCTGTTGATAGCCGGCGGGGTGTTGATGATCTACGTCGCCACGGTCACCCAGCTGTCGCGAACCGTGGAGGCGCTGCGGGCCCAGCAGTGCTGGACCGAGCCGCGGTCGTGGGAGACCCTGCAGCGCGGCTGGAACGTGGTCGGGCTGGCCGTGCGGCCGCAGCATTCGATGCGCGGGCACACGGCGTTCCTGATCTTCACGCGACGGCTCGCCCCGGGCGTCGTCGCCCCGGCGCCCCTGGGCCGCAAGCGCCCGGGCCGCGACGGATAGGACTAGTCGTCACTCGTGGTGAGGCCCCGTCGCACGGACAGCAGCTCGAACTCGGGATGCGCCGCCACCAGGCGTTCGGCCGCGTCCAGCACGTCGACCGCGTGGCGGCGGTCTCCGGACACCACGGCCACGCCGATACCCGCCCGCCGGTGGAGGTCCTGCGCACCGGTTTCGGCGGCCGACACGCCGAACTTGCGTTGCAGCTCCGCCACGACGGGACGAATGACCGACCGCTTCTGTTTGAGTGATCGCACCCCAAGCTCCGGGCCCAGCAACACGTCGAACTCGAGCCAGCCGATCCACATCGGCGGCTAGCCCGTGGGAGTCGGCGGCGGCGGGGCAGGAGCCGGGCCGGGGGCAGGCGCGGGTGGCGTCGTGCCGGTGGCCGAGTTGCCCAGCGCCAGCAGCATTTCCGCGGTCCGGCGGGAGAGCTGCCATCCGCCTTGGAATGGGGTGAACTCCATCGGGAAGGTGAAGTTGCCGTTGTTCGGCTGGGCGGTCTTGACGGTCACGGTGGCCGTCACGTGGGACGGATTCTTGTCCGACCAGGCGACGTCGTTGGCCGCGAAGGTCATCGGGAGATACCCGTTGTCCCGCAGCGCGTTGGTGAACTTGTCCAGGGTGCCCGCGCTGTCGGGGGTCGCGCCCTCGACGAGGTCCACCTTGTTGACGCCCGGCACGTTCGGGTCGGCGAGCCGGTTCAGGACGTCGATCAGGGCGTCGGGCGGGGGCAGCGGAGCGCTCGGGGGAGCCGCGACGATCAACGGGGTCGACGTCACCGGGACCGCCGACGAGGACGACGACACCACCTTGGTTCCGGTGTGCGCGCAGCCGGCCAGCCCGACCGCCGCCAACGTGGTGACGGCACTCAGCGCAATGGTCAAGCGTCGGTGCATAGAGTTCGTTCTGTGTCTAGGCGATCGGGCCCGCCGTCGGGCCAACGGGTGCAACGGAAGTCACACCGGGCCCGGCACGCCGGAGGAGAAGGGGCCGGCGGAGCCGGTGGCAAGGGCTTTTGGGGCCACGGCTGTCCTTTCGCTCGGCAAGATTCGTGGCAGAGATTACCAGTGGAACCAAAGTCTTAACTTTTCGTGAGCATTTGACTCCGCACATCAACCGGCAATCGCCGGTAGCGTTGAAGTACCACCGCACATTTCGGGGCGGGAAAGGAGCGCAACATGGGTGACTCAGAGCGTTCTGAAGCATTCGGCAATGCCCGTGAAACTGGCATGTCCAGCGGCGATGCTGCCGAATTGGAACAGTTACGCCGTGAGGCAGCGGTGCTGCGCGAGCAACTGGAGCATGCGGTCGGGTCGGCGGGCGGCACACGGTCCGCGCGCGACGTGCATCAACTCGAGGCTCGCATCGACTCCCTCGCGGCGCGAAACTCAAAGTTAATGGAAACCCTCAAAGAGGCCCGTCAGCAACTGTTGGCGCTCCGCGAAGAGGTCGACCGGCTGGGTCAGCCGCCCAGTGGCTACGGCGTGCTGTTGGGGGCGCACGAGGACGACACGGTCGACGTGTTCACCTCGGGTCGCAAGATGCGCCTGACGTGCTCGCCCAACATCGAGGTCGGTTCGCTGCGCAAGGGCCAGACGGTGCGGCTCAACGAGGCCCTGACCGTCGTCGAGGCCGGCACGTTCGAATCGGTCGGCGAGATCTCCACGTTGCGCGAGGTGCTCAACGACGGCCACCGCGCGTTGGTCGTCGGCCACGCCGACGAGGAGCGCATCGTGTGGCTGGCCGAGCCGCTGGTCGCCGAGGACCTGCCGGACGGCGTTCCGGACGCCCTCAACGACGACACCAAGCCACGCAAGCTGCGTCCGGGTGACTCCCTGCTGGTCGACACCAAAGCCGGCTACGCCTTCGAGCGCATCCCCAAGGCCGAGGTCGAAGACCTGGTCCTGGAAGAGGTGCCCGACGTCAGCTACCAGGACATCGGCGGCCTGACGCGCCAGATCGAGCAGATCCGCGACGCCGTCGAGCTGCCGTTCCTGCACAAGGAGCTCTACCGCGAGTACGCGCTGCGCCCGCCCAAGGGTGTGTTGCTCTACGGCCCGCCCGGTTGCGGCAAGACCCTGATCGCCAAGGCGGTCGCGAACTCGTTGGCCAAGAAGATGGCCGAGGTGCGCGGCGACGATGCCCGCGAGGCGAAGTCGTACTTCCTCAACATCAAGGGCCCCGAGCTGCTGAACAAGTTCGTCGGTGAGACCGAGCGGCACATCCGGCTGATCTTCCAGCGGGCCCGCGAGAAGGCGTCGGAAGGGACGCCGGTGATCGTGTTCTTCGACGAGATGGATTCGATCTTCCGCACCCGCGGCACCGGGGTCTCCTCGGACGTCGAGACGACGGTGGTGCCGCAGCTGCTCAGCGAGATCGACGGCGTTGAAGGCCTGGAGAACGTCATCGTCATCGGCGCCTCCAACCGCGAGGACATGATCGACCCCGCGATCCTGCGGCCCGGGCGCCTCGACGTGAAGATCAAGATCGAGCGCCCGGATGCCGAAGCGGCGCAAGACATCTTCTCGAAGTACCTGACCGAGTCGCTGCCGCTGCACGCCGACGACCTCACCGAGTTCGACGGCGACCGCACCGCCTGCATCAAGGCGATGATCGAGAAGGTCGTCGAGCGGATGTACGCCGAGATCGACGACAACCGCTTCCTGGAGGTCACCTACGCCAACGGTGACAAAGAGGTCATGTACTTCAAGGACTTCAACTCCGGGGCGATGATCCAGAACGTCGTCGACCGGGCGAAGAAGAACGCGATCAAGTCGGTGCTGGAGACGGGCCAACCGGGTCTGCGCATACAGCACCTGCTCGACTCGATCGTCGACGAGTTCGCCGAGAACGAGGACCTGCCCAACACCACCAACCCCGATGACTGGGCGCGGATTTCGGGCAAGAAGGGCGAGCGGATCGTCTACATCCGCACCCTGGTCACGGGCAAGTCGTCGAGCGCGTCCCGGGCCATCGACACCGAGTCGAACCTGGGTCAGTACCTGTAGGCGCTTGGGTCGCGTGTCGCGACACTGAAACTACGCACACGACACGCCGGGCGGGGTGTGCGTAGTTTCAGTGTCGGCGGCGCTAAGCCGTCAGTCAGGTCTCCAGCGAGTAGCTGTTGGTGAGGTTGTCCTGCAGCACTTGGGCGGCTTCGGTTCTGGTGTCCACCCGCAGTTCCTCGGTGAGCACGCGCGACTGGTAGCTCCACCCGTCGGGCAACTCGAGCCGGCTGGCCAACCCGGGCAGGTCTTTCCGCTCCAGGTTGGGGTCGGTGACCTGGCTCCAGGTCTGCATGACCCAGCGTTTCCCGTGCGGATCGATGAGCTCGTAGACCTCTTCGCCCGCGTTGAACACGAAAACCGTATGACGGCTCACGCTGTTCACGCTGAAGGGCGCCGGATTCATCGAGGACAGCAGGACGGTGGCCTGCAGGATCATCTCGATGCCCCCGAAGGTCTTCGTCACTTGCGGGCCCTGCCGCTCCTTTTCGATGGAGTTCATCAGCCAATAGCGAGGGCCGTTGAGCAGCGCCGCGGCCGCGCCGTTCTCGGCGGCGATCGCGTGCGGGTCCAACGCCGACCACAGCTCGGCGGGGCAGTCGTTGAGCGGGAAGCTGTTGTAAACCGACGCCTGCGGGCCGGCCTCCCCGGGAGTCACGAGAAGCACCTCCCCGTAACGCTTCCCGGCCAGGTCAGTCACCGGTTCATCCACGTCTTCTTCGGCGCGATGGCGAGACACCCTGTGAAATTAATCACTGCCCTGGTCGGCGTCAACTTCACACGCCGTAGCGACCACGGCGCCGCGGTAGCGGTTGCGCGCGATCAGCGTCGTGTGCAAGTCGTCGATGAGCGGGTCGAGGAACGTCGACCGGTACTCGGCGTCGCCGGCCGCGCGTGCGCTGATGTACATGAACGTCAACGCGCCGAGGAACAACGTCATGTGGATCAGCGAATCGGGCACCGGCAGCGTGAATCCCAGCACCGTCGCGGTGCTCGTGTAGGTGTGGGTCCATTCGTTGAGCAGCGACGGGCTGAGCACGATCAGCCCCAGGATCAGGTAGATGGCGGCCGTGACCACCGCGACCACCAGAATCTGCGCAAGCTGCGACGCGGCCAGCACGAAGATGACGTTGAGGCGCTCGGCTCGTTTCAGCGGTGCGCAGTCGGGCGTATCCGGCATGGCCGCGAAGGGCGTCTCGGCAAGGCCCGCGGTGTCGGTGGGCAGCGCCGCAGTCGAGCGCAGCATGGGCCGGGCCCGATCATGGGTGGCAGAGACTACGAACGCCGCGGCGATCGAGACCAGGAACGCCATCGCCAGCCCCAGCCGTTCCCCGCTGATCGTCGCCGCCATGAGCCAGACGTAGGTGTTGAAGAACACCAAGGCGGTCAGCAGCACCACGGGCAGCGCCCGCACCGCCAGGGCACCGACCGTCGTCAGGTGCGACAGCATCATGCGCACCGCCCACCCGACGACCGACCCGACGCCGCAGCCGGTCAGGACCAGCACCGCCAAGACCACGATCGACTCCTGCGCCAGTTGCCCGAGCCCGCCGACGGTGGCCGCGACGCACGCCACGAGGACGACCGCGACGGTCGACACGGCCGCGCGGGTGCGGCCGCTGTGCGACCGCGACACCAGCCAGCCCACGAGGGCCATCAGCGGAAGGGCGAGCCCGATGATCGCCAGGAGAATCACTTCGGAGGTTGTCGGCTCGCCGCTGATGTGGACGTCGCGCCCGCCAGTGATCAGGTAGACAGGCAGGACACAGGCCTGCAATGTCGCGTAGGCCGCCAGCATGGGGGCCGACCGCGGCCAGAGCCGTCGCCAGCGCGAGCGCCTCGTCAGCACCGACGGCAAACCCCGGTTCAGGAACCAGCTTTCGGCCGCGGCATTCGCCGTCCCGCGCGCGGGGCGAAGGGAAAGCTCCATGCGGGCAAACCTAGCCGTACCGCGCCGCCGGATGGCGCTTATCGCACCCGATTCGGCTCTCATTGTCGCTGGCCCGGGCTCGATCGCCCGGCCGGTGATAGCCCCGCCTCGGGGTCTACATCGTCACCGGGCCTATCTTGAAGTAATGCAAAGGATTATCGGGACGGAGGTCGAGTACGGCATCTCGTCGCCGTCGGACCCGACCGCCAACCCGATCCTCACCTCGACGCAGGCAGTCCTGGCCTACGCGGCCGCCGCCGGCATCCAGCGCGCCAAGCGCACCCGCTGGGACTACGAGGTGGAATCGCCGCTGCGCGACGCCCGCGGCTTCGACCTGAGCCGCTCGGCCGGGCCCCCGCCGGTCGTCGACGCCGACGAGGTCGGCGCGGCCAACATGATCTTGACCAACGGGGCGCGGCTCTACGTTGATCACGCGCACCCGGAATACTCCGCCCCCGAGTGCACCGACCCGCTGGACGCGGTGATCTGGGACAAGGCCGGTGAGCGCGTGATGGAGGCCGCCGCCCGACACGTCGCCAGCGTGCCCGGCGCCGCGAAACTGCAGCTCTACAAGAACAACGTCGACGGCAAGGGCGCCTCCTACGGGTCCCACGAGAACTACCTGATGTCGCGGCAGACGCCGTTCTCGGCGATCATCGCCGGCCTGACCCCCTTTCTGGTGTCCCGCCAGGTGGTCACCGGTTCCGGCCGGGTCGGCATCGGGCCCGCCGGCGACGAGCCCGGCTTCCAGCTGTCGCAGCGCTCGGACTACATCGAGGTCGAGGTCGGGCTGGAGACCACGCTCAAGCGCGGCATCATCAACACCCGCGACGAGCCCCACGCCGACGCCGACCGGTATCGCCGCCTGCACGTGATCATCGGCGACGCCAACCTGGCCGAGACGTCGACCTATTTGAAGCTGGGCACCACGGCGCTGGTGCTCGATCTGATCGAGGACGGCCCCGCGCACGGGATCGACCTGAGCGACCTGGCGTTGGCGCGGCCGGTGCACGCGGTCCACGCCATCAGCCGCGATCCGTCGCTGCGGGTGGCGGTGGCCCTGGCCGACGGGCGTGAACTGACCGCCCTTGCGCTGCAACGGATTTACCTCGACCGGGTGGCTAAGCTGGTCGACGGCCGCGACCCCGACCCGCGCGCGGCCGACATCGTCGAGACGTGGGCGGACGTGCTGGACAAGCTCGAGCGCGACCCGATGGACTGCGCCGAGCTGCTGGACTGGCCGGCCAAGCTGCGCCTGCTCGAGGGCTTCCGACAGCGGGAGAACCTGAACTGGTCGGCGCCGCGGCTGCACCTGGTGGACCTGCAATATTCCGACGTGCGGCTGGACAAGGGCCTGTACAACCGGCTGGTCGCGCGCGGTTCGATGAAGCGCCTCGTGAGCGAACACCAGGTGCTCGACGCGGTCGATAATCCGCCGACGGACACGCGCGCGTACTTCCGCGGCGAATGCCTGCGCAGGTTCGGCGCCGACATCGCCGCGGCCAGCTGGGACTCGGTGATTTTCGATCTCGGGGGCGATTCGCTGGTCCGCATCCCGACGCTGGAGCCGCTGCGCGGCAGCAAAGCCCACGTCGGGGCGTTGCTCGACTCCGTGGACAGCGCGGTCGAACTGGTGGAACAACTGACCAGCTAAGCGGCGTTGGAGCGAGCAACGTCGGGGTTGACCGGTACTGTAGGAGAGACCGGCGGGCGTGTGACGCCGGTTAACACGAGCCGATAACAAAGCAGGAGGCGGCGATGGCTCAGGAGCAGACCAAGCGTGGTGGTGGCGGCGGCGACGAAGACGATTTCGCCGACGGCACGGCCGCGGGCCAGGAGCGTCGCGAGAAGCTTGCCGAAGACACCGACGACCTGCTTGACGAGATTGACGACGTCCTTGAGGAAAACGCCGAGGATTTTGTCCGCGCGTATGTCCAAAAGGGCGGACAGTGACCTGGCCGTTCGCCGATCGACTGTCCTTTAACTCCCCACTTCCCGGGAATCCGGCTGTAGACCTGTCCTCGTTCGCCGACCACCTCCGCCGCCACGCGCCGGAGTTGCTGCCGACGAGTCTTGGCGGCGGCGCGCAGACCGTCGCCGCCGGCGACCAGCTGCCGCACGGGACGACGATCGTCGCGTTGAAGTACCCGGGCGGCGTCGTCATGGCGGGTGACCGGCGCTCGACGCAGGGCAACATGATCGCCGGGCGCGACGTGAAGAAGGTGTACATAACCGACGACTACACCGCGACCGGCATCGCCGGGACCGCCGCGATCGCCGTCGAGTTCGCCCGGCTGTACGCCGTCGAACTCGAGCACTACGAGAAGCTCGAGGGCGTGCCGCTCACGTTTGCCGGCAAGGTCAACCGGCTCGCGATCATGGTGCGCGGCAACCTGGCCGCGGCGATGCAGGGGCTGGTCGCCCTGCCGTTGCTGGCCGGGTACGACATCCACGCGCCGGAACCCGAAAGCGCGGGCCGGATCGTGTCTTTCGATGCTGCGGGCGGCTGGAACATCGAGGAAGAGGGCTACCAGGCGGTGGGATCGGGCTCGATCTTCGCCAAGTCGTCGATGAAGAAGCTGTATTCGCAAGTGTCCGACGTCGATTCCGCGCTGCGGGTGATCGTGGAGGCGCTCTACGACGCCGCCGACGACGACTCCGCCACCGGCGGACCGGACTTGGTCCGCGGCATCTATCCCACGGCGGTCACCATCGGTGCCGAGGGGGCGGCCGAGGTGCCGGAGAGCCGCATCGCCGAACTGGCCCGGGAGGTCATCGAAAGCCGCTCGCGGGCGGACACTTTCGGGCCCGACGCCGAACCGCGGGGTAAGAAGAAGTGAGCTTCCCGTATTTCATCTCGCCCGAACAGGCGATGCGCGAGCGCAGCGAGCTCGCGCGCAAGGGCATCGCCCGGGGCAAGAGCGTGGTGGCGCTGGCCTACGCCGACGGCGTGCTGTTCGTCGCCGAGAACCCGTCGCGGTCCCTGCAGAAGATCAGCGAACTCTACGACCGCGTCGGCTTTGCGGCCGCGGGCAAGTTCAACGAGTTCGACAACCTGCGCCGCGGCGGCATCCAGTTCGCCGACACCCGGGGCTACGCGTACGACCGGCGCGACGTGACCGGGCGGCAGCTGGCCAACGTGTACGCGCAGACCCTGGGCAGCATCTTCACCGAGCAGGCGAAGCCCTACGAGGTCGAGTTGTGCGTCGCCGAGGTCGCCCACTACGGCGAGACGAAACCGCCTGAGCTGTACCGCATTACCTATGACGGCTCGATCGCCGACGAGCCGCATTTCGTGGTGATGGGCGGCACCACCGAGCCGATCGTCACGGCGCTCAAGGACTCCTACGCCGAAAACGCCCACCTGCGTGAGGCTTTGGGCATCGCGGTTGCGGCGCTGCGGGCGGGCAGCGCGGAGACGTCCAACGGCGATCAGCCCGCCCTCGACGTGGGCAGCCTGGAGGTGGCGATCCTGGACGCCAACCGGCCGCGGCGGGCGTTCAAGCGGATCAATCGCCCCACCCTGGAAAACTTGCTGAAGAAGTCGGACGGCGCGAAGTCCAAGGACGCAAAATCCGGCGGAGAAGAGCCGGACGCGGAGGGCAAGTCGTCGGACTAGATCCGCCCGATAACACCCCTGGGCGCGGCTTCTGCACCTTTGCGGCCTGACAACCAGTACCCTCGATTACGTGCAGCGACGAATAATGGGCATCGAGACCGAGTTCGGTGTCACCTGCACGTTCCACGGCCACCGCCGCCTGTCCCCGGACGAGGTCGCCCGGTACCTGTTCCGGCGCGTGGTGTCGTGGGGCCGCAGCTCCAACGTCTTCTTGCGAAACGGCGCCCGCCTCTACCTGGATGTGGGCAGCCATCCCGAGTACGCCACCGCCGAGTGCGACAGCCTGGTGCAACTGGTCACCCACGACCGCGCCGGGGAATGGGTGCTGGAAGACCTGCTGGTGGACGCCGAACAGCGGCTCGCCGACGAGGGCATTGGCGGCGACATCTACCTGTTCAAGAACAACACCGACTCGGCGGGCAACTCCTACGGCTGCCACGAGAACTACCTCATCGTGCGGGCCGGCGAGTTCTCCCGGATCTCCGACGTGCTGCTGCCGTTCCTGGTCACCCGCCAGCTGATCTGCGGGGCCGGCAAGGTGCTGCAGACCCCCAAGGCCGCGACGTTCTGCCTTTCCCAACGCGCCGAGCACATCTGGGAGGGCGTCTCGTCGGCCACCACGCGCAGCCGCCCGATCATCAACACCCGCGACGAGCCGCACGCGGACGCCGAGAAGTACCGGCGCCTGCACGTCATCGTCGGCGACTCCAACATGTGCGAGACGACCACCATGCTCAAGGTGGGCACCGCGGCGCTGGTGCTGGAGATGATCGAGGCCGGTGTCCCGTTCCGCGACTTCTCGCTGGACAACCCCATCCGCGCGATTCGCGAGGTCAGCCACGACGTGACGGGCCGACGGCCGGTGCGGCTGGCCGGCGGGCGGCAGGCCAGCGCGCTGGACATCCAGCGCGAGTACTACAGCCGCGCCGTCGAGCACCTGCAGACCCGGGAACCCAACGCTCAGATCGAGCAGGTCGTGGACCTGTGGGGCCGGCAGCTCGACGCCGTCGAGAGCCAGGACTTCGCCAAGGTGGACACCGAGATCGACTGGGTGATCAAGCGCAAGCTGTTCCAGCGCTACCAGGACCGCTACAACATGGAGCTGTCGGATCCGAAGATCGCCCAGCTGGACCTGGCCTACCACGACATCAAGCGCGGCCGCGGCGTCTTTGACCTGCTGCAGCGCAAGGGCCTGGCCACCCGGGTCACCACCGACGAGGACATCGCGGAGGCGGTCGACCACCCGCCGCAGACCACCCGTGCCCGGCTGCGCGGGGAGTTCATCAGCGCCGCGCAGGCGGCGGGCCGCGACTTCACCGTCGACTGGGTGCACCTCAAGCTCAACGACCAGGCGCAGCGCACCGTGCTGTGCAAGGACCCGTTCCGGGCGGTCGACGAGCGGGTCAAGCGACTCATCGCCAGCATGTAGCGGCGGTCGGCCGAATCCTGCGACGCGGCCGCCCGGCGGAAGCGCCGCGCGGGGACCATCGAATAACCTGGGACAAATGGCGACCTCGAAAGTCGAGCGGCTGGTTAATCTCGTGATCGCCCTGCTGTCCACCCGCGGCTACGTCACCGCCGAAAAGATCAGGTCCAGCGTCGCCGGCTATTCCGACAGCCCCAGCGCCGAGGCGTTTTCGCGGATGTTCGAGCGCGACAAGAACGAATTGCGCGACCTCGGCATCCCGCTGGAGGTCGGCCGGGTGTCGGCCATGGATCCCACCGAGGGCTACCGGATCAACCGCGACGCCTACGCGCTGGCGCCGGTGGACCTCACCCCGGACGAGGCGGCCGCGGTGGCCGTCGCCACGCAGCTGTGGGAGTCGCCCGAACTGATCACCGCCACCCAGGGCGCCCTGCTCAAGCTGCGCGCCGCCGGCGTGGACGTCGACCCCGACGCGCCGGTGGCCATCGCGTCCCCGGCGGGCGTGCCGGGCCTGCGTGGGTCGGAGGAGGTGCTGGGGATCCTGTTGTCCGCCATCGCTTCCCGTCAGGCGGTGCAGTTTCCGCACCGGCCGTCGCGGGCCGAGCCCTACACGACGCGCACCGTCGAGCCCTGGGGCGTGGTCACCGAGAAGGGCCGCTGGTATCTGGTCGGCCACGACCGCGACCGCGACGCCACCCGCACCTTCCGGCTGTCCCGGATCGGGCCGGACGTCGCCGCGATCGGCCCGCCCGGCGCGGTCACCGTGCCCGACGGCGTGGACCTGCGCAAGATCGTGGCCCAGACGGTCAGCGAGTGGCCGGCCGGGGGACAGGCCCGGGTGTGGGTCGCCGACGGGCGGGCCACCGCGCTGCGCCGCGCCGGCAAGTCGGCGGGTGCGCAGCAGCTGGCCGGCCGCGACGGCGAGGTGATCGAACTCGGCATCGGATCCAGCGACCAGCTGGCCCGCGACATCGCCGGCTACGGGGCCGACGCGGTCGTGCTCGAGCCGCAATCGCTGCGCGACGAGGTGCTGGCCCGGCTGCGCGCGCACGCGGGAGTCCAAGGCTGATGACTCCCGTCTCCACCCGGCTGGTTCGGCTGCTCAACATGGTCCCGTATTTCCAGGCCAACCCGAAGGTCACCCGGGCCAAGGCCGCCGCCGACCTCGGGGTCTCGGAGAAGCAGCTGGAAGAGGATCTCAACCAGCTGTGGATGTGCGGTCTTCCCGGCTACTACCCGGGCGACCTCATCGACTTCGAGTTCTCCGGCGACACCATCGAGGTGACGTTCTCGGCGGGCATCGACCGGCCGCTCAAGCTCACGTCGCCTGAGGCCACCGGCCTGCTGGTGGCGCTGCGGGCGCTGGCCGACATCCCGGGCGTCGTCGACCCGGAGGCGGCGCGCAGTGCGATCGCCAAGATCGAGGCCGCCGCCGGCGCCGTCGGGCACGACGCTTCGGCGGCGGTGGCGGCAGTGCACGAGCCCGCCCCCGTCGAAAGCCGCGCCGCGGCCGCCGTCCGCACGGCGGTGCAGTACAAGCGCGCGCTGGCCATCGACTATTACTCCGCCTCGCACGACACCCTGACCAGCCGGGTCGTCGACCCCATCCGGGTCCTGCTGATCGGCGGCCACAGCTATCTGGAGGCCTGGTCGCGCGAGGCCGAAGGCGTTCGGCTGTTCCGCTTCGATCGGATCGTGGACGCCACCGAGCTGGGCGAGCCGGCGGCCCCGCCGGAACCGGCGCTGCACGCGCCGCCGGACACGTCGCTGTTCGACGGCGATCCGTCGCTGCCGTCGGCGCGGCTGTGGGTGGCGCCCGCGGCGTCGTGGATGTTCGAGTACTACCCGATGCGGGAGGTGCTCGAGCTGCCCGACGGGTCGTGCGAGGCCGTCATGACCTACGCCTCCGAGGACTGGATGACGAGGCTGGTGCTGGGCTTCGGCGCGGCCGTGCGGGTGCTCGAACCGGAGTCGCTGGCTCATCGTGTACGGGATGCCGCCGCGGCCGCCCTGGAGTCCTACCAGGTCGCGGCGCGGCCACAATAGCCGCGACCGTCGCTGCGGTAGCATCGGGTGGACGTCTGGAGGTAATCAAAGTGGGCAGTCTTAGTCCGTGGCACTGGGCGATCCTCGCTGTCGTAGTGATCCTGCTGTTCGGTGCCAAGAAGCTCCCCGATGCCGCGCGCTCGCTGGGCAAGTCGATGCGCATTTTCAAGTCCGAGATGCGTGAAATGCAGACCGAGGGCAAGTCCGACGCGCCTGCGATCGAGACCCCCCAGCCCGTGCAGTCGCAGCGGGTCGACCCGCCGGCGACCACCGAGCAGGGGCACACCGAAGCGCGCCCGGCCTAGCCGCGTCCCCGCGGTGCCCGAGCGCAACTGATCGACCGCAAAGACCACCGTGAAAGGTTTCAAGGTTTCAGCGCGCACCGCGGGCCTGCTGAAACGGCTCAACCCGCGTAACCGGCGCAGCCGCACCAACCCCGACGCGACGATGTCGCTGGTCGACCACCTGACCGAGCTGCGCACCCGGCTGCTGATCTCGCTGGCCGCCATCCTGCTGACGACGGTTTTCGGGTTCTTCTGGTACTCGCACGGGATCTTCGGGCTGGAGAGCCTCGGCGAATGGCTGCGCCATCCGTACTGTTCGCTGCCCCAATCGGCGCGCGCGAGCATCAGCGCCGACGGGCAGTGCCGGCTGCTGGCCACCGCCCCGTTCGACCAATTCATGTTGCGCCTCAAGGTCGGGCTGACGGCCGGGCTGGTCCTGGCCTGCCCGGTCTGGCTCTATGAGCTGTGGGCGTTCATCACGCCCGGGCTCTACCAGAAGGAGCGCCGCTTCGCGGTCGGGTTCGTGGTGCCCGCCGCGGTGCTGTTCGTCGTCGGCGCCGTGCTGGCCTACTTCGTGCTGTCCAAGGCGCTGGGCTTCCTGTTGACCGTCGGCAGCGACGTGCAGGTAACCGCGCTGTCCGGGGACCGGTATTTCGGCTTCCTGATCAACCTGCTGGTGGTCTTCGGGGTCAGCTTCGAGTTCCCGCTGCTGATCGTCATGCTCAACGCGGTGGGCGTGCTCAGCTATGAGCGGCTCAAGTCCTGGCGGCGAGGCCTGATCTTCGGCATGTTCGCCTTCGCCGCCATCTTCACGCCCGGATCCGACCCGTTCTCGATGACGGCGCTCGGGATCGCGCTGTCGGTGCTGCTCGAGCTCGCCATCCAGATCGCCCGACTGCACGACCGGCGCAAGGCCAAGCGCGAAGCCCGGGTCACGATTCCCGACGACGAGGCGTCCGTCATCGAGCCGCCCGAACCGATACCGGAGCCGTCATTCACCGCCGGGCAACATGACGACGTCACCTAGCCTCCCTTCTCGCGAGCGTGCGTGTTTGTGCACCGACACGCCGATGCTGGCGTACATTTGCGCACCCTCGCGCGATCTGGCAGTGGCGTGACCGAGCTGCCCGAGCTGGCGCGGTTCGCCGCCGAACTGAGCTTCTCGCTCGACGACTTTCAGCGGCGGGCGTGCGAGGCGCTGGAACGAGGCCACGGCGTGCTGGTGTGCGCGCCGACCGGCGCCGGAAAGACCGTCGTCGGCGAGTTCGCCGTGCACCTGGCCCTGGCGTCCGGCGGCAAATGCTTCTACACCACGCCGCTGAAGGCGCTGAGCAACCAGAAGCACACCGACCTGAGCGAGCGCTACGGCCGCGACCGGATCGGGCTGCTGACTGGCGACATGTCGGTGAACGGCGACGCGCCCGTCGTGGTGATGACCACCGAAGTGCTGCGCAACATGCTTTACGCCGATTCGCCTGCGCTGCAAGGGCTTTCCTACGTGGTGATGGACGAGGTGCATTTCCTTGCCGACCGGATGCGGGGCCCGGTATGGGAGGAGGTGATCCTGCACCTGCCCGACGAGGTGCGGCTGGTCAGCCTCTCGGCGACGGTGAGCAACGCCGAGGAGTTCGGCGGCTGGATCCAGACCGTCCGCGGCGACACCACCGTCGTCGTCGACGAACACCGGCCCGTCCCGCTGTGGCAACACGTGCTGGTCGGCAAGCGGCTGTTCGACCTGTTCGACTACTCGCACGCCGAGCCGGACGCCGGCGACAAGCCGCGCGTCGACCCGGACCTGGTGCGCCACATCGCCCATCGCCGCGAGGCGGACCGCATGTCGGACTGGCAGCCTCGCCGGGGGCGGCGCGGAGGCCCTGGCCGCCCGCGCTTCTACCGGCCGCCCGCGCGCCCGGACGTGATCGGGATCCTGGATTCGCAGGGTCTGCTGCCCGCGATCACCTTCGTGTTCTCCCGGGCCGGCTGCGACGCCGCCGTCCAGCAGTGCCTGCGATCGCCGCTGCGGCTGACCACCGAGGAGGAGCGCGCGCAGATCGCCGAGGTCATCGAGCACCGCTGCGGCGACCTGGCCGACGCCGACCTGGCCGTGCTCGGCTACTACGAGTGGCGCGAGGGGCTGCTGCGCGGGCTGGCGGCCCACCACGCCGGGATGCTGCCGGCGTTCCGCCACACCGTCGAGGAGCTGTTCACCGCGGGCCTGGTCAAGGCGGTGTTCGCCACCGAAACGCTGGCGCTGGGCATCAACATGCCCGCCCGCACGGTGGTGCTCGAGCGGCTGGTCAAGTTCAACGGCGAGCAGCACATGCCGCTCACGCCGGGGGAATACACGCAGCTGACCGGGCGCGCCGGGCGGCGCGGCATCGACGTCGAGGGCCACGCGGTGGTGCTGTGGAACCCCAGCGAGGAGACCACCGAACCCTCCGCGGTGGCCGGCCTGGCCTCGACCCGCACCTTTCCGCTGCGTAGTTCGTTCGCGCCGTCGTACAACATGACGATCAACCTCGTGCAGCAGATGGGCCCCGAGCAGGCGCACCAACTGTTGGAGCAATCGTTCGCCCAGTACCAGGCGGACCGCTCGGTGGTCGGCCTGGTCCGCGGCATCGAGCGGGGCCAGCGAATGCTCGACGAGATCGCCGCCGAGCTCGGCGGACACGACGCGCCGGTCTTCGAATACGCGCGGATGCGCGCGCGGATCTCCGAGATGGAGCGCGCGCAGTCCCGCGCGTCGCGGCTGCAGCGACGGCAGGCGGCCAGCGATGCGCTGGCCGCGCTGCGCCGCGGCGACATCATCACGATCACGCACGGCCGGCGCGGCGGGCTGGCGGTGGTGCTGGAGTCGGCGCGTGACAGCTCCGACCCGCGCCCGCTGGTGCTGACCGAAAACCGTTGGGCGGGAAGGATTTCCTCGGCCGACTATTCGGGCGCGACGGCACCCGTCGGCTCGATGCCGTTGCCCAAGCGCGTCGAGCACCGCCAGCCACGGGTGCGCCGCGACCTGGCGTCGGCGCTGCGGTCGGCGGCCGCCGGGCTGGCTGTTCCGGGAACGGGCCGCAGCGGTCGCGGCGACGGGAACGGCGCGTTTCACGACCCGGAGCTCGCGTCGCTGCGGGCCGAGCTGCGCCGGCACCCCACGCACAGCGCCCCCGACCTCGAGCCGCAGATGCGCCAGGCTGAGCGGTACCTGCGCATGGAACGCGACAACGCGCAACTGGAGAAGAAGGTCGGCGCCGCCACCAACTCGCTGGCCCGGACCTTTGACCGGATCGTCGGGCTGCTCACCGAGCGCGGCTTCATCCAGGGCCCGGCGACCGATCCCCACGTCACCGACGATGGCCGCCTGCTGGCCCGCATCTACAGCGAGAGCGACCTCCTGGTCGCCGAATGCCTGCGCACTGGCGCATGGGCGGGTTTGAAGCCGGCCGAGCTGGCGGCGGTGGTCTCGGCCGTGCTGTACGAGTCCCGGGGCGGTGACGGCGCCGGCGCCGCCTTGGCGGCCGAGGTGCCCACCCAGCGGCTTAGGCAGGCGCTGCAACAGACCTCGAGGCTGTCGATGGCGCTGCGCGCCGACGAGCAGGCGCACCGGATCGCCCCGAGCCGCGAGCCCGACGACGGCTTCGTCAACGTGATCTACCGGTGGGCCCGGACGGGGGACCTGGCCGCGGCGCTGGCCGTCGCCGATGTGGCCGGCGCGGGGTCCCCGTTGTCGGCGGGGGACTTCGTGCGCTGGTGCCGCCAGGTGCTCGACCTGTTGGACCAGGTGCGCAACGCCGCGCCCGATCCGGAGCTCCGCGCGGCCGCCAAGCGCGCCATCAATGACGTGCGGCGCGGCGTCGTCGCAGTTGACGCCGGGTAGGCTGGGCGCGAGCTACCGTTACATGGCGCTAATGGCGCGAGACACAAGGGAACTGAGGAGCAGGAATGAGCGGACCGCAGGGGTCGGACCCGGGTCACCAGTGGCAACCGCCCGGTCAGAGCGGCGATCAGTCCTCGGAGCCCACCCAGGTGGCGCCAACGCACTGGCAGCCGCCGCAGCAGCAGCCCGGCCAGGAGCAGACGTGGCAGGCCCCGGCCTACACGCCGCCCGCCGAATACCCGCAATACCAGCAGCCGGCCGAGCCGGCATACCCGCAGCAGTACCCCCAGCAGCCGGGCTACGGCCAACCGCCGCAATACGGTGAACAGCCCCAGCAGTACGCCCAGCCCGGCCAGTACGGCCCGTACGGCCAACCGGGCCAGTACGGCCAGCCGGGGCAGCCGGGCCAGTACGGCCAATACGGTCAGCCGGGTCAGTACGGTCAGCCCGGCCAATACCCGCAGCAGTACTCGCCCTACGACCAACAACAGCCGGCGAAGAAGCGCTCGATGGCGCTGATCGGCGGCGTCGTCGGCGTGATCGCCTTCCTGGTGATCGCCGTCGTGCTGGTGCTCGGCTTCTGGCAGCCCGGGTTCTTCGTCACCACCAAGCTGGACGTCAACAAGGCGCAGGCCGGGGTCCAGCAGGTGCTGACCGACGAGACCAACGGCTACGGCGCGAAGAACGTCAAGGACGTCTCCTGCAACCACGGCCAGGATCCCGTCGTCAAGAAGGGCGCGACGTTCGACTGCGACGTCAGCATCGACGGCGCCAAGAAGCGCGTGACGGTGACCTTCCAGGACAACAAGGGCACCTACGAGGTCGGCCGGCCCCAGTAGCCGCCGTCAACCGGGCAGCGCGTCGAGCGCCTTCTGCAACCGGGCCACCGGCGACCCGACCCCCAGCTCGGTCGCCAGCTTGGCGGTGCGTCGCGGATGGGCCGCGGTCAGCGGCAGCGCGTCGGTGGGCGTCGACAGGGTGACCGGCGCGTCGGTCACCACCCGCACCACCTTGCCGGCGGCCTCGATGTAGTCGGTCGCGCCCAGCAGCTTCGCCCGTAAACCCTTGGCCATCTTGGACTTTGGGCCATGTGCGGCGGCCAGGATCCCGTCCAGCGAACCGTGCTGGGCCAGCAGCGTGGCCGCCGTCTTCTCACCGACGCCCGGGACGCCAGGCAGGCCGTCTGACGGATCGCCGCGCAGCAACGCGAGCTCGGCGTAGGCCGGACCCGCCCGCTCCCGTGGCACGCCATACTGCTCGGCCACCTCGGCCGGCCCGAACAGCGTGGCCTTGGTCAGCCCGCGGCCCAGGTAGAGCACCCGAACCGGGACGGGGTTGTCGGCGACCACCTGCAGCAGGTCTCGGTCCCCGCTGACCACGACGACCGGGTCGGTGCGCTCCCGCGCCGCCAGCGTGCCCAGCACGTCGTCGGCCTCGAAACCCTCCGCCCCCGCCGTCGGGATCCCGAACGCGTCGAGCAGCTCCATGATCATGTCGATCTGCGGTGTCAGGTCGTCGGGCACTTCCTCGATGTCGGGTTGACCTGGCGGCTCGGGCTCGGCGACCCGGTGCGCCTTGTACGACGGGATGAGGTCGACCCGGAACTGTGGCCGCCAATCCAGGTCCAGGCACACCACCAGCCGGCCGGGCCGCTGCTGGCTGATCACCACGGCCATCGAGTCGAGGAAGCCGCGCACGGCGTTGACGGGCCGGCCGTCGGGCGCGGTGATCGACGACGGCACCCCGAAGTAGGAGCGGAACCACATGCTGGCGCCGTCGAGCAGCAAGACGGGTGCGGGCATGCGGGCTATCCTGCCAGCGCCGTTAATCTGGCTGCCATGGACTCGCATCGATTCGACGCGGGGGTGTACGCGCGCCGGCTGGCCGCGGCGGCCGCGGCGACCGCCGACGCCGAGCTGGCCGGCCTGGTGATCACCCCCGGCTACGACCTGCGCTACCTGGTCGGCTCGCGGGCGCAGACCCTCGAGCGGCTCACCGCCCTGGTGTTGCCGGCCACCGGCGACGCGACGATCGTCGTGCCCCGGCTGGAGCTGGCCTCCCTCAAGGGGTCGGCGGTCGCGGAACTGGGCCTGGCGGTGCGGGATTGGGTCGACGGCGAGGACCCGTACCGGTTGGTGAGCGCCGCTCTGGGTGGCGCACCCGCCGCCACCGCCGTCACCGATTCCATGCCCGCGCTGCACTTATTGCCGCTGGCCGACGTGCTCGGGGTGCTGCCGGTGCTGGCCACCGACGTGCTGCGCGAGCTGCGGATGGTCAAGGAGGAATGCGAGGTCGACGCGCTGCGCAAGGCCGGCGCGGCCATCGACCGGGTGCACGCCCGCGTGCCGGAATTCCTGCGCCCGGGCCGCACGGAGGCCGACGTCGCCGCGGACATCGCGGAAGCCATTGTCGCCGAGGGGCATTCGGAGGTGGCGTTTATCATCGTCGGCTCGGGCCCGCACGCGGCCGACCCGCACCACGGCTATTCGGATCGGGAATTGCAGGTGGGCGATGTGGTCGTCGTCGACATCGGCGGAGCCTATGAGCCCGGCTACCACTCCGATTCGACCCGCACCTACAGCATTGGTGAGCCCAGAGACGATGTGGCGCAGCAGTATTCGGTGCTGCAACGGGCCCAGCGCGCCGCGCTCGACGCGGTCCGCCCCGGCGTCACCGCCGAGCAGGTCGACGCCGCCGCCCGCGACGTGCTGGCCGAGGCCGGACTGGCGGAGTTTTTCGTGCACCGCACCGGGCACGGCATCGGGCTTTCGGTGCACGAGGAGCCGTACATCGTCGCCGGCAACGGCCTGACGTTGGCGGCGGGCATGGCCTTCTCCGTCGAGCCCGGCATCTACTTTCCCGGTCGGTGGGGCGCCCGGATCGAGGACATCGTGGTCGTCACCGAGGACGGCGCCGTGGCCGTCAACAACCGGCCGCACGAACTGATCGTGGTGCCCGCGCCCTAGCTGGCATGACGGTGCCCCCGCGTAGGTTGGGCGACGTGTCGATCCTGGACCTCGCGCTGCTCCCGCTTCGCATCGCCCGCCATGTCGCGGACGCGGTGCTGCACCCCGTGGCGCCCGCGCCGGCGCCGCCCGGCGAACTCGTCGTCGTCGACGGGATGCCCGAGGGCGTGCCGCCGGCCGCGCTCCGTCCCGAGCCGCGCCTGCCCGTGCCCCCGAATTGGCCGTTCGGAGAAGACTTTCCGCGCACCTGCGGCGCGGGACGGGTGGCCGGCGGCGCGTTGTTCTGGACCGACTTCCTCTACGACGACCACGGCGCGACCGGCATCCCGGTCGGGGATCTGAAAATCCAGGCGCCGCCGCGGGGCACCTACGTCTATCCCCACGGGCCGGCCGCCCGCAACGGCGCCGACATCTTCCGCGTCGCCATCGGGCTCACCGACACCTACACCTGGTGGCGGGTCGACTGGAACACGCTGCTGGACGCCTCGGTGCCCATCGCGCTGTTCACCTTCGACACCGACCCCGCCCGCCAGGCCGCTCCGGACTGGCCGGCGGGGGCCGGCGTGCGCTCGGCCGGCATCGACATGGCCCTGCTGGTGTCGGCGAGTGGGGCCGCGTTGATCGACCTGACGACCCAGGTGACGACGCCGGTCGAGCACAGCGTCGACATGCCGTCGCGGTCGTTTCTGGCGCAGGTCCCGCGGTCGCTGGTGGAACCTGTTGGCAGCTGGACGGTTCGGCTGGCCGCCGGGCTGGCCAACGCGGCGGGAGACGGGTTCGCCGACGTGCCCGCCGAGCGGGGCGCGCTGCCCGGGCAGCCCAACGTGTACAACGTCGCGTTTCGCACCAACGCGCAGGAGCCGCCGCGCCTGAACTTCTGGTCGGACTCGGCACAGGCCGCGGCTTTGACTCATGGCGACGTGTCGGCGTTCGCGGTAACGGTGCCGTGGGCCCGGCTCGCCGCGCGCGAAACCGAGCCCGAGCCGGTGCTCACCGGCCCGTCGACCCGCTGGTACGTGTCCTCGGTCGAGCTCGGGCAGGGGATCGCGGCCGACGACATCTTGAGCACCAAGCCACAGTTCCTCGGCCGCGTGCAGCCGTATTCGATCTGCCTGCCGTCCACCTACACGCCGGGCCGCGCGCTGCCGCTGACGCTGTTGCTGCATTCGCTTGCGCTGGGGCAGAGCCAGTTCGCGGCGATCGACCCCCGGCTGCTGCACGAGGTCTGCGAGGGCCGCGACTCGGTGGTGGTCACCCCGCTGGCCCGGGGCCCGTCGACCTGGTACTTCGACACCGGCGAACTCGACGTGTGGGAGGTGTGGGCGCGGGTCGCCGAGCAGCTAGGCACCGACCCCAATCGCACTGTCATATCGGGCTATTCGATGGGCGGGTACGCGGCCTACAAGCTCGGGCTGAGCTATCCGCAGGTGTTCTCACAGGCGGTGGTCCTGGCCGGCCCGCCCTCGTGCGGTGTGCGGCTGCTTCCCAACGTCGACATCCCGGCCGACCTCGACCTGGACTCGCCCTGCGCCCGGGAGGGCGACACCTGGAAGCTGCTCGTCAATGCCCGCTGGCTGCCATACGTCATCGCCCACGGCTTGGTCGACGAGCTGGTCCCGTTCGCGTCGGCCGCAGAGCAGGTGCTCGAACTCGACCGGCTGGGCTACCGCCACCGGTTCACCGTCTATCCGCTCGAGGATCACATCGCCTGGGTGCTGCAAGACAAGTTCGAGGACCCGATCGCGCACATGGAAACCGGCCTGCGCCAAGCCGATCCGGGGCACATCACGTTCGCGTGGTACCCGCAATTGGTGCGCGAGGACTTGGGTATCGGGCCGCACCAGGTCTGGTGGCTCTCGGGGCTGACCGCCGATCCCTCGGTAACCGCGCGGCGCGGGGCCGTCGCCGAGGTCGACGCGCGCTCGTATGCGCGTCCGGACCCGGCGCACACGATTCGGCACCACCGCGGCGTGGTGTTGAACTTCGAGCCGACGCCGGGGCTGTACAGCGAGCTGGACTGGCAAGTCGGGCGGCCCGTCGCGCCGCTGCCGTATCTGACGCTGCGCCTGATCGGGGTCGCCGGGCTCACCGTCGACGTCGCGCGTGCGGGCCTGGCGGCGTTGCCGTCGTCGACCATCACGGTGGCCACCAGCACGGCCGCGCAGATCACGCTCGGGGGGTTGCCGGCCGGGGCTTCGGTGCAACTCGACGGTGAGCCGGCCGGGGCGACCGTCGCGGTCCCGGTGGGGCGGCACCGGATCACGTTGCGCGCCGCTGGGTGAGGTCTTTGGCGCCGCGACCTGGGTGAATGGCGGCGCGGGTCACGCTCAGCGAGAATTTGGCGCGTGGTGCCCTTGGTCGTCGATCCTCAGGCGCTGTTCGCCGTGGGCAGCGCCGTGGCCGCCGCCGGAGACGGTCTGGCCGCCAATCTGACGGTGTTGACGGCGGGTTTTGCGGCCAACACCGGCCATGACGCCGCCGGCGAGGTGTTCGGCCTCGGGTATCAGGACGCGGCGGAGAAGCTGTTGCAGGCCGCGGCCGCCGCGGTCAACGCCTGTCGGCAGAGCGGCGCCAAAATTCAGCAAGGGGCGGCGAATTATTCGAACGCCGAAGCCGCATCGAACATTCGCGGCGGTGACAGCGTCTTACAGGCGCCACCCGAACCGGCCAACATCTCGCCGCCTGGGCCTCCCGGGACGCTCGGGCCGGGTCAGCCGCCGCCGCTGTTGTGGGCGGTGGTGCAGTCGTTCGTCGACGACGTGTGGCCCGACGGTGACGTGGCGGGGATGCATGCGGCCGCGGCTCGGTGGCGGGGCTTCAGCGCGGCGACCGCAGGGATGCGCGACTCCCTCAACGCCGCCATGGTGCTAATGGATGCGCATCAGATTCCCGAAGGCGGCAAGATCGACGTCGCTTTGTCGCAGATCCGCGACTGCATTGTCAAGATCAGCGACGCCAGCGGGGAGTTGGCCGCGGGCCTCGACAATTTCGCCAACAAGGTGGGTAAGGCCCAGAATGCGATCCGCGACCTGCTGAACCGGCTGGGGTCACTGACCGACCTCGGGCACGACCTGATGTTGATCGTCAAAGGCGACGCGCTCGAGGAGATCAAGAAGATCGCCAGGGACGTCAACGACGTCCTTCACCACCTGGGACAGGAAGCCCGGGCCTCCGAACAGGCGATCAGGCTGGGTTTGGGGGTCGTCGACGGCCTGGTCGTCAAGCTCGAGCACTACGTGCGCGGCGAGCTCAAGCAGTATCTGGGCGATGCCGTCGGCAACCAGGTGGCAACGGTATTCGACGTCTTTGCCAATGCGAACGAGGGGGTATTGAAGGGCGCCGTCGGGATGGCGCTGTCGATTGGCGACCTCGACCCGCGGTGGTTCGCGCTCGATCCCAAGGGCGCGGCCGACACCTGGGCGGGCCTCGGGAAGGGCATGTGGAAAGGCAGCGTGATCAATGGCTTGGCCAACCCACAGGAGTTCGTTGAATCGAATTGGCAGCAGCTCAAAGGCCTTCTGCACCTTGATGATTGGAGTACGGCCCGGCCGGGATTAGGCCTGGGGGAGAACATCTTCGACGTCGGGACGTTGCTGATACCGGGAGGTGGCGAAGCGGCCGCTGCGGTCGATGGAGCCGGGGCCGCCGCACGCGGTGCCGAGGCCGCAGCGCAGGCGGAGCGTGCCGCCGGGCGGGCGGCGGATGGGTTTGCCGGTGTCGTGGGTCCGCGCGGTGCGCTGGCCGATATCGCAGGGAAGGGCAGCAGCCTCACCAAAGACCTCGAAGGCGTGACCGGGAAGCTGCCCACGATCGAGCCTCCGGTCGGTGGCAAGCCCGTGCCGTTGCCCCCGAAGCCGCTGGACGCGCCGGTCGCGCCGGCGCCGCGTGCGCCGGAAGCCGCGCCCGGTGCGCCTCACGAGCCAGGTGCCGCACCAGGGCCGGACGAGGCAGGCGGTCCGCACGAGCCGGCGGGTGGCGCGCCCGCACCGGCGCATGCTTCGCCGGGCGGTCCGCACGATCCCGCGGGTGGTCCACCGCATGAACCGGGGCCCGTGCCGGCGAGTGGTCCGCATGAACCCGGTTCGGTGCCCGGCGGCGGTCCGCACGGACCTTTGTCCGTGCCGGGGGGCGATCCGCATCAGCCGGCCCCGGCATCAGTGGCCGCCCCGCACGAGCCGCTACCCGCGACCGCACCCGGTTCAGCTCTCCCAACCGTGCCCGCCGGAATCGGCGATCGCCTGCTGTCGGCGACCCCCACCCCCGGCGAGCTGGTGCCCCGTATTCCGGTAACGCCCGGCGGCGCTCCTGCTGAGCTGGCGCCTGCCGCTGCGCACGCAGTACAGCCGGCGCCAGCGTTGTCGACCGCGACACCCCACTCCATGCCGCCGGCTGGTCGCCCGACCGAACTGCCAACGCCGGGCGACGGCGCTGGCCACGGGACTGGCGATGGCGGTTCTGCGGGCGGGCCGCCAGATGGAAAGCCACCGCACGGTAGCGGACCGCATGAGCCCGGTGGACGCGGCACTTCGGATGGTGGCGGTCCGCACGGGCCCGGTGATAGTGGCCCGTCGGGTGGTCGCGGCGACGGACCCCCCGAAGATGGCGATGGTTCGCGTGGGCATGAGAACGGCGGCTCCCCGGGCGACGGACGCCCGGATCCCGTGCATTCCCACGCGCCTTCTGGCGACGGATGGCATCGGTTACCTGATGGTGCACTTGACCCGCATTACGGAGAACCGCTGCCTGAGCACTGGGACTTTACGGATAATCCGGTTGATCCAAGTCATATCAAGCAGTCGGTTGCGAATCTGATTACGGATCCTGAGGCACCCTTCGGCCGCGACCCGCAGGGGCACGCGTATACGGAGCAGCAATATGCCGAGCGTTTTAACAGCCTGAGCAAGGATGGCGATCATTGGATGAATTTCCCGGGGAATGGCGGGGCCGTACCGGGGACGAAAGTTGCGTTTACGGACCCTGACCAATTTACTAAAATTTACGGTAATCAGGTCGACAGGGTGGGAATGGAAAGCGGAAAATATCTAGCTGTCATGGAAGATGGCTTGCCTGCGTCTTGGGAAGCGCGTGCACTGCATGTGAACAACCTTGCCGACCCGTATAATTCCTATGTTCTAAAGTCACTCCCAGACGGCTGGCAGATCGAAGTATCCGAAGTCGCTCCAGGGGTTGGTCAACCAGGTGGTTCGCTGCAAGTACGGATTCTCAACTCAGAGGGCAGAGCTATGACGGTCGAAGAATTAACTGATCCCGAAATCGGCGTGCTGGAATGACAGATCACATAGAAATATCTCCGCAGCTTGAGCAATGGGCCAAGCAGGCTGATTACGCGCTGACTCCTGCGTCCAGTACCAGCGACGGACGCGCGGTGTTCTGGGCCTCCCTCGGCGAGATTCGGCTACTGATTGGGAAAAATCACGGCGGCTGGTTCGTCGTAACCGATTCTGACCGCATGGGATCAGAGCACTTTATATTGGCTGCTCCGACGATGACCACGATCGAAAAGTATTTTTTTGGAAGGTTCGCGCTGTCTATCAGAAGTATCCGGGGTCTGCCTCGTGTACGGGTTGCAATACCTCCCGAAGAAAAATCGGCGGGCTTTAGTATCGATACACGTTCCTTCGACGGCGTTCAGCGCTTCGCACTAATCGCTTCCGATGGCGCGACGGTGGCTGTCAGCAGCTCCGACAAAGTAACCGCGAGAGCAGAACTAACCAAGCTCGCGGTATATCTCACGGCGACAATAGAGGAGATCGAAGCCTCGGCCGTCGATCCCGACGGGAAACCGCTATTCGGCCAGAGATAGCGAGACGTAGGCTCACAGTGGCTCCCGCGCCGTCGATCCCACAAAGGGTCGCCGCCGAGAAACTACTCACCCCGGTCCAGCAAATCCGACGAACCAAGCACCCGCTCCACCTGCACCTCGATCACCACGCGGCGCGGGTTGGGCCTGGGGGTCCGATACCGCTGGGCATACCGAAGCTCGGCGTCACGCACGGCGTCGGCATCGCTGTTGACCTTGGACCGACCCTCCAGCGACAGCCACCGCGCCCCGTCGACCTGGCTTAGCACGGCCACCCCGGCGCGGTCGGCATTGACCGCCTTCTGGGAGCCGCCGGTGGTGATGACCCGCGCGATGTGGGTCTTGGGATCGAAGGTGAAACCCACGGCCACCACATGCGGTGAATTGTCGGCCCGCAGCGTGGTCAACATGGCCAGGTGACGTTCTGACAGGAAGGCCAGCGCATCGTCGGTCAGCCTCGTAGTGGTATTCGCCATCACCGCTCACGCTAGCGCAGGTGATAATCGCAGCCGTGGACGACACGGGCGCGGGTCCGGTACTAATCCTGGGCGGCCGCAGCGAGATCGGCATTGAACTCGCGCGGCGACTGGCACCCGGAGCGACGGTGGTGCTGGCGGCGCGCAGGTCCGATCAGCTCGACGATCAGATCACTACCCTCAAAGCCGCCGGCGCTGCTGCGGTGCACACGATCGAGTTCGACGCAGACGACCTTGCCTCGCACGGCCCCCTCGTCGCCTCGATCATCGCCGACCATGGGCCCATCGGCACCGCGGTGCTGGCCTTCGGGATCCTCGGCGACCAGGCCCGCGCCGAGACCGACGCCGCCCACGCGGTCGCGATCGTGCACACCGACTATGTCGCCGAAGTCAGCATGCTCACCCATCTGGCCGCGGCCATGCGCACCGCCGGCCGCGGCTCGCTAGTGGTGTTCTCCTCCGTCGCCGGGGTTCGCGTGCGCCGCGCCAACTACGTCTACGGCTCGGCGAAGGCCGGACTGGACGGCTTCGCCAGCGGGCTGGCCGACGCCCTGCACGGAACCGGCGTAAAACTGCTCATCGCGCGCCCGGGCTTCGTCATCGGACGCATGACCGAGGGCATGAGGCCCGCGCCGCTGTCGAGCACCCCAGAACAAGTGGCCGCCGCGACCGCGCGGGCGCTGGCGAAGGGTCGGCGCACCGTGTGGATCCCGTGGTCGCTGCGGCCGATGTTCTTCGTGATGCGGCTGCTGCCGCAGTTCGTCTGGCGCAGGATGCCGCGATGATCGTCGTTGTCGGCATCGGCGCCGACGGCATGGCCGGACTCGCCGAAACGTCGCGTGCCGAATTACACAGGGCCACAGTTATTTATGGGTCCAAGCGCCAGCTCGACCTACTCGACGACACGGTGGCAGCACCGCGGCGGGAGTGGCCCTCACCGATGCTGCCCGCCCTGCAAGCACTACCCGTAGACGACGAAATCCACATCGTCGCCAGTGGCGATCCGCTCCTGCACGGCATCGGCGGCACACTGATCCGCTTGTACGGGCCCGAAAAAGTGAGGGTGCTGCCGCACGTGTCGTCGGTAACGCTCGCGTGTGCGCGGATGGGCTGGAATGCCCACGACACCGAGGTGATCAGCCTGGTCACCGCGCAGCCGCACACCGCGGTCCGCCGCGGCGGTCAGGCGATCGTGCTGTCGAAAAACGCATCCACCCCCACGGAACTGGCCGTCCTGCTCAGCGCGCACGGCCGCGGCGACTCCAAGTTCAGCGTGCTCGAAAACCTCGGCGCCCCAACCGAACGCCGCCGCGACGGCACCGCGCGTCAATGGGCCGACAACCCACCGCAAGACATCGACGACCTCAACGTGATCACCGTGAGATACCTGCCCGACGAACGCATGTCGCCTTATCCCGACGACGCGTTCGTCCACGACGGCCAGATCACCAAACACGAGGTCCGGGCGGCGACCCTGGCCGCGCTCGCGCCGCGACCGGGGGAGCGACTGTGGGACGTCGGCGCCGGCTCGGGCAGCATCAGCGTCGAATGGTGCCTCAGCTGGCGGGGCTGCAGCGCGGTCGCGTTCGAGCGCGACGAACGGCGCCGCCGCAACATTGCCTCCAACGCCGCGTCCTTCGGCGTCGACATCGACGTCCACGCCGAGGCACCGCAGGCGTTCGACGGCGCCGAAGCACCCGCCGCCATCTTCATCGGCGGCGGCCTGACCGAACCCGTCCTGCTCGACGCGTGCCTCGACAACCTGCCCCAAGGGGGGCGCCTCGTCGCCAACGCGGTCACCGCAGAATCGGAAGCCCTTCTGGCGCAGTCTTACTCACGGTTTGGGGGCCAGCTGCGGCGCTTCCAGCACTATCAGGCCGAGCCACTCGGCGGCTTCACGGGATGGCGCCCTCAATATCCGGTCACCCAGTGGACGATGACGAAATGACCGTGTACTTCATCGGCGCGGGCCCCGGCGCCGCCGACCTCATCACCGTCCGCGGCCAGCGGCTCCTCGAAAGCTGCCAGACGTGCCTGTACGCCGGCTCCATCATGCCCGACGACCTGCTCGCGCTGTGCCCATCCGACGCGAAAGTCGTTGACACAGGCCCGCTTACGCTCGAGCGGATTGTCACCGAAATCGCCGACGCCGACGCGGCCGGCCATGACGTGGCCCGGCTACACTCCGGTGACCCGTCGCTGTACAGCGCTTTGGCCGAGCAGTGTCGCCGACTCGACGCTCTGGGCATCGACTACGAAATCGTACCGGGTGTACCGGCTTTCGCCGCAGCCGCGGCCGTGTTGAAGCGCGAGCTCACCGTCCCCGGTGTGGCGCAGACGGTGACGTTGAGCCGGGTCGCGACCCTATCGACGCCCATGCCGGAGGGCGAAGAGCTGCGAGCCCTCGCCCAAACCGGCGGTACGTTGGTCCTACACCTGGCGGCCGCCCAGATCGACGCCATCGTCCCGCAGTTACTCGATGGCTATCGACCCGAAACACCCGCTGCGGTAGTCGCTTTCGCGAGCTGGCCCCAGCAGGTGCTGTTGCGCGGCACGCTGGCCGACATCGCCGGCCAGATGCACGACGCCAACATCACCAAGACCGCCGTGATCATCGTCGGCGATGTCCTGGCCGCCGAGGGGTTCACCGACAGCTACCTGTATTCCACCGGGCGGATCCGGGGGAGCCGGCACTGATGCGGGTCCTGCTGCTCGGTGGCACCGGCGAGGCCCGCGCGCTGGCCGAGACCCTGCACCCGCGCGTCGACATCGTCAGCTCGCTGGCCGGCCGCGTCCCCGATCCCGCCCTTCCCGTCGGCCCGGTGCGCATCGGCGGTTTCGGCGGCGTCGACGGACTAAAACGCTGGTTGCGAGACGAACACATCGACGCCGTCGTCGACGCCACCCACCCGTTCGCGGCGACCATGACCGCGCACGCCGCCGAAGCATGCGCCGCACTGCGAATACCACACTTGGTGCTGGCCCGCCCGGCGTGGGAGACCGGCGAGGCCCTCGTCGTCGACTCGGACACCGAGGCAGCCGAAGCCGTGGCGAAGCAACAATATTCACGGGTATTTCTCACCACCGGCCGTTCAAGCGTCCGAGCCTTCTGCGATAGCGACGCTTGGTTTCTGATCCGTGTGGTCACGGCGCCGGACGCCGCGTCGCTACCGCGTCGCTACCAGTTGCTGCTGTCGCGCGGGCCGTATCGCTACGACGACGAGCTCTCCCTGCTGCGTGAACACCGCATCGACGCGTTGGTCACCAAGAACAGCGGCGGCGACATGACCCGCGCCAAGCTGGACGCGGCCGCCGCGCTCGACATTCCGGTGGTAATGGTCGCGAGACCGAAACCTCCGGCCGGCGTGGCAACCGTCGGCACCGCGGAAGAGGCCGCCGAATGGGTTGCGGCGCTTGATTAGCCGGTCAGGTCCTCGCGCTCCGCGTCGGCCAACAGTGCGTCGCGGGCCCGGGCGACGCGGGATCGGATGGTGCCCACCGGGCAGCCGCAGACCGCCGCGGCGTCGGCGTAGGGCAGCCCGAGCAGCTGCGTGAGCAACAGCGCCTCCCGCTGCTCGGTGGTGAGGTTCGCGATCATCGTGGTCACCTCGACCAGGTCTTCGAATCCCCGGGCGTGGCGATCGCCGCTTAGGAAGTGAGCCGGGTCGGCGCCGGATGCGGTCCGCGGCCGCGATTGAGCGTGCCGGATGTGATCGGCCACGACACGGCGTGCGATGGCCAGCAGCCACGTCCGGGCGCTGGATCGTCCGGAGAACCGTTCGATCGCCCCGATCGCCCGCAGGAAGGTTTCCTGCGTCAGGTCGTCCGCGGCGCTCGCGTCGGACAGGTAGGTGACGAAACGCCACACGTCTTGCTGGGTCGCCTTGATGAAAGCCTCGAGCGCTCGCTCGTTCCCGCGTGCGGCGGCCAACGCGAGGTCGGTGACGGCCTCGTCGTCGCTTGACGCGGTCATAGCCATCCACCTTAGTTGGGCGGGCACGGCTCGTCTACGACGGGTCGTCGTAGAGCCGGCGCTGTGGGTCCTGGCGCGCTCGCGCGGCTGGCGACCGAAGGCCAGACCCGCAGCGGGGGCTCTGGAGGATCGTCAAACCTGACTGCGTCCAATCTACAAACCGGACTGTGTCCAATTTATAAAGCCGACTGCGTCCACTTTATAAACCCGATCATGTCCAATTTATAAACTCGACTACATCCATTTTATAAGTCGACTGTATCCAATTTATCTATTCAAAATCCGACCGTGTCCAAACAATAAATCCGACCGTTTCCAGTCTATAGAAAGCTGTATCGAATGACCGATCTTCCGAGGTACTGTCTCGATTCGATCGCTCTATTGCAGTTCTGGAATTAGGCCCTTTAGACGGGGCTAGCGATGAATATGGGGTGCCCTGCCATGACCTCTCCGCTGTACGTCTCCCCGGCCGCCGTCCAGTGGGTGGCTGCGAATCTTGACAGCATCGGCGCGAGCTTGGCGGCCGCCACCGCGGCGGCGGCCGGTCCGACGACCGGGGTGCTGGGCCCGGCGGCCGATGAGGTGTCGACCGCGATCGCTTCGCTGTTCGCCCAGTACGGGGAGGATTATCAGGCGCTGGTCGCGCGGGCAGTGGCATTCCATGACCAGTTCACCCGCAACATGTCCGCCGGCGGGGCGGCGTATGTGGGCGCCGAGGCGGCCAATGCGGCGCAGATGGTTGACGCCGCGGTGCGCGCGCCGGGTGCTGCGATCAATGGAGCTGTAGCGGCGGCGACGGGGCGTCCGCTGATCGGTAACGGCGCGAATGGGACCAGCGGGGCGCAAGGCACCGCCGGCGATCCCGGCGGGTGGTTGTACGGCAGTGGTGGCTCCGGTGGTAACAGCACGGCACCGGGCAATATCGGCGGTGCTGGTGGCTCGGCAGGGTTGATCGGTAACGGCGGCATGGGCGGCATGGGCGGCGCCGGTGCTGCCGGTGGCGCCGGCGGTCATGGTGGGTGGCTGTATGGCGCCGGTGGTGCCGGTGGTGCCGGCGGAGCGAGCGCTATCGGCAATGGCGGTGTCGGTGGTGCCGGTGGCGCTGGCGGCTTCTTCTTCGGCCATGGTGGTGCCGGTGGCGCCGGTGGAGCGACCAGTGCCGTTGGTGCCACTGGTGGCGCCGGTGGTGCGGGTGGCGCCGGCGGGTTCTTCTTAGGTCACGGCGGCGCCGGCGGTGCCGGCGGCGCGGCCACTGGCTTCGGCGGTAACGGAGGTGCCGGTGGTCATGGTGGCGCTGGCGGGTTCTTCCTGGGCTCCGGCGGTGACGGCGGTGCCGGCGGAGCGGGCGCCCCGGGCGCGCCGGGCGTTGGCCCTAACGGAGCCGGCGGTGTCGGCGGCGCCGGTGGCGCTGGTGGTGCCGGTGGTGCTGGTGGCTTCCTCTTCGGTCATGGTGGTGACGGTGGCGCCGGCGGGGCCGGCGGCGTGGGCGGTACGGGCGCCGGCAGTGGTCCCGGCGGTCCCGGCGGCTTAGGCGGTCTAGGCGGTGCCGGAGGACACGGCGGATTGTTCGGCCAGGATGGACACGATGGCCAAAACGGTCAGTCCGGCGGCGGTGGCGGCGGCGGTGGCGGCACCGGCTCCACCGGTCCGATTGGCCCGACCGGTCCGATTGGGCCGACCGGTCCGACTGGGCCGATTGGCCCGACGGGCACCACAGGACCGACCGGCTCCACAGGGCCGACGGGCTCTACCGGGCCGACGGGCTCCACTGGGCCGACCGGCTCGACCGGGTCCACTGGGGCGACTGGTCCGACCGGACCGACTGGTTCCACTGGCTCGACTGGGGCGACTGGTCCGACCGGCGCGACCGGTTCGACTGGGGCGACTGGTCCGACCGGTGCGACCGGTTCGACTGGTGCGACTGGTCCGACTGGGGCGACTGGTCCGACCGGGGCGACCGGTTCGACTGGTGCGACTGGTCCGACCGGGGCGACTGGTCCGACCGGGGCGACCGGGGCGACCGGGGCGACCGGTCCGACGGGAGCGACTGGTCCGACCGGGGCGACTGGGGCGACTGGTCCGACGGGAGCGACTGGTCCGACCGGCGCCACCGGAGCGACTGGCCCGACGGGAGCGACTGGTCCGACCGGGGCGACCGGGGCAACTGGTCCGACCGGGGCGACTGGTCCGACCGGTGCGACCGGTTCGACTGGTGCGACTGGTCCGACCGGCGCCACCGGAGCGACTGGCCCGACGGGAGCGACTGGTCCGACCGGCTCGACCGGGGCAACTGGTCCGACCGGGGCGACTGGTCCGACCGGCTCGACCGGGGCGACTGGTCCGACCGGCGCCACCGGAGCGACTGGCCCGACCGGAGCGACTGGTCCGACCGGAGCGACTGGTCCGACCGGCGCCACCGGAGCGACTGGCCCGACCGGAGCGACTGGTCCGACCGGGGCGACTGGTCCGACCGGCGCCACCGGAGCGACTGGCCCGACCGGAGCGACCGGTCCGACCGGGGCGACTGGTCCGACCGGCGCCACCGGAGCGACTGGCCCGACGGGAGCGACTGGTCCGACGGGAGCGACTGGTCCGACGGGAGCGACGGGTCCGACCGGTGCGACCGGGGCGACTGGTCCGACCGGCGCCACCGGAGCGACTGGCCCGACCGGGGCGACTGGTCCGACCGGAGCGACTGGTCCGACCGGCGCCACCGGAGCGACCGGAGCGACGGGCCCGACCGGAGCGACTGGCCCGACCGGGGCGACCGGAGCGACTGGCCCGACCGGGGCGACTGGTCCGACCGGGGCGACTGGTCCGACCGGGGCGACTGGTCCGACCGGCGCCACCGGAGCGACTGGCCCAACGGGAGCGACTGGTCCGACGGGAGCGACGGGTCCGACCGGCGCCACCGGAGCGACTGGCCCGACGGGAGCGACTGGTCCGACGGGAGCGACTGGTCCGACCGGAGC
>NZ_LZKR01000028.1 GCF_001672915.1 Mycobacterium sp. 1245805.9 | reverse complement strand
TGCTGTGGTCGCAGGCGCGCGGTCCCGCCGTCTGGTTTCAGCCGGACCGCCGCGGCGCGCCGCCGGTGACCGGCCTGCATCTGCAATTCGGCGCGAACGCCGCCACCGAGGTGGTGGTGTCGTGGCACACCACCGAGGCCGTCGGCAATCCCCGGGTCAGGCCGGTCACCGGCGGCGCGCCGCGGCGGTCCGGCTGAAACCAGACGGCGGGACCGCGCGCCTGCGACCACAGCAGCACCGCCCCGCCCCCGATGCCGGCCCCCAGGGCGGCCGAGACCGCGCTCGTGGTCAACAGCCTGCGGCGACTGATCCCGGGAACGTCGGTCATGCCTGCTTCATACCCGACGCAAGTAACAAATCCGGTAGCGTTTTCGATATGAGGAACGTGCGAAAAGTGATCAGCGCGGCGGCGCTCGCAGCGGCCGCAGGACTGGCTTTCACGCCCGCGATCTCACACGCGGACGGCCATCAGGTGACCTACACCGTGACGAGCCCCAACAATCTGACCGCCACGGTCAGCTACGTGAGTTCCGATCCGCCCAGCCAGGCGGCCTACAGCGCCGACCCGTCAAAGTTCACGACGAGCGTGCAGGCGCCGCTGAGCGGGGGAGCGCCGGTCACCTACACCGCCACCCTGGCGAACCCGAACCAGTTCGCGACCATCACCGCCAGCGGCATGCTGCACTGGCCGGATTCGGGTAACGGGCCCGCCCAGTTCCACTGCGAGATCGCCGTGGACGGCCAGGTGGTCGCGCACGCGGACGCCACCACCACCGTCACCTGCCGACCCGGCTAGGCGCCCCTCACCGGTGCACGCGCAAGGCGAGGAAGTACTCGTGCAGCCGGCTGTCGTCGACGGTGTAGCTCACCGCCTTGGCCGCGCCGTCGTGGTCTGACTCCAGCCAGCGCTCGGTGTGCTGGCGCTCGAATTCGGTCCAGGACGGCACGGTGAACCGCTCCAGGACGAGTTCGGGTTCCTCCAGGCTTCGATACAGCCGCCAGCTGTGGCCCCCCGTTCGCAGGCGGGACCGCCTGACCGCGGCCATCGCCTCGACGAATTCCTGGAGATTCTCCGTCGGCACCCGGTAGCGGACGGTGACCAGCACAGGGCCGTCGTTGGGGCGCGGTTCGAGCATCAGCACCGGGTGCGCCCAGGCGTTGGAGATGTTGCGGCTCAGCTTCCCGGTGGACGGCAGCAATCCCAGCACGGCCACGCTGAGGGCGGCGACGCCCAGCAGCGCCGCCGACCACGTCAGCGCGATGTCGAGCCCGTAGCGCGTGGCAACCAGACCCCAGAGGTAGGCGCCGACCGCCTGGGATCCGGTGAAGACCAGCAGGTACATCGCCAACCCGCGGGCCCGGACCCAGCGCGGCAGGTGCAGCTGCGCCGCCGCGTTCAACGTCGTCAACGTGAGCAGCCAGCCCGTCCCCGACAGCACCAGGAACGGCGCTGCCGCGACGAACGACAGCCGGGCCACCGCGAGCGCCGCGAGACCGTAGTCGGCGGCGCACGCCGCGAGCAGCACGTTGGGCGGCACCTTGTCGCGCCACGACGGAGGTACCGCGAGGGCGAATGCCGCGCCAACGCCGATGGCCCCCAGCGTCAGACCGTAGCCGCTGGCTCCCAGGTGCCAGCTGCGGGCGGCGGCCACCGGCAACAGGGCCAGCAGGGCCGAGGCGGGAAACACGAAAAGCGCTGTGCGCAGCAAGATCCTGCGGAAAATGGGGCTGTTGACGACGTACAGCCATCCGCTCACCATGGCCTGGCCGATTTGTTCTCGTTCGAGCGGCGCGAGTTGCTTGGGCCGCTGCCACGCGACCAGCGCGAAGATGATCCCGGTGAACGACACGGCGTTGACCGCGAACACCGCCGCCGGACCGGCCAGTGCGACCACGACACCGCCGATCGCCGGTCCGATCACCCGGCCGACGCTGGCCGAGACGCTCGACAGACTCGCGGCGGACGGGATCTGCTCGCGCGGAACGACTTCGGGCTGAATCGCCTGCCAGGCCGGCGCGGTGATCGCGGAGGCGAGGCCGATCGCCACGGTGAACAGCAACAGCGCGGCCGGGGTGAGCCTCCCGAGGTAGGTCAGCACGGCCAGGGCCAGCGCCACTACCACCGCGTACGACTGCAGGACGACCAGCAGGCGCCGCCGGTCGAACAGGTCGGCGAGCACCCCGGCGAACATTCCCAGCAGCAGCGTCGGCCCGAGGCTGGCCGTCTGGACCAGCGCTACAACGGTGGCGCTGCTGTGGTCCTCGATCAAAAACCATTGCGCCGCCACGCTTTGCATCCACGTGCCGATGTTGGAGACGAACTGCGCGACGAACAGGTTGCGGAAGATGCGATTGCGCAGCGGCGCGAACGCCGACGACTGCCCGTCTTCGACGCGCTCCCCATCCAAGACCGCCATCAGCGCTCAGCCCAGGTTGGTCGCGGCGAACGTGTTGCACTGGTTGGGATCACCGGTCTGGTAGCCGATGGTGAACCACTTCTGCCGCTCCGCCGACGACCCGTGCGTCCACGACTCGGGGTTGACGCGTCCGGTCGCCTGCTTCTGGATGCGGTCGTCGCCCACCGACGCGGCCGCCGACAGCGCGTCGGCAATGTCCTTGTCGCTCAAGGGCTCCAGGTAGGGCACGCCGGTGCTCTCCTGCTTGACCGTCGACGCGTAGTGGGCCCAGATGCCGGCGTAGCAGTCGGCCTGCAGCTCGGTGCGCACCCCGTTGCCCCCGGCGCCCTGCGCGCCCTGCTGGGCGCGGCCCAGCACACCCTGCAGCTGCTGCACGTGGTGGCCGTATTCGTGCGCGACGACGTATTCCTGCGCGAACGGTCCACCGCTGGAACCGAATCTGTCGACCAGTTCCTGGAAGAAGTCGGTGTCGAAGTACGCCGTCTGGTCCACCGGGCAGTAGAACGGCCCGACCGCGGTGGTGGCCGGTCCGCACCCGGTCTCCACGGATCCGGTGAACAGGCGCACGTGCGGGCGGGTGTAGTTGCGCATCAGCTGATGCCAGACCGCGTCCACGGAGTTGCCGGTGGCGACGACGCGGCACTGCACGTACTTGTTGGCGTCGGCCCCGGTCTTGCACTGGCTCAGGTCGAAACCGGGCGCCGAGTAGCCGCCGGTGTTGGTCTGCTGGTTCATGATGCGGCCCGGGTCGATGCCGAAAAACAACGCCCCGAGCAGGATCAGCAGGCCGAGCCCGCCGCCGCCGATGGCCATCCCCATCCCGCCCCCGCCGGACGACGACGCGGTGCTGGTGTCGATCTGCATTCCCTCGTTGAAGGTCATCGCGCGCTCCTAGGGTTGGCGGGTGACGGGGAACCGGGCGTCGGTGTAGCCGCGCAGGTTGCGCAGGAACCGGCGGAGCCCCAGGTTGAGCAGCGGTCCGACCAGCGGCATCGCCAGCCGCGACGGGCCGGCCGGTTTTTGCGCCATGGTCCACGTCAGCCGGCAGCCACCGGGGATGACCTCGACCCGGTAGTCCTCGGCGAACGCCGCGACGGCCTTCGACGAGCATTCGTTGAACCGGAATGCCATGTGCGTGAAGGGTTCCCAGGCCAGGAACTCCTCGTTGCCGACGATCCCGCCGCGCATCTCGACGACGCGGGTGGTGCCGACGCCGCGCGGCTCGGGACTGGTCCAGGTGACCTTCGTGATCACCGGCGCCCAGCGCGGCCAGGACTCGGCGTCGCCGAGGACCTCGAACAGCTGCTCGGGCGTGATCGCGAGGTCGACGCTGTTGCGGAACCGAAACGGCGCGGTCTCGATGAAGCCCAGGTCGACACGCTCGCAAGGGAACATGGTTTTAACCTAGCCCGGTGACGATGCGCGCCGCACGGCGGCGCGAGGAGGAGGCGGGCCATCGTACTCAGCCCGGTGACGATGCGCGCCGCACGGCGGCGCGAGGAGGAGGCGGGCCATCGGACTCAGCCCGGGCCGTCGCTCGCCGCTGCCAGCAGCGGCACCAGGATGTCGCTGATCGGTGTCGCCAGATTGTGGCCGCGGGCCTTGCGGACGATCACGCCGTTGCGGATGTCCCACTCCTGCCGCCGGCCGTTTTCCCGGTCGGCCAGCATCGACGTGCCCATGTCCTCCGGCGCCTTGCGGAACATATCGACCAGCTCGTCGACCACGTCGTCGGGCAGCCGGGCGCCCTCGGCGCGCGCGACGGCCAGGCATTCGGCCACGTAGCGGAGCGACAGCGCGGCGACGTCGTCGCGGTGGAACATCCCGGATCGCCGCCCGGTCAGCACCATCAACCCGGCCAGCGCGTTGACCAGCAGCTTGCGCCAGGCCGCGGTGATGAAGTCGGGGTCGCAGTCCACCTGGCAGCCGGCGCCGCGCAGCAGCTCGGCCACCGTCTCCGCCGAGGGTCCCGACGGCAGCACCAGCCGCGGTTCGGTGCGCAGCCGGACCCACCCTTCGGGCTGGGTTTCGGCGCTGTACCAGACGATCCCCGGGACCACCGGCGACGACGGGCAGTGCGGCTGCACCTGCTCGACCTGCTCGACGCCGTTCTGCAGCACCACGACGACGGTGTGTTCGTCGCAGAGCCGGGCCAGCCAGCCGGCGGCCTCGTCGTTCTGGGTGGCCTTGACCGCCAGGATCACCACGTCGACGGTCCCGTCGACCGTGTCGGGATCGGTGCGCACCGGGCCGGGCACCACGATCGGGTCGGCGCCGTCGGGCCGCAGCTCGATGGCTTGAAGGGGGGTGCGGCCGCACACCAGCACGGAATGCCCGGCCTTGTGCAGCAGGGCGGCGACCGTCGTGCCGACGGCGCCGGGACCGACGAGTGCGAAGTTGGTGGCGATAGCTCCGAAATTACTAGAGCGCGAGCGCCTGGCGCAGCACCGCGACGGTTTCCGCCTGCTCGCGCTTCGAGATCGCCGCGTCGCGGATCAGCATCGAGCCGTGGAAAGTGCCGGGGAACAAATGCAATTCGACGCTCACGCCCGCGGCGAGCATGGCCAGCGCGTAGGCGACGCCCTCGTCGCGCAGCGGGTCGAAGTGCATGACCGACACGTAGGCGGGCGGCAGGCCGGCCAGGTCGGTGGCGCGGGCGGGCGCGGCGTAGATCGATACGTCGTCGCCGCCGGCGCGGCCGGGCCCCAGATAGCAGTCCCAGCTGACGATCGCCCGGGGGCGACTCCAAAACGGGGTGTCGGTGAACGCGACCATGCTGGCGGTGCCCAGCCGGTCGTCGAGTTCGGGCACGGAAAGGAACTGGAAGGCGATGTGCGGCCCGCCGCGGTCGCGGGCCAACAGCGCCAGCGCGGCGCCCAGCCCGCCCCCGGCGCTGGTGCCCTGGATGGCGATGCGCCGCGGGTCGATGCCCAATTCGTCCGCGTGCGCCGCCGTCCAGACCAGCCCGGCGTAGACGTCTTCCAGCCCACCGGGGAACCGGGTTTCCGGCGCGAGGCGGTAGTCGACCGACACCACGACCACCCCGAGTTCGCGCGCCAGCGCGACGTTGGACGCGTGCTCGGTGTCCAGATCGCCGGCGATGAACCCGCCGCCGTGGACGTGGTAGATCGCGGCCGGAGCGCTGCGCCGGTCGGGCCGGTAGATCCGGATCGGCACCGCGGGATCGCCGTCGCGGCCCGGGATTTGACGGTCCTCGATCTGCACCCCGGTCGTGTCCGGCGGCGGGAACTGGGCGATCATCTCCGACAGCGCCACCCGGATGGCCAGCGGATCCTCGCCCGGCAGATCGGGCAGGAGCGGCACCACCGCGGCGATTTCCGGGTCGAACGCATAAGTGGTCATGTGCACTCCTGATCCGTCCGCGGCGACGTCGCTCATGCACTCTAGACTGGGCAGTCGTTTAAATCGGGCAAAAGGGGAGTAATTCGTGCTGCGCAGCCATGCCGCCGGTGCGCTGAGGAGCGGCGACGCCGGCCAGCAGGTGACGTTGGCCGGCTGGGTGGCCCGGCGCCGCGATCACGGCGGCGTCATCTTCATCGACCTGCGCGACGCGTCCGGCGTCGCGCAGGTGGTGTTCCGCGCCGCCGACGTGCTGGCCCAGGCGCACCACTTGCGCGCCGAGTTCTGCATCGCGGTGACCGGGGTCGTGGAGATCCGGCCGGAGGGCAACGCCAACCCGGAGATCGCGACGGGCGAGGTCGAGGTCAACGCGAGCTCGCTGACCGTGCTGGGCGAGAGCGCGCCGCTGCCGTTCCAGCTCGACGAGCCCGCGGGCGAGGAGCTGCGGCTGAAATACCGCTACCTCGACCTGCGCCGCGACGGCCCGGCCGCGGCAATGCGGCTGCGCTCCAAGGTCAATGCGGCCGCGCGCGACGTGCTGGCGCGGCACGACTTCGTCGAGGTCGAGACGCCGACCATCACCCGCTCGACGCCGGAGGGGGCGCGCGACTTCCTGGTGCCGGCGCGCCTGCACCCGGGCTCGTTCTACGCGCTGCCGCAGAGCCCGCAGCTGTTCAAGCAGCTGCTCATGGTCGCCGGCATGGAGCGTTACTACCAGATCGCCCGCTGCTACCGCGACGAGGATTTCCGCGCCGACCGCCAGCCGGAGTTCACCCAGCTCGACCTGGAGATGAGCTTCGTCGACGCCGAGGACATCATCGCCGTCTCCGAGGAGATCCTGGCCGCGCTGTGGGGGCTGATCGGCTATCAGATCCCCAGGCCGATCCCGCGGATCAGCTACGCCGACGCCATGCGGCGATTCGGCTCGGACAAGCCCGACCTGCGGTTCGGGCTGGAGCTCGTCGAGTGCGCAGAGTTCTTCAAAGACACCACCTTTCGCGTCTTCCAGGCGCCCTACGTCGGCGCGGTCGTGATGCCCGGCGGGGCCTCCCAGCCGCGGCGCACCCTGGACGGCTGGCAGGAGTGGGCCAAGCAGCGCGGGCACCGCGGGCTGGCCTACGTGCTGGTCGGCGACGACGGGGAGCTGGGCGGCCCGGTGGCCAAGAACCTGTCCGACGCCGAACGCGCCGGCCTGGCCGGCCACGTGGGCGCCAAGCCGGGGGACTGCATCTTCTTCTCGGCCGGCCCGGCGAAGTCGTCGCGGGCCGAGTTGGGCGCGGCCCGCGGCGAGATCGCCAAGCGGCTGGGCCTCATCGACCCCGGCGCGTGGGCGTTCGTGTGGGTGGTCGACCCGCCGCTGTTCGAGCCCGCCGAGGACGCGACCGCCGCCGGGGACGTGGCGGTCGGCGCGGGCGCGTGGACCGCGGTGCACCACGCGTTCACCTCGCCCAAGCCGGAATACGAGGATGTCGTCGACACAGATCCCGGCAACGTGCTGGCCGACGCCTACGACATCGTCTGCAACGGCAACGAGATCGGCGGCGGCTCGATCCGTATCCACCGCCGCGACATCCAGGAGCGAGTGTTCGCGGTGATGGGCCTGGACAAGGCCGAGGCCGAGGAGAAGTTCGGATTCCTGTTGGAGGCGTTCATGTTTGGCGCGCCGCCGCACGGCGGCATCGCGTTCGGCTGGGACCGGATCAACGCGCTGCTGTCGGGGGTCGACTCGATCCGCGAGGTGATCGCGTTCCCCAAGACCGGCGGCGGCGTCGACCCGCTGACCGATGCGCCGGCGCCCATCACCGCGCAGCAGCGCAAGGAGTCCGGAATAGACGCCAAGCCGGAGAAGGTTGACCGGGCATGAGCGAAATCCCAGACACGGCAACCATCAACGCGTTCAACACCAGCATCATCGACGAATTCCGTTCCAACGAGGGCAGGGTCGGCGGCCAGTTCGAGGGCGCCAACCTGCTGCTGCTGCATACGACCGGCGCCAAGTCCGGCCAGCCCCGGATCTCGCCGCTGGCCTATTTCCGCATCGACGGCAAGCTGATCATCATCGGCTCGTTCGCCGGCGCGCCCAAGGACCCCGCCTGGGTGCACAACCTGCGGGCCAACCCGGCTGCGCGCGTCGAGATCGGGACTGACGCGTTCGACGTCACCGCCCGCGAGCTGCCCAAGGCCGAGCGCGACGCGCTCTTCGAGAAGGTCGCGGCCGCGGCGCCCGGCTTCGCCGAGTACCAGTCCAAGACCAGCAGGGTCATTCCGCTGTTCGAGTTGCAGCCGGCCTAACTCGGCGTGCGATGAATCGAGCAGCGCGCGCCGGCCTCAAACGGCTGCGCGCGCTGTGGTTCATCCTCGTGCAGACCTCGGTCGCCGCGGGCCTGTCCTGGTACATCGCGCACGACCTGCTGAGCCACCCGCAGCCGTTCTTCGCGCCGATCGCCGCCGCCGTGTCGCTGTCGATCAGCAACGTGCTGCGGGCGCAGCGCGCCATCCAGATGATGATCGGCGTGACGCTGGGCATCGGCGTGGGCATCACGGTGCAGGGCCTGCTCGGGCCGGGTGCCCTGGCGATCGGGATCGCCGCGTTCCTGGCGCTGTCCGCGGCGGTGTTCATCGGTCACGGCCGTATCGGGCAGGGGATGATGTTCGCCAACCAGACCGCCGTGTCGGCGATCCTGGTGCTGGCCCTGTATCGCAGCGGGGTGGGTTGGGAGCGGATCTTCGACTCGCTGATCGGTGGTTGCGTGGCCATCGTCATCGCCGTCCTGCTGTTCCCGGCCGACCCGCTAGAGGTGCTGCGCAGCGCGCGCGTCGGCGTGTTCGGCGTGCTGCAGGGCGTCCTGACGCGCGCCGCGGACTTCGCCGTCGGCCGCCGGGAGGCCCCGCCCGACTGGCCGCTGTCGGCCGTCGACCGGGTGCACGCGCAGCTCGGCGGGCTCGTCGAGGCGCGCACCACCGCCCGTCAGGTCGTGAGCGTCGCGCCGCGGCGCTGGGGCCTGCGCTACGCGGTGCGGGCCGCCGATCACCAGGCCGTGCACGTGGCCCTGCTCGCCGGCTCGGTGCTGGAACTGGCCCGCGTCGTCGCGCCGGACGCTGATGGCTGCCGGGCCGCGCCGCCGCACGACATGCACCGCGCGCTGCTGGTGCTGGCGGCCGCGACGGCGCTGGCCGACTCCGACCCGGCCGGGGCGTGCGCCTACACCGCGGCCGCGCGCCATCACGCGTCGCAGCTGCAAGCCGGTGCCCGGGAGAAAAGCCAGGTGGTGTGCGCCGACGTGGTTCGGGCGTGCGTCGACGACCTGCAGCGGGTCATCGACCTGCGGTCATAGCGAGTCGGCCAGGAACTCCTGCACCAGCTTCTTCGGCGCCTGCGTCAGCCACGCCTCGGTGATCACCTCGGCCAGGTCGCGCGGCGCGATCTCGTCCAGCCGCAACAGCACCGCCGGGTAGCCGTCGAAGTGCGGGGTGGTGAAGTAGACGCTCGGCTCGTCGGCGATCAACGCGAACTTGACGCCCTCGTCGGAGACCCGGACCCCGAGGATGTCGCCCTCCGGCGGTTCCACGCCACTGTCGGCCAGCGCCTCGCGATCCGACGGGCGCAGCGGACGTTCCCAGGCCAGCAACTTCTTGCCGACCCGCCACTCGTGCGGTGACGGCTCGGAGGTGAGTGCCAGTTCACCAACGATGCGGGCGACGTCGTTCCACGTGGCCACGTTTCGATTGTGCTCCCGATATGGCGCGCTTGGCTCGCGATCGGCAAACGCGGTGTGATGGGATCAGCGTTGTGTCAGAAGTCTTGGAGGGACAGGCCCGCCGGCACCGGGTCACCCACCGCACCCAGTACCGCTACTCCGACGTCGTGACCAGCTCTTATGGCCGCGCCTTCCTCACGCCGCGGGACTCCGCGCGGCAGCGGTGCGTCGCACACCGGCTGACCATCGACCCCGCCCCCGCCGACAGCTCCACCAGCAGCGACAGCTACGGCAACATCAGTTCCTACTTCCACGTCACCGAGCCGCACCAGTCCCTGACGATCACCGGCGACTCCATCGTCGACGTGTATCCGCCGCCCCCGGAGCGCTACACCAGCGGGCCGGCGGTGCAGCCGTGGGAGGCCGCCCGGCCGGCCGGGCGCCGGGGAGCGCTCGCGACCGAGTTCACCCTGGACCTGGACCCGCCGGAGATCACCGACGCGGTCCGCGACTACGCCGCCCCGAGCTTCGAGCCGGGGCGCCCGCTGGTGGAGGTGATGCGCGACCTTGCGTCGCGGATCTTCACCGACTTCACCTACCGCTCGGGGTCGACGACGATTTCCACCGGGGTCAACGAGGTTCTGGCGGCCCGGGAAGGGGTATGTCAGGACTTTGCGAGGCTGGCGATCGCCTGCCTGCGAGCCAACGGTTTGGCGGCCAGCTACGTGTCCGGTTATCTGGCCACCGACCCGCCACCGGGAAAGGATCGGATGATCGGCATCGACGCGACGCACGCCTGGGCGGGGGTGTGGACCCCGCAGGAGCCCGGCCGGTTCGAGTGGCTGGGCCTGGATCCCACCAACGACCAGCTGGTGGACGAGCGCTACATCATCGTGGGTCGCGGGCGCGACTACGCCGACGTGCCGCCGGTGCGCGGCATCATCTACACCAACTCCGAGCAAAGCGTGATCGACGTCGCGGTCGACGTCGTTCCTTTTGGAGGTGACGTGTTGCATGCGTGATTTTCACTGTCCCAACTGCGGCCAGCGCCTGGCGTTCGAGAACTCCGAATGCCTGTCGTGCGGCAGCGCGCTCGGCTTCTCCCTCGAGCAGATGGCCCTGCTGGTGATCACCCGGGGCGACGACAGCGAGCACGCCGGCGCCGTCGACGCCGACGACTACCAGCTGTGCGCGAATATGCATCTCGCACAATGCAATTGGCTGGTTCCGCGCAACGACGCCGGCGGCCTGTGCACGTCGTGCGCGCTGACGCTGGAGCGGCCCAACGACAACGACACCGACGGGCTGGCCGCCGACGGCCGCACCGAGGCGGCCAAGCGGCGGCTGATCGCCGAGCTGCACGAGCTGAAGCTGCCGATCATCGGACGCGACCGCGACCCCGACTACGGGCTGGGCTTTCGGCTGCTGTCGAGCGCGCACGAGAAGGTGTTCACCGGCCACGAAGACGGCGTCATCACACTGGATCTGGCCGAGGGCGACGACGTGCACCGCGAGCAGCTGCGGGTCGAGATGGACGAGCCGTACCGGACCCTGCTGGGCCACTTCCGCCACGAGGTCGGGCACTACTACTTCTACCGGCTGATCAGCCCGTCGCAAGCCAACCTGGCGCGGTTCAACGAGCTGTTCGGCGATCCCGACGCGGATTACCAGGAGGCGCTCGACCGGCACTACCGCGACGGCGCGCCGGAGGGCTGGCAGGAGAGCTTCGTCTCGTCGTACGCGACCATGCATCCCGCCGAGGACTGGGCCGAGACGTTCGCCCACTACCTGCACATCCGGGACACGCTGGACACGTCGGCGTGGTGCGGGCTGGCGCCGGCGTCGGCCACCTTCGACCGGCCGAACCTGGGGCCCAGCGCCTTTCCCAACATCATCGAGCTGTGGCTGCCGCTGTCGTGGTCGCTGAACATGGTGAACCGCTCGATGGGCCACGACGACCTGTACCCGTTCGTGCTGCCGGTCGCCGTCCTGGACAAGATGCAGTTCATCCACGACGCGATCGACGAGGTGAGCTCGGAGTCGCGCGGGCCCGCGGCGGTGGCCGGCTAGTGGCGATCGCAAGCGCGGCGTAGCCGGGCGCTGGGGGCACCCCCGCGAAGCTGGGGGACGGGTCGCCACCATCGGACCAGGCTTAAGCCGGCATCACCCGTCGCTCGTCGGGGCCCCACAGCGGCTGGAACCCGCCGGGCAACCGCAGTTGCGTCTCGGTGATCACCTCGGCCAGGTTGCGCAGCTCGGCGTGGATCGCGTCGAGCAGTTCGGCCAGCTGCGCGCGGCTGCCGTCGGTGATCTCCTCCAGCTCCTCGGGGTGCGAGCGGCGCAGCAGCGTGCTGATCTCGTCCACCAACCGCTCCGGGCGCGACGACCCCGACGAGCTGGGCAGGTCCTTGAGGTTGGTCCGCAGCCGCTCCAGCTGGTACAGCAGCGAGCGCGGGTTGGTGGGGTCGAACAGCATCAGCTCGGCCACGGCGGCGACGCTGACCTTGCCCACGGTGCGGCGCCGGTAGATGACCGACGATTCGCACGCCACCAGCGTCGCCTCGATGATCGTCTGCTCGGCGGCCGCGCGGCGCACGGTGGTCAGCGTGGCCCGCAACAGGGCGGTCAGCCACAGGCCGCGTTCGATGCGCTTGCCGATGTCCATCATCGTCCAGCCCACGTCGCGCACCATCGACTCGCTCGCCACCCCGGCCAGCGTCAGCATCCCGGCCAGCGTGTGCGCCTGGGCCGACGCGAGCAGGGCGTCGGCCTCGGCGAGTGAGTCGGGCGGCTCGGATCGAAACGCCATCGCACGCTCCACCCCGGCCAGCACCGTCCACGTGTCGTTGGACAACTGGTCGCGCACCGCCCGGGCGGCCAGCCCCAGCCCGTCGACCGAACCCACCAGCGACCCGGGCTGGTTGGGGTCCAGGGTCAGCGACCACAGCATCGAGGGGGCGACGGCGATCATCTCCGCGTGATCGTCGGTGTGGCCGTAGCCCGCGCTGGTGTCGCTGCCGGTGATCCGGCCCAGCGCGGCCATCAGCACCGGCACGCACTCGCTTTCCTCGGTGTGCTGCTGGTGCCGGTAGACGTGGAAGCGGTCGCGGGCGACGATGAGCAGCCGGGCCATCTCCTCGGCGCGCTCGCCGTAGCGCCCCATCCAGAACAGGTCGGACAGCACGCGCGGCGAGCTGACCCCCCAGGTGCCCGCGGCCGTCTTCGCGGGTTCCGGCGGCGACGGCAGCGTCACCGTCTCGGCCCGCGCCCGCTCGGTCGGGCGCACCCAGACATCTTTAGCCGCAACGGTTTTCAGCGTGTACGCGGCGGGCCCCGGGGCCAGCACATAACCAGCGCCGCCGATCATCGGCGCGTAGCCGCCGCGCTGGGCGACCGTGAACAGCCGCATGCCCACGCCGGCCGACGACAACACGCCGGTGTGATCGGAGGGCGCCGACGAGAACTGCGGCAGCTCCTGGCCGACCCAGTGCCACGGCATGTGCTCGATGCACACGGCCAGCCGGGCCAGCTGCGCGGACGAAAGCGTCGGCCCCACATAGGTTTTCCCGCCGACGGTGGACTTGATCAGCAGCGACGACAGGTTGGCCAGCAGGTGCGAGCGTTCGGCGGCCACGCCGCCCCAGTAGACCGGCGCGGTCTGCAGCAGCGGCTCCTCGTCGATGAGCCGCTCCGCCAGCTGCGGCAAAAACCGAAGCAGCCCAGGGCTTTCCAGGATGCCGCTGCCCAACGTGTTGACCACGGTCACCGTCCCGCGGTGCTGCGCCTCCACCAGCCCGACCACGCCGAGGCGGGAGTCAGCGCGCAGGTCCAGCGGGTCGGTGTACTCGGCGTCGACCCGGCGCAGCACCACGTCGACGCGTTTCAGCGTGCCCAGCGAGCGCATCCACAGCTTGCCGTCGCGCACCACCAGGTCGGCGCTTTCCACCAGCGGGAAGCCCAGCAGGGTGGCCAGGTACGCCTGGTCGAACGCGGTCTCCGAGTAGATGCCGGGGGACAGCACCACGACCACCGGGTCCTGGGCGACGTCGGGCGCGGCGTCGATGACCGCGCGGCGCCGCGCCTGCGCGAACGGCGTCGTCGCCCGCGGCGCGATCCGCTCGTAGAGGTCCGGAATCGAGTGCGCCACAACGCGCCTGTCGGCCAGCGCGTAGCCCGCGCCCGACGGCGCCTGCGTCCAGTCGGCGTTGACGTGGAAGCCGCCGTCCGGCACCCGGCTGACGTCGCAGGCGTGCATGAACAGCTGGTGGTGCCCGGGCACCTCGATGCCGTTGGCGGGCCGCACGTAACCGGGGTGGCCGAACACCAGCTGCGGCGGCAGGATGCCCTCGGTGAGCAGGGCGCGGGGCCCGTACAGGTCGGCCAGCACGGCGTCGAGCAGGCGCGAGCGCTGCACCAGCCCGGCCTCCAGCACGTCCCAGTCGGCCGCGGACAGCACGATCGGCAGGGTGTCCAGGTTCCAGGGCCGGGGCTCCACCCCGCCGTGATCGGGATCGACCTCGGTGTAGGTGATCCCGTCGTTGTCGATCAGGCTGTCCACCACCGAGCGCAGCCGGTTCAGCCCGGCCCGGCCGCGCTCCGCGATCGCATCGGCGAGCTCGGACCACGCCGGGCGCACGTTACCGTCGCGGTCGACGAACTCGTCGTAACCGACCCCGGGGCCGTGCCGCAGGTCGAAGAGCGCTTCCTGGGCCCGCGCGGTCCGGTATCCGGCCAGCAGCCGGTCGGCATCGTAGTGCGCGGGCGGGACTTCGAGGGACGACATTTACTGCTGAACGGTACGCACGCGCCGCAGGTCGAGGATGCCCGGCGCGCCGATGTCGGTGAGAATCCTGGCCTGCCGCTCCTTGATCGCGGCGAGGTCGAGCTTGCCCGGGGTGAAGCCGGTCGCCTCGAAGCGGCGGGCGCGGCGCGACTCGGCCTCGACGGCGTTGACCGGGGGCTCGTCGTAGGCGCGGCCGCCGGGATGCGCGACGTGGTAGGTGCAGCCGCCGCGCGACGTCCCGGTGGTGAGGTCGACCAGCTCGAACTGCAGCGGCACGTCGGTGGTGATGGTCGGGTGCAGCGCGCTGGGCGGCTGCCACGCCTTGAACCGCACGCCGCCCACGTGGATGTCGGGGTTGTCGGTGGCCAGCAGCGGCACCGGGTAGCCGTTGGCCGTCACCACGTAGCGGTGCCGGTCCGCGCCGATGATGCGGATCTGGATGCGCTCGATCGACGAGTCGACGTAGCGGGCCGTGCCGGTGGCGGTGGACTCCTCGCCGAGGGTGTTCCACGGTTCGATCGCCCCGCGCAGCTCGATCTCCACGCCGTCGAAGACGGCGGTGCCGATGCGCGGGAAGCGGAACTCGGTGAACGGGTCCAGCCAGCTGGTCTCGAAGGGCACGCCGTGCGCGCGCAGGTCGGCGGCCACGTCGGCGATGTCGTGAATCAGGAAGTGCGGCAACAGGTATCGCCCGTGCAGGTTGGCGCCGTGCCGGATCAGCGGGGCGCGCAGCGGTTCGTCCCAGAACCACGCCACCAGCGAACGCACCAGCAGCGACTGCACCATGGCCATCCGCAGGTGCGGCGGCATCTCGAAGCCGCGCAGCTCCAGCAGGCCGAGCCGGCCGCGGGGGCTGTCCGGGCTGTAGAGCTTGTCGATGCAGAACTCGGCGCGATGCGTGTTGCCGGTGATGTCGGTCAGCAGGTGGCGCAGCGCGCGGTCGGTCACCCACGGCTTGGGGGCCCCGCCCGCCGACAGGCGGGCGATCTCGGCGAACGCGATCTCGAGTTCGTACAGCGCCTCGGAGCGGCCCTCGTCGACCCGCGGCGCCTGCGACGTGGTGCCCACGAATCGCCCGGCGAACAGGTAGGACAGCGACGGGTGCCGCTGCCAGTAGGTCAGCAGCGAGACCAGCAGGTCGGGGCGGCGCAGCAGCGGCGAGTCCGCGGGCGTGATGCCGCCCAGCGTGATGTGGTTGCCGCCGCCGGTGCCGCCGTGCGTGCCGTCGACGTCGAACGACTCGGTGGACAGGCGGGCCAGGCGGGCCTGCTCGTACAGGGTCTCCAGCAGCTGCGTCTGCTCGGCGAAGCTGGAGGTGGGCGGCACGTTGACCTCGATGACGCCGGGGTCCGGTGTGATCGTCACCGACTTCAGCCGCGGGTCCGGCGGTGGGCCGTAGCCCTCGATCACCACCGGGCAGTCCGCCTTGGCCGCGGCGGCCTCGACCCGGGCGACGAGGTCGACGAAGTGCTCGAGCGCCTCGGTGGGCGGCACGAAGATGTACAGCTGCCCCCGGCGGACCTCGGCGACCATCGCGGTCGGCGGGGCCCCGGTGGGGTCGGTCACGACGGCGTCGCCCGGTTCGGGCTCCGCCGGCAGTTCGTGCGCGACGGCCAGGGGATCCGCGTCGAACGTGGCGCGGGGCGGGCGCCAGCTGATCGAGTCCAACGGCAGCCGCAGGCCGGCCGGGGAGTCGCCCTCCAGCAGCACGATGCGGCCGCGGCGCAGCCGCCAGTCGGCGCTGGCCCAGCCCAGCTCGTCGTCGCGGCGGTGCAGCGGCAACACGAAAGCGGCCGGGGCCGTAGTGGATTCGTCCAGGCGCGCCAGCAGCGCGGCGCGTTCGTCGGCGGTGTCGCCGGTGGCGTCGGGGCCCAGGTCGTCGCCCGTCGGCACCGGTTCGCCGTGCGGCTTGCGCACCTTGGCGGCCAGCCGGGCCAGCGGATCCTCGTAGGCCGGCCGCAGCTGCGAGGCCGGCAGGCCGAACCCGGCGGCGACCTCGGCGAGCACGTCGTAGGCCGCCTCCTTGTCGACCTGGCCCGGCGCGGCGCCCCATGGATCCGCCAGCAGCGCGTCGTCGGCCCACAGCGGCCGCCCGTCGGTGCGCCAGTAGAGCGCAATCTGCCAGCGCGGCAACGGTTCTCCGGGATACCACCGGCCCTGCCCGCGCTGGATCAGCCCATGCGGCGCCCACACCGACTTCAGCCGCGCCGCCAGGTCGGAGGCCCGCTGCCGCTTGTGCGGGCCGTCGGCGGCCGTCGTCCACTCCTCGTCGACCTGGTTGTCGACCGACACGAACGTCGGCTCCCCGCCCACGGTCAGCCGGACGTCGGCGGCGGTCAGCCGCTCGTCGACGCTTCGCCCCACATCGCAGATGGTCCGCCAGGCCTGGTCGGTGTAGGGCAGCGTGACGCGCGGATCCTCGTGGACGCGGGTGACGGTGTTGGAGAACTCCAGGACCGATTCGCAGGGCTCGGTGCCGCCGCTGATGGGCGCCGCGCTCGCCGGGTGCGGCGTGGCGGCCAGCGGGATGTGGCCCTCGCCGGCGAACAGCCCCGACGTCGGGTCCAGCCCGATCCACCCCGCGCCGGGGATGTACACCTCGGTCCACGCGTGCAGGTCGGTGAAGTCGGCGGCGGGCCCGGACGGCCCGTCGAGCGCCTCGACGTCGGAGGCCAGCTGCACCAGGTAGCCCGACACGAACCGGGCCGCCAGCCCCAGCTGGCGCAGGATCGACACCAGCAGCCACGCCGAGTCCCGGCACGAGCCCACGCCGTTACGCAACGTGAAATCCGGTGTCTGCACACCGGGTTCCATCCGCAGGCTGTAGGCGACGTCGGCGTTGATGGCGCGGTTGAGCGCGACCAGGAAGTCGATGGTGCGGGTGCCCGCGGGCACCCGGAAGTTGCCCACCCAGGCCTGCACCAGCTCCCCGGGGCCCGATCCCTCGCCGTCCTCGTCGACGGGCCGCAGGTACGGCCTGAGGTCTTCTTCCAGCGCCTTGGGATAGGTCCACCGGCCGGCGGGCCAGGTCTCGGCCCAGTCCTCGATGAAGAAGTCGAACGGGTTGATCACCTTGAGGTCGGCGATGAGCCCGACGGTGATGGTCAGCCGGCTCATCGGGTTCGGGAACACCAGCCGGGCAAGGAAATTGCCGACCGCGTCCTGCTGCCAGTTGATGAAGTGCTCGCCCGGCTCGACGCGCAGCGAATAGGCGTCGATGGCCGTGCGGGAGTGGGGGGCGGGGCGCAGCCGCACCACGTGCGGATAAACCCGGACCAGCCGGTCAAAGGTGTAGCTGGTGCGGTGCTCCAGCGCAACTTTGATGCTCACCCGCTGATTGCATCACAAGCGGGACAAGCCCGCAGCGCAGGGGATTTGGGCGAACGGTTCCCCGGCGTCAGGCCGGGTAACCCGGCGGCGGAGGTCCCGCCTGGTAGCCGCCGCCCTGCTGCTCCAGCGGTACGACCTGGCCCCCGGAGAGCTTGCGGTAGCCGTAGATCCCGATCAGCGCCGCGACCGGCACCCCGACGAGCGCGCCCACACCGCACGCCAGGAAGCCGACCGTCACCGCCGCCACCCCGATCAGCCAGACCAGCAGCGCGTTGACGAAGTTCGAGGAGACCACCGAGAAGCTGGACTTGATGCCGTCGATGGCGTTCTGCGACCGGTCGATCACGAACGGGATGGCGAACTGCGTGAAGATGCCCACGATCAGGCCGGGAATCACGCACAAGAACGAGCCGATCGACGTCGCGATGCCGATGAGGATCGACGCGAGGAGCACCTGGACGAGGCTGCGTGGCTTGAAGAACGAGCCGATGCCGACCTGCCGTCCGTCGGCGATCTCGAGGATCCCGGAAATGAAAGCGGATCCGGCGAAGATGCCGATCGCGTAGAGCAGGATGTAGCCCACGACCATGGCGGCCAGCCCGCCGGCGCCGATGTCGGTCGTCGTGGTGGTGTACCCGTCGGAGCTCGTCGTTGTGGTCGTCCCGCCCAGGCCGCCGCCCAGCAGGGTGATGGCGTAGGCGATCCCGAAGAGCACCCCGTAGATCAGCGTGGACACGATCAGCGGCATGGCGTTCTGGGTGAACTTGCCCCAGGACCAGCTGAACGCCTCGCCGACGCTGAAGGCCGGCGGACCGGCGGGGACGCCGCCGTAGCCGGGCTGCGGCGCGTAGCCGGCGGGGGGCGCGCCGTAACCCGGCGGCGGTGGCGGGGGTCCGCCGTAACCCGGCGGGGGCCGCCCAGGCCGCCGCCCAGCAGGGTGATGGCGTAGGCGATCCCGAAGAGCACCCCGTAGATCAGCGTGGACACGAT
>NZ_LZKR01000027.1 GCF_001672915.1 Mycobacterium sp. 1245805.9 | reverse complement strand
CGGTGTCGATCGGCACCAATCCCACCTTCTCGGGGCGTACCCGCACCGTCGAGGCGTTCGTCCTGGACACCGCGGCCGACCTGTACGGACAGCACGTGGCCCTGGACTTCGTCGCCCGCATCCGCGGACAGCGCAAGTTCGACACGGTCAAGGGCCTCGTCGCCGCGATGGGGGAGGACACCGAGCGGGCCCGCAACCTGCTGTCCGCCGGTTGACGATTCGGATCCGGCGCCGACCCGCTGCTAAACTGCCTGACGACATCGGCGCGTGCTGCGGTTCGCGGTGGCCGCGCCTTGAATCGCAATGATCGCGGACCAATTGATGGAGATATTTTCGTGGCGCTAACAGCCGAGCAAAAAAAGGAGATCCTGACCTCCTACGGCCTGCACGAGACCGACACCGGGTCCCCCGAGGCCCAGGTCGCGCTGCTGACCAGGCGGATCGCCGATTTGACCGAGCACCTCAAGGTGCACAAGCACGACCACCACTCGCGGCGCGGACTGCTGCTGCTGGTCGGCCGGCGCCGCCGGCTGCTCAAGTACGTGTCCCAGATCGACGTGGAGCGCTACCGCTCGCTCGTCGAGCGCCTGGGCCTGCGTCGCTGACCCCTGGCAAATCGCCAGTGGGGCTGGCCGGCCAAGTTCGCCCGTGTAGAGTAGGAGCGTTCTGGGCCGGTTCGGCCCGAGCAAACGGTGCGGTTTGCGCAGATCCGCGTAGGCCGTTCCAGCAAGTCACAAGGGAGCAGCCCGGTCTGCATCGGGCGGTCTTCGGTAGTGGCTGCCGGGCTCTCCGGATCTGGGGTAGGTCGGCCGCTTCGATCGATGGCCGTAGCCGCATTCAGACTTCTTCCTTCTAGGGAAGCTCTCGGGTTACTCGCGCGTGACGACGCGAAACAGCTCAATACCCAGAGAGGCCATACGGACACCCATGTCTGTAGCTGAAATTGAAGAAGGCGTGTACGAGGCGACCGCCACCATCGACAACGGGAGCTTCGGCACCCGCACCGTACGTTTCGAGACCGGTCGGTTGGCCCAGCAGGCCGCCGGCGCCGTGGTCGCTTACCTGGACGACGAGAACATGCTGCTCTCGGCGACCACCGCCAGCAAGAGCCCCAAGGAGCACTTCGACTTCTTCCCGCTCACCGTCGACGTCGAGGAGCGGATGTATGCCGCGGGCCGCATCCCCGGCTCGTTCTTCCGCCGTGAGGGCCGCCCGTCCACCGACGCGATCCTGACCTGCCGGCTCATCGACCGCCCGTTGCGCCCGTCGTTCGTCAACGGCCTGCGCAACGAGATCCAGGTGGTCGTGACGATCCTGAGCCTGGACCCCAACGACCTGTACGACGTGCTGGCGATCAACGCCGCGTCGGCCTCGACCCAGCTGGCCGGCCTGCCGTTCTCCGGCCCCGTCGGCGGTGTCCGGGTCGCGCTGATCGACGGCACCTGGGTCGCGTTCCCCACCGTCGAGCAGCTCGAGCGGGCCGTGTTCGACATGGTCGTGGCCGGCCGCAAGGTGGACGGTGATGTGGCGATCATGATGGTCGAGGCCGAGGCCACCGAGCACGTCATCGCGCTCGTCGACGGCGGCGCCCAGGCGCCGACGGAAACCGTTGTGGCGCAAGGCCTGGAGGCGGCCAAGCCGTTCATCGCCGCGCTGTGCACCGCCCAGCAGGAGCTGGCCGACGCCGCCGCCAAGCCCACCGGCGAGTACCCGGTGTTCCCCGACTACGGCGACGACGTGTACTACTCGGTCGCCTCGGTGGCCACCGACGAGCTGGCCGCCGCGCTGACCATCGGCGGCAAGGCCGAGCGCGACGCGCGCACCGACGAGCTGAAGGCCGAGGTTGCCCAGCGGCTCGCCGAAACCTACGAGGGCCGCGAAAAGGAGGTCAGCGCCGCGTTCCGCTCGCTGACCAAGAAGCTGGTGCGCCAGCGCATCCTGACCGACCACTTCCGCATCGACGGCCGCGGCATCACCGACATCCGCGCGCTGTCGGCCGAGGTCGCCGTCGTTCCGCGGGCGCACGGCAGCGCGCTGTTCGAGCGCGGCGAGACCCAGATCCTGGGTGTCACCACGCTGGACATGGTCAAGATGGCCCAGCAGATCGACTCGCTGGGACCGGAAACGTCCAAGCGCTACATGCACCACTACAACTTCCCGCCGTTCTCCACCGGCGAGACCGGCCGGGTCGGTTCGCCCAAGCGGCGCGAGATCGGGCACGGCGCGCTGGCCGAGCGGGCCCTGATCCCGGTGCTGCCCAGCGTCGAGGAGTTCCCGTACGCCATCCGCCAGGTGTCGGAAGCTCTGGGCTCCAACGGCTCGACCTCGATGGGGTCGGTCTGCGCGTCCACGCTGGCGCTGCTCAACGCCGGGGTGCCGCTCAAGGCGCCGGTGGCCGGGATCGCGATGGGCCTGGTGTCCGACGACGTCGACGGTGAGACCCGCTACGTCACGCTGACCGACATCCTCGGCGCCGAGGACGCGTTCGGCGACATGGACTTCAAGTGCGCCGGCACCAAGGACTTCGTCACCGCGCTGCAGCTGGACACCAAGCTCGACGGCATCCCGTCGCAGGTGCTGGCGGGCGCGCTGGCGCAGGCCAAGGACGCGCGCCTGACCATCCTCGAGGTGATGGCCGAGGCCATCGACGCGCCCGACGAGATGAGCCCGTACGCGCCGCGGGTGACCACCATCAAGGTCCCGGTCGACAAGATCGGCGAGGTCATCGGCCCCAAGGGCAAGGTCATCAACGCCATCACCGAGGAGACCGGCGCGCAGATCTCGATCGAGGACGACGGCACCGTGTTCGTCGGCGCCACCGACGGACCCTCGGCGCAGGCCGCGATCGACCGGATCAACGCCATCGCCAACCCGCAGCTGCCGACCGTGGGCGAGCGGTTCCTCGGAACCGTGGTCAAGACAACGGATTTCGGCGCGTTCGTGTCGCTGCTGCCCGGCCGCGACGGCCTGGTGCACATCTCCAAGCTCGGCCGGGGCAAGCGCATCGCGAAGGTCGAGGACGTGGTGAACGTCGGCGACAAGCTGCGGGTGGAGATCGCCGACATCGACAAGCGGGGCAAGATCTCGCTGGTCCTGGTGGACGAAGAGGAATCAGCGGAGACGCCGTCCGTCACGCCCGAACCGGCCGATGCCGCGACAGCAAGCAGCTGATTCCGCGGCGTCCCTGCGTCGCGGCACGCAGATCGCCGAGATGAACGCCGACCACAAGGCCGTCCGCCGCACCACACTGCCCGGCGGCCTGCGCGTGGTCACCGAGCACCTGCCCGCGGTGCGCTCGGCCTCGGTCGGGGTGTGGGTCGGCGTCGGATCGCGCGACGAGGGCACCACCGTGGCCGGGGCGGCGCACTTCCTCGAGCACCTGCTGTTCAAGTCGACCCCGACCCGCACCGCCGTGGACATCGCCCAGGCGATGGACGCCGTCGGCGGCGAGCTGAACGCGTTCACCTCCCGGGAGCACACCTGCTACTACGCGCACGTGCTCGACAGCGACCTGGAGCTGGCGATCGACCTGGTCGCCGACGTGGTGCTCAACGGCCGCTGCGCCGCCGAGGACGTGGAACTGGAACGCGACGTCGTCCTCGAGGAGATCGCCATGCGCGACGACGACCCCGAGGACGCGCTGGGCGACATCTTCCTGTCGGCGCTCTTCGGTGACCACCCCGTGGGCCGGCCCGTGATCGGCACGGCGCGTTCGGTTTCGGCGATGACGCGGGGCCAGCTGCATTCGTTTCATGTGCGGCGCTACACGCCCGAACGGATGGTCGTCGCGGTCGCCGGCAACGTCGACCACGACCAGGTGGTCGCGTTGGTGCGCGAGCATTTCGGGCCGCACCTGGTCCGCGGGCGCCAGCCGATCGCTCCCCGCAAGGGCGCCGGGCGGGTCGCCGGACAACCCGGGCTGACGCTGGTCAACCGGGATGCCGAGCAGACCCACGTGTCGCTGGGCGTCCGTACGCCCGGCCGTAGCTGGGAGCATCGCTGGGCGCTGTCGGTGCTGCACACCGCGCTGGGCGGCGGCCTGAGCTCGCGGCTGTTCCAGCAGGTCCGGGAGCTGCGCGGGCTGGCCTATTCGGTCTACTCGGCGGTGGACATCTTCGCCGACAGCGGCTCGCTGTCCGTGTACGCCGCGTGCCTGCCCGAGCGTTTCACCGACGTCATGCAGGTGACCAGCGAGGTGCTCGAGGCGGTGGCGCGCGACGGCATCACCGAGGCGGAATGCCGCATCGCCAAGGGTTCCCTGCGCGGCGGGCTGGTCCTGGGGCTGGAGGACTCCGGTTCGCGGATGAGCCGCATCGGCCGCAGCGAGCTGAACTACGGCAAACACCGCAGCATCGAACACACCCTGCAGCAGATCGACGCGGTGACCGTCGAGGAGGTCAACGCGGTGGCCCGACGCCTGCTGGGCAAGCGCTACGGCGCCGCCGTTCTGGGTCCGTACGCATCGAAACGATCGCTGCCCCAACAACTTCGGGCGATGGTATCTTAACCGCATGGTTCTGGGCTTTTGGGATATCGCGGTGCCCATCGTGGGTGCGCCCATGGCCGGCGGCCCCGGGACCCCGGCGCTGGCGGCTGCGGTATCCAACGCCGGCGGGCTCGGATTCATCCCCGCCGCGTACGTGAGCGCCGAGCGGCTGGCCGAGGACATCGCCGCCGCGCGCGCCATGACGACGGGCCCGCTCGGCGTGAACCTGTTGGTGCCCCAGCCCAGCGTCGCCGACTGGATCGCGCTGGACTATTACGCCGAGGAACTCGAAAACATCGCCGACCACTACCAGTGCGAGGTGGGCCGGCCCGAGTTCGGTGACGACGACGACTGGGAGCGCAAGCTCGAGGTGGTGTCCGACGTCCACCCCGAGTTGGTCTCCTTCACCTTCGGCGTGCCGCCGCCCGACGTGATCCGGCGCCTCAGCGCGCAGGGGTTGTTGGTGATGGTCACGGTGACATCGCTCTACGAGGCCGGGATCGCCGTCGCCGCGGGCGCGGACAGTCTGGTGGTGCAGGGGCCCGACGCGGGCGGGCACCGTGGCACCTTCGCGCCGGACATGGAACCGGGCACCGAGTCGCTGCACCAGCTGATCGATCGGATCCACCGGGCGCACCGCGACATCCCGATCATCGCGGCGGGCGGGCTGGGCACGGCCGAGGACGTCGCGGGCGTGTTGCGCCGGGGCGCGGTGGCCGCCCAGGTCGGCACCGCGCTGCTGCTGTCCAACGAGGCCGGCACCAGCCAGGCCCACCGCACCGCCATGAAGAACCAGCTTTTCGGCAAGACCATCGTCTCGCGCGCGTTCTCGGGCCGCTACGCGCGCAGCCTGGAAAACGACTTCATCCGGCGCCTGGACACGGTCGCCCCGCTCGGCTACCCCGAGGTCAACCAGATGACTTTGCCGATCCGGGAAGCCGCGAGCGAACGGGAGGACCCGGACGGGATGACCCTCTGGGCGGGAACGTCATTCGGTGAGGCCCGACCGGGGCCGGTGGCCGACATCGTCGCCGGCCTCGACGTTTAGCGCGCTCGCCGGGTCGGTGTGCGGCAGGCCCAGGTCGGTGGCCACCCGCTCGGACAGCAACATCCCGTCGTGCGTCGAAAGCCCTTTGGCCAGAGCGGGATCGGACCGGCACGCCGCCCGCCAGCCGGCCTCGGCGAGCCGCAGCACGTAGGGCATCGTCGCGTTGGTCAGCGCGACGGTCGACGTCTTGGGCACCGCGCTGGGCATGTTCGCCACGCAGTAGAACAGGGTGTCGTGCACGGCGAACGTCGGATCGTCGTGCGTGGTGGGCCGGGAATCCTCGAAGCAGCCGCCCTGGTCGATCGAGATGTCCACCAGCACCGCGCCCGGCTTCATCTGCGCGACAAGGGAATTCGAGATCAACGTCGGCGCCTTGGCGCCCGGCACCAGGACGGCGCCGATCACCAGGTCGGCGCGCTTGACGGCGCCCTCGAGCTCGTAGGCCGACGAGTACCGGGTGCCGACACGGCCCGCGAACTCCGCGTCCAGCAGCCGAAGCTTGGCGATGTTGACGTCGAACACCATGACGGTCGCGCCCATGCCGCTCGCGACCCGCGCGGCGTTGTAGCCGGCCGTGCCGGCGCCGATCACCACAACGTCGGCGGGCTTGACTCCCGGCACCCCGCCCATCAGCACGCCGCGGCCGCCCTTGGTGCGCATCAGGTGATAGGCCCCGACCTGGGCGGAGAGCCGGCCGGCGACCTCGCTCATCGGGGCCAGCAAGGGGAGCGCGCCGTCGGCGGTCTGGACCGTCTCGTAGGCGATCGAGGTTGCGCCGGCGGCCAATAGGGCGTCGGTGCACGCGCGCGACGCCGCCAGATGCAGGTACGTGAACAGGACCTGGCCGCGGCGCAGCAGCCCATATTCGGCCGGTATCGGCTCCTTGACCTTGAGCAGCAGGTCCGCGTCGGCCCACACCTGTTCGGCGGCGCTGGCCAGCTCGGCGCCCGCGGCCTTGAATTCCGCGTCGGGGATCGCCGACCCCTCGCCGGCGCCGGACTGGACGAGGACGTCGTGGCCGCGGCGGGTCAATTCCGCGACACCGGCCGGCGTGATGGCCACCCTGAATTCGTTGGTTTTGGTCTCGGTGGGGATCCCGACGCGCATGCGTCAAGTGTGAAGAAAGTTCGAATGCTCAGCAAACATGCTGACGATAATTCTGTAGAGTCGTGTCGTGCCCGATCTATCTCCCGAGCGGAAGGGCCGGTCCGCCGACCCGCCGAAGGATGTTCGACCCGCCGACCTCGACGCGGTGGACCGCAGGATCCTGACCCTGCTGCACGCCGACGCGCGCATCACCAACAACGCGCTCGCCGAGGCGGTCGGGATCGCGCCGTCGACGTGTCACGGCCGGGTTCGGCGGCTGGTGGACCTCGGCGTCATCCGCGGGTTCTACGCCGACGTGGATCCGGTCGCCGTCGGGTTGCCGCTGCAGGCGATGATCTCGGTCACCCTGCACTCCAACGCGCGCGGCAAGATCCGCAGCTTCATCCAACAGATCCGCACCCGGCGCCAGGTCATGGACGTCTATTTCCTCGCCGGCGCAGACGATTTCATCCTGCACGTCGCCGCCCGCGACACCGAGGACCTCCGCTCGTTCGTCGTCGAAAACCTCAACGCCGACGCCGACGTCGCGGGCACCCAGACGTCGCTGATTTTCGAACATCTTCGTGGTGCGGCACCGATTTAGCCTTATGATCGGCGGATGAAGCGCGATCCCGCGGTAGCGATCGTGGGGGCCGGAATGTCCGGCCTGTGCGTCGCAATCGCGTTGCTGCGCAGCGGCATTCGCGACATCACCATCTACGAGAAGGCCCACGAGGTGGGTGGCACCTGGCGGGAAAACACCTATCCCGGTCTGGTCTGCGACATCCCCTCGCGCGTCTACCAGTATTCGTTCGCGCGCAACCCGGACTGGTCGCATCTCTTCTCGCCGGGCAGCGAAATCCAGGAGTACTTCCGTGGCATCGCCGACCGGTTCGGACTCCGCGACCGCATCCGGTTCGGCACCGAGATCACCCACGCCCGATTCACCGACGGCCGCTGGGTGCTGCGCACCGACGCCGGCGAGGAATCGAGCGTGGATTTCCTGATCTCGGCCACCGGCGTGCTGCACCATCCCCGGATGCCGTCGATCGCGGGTCTGGACGACTTCGACGGCCCCGTCTTCCACTCGGCGCGCTGGGATCATTCCGTCGACTTGCGGGGCCGCCGAATCGCGGTGATCGGCAACGGATCCACCGGCGTCCAGCTCGTCTGCGGCCTTGCCGGCGTGGCGAGCAAGCTGTTGATGTTCCAGCGCACCGCGCAATGGGTGCTACGGCTGGCCAATCCCCGCTACAGCAGGTTCACCGCAATCACCCGCCGCAAGATCCCGTGGCTCGACGGGCTCGCGTACTGGGGATACAGCCTCGCGTACGACTTCTTCTCGGTGGGACTGACCAAACCGGGCCTGCGTCGAAGGATCATGGCTGCGCTGTGCCGCGCCAGCCTCTGGGAGGTGCGTGACCCGCGGTTGCGCCGGGCCCTGACGCCCGACTACACGCCGGCCTGCAAACGACTCGTGATGTCGAACGGCTTCTACCGGGCCATGCAGCGCGACGACGTCGAGCTGGTCACCGCCGGCATCGACCACGTGGAGCGGCGGGGCATCGTCACCGACGACGGTGCGCTGCACGAGACGGACATCATCGTGCTGGCCACCGGATTCGACACACACGCTTTCTTCCGGCCGATGGAGCTGATCGGCCGCGACGGCATCGCGGCCAACGACGTCTGGCGCGACGGCCCGCGGGCCTACCAAACCGTCGCGCTGGCGGGCTTCCCGAACTTCTTCATGATGCTGGGCCCGCACAGCCCGGTGGGGAACCACTCGCTCACCTCCGTCGCCGAACACCAGGCCGAGCACATCCTGGGCTGGATCGAGCGTTGGCGCCGAGGCGAATTCGACACGGTGGAGCCGACGGCCTCGGCGACCGAGCGCTACAACGCGCAGCTGCGGGCCGCGATGCCGGACACCGTGTGGACCACCGGCTGCAACAGCTGGTACCTGAACAAGGACGGGGTGCCCGAGGTGTGGCCCCTCACGCCGGGCGAACATCGCGCCATGCTGGCGCACACCGATCCCGCACAGTACGACCTGCGCCGGCGCGTCGCGGCAGGATAAACCCGGTACCGGCGGTTTCGCATAGCTGGGTCGCGTCACTATACTTGCCTGCGATGTTCACCGTCGACGACCAGGCCGCCGGCCCGCACGACGCCTCGCTCGACCACGAACGCCTGGTCCTCGAGGCGCGCGACGTGGAGTTCGACTGGGCACAGTTGCCGTTCCACTACGTGCCCGGCGAGCCGTTCGCCACCCACGTCCTCAACGTCCTGCACCTGCTGCTGCCCGCCGGCGAGGAGTTCTTCGTCGACGTGTTCAAGCAGGCGCTGCCGCTGATCAAGGACGACCAGCTGCGCCTGGACGTGCAGGGATTCATCGGCCAGGAGGCCATGCACTCACAGGCCCACTCGAAGGTGCTCGCCCACTTCGCCGCGCAGGGCGTCGACCTCACCCCGTACACCGACCAGATCAGGTGGCTGTTCGAGAAGCTGCTCGGCCCCAAGCCCGGGTGGGGCCGACGACGCCGGCACAGCTGGCTTTTGGAGCAGGTTTCGATCGTGTCGGCGGTCGAGCACTACACCGCCATCCTGGGCGAGTGGGTGCTCGGCGCGCCCGCCCACGACGCCATCGGCACCGACCCGGTGATGCTGGACATGCTGCGCTGGCACGGCGCCGAGGAAGTCGAGCACAAGGCCGTCGCCTTCGACACCATGAAGCACCTGCGCGCCGGCTATTTACGCCGAGTGCGCGCCCAACTGGTCGTGACGCCGGCGATGCTGTTGTTCTGGGTCCGCGGGGTCCGCTTCCTGTACTCGGTCGACCCGCACCTGCCGCCGGGAACCAAGCCGCACTGGTGGGAGTACCTCCGCGCGGCGCGCCGCGGGTTGGTGCCCGGGCCGCTGCGCTTCGTGCGGGTGGTCGCCGACTACTACCGCCCGGGATTCCACCCGTCCCAGCTGGGCGGGCTGGAGGCGGCCGTCGACTACCTGGCGCTCTCGCCGGCCGCGCGGGCGTCGCACTGACCCATGGCCGCGACCTCGAACGTCACCGCCTCCGACGGCGTCACCCTGGCGGTGCACCGCTACACCGAGGTCGACGCGGCGCGCCCGACCATCCTGGCGATTCACGGCTGGCCCGACAACCACCACCTCTGGGACGGCGTGGCGCGCGAGCTCGACGAGCCCTACCCCGGCCGCTACAACGTGGTGGCCTACGACGTCCGCGGCGCCGGCGAATCATCCCGCCCCGCAAAGCGATCCGGCTACGCCTTCCCCCAGCTGGTGTCCGACATCGGCGCGGTGATCGACAGCCTGGGCGTCGGGCCGGTGCACCTGCTGGCCCACGACTGGGGCTCGATCCAGGCCTGGGCCGCCGTCACCGACGACTCGGTGATGGGCAAAGTCGCGTCGTTCACGTCGATTTCGGGCCCGCACCTGCGCTACGCGGGGCGGTTCCTGCGCTCGGCGCGGACGCCCCGGGCCGTCGGCCAGGTCGCCCGGCAGCTGCTGGGATCGCTGTACATCGCCTTCTTCCTGTGTCCCGGCCTGCCGGAGCTGGCGTTCCGCTCCCGGCTCGGCGTGAAAGTCCATGAGGCCCTTGAGCGCATCGGCCGGACGAGCACGCGCAGCCGGCACGAGCGGCCGCCGCGGTCCATCGCCGACTACGTCAATGGGCTGGGCCTGTACCGCGCCAACATGCCCGGGCCGATGTTGCGGCCCGGCCCGGAGCTGCCGAAGACCACCGTCGCCGTCCAGACCCTGGTGCCGCGCAAGGACATCTTCGTGACGCCCGCGGTGCAACGCTTCACCGGCGCCATACCCGATGCGGGCCGGGTGATTCCGATCGAGGGCGGCCACTGGGTGGTGACGTCGCGACCCGAGGTGATCGCGCGGCGTACCGCCGAGTGGGTCGACCAAACCGTCAGCGGCGTGAACGAGTCGGGGGTGCGCGGCGGGCCGCGCGAGGTCGCCGGCAAGCTCGCGCTGGTCACCGGCGCGGGCGCGGGCATCGGCCGGGCCACCGCGGTGGAGCTGGCCCGGCGCGGCGCCCGCAAGGTGGTGATCGTCGATCGCGACCAGGCCGCCGCCAACGACAGCGCGGACGCCGTGCGCGCGGCGTGCGCCGAGGCCGCGGTGTACCAGGTCGACGTCAGCGACGAGTCCGCGATGAATAACCTTGCCGCGCAAGTGCTTAACGAACACGGCGTGGTCGACATCCTGGTGAACAACGCCGGCATCGGGATGGCGGGCCGGTTCCTGGAGACGAGCTCGGCGAACTGGAACGACATCCTGGGCGTCAACGTCCGCGGCGTCATCTGCGGCAGCCGGGCGTTCGCGGAGCAGATGGTCGATCGTGGCGAGGGCGGCACGATCATCAACGTGGCCTCGGCGGCGGCGTTCATCCCGTCGAAATCCATGGTCGCCTACGGCACCACCAAGGCGGCGGTGCTGGCGTTCAGCGAATCGCTGCGGGCCGACCTCGCCGACGAGGGCATCTCCGTCACGGCCGCGTGCCCGGGATTCGTCAACACCAACATCGCCAAGAGCACCGTCTACGCCGGCATGACCGCCGAACAACAGGAGCGCGCCCGGGAAAAGGCCGACAACGCGTACCGGCGCCGCAACTACACACCGGAGGCCGTGGCCAAGGCGATCGTCAGGGCCGTCCAGACCGGCCCCGCCGTGCTGCCGATCGCCGCGGAATCGCGGATCGGCTACGCGCTGCGGCGCATCAGCCCCTCGGCGCTGCGGGCGTTCGCACGCTTCGACATCCGGCAGCGTTAGGGATTTCGCCGTGCCGGAAAGCATTTGGGGAAGCAGGCCGGTCGACCTGTACGGCCGGCGCAACCGCGACCGCCTCGGCACGATGCTGTGGGGCGTGCGCCTGTGGTTCGGGGGATTCGCCGCGATCTCGCGGTGGCAGCCGTCGCGGGTCAAGCCGGTGCCGCGGGCCCTGCGCGCGGTGATCACCAAGCGCGAACTCGTCACCCCCGACGTCGTCGCGCTGACGCTGGCCGACCCGGACGGCGGATTGCTCCCGTCGTGGACACCCGGCGGGCACATCGACGTGCACTTGCCCTCGGGCCGGCGCCGGCAGTACTCGCTGTGCGGCCCGCCCGGGCGCCGCACCGACTACCGCATCGCCGCGCGCCGGATCGCCGACGGCGGAGGCGGTTCCATCGAGATACACGAGGCTTTCGGGGTAGGGGACACGTTAGTCTTCGAGGGCCCGCGCAACGCGTTCTACCTCGGCACCGCCGAGCGCGACGTGCTGTTCGTCATCGGCGGCATCGGGGTGACGCCCATCCTGCCGATGATGCAAGCGGCGTCCCAGCGCGGAATCGATTGGCGCGCAGTCTATGCCGGAAGCAGCCGCGAGTACATGCCGTTCCTGGACGAGGTCTCCTCAGTGGCCGGGAACCGGCTGACGGTCTGGGCCGACGACGAACACGGCCGCCTCGCGGGTGTCGACGACCTGCTCGCCGGCGCCGGTCCGACGACCGCGGTGTACGTGTGCGGACCGACGCCCATGCTGGAGGCGGTGCGGGTGGCGCGCAACGAATTCGCCGACGCGCCCTTGCATTACGAGCGGTTCAGCCCGCCGCCGGTGGTCGACGGCGTTCCGTTCGAGCTGGAGCTGGCTCGCTCGGGACAGGTACTCAGCGTGCCGGCGAACCGTTCGGCGCTCGACGTCATGCGTGATCTCGATCCGACCACGCCGTACTCGTGCCAGCAGGGCTTCTGCGGGACGTGCAAGGTCAAAGTGCTTGGCGGGCAGGTCGATCACCGCGGCCGCGTCGCGGTCGGCGACGACGAAATGGTGGTCTGCGTGTCGCGGGCCAGCGGCGACCGGCTGGTCATCGACGCGTGAGCCGGTAGCCCACGTGGGCCACCTTGATGCCGGGTAGCGGCTCCCAGTCGAGGGTGCGGCCGTCGACGCGAAAGTTGTTCTTCTCGTAGAAGCGGCGCGCCTTGTCGTTCTGCACCGCGGCCCACAGGATCACGTCGCCGGACGGGTGCGCGCGCAGTATTTCGTCGAGCAGGCGGCCGCCGATGCCGTGCCGCTGGCTTTCGTCCGCGATGTAGAGCGCGTCGATCTGGACGGCGCCCCGTTCGTCGGGGTCCGGCCCGAAGATGGCGACGCCCAGTGTCCGGCCGCCGAATTCGGCGACCCACATCCGCCAGCCGTCGCGGTTGAGCGTGTGGGGATAGATCTCGGCGACCCAGCGCTTCGGCGGACCCAGGATGTCGAGCAGCGGCGGCGTCAGTATTCCGGCCCAGGAGCGCCGCCACACCGGATAGTGCATGTCGGCGACGTCGGCGAAATCGTCCGGCGTGGCTTCCCGGATCCGGATGTCGAGGGCCTCCACAGGTCAAGGCTAAGGGTCAGGGCTGGGGCCGTCGCTCCAGATAGGCGGCCAGCGCGTTGGTGAGCCCCCGTCGGGCCATGTCCAGGTCGGCGTACGAGCCGAGCTGCCGCTCCGACACCAGGCCGCGCATCGCGCCGGGAATGAGCGCGGCGACTTCACGCACCCGGTCCGGGTCGACATCCAGGCCGGCGAAGGCGTTCTGGCACGTCTCGAGCCAGCTCTTGCCCCAGGAGAACAGCTCGGCGGCCGTGCGCGGGTAGAGGCGTTCGAGCTCGCGGGGGTCGCGGGGGAGCGCGGCGCGCAGGTTTTCGATCGCGCGGGAATCCGCCGACGCCAGGCCGCGGTACAGGGTGTCGATGATGGCGCCGACGCGCTCGCGCAGCGGGGCGTCAGGGCGTACCGGCCCTGACAGCGTCGAGAACGTGGCGGCGCGCCGCTCGGCGGTGCGGTGCAGCACGGCCGCCCAGAAGCCGTCGGTGTCGCCGAACTGGTATTGCACCGCGCCCCAGGTGGCGCCGATGTCCTTGGCGATGCGGTTGGCCGACACCGACCCCGGCTCGCCCGAGGCCAGCGACTTCAGCGCGGCCTCGAGCATGCTCTCGCGCGTCGCGCTGCCCCGCCGGTTGGGGCGCCGCGCGGCGACCTGGCTTTCGGTCACCCGTCTAGCCTAACATTTTCATAGAGGGTACGATGATTCTATGGCTAAGCCGCCGCTGTCGATGAAGCCGACCGGATGGTTCCAGGTCGCCTGGTCCGACGAGATCGCCGTCGGCGATGTGCACAAGATGAAGTACTTCGACCAGGAGATGGTCGCCTGGCGCGCCGAGTCCGGCGCCCTCACCGTGATGAACGCCTACTGCGAGCACCTCGGCGCGCACCTGGGCTACGGCGGCAAGGTCGTCGGCGAGGTGCTGCAGTGTCCGTTCCACGGCTGGCAGTGGAGCGCCCAGGGGCGCAACGTCTGCATCCCGTATCAGGATCGACCCAACCGCGGCAGGCGGATCCACACCTACCCCGTGGTGGAGCGCAACCAGTCCGTCTACATCTGGCACGACGTCGAGCGCCGCGAACCCTTCTTCGACGTGCCCGACGTGTTCGCCTCCTTCGACGACGGCCGCGGCGTCGACGACTACTACCCCCAGCAGCGGCTGTACCGCCCGGGCCTGGAGCTGCACCCGCAGTACGTGCTCGAAAACGGCGTGGACTTCGCGCATTTCAAGTTTGTGCACAACACGCCGATCGTGCCGGTGTTCACCCGCCACGACTTCGCCGACGCGGTGTCCTTCGTCGACTTCACCATCACGTTCGAGGGCGACGACGGGCAGCGGATCGAGGACGTCAACAGCGGCGTGGAGGCGATCAACGGCGGTTTGGGCGTCGCGGTGACCAAGAGCTGGGGCATGGTCGACAACCGCACCATCTCCGCCGTCACCCCCGTCGACGAATCCACCTCCGACGTCCGGTTCATGGTCTACATCGGGCGCTCGCCGGGCAAGGATCCGGCACGGGCCGAGTCGAGGGCGGCCGAATTCGGGCGGGAAGTGATCCGCCAGTTCGAACAGGACATCGAGATCTGGCAGCACCAGCGCTACTCCGACCCGCCCGCGCTGGCCCCCGACGAGTACGAGGGGTTCACCGCGATCCGCAAGTGGGCCAAGCAGTTCTACGAGACATCCCAGAAAGGCTGAACTTCACATGAACGCACCCGCGCGACCGATCCGCGTCTTCCAGGTGGCGACCGGAAACGTCGGGTCCGAGATGATCAGGCGCATCGCCACCCAGCCGGACCTGGAACTCATTGGCCTGCACTGCTATTCGCCGGAGAAGATCGGCCGCGACGCCGGCGAGCTCGCGGGCACGGCGCCCAACGGCGTGACGGCCACCGGCACCGTCGAGGAGATCATCGCGGCCAGGCCGGACGTGCTGACGTTTCACGGCGTGTTCCCCGACGAGGACCTCTATGTCAAAGTGCTTGAGGCGGGCATCAATATCGTCACCACCGCGGACTGGATCACCGGCTGGCACCGCGACACGAACCACCCGCACCCGTCGGGCAAGCCGGTGACCCAGCTGCTGGCCGAGGCGTGCGAGAAGGGCGGCGCGACGTTCTACGGCACCGGCATGAACCCGGGCCTGAACCAGATCCTCGGCGTGGTGTGCTCGGCCGACGTGGCCGACATCGAGAACGTCACCACCATCGAGTCCGTCGACGTGTCGTGCCACCACTCCAAGGACACCTGGCTCGAGGTGGGCTACGGCCAGCCGGTCGACGATCCGTCGATCCCGTCGAAGCTGGAGAAGTACACCCGCGTCTTCGCCGACAGCGTGCTGATGATGGCCGACTGCTTCGACCTGCCGCTGGACGAGGTGAAGTTCAGCTACGAGCTCGGCGCCTGCACCAAGGACGTCGACCTGGGCTGGTACACGCTGCCCAAGGGCTCGCTGGGCGGCAACTACATCAAGTACCAGGGCATGGTGGACGGGGTGCCGCGCGTCGAGACTCACCTGGAGTGGCAGATGACCCCGCACACCGACCCAAGCTGGAATATCAAGGGCTGCTACATCACTCAGATCAAAGGCGACCCGTGCGTCTACAACAAGCACATGATCTTCCCCAAGCCCGGGGTGGACCTGTCCAACCCGGACAACTTCGCCTCCATCGGCATGACCGTCACGGGCATGCCCGCCCTGCGGTCGATCAAGTCGGTGGTGGCGGCGCGCCCCGGACTCATCACCAGCGCCGATCTGCCGCTGCGCGGGTTCGCCGGGCGGTTCAGGACGTAGCCGGGCGGGTCACGGGTCCCGGAGGCGTTCGGGGTGGTGGTAGTCGTTGATGCGCGCGCCGCGGTCTGAATGCCTCCTCGGGATCCATTCGGTGCCGCCGTTGGGGAGCTTCCCGGTGCACCAACCGTTTTCGACGAGCTTGTGGTCGGGCGGGAATTTGAGCCGCAACTGGTGCGGCGTCGTCCTTGCCGGTCCTGCAGCCCTATTTGCTATGTCGGTCCGTCAGCGCAAGTTTGCACCTTAATTGAATTCGGTGGTGCCGAGGCCCGACATCCGGTTTGATATTGGCATGGGCGACGACTCATCCACCGGTAAAAAGCCGGACGACAAGAGCGACGGCGGATTACGTTGGCGGGTGTTCAGACCTTTTGGCCGTATGGCAAGGACTATTCGCGGTGATGCCCCGCCAGAGAGTCCGCGCGGTTTTGCCTCTCTGTTGTTTGAGTACGCTCTTCTATTCGTCTCCTTCTACGCGGCGGCGTGCGTTGCCCTGGGCTTTTCGCTGGGTTCCGGTGTCGGCGAGCGCTTCACCATCGGATTTGCAGCGGCCATCATGACAACGGCCGCGGGCGCTGTGGGGGCCGTCTTGGGATTTATCTTCGGCATACCGCGTGCGCTGCAAGCGCCAAACTTACAGGCCGACGGGACGTACACGCGCTACCTTGCCAATACCAACTTGGAGCAGATTTCCGACTGGTTGACCAAGATCCTCGTTGGTGTGTCGCTGGTGCAGATAGCCAATATCCGACCTGCGTTTGCCGCACTCGGGCGTACTTTAGCGCCGATGCTTGGTTCGCCAACCGACACAAATGGAATTTCATCGGAGGCACGTGGCGCTATCGGTGTCGCAATGTGCCTGACGGCCGCGCTCGTTGCGTTCCTTTACTGCTACCTGTGGACGCGCGTCACCTTGGCATGGTTCCTCGGCGTTGCCCAATCCCAAGGGGCGGGCGAAAGCAAAGACGCGCGAGCAGCTGTAGCCAGTGCGCAGCCGGCTAGCAAGGTAAAACCATCGCAGCCTTCGGATTCCGCGCAAGAACCATCGCCACGGATAGATACCGAAGGTTCACTGCCATAGACAGGAAGACTCACCTCTCCGTGGCCGCGTGCGGCGCTTCCAGCGCGGCGATGAGGTCGGCCGGAAAGTAACCGAACCGATGTTCGAATGCTATGCCGCGGAGCCGGGCACGGCCACTACCGAGGGCCCTGCCTGTGGATCAATTCCGAACTGTGGATAGCGCCATTTCCGAAGGAAATGTCAGGCGCTCGGGCACAGATCGCGTTGCGCCCAGTAAACGAGGAGGTCCGCCTGCGCGGGGTTCAGCCCGTTGGGGCCCAGGTCGGTATCGGACTTCTGCAGGGCCATGGCCTGCAGCTGCGCGGGCGGAACGCCGTACGAAAGTTGCTGGCACAGCCGCTGTCCCGTCAGCAACAGCGCCGGATCGCCGCCGGCGAAGTCCTGGATCCCGGCGTTGTGCAGGTCGTTGAGGTAGGAGATCGGGTCGGCCTGAGCCGGACCGGCCCACACGACGCCGGCGGCCACAAGTGGGCCAGTTATTGCCGCCAAACTCACGAACCGGCCAGAGCGCCTCTGTGCCGCCATGGTTCCTCTCCTTTTTTTAGGTTCGCCCAAATTGGAACGCTCATATCTTGATGGAAATTCGGCGAATGCGCCAGACGTCGAAGAAGGTCTTCCCGCCAGTTCGGCAATCGGGGCGAGCCCGGGATCGGTTTGACGCGCATCAGAGGAATTCAGCGTTTTTCCCGGCAGCGCTGCGGGGTATGCTCGCGTGGTGCGCGCGGGATTTGTAAATGCCGCAGCCGCGGTCGCCGTGGTCATCGCCGCTTGCCCGTGTCCCTCCAGTTCGGCCGATTCCACGTCCGAGAGTCCACCATTCCCGGTCGGTCAGATGGGCGCGCCCGTGCACGCGCGGGCCGCCAACGGCGCCACCGCCGACATCACCGCCAACAGCGCAACATGGTTGCCGCCGGGGTGCGCCTCTCATTTTGCGGCTCCGACGCCTGGCTCCGCATGCAACGTGGTGGAACTGACTATCACCGCGACGTCCCACATGTTCTTCCAGTTCGACCACAGGTATATGTTCGCCAGCTACGGCGGCGGCAATCAGCCATGGACCCATCCCGACGATGCGCCCCAGCCGGCAACGTTGGCGGTCGACTATCAGAGGCTCAACAAGATGCCCCCGCTGCAAGAGGGCGGCCTTCACGACGGCCAGACCGCGCATGGATTCGTCGGCTTCGTTATGCCGACGGGAGGCGACCTGTACATCACGATCAACGATCCCGGAAACCCCGCTCCCTACGCCGAAGCGGGCCTGATCGTCCACAGCTGATAACTCGACGCACGCCAGGGCGCAGATTTGGCCGGGGCTAGGGTGAAGGCCATGCGGGTAGGCGTGCTGGGGGCGAAGGGCAAAGTCGGGTCGACGATGGTGGCGGCCGTGCAGGCCGCCGACGATCTGACCCTGTCGGCGGAGGTGGACGCCGGTGATGCGCTGAGCCTGCTGACCGACGGCGACACCGAGGTGGTCATCGACTTCACCCACCCCGACGTGGTGATGGGTAACCTAGAGTTTTTGATCCACAACGGAATTCACGCCGTGGTCGGGACCACGGGGTTCACCCAGGAGCGCCTCGAGCAGGTGCAGTCGTGGCTCGGCGACAAACCCGACACGAGCGTGTTGATCGCGCCGAACTTCGCGATCGGGGCCGTGCTGTCGATGCATTTCGCGAAGCAGGCCGCGCCCTTCTTCGACTCGGCCGAGGTGATCGAGCTGCACCACCCGCACAAGGCCGACGCCCCGTCGGGCACCGCCGCGCGCACGGCGAAACTCATCGCCGAGTCCCGAAAGGGCTTGCCGCCCAACCCCGATGCCACCAGCAGCAGCCTGCCCGGTGCGCGCGGCGCGGACGTCGAGGGGATACCGGTGCACTCCGTGCGGCTGGCCGGGCTCGTCGCCCATCAGGAGATCCTGTTCGGCACCGAGGGGGAGACGCTGACCATCCGGCACGACAGCCTGGACCGCACGTCGTTCGTGCCGGGCGTGCTGCTGGCCGTGCGGCGGATCAGGGAGCGCCCCGGCCTCACCGTGGGCCTCGAGCCCCTGCTGAACCTCACATGACCGGACGCACGCTGTACATCCAGCTGCTCATCGCGTTCCTGTGCGTGGCGATGCTGGTGTACTTCGTGCTGCTGGGCCGCCTGGCCGTCGCGATGATCGGGTCCGGCCGGCCCGCCGATGCGGGGCTCGGCGCGGCGCTGCTGATCATGCCGGTCATCGGGCTGTGGGCGATGATCGCCACGCTGCGGGCCGGGTTCGCCCACCAGCGGCTCGCGCGCCTGATCGCTGCCGACGGAATGGAACTCGACACCAGCGCGCTGCCGCGGCGCCCATCCGGCCGCATCGAGCGGGGCGCGGCCGACGCGCTGTTCGCCACCGTGCGCACGGAGGTCGAGGCCGAACCCGACGACTGGCGGCGCTGGTATCGGCTGGCGCGGGCCTACGACTACGCGGGGGACCGCCGCCGCGCGCGAGAGGCCATGAAGACGGCGCTGGAACTGCAGGCCGGCCGATGAGCAAGACGTTGTTGATCGTGCACCACACGCCGTCGCCGAGCACCCGCGAACTGCTGGAGGCGGTGCTCGCCGGCGCCAACGATCCGGAGATCACTGGTGTGGACGTGGTTTGCCGGCCGGCGCTGGCGGCGACCCTGCCGGACATGCTCGACGCCGACGGCTACCTCTTTGGCACGACGGCTAACTTCGGCTACATGTCCGGCGCGCTCAAGTACTTTTTCGACACCGTCTACTACCCGAGCCTCGACCACGTTTCCGGCCGACCGTACGGCCTTTGGGTGCACGGCAATAACGACACCGTCGGTGCCGCGGCCGCCGTCGCCAAGTTGGCGACCGGGCTCTCGCTGAGCCAGGCCGCCGACGTGCTCGAGGTCGTCGGTGCCGTCGACGGCGCCGTGCGCGAACGGGCCTACGAGCTCGGCGGCACGCTCGCTGCCACCCTGATGGAGTAGACATCCGGATTGTCGAATTCCATTACTGCACACGCGAATTGGCATGGGTCGTAGTCGATCGCCTGATGTCCCTGGCCGCGCAGCGCGACGGTCGTGGCGCCCGGGATTCGGGTGGCGAGGGCCTCGGCGGCCACACGGAAATACGCCGGGCTCTCGGTGCCGAACAATATCCGGACGGGCACGCTGATGCCGGCGAGCCGCCCGGTTGCCCGGTAGGAACTGGCCACCTCGAGCTCCCGCGCCGCGGTGTGCCCGATCGAATCGGCAAGGTAGGCAAGCTCACGGTGCGACAGGTCTTCGACGGCCGAAGGAGCCAGGTGCAGGGTTTCACGGTAGAAGGCGTGGAGTATCTGGCGGGGGTCGGACATCGCCTTGATGCGCGCGCAGACGTCCGGCGCGCTCACCTTGTGGCCCGGTGACGGCATCGGCGGCTCGTACAGCACGATCCGCCGAAATGCGGCTGTGATCAGGGCGGCTTCCAGGACCGCCAACGCCCCGTAGGAATGCCCGACGGCGTAGACGTCGCCGCCGACGGCCTCGGCGACGGCCGCCACATCCTCGGCTTCCCGTTTCAGGCTGTACGGTCCGGCCTCGGCCGCGCTGAGCCCCCGGCCGCGGCGGTCCATCGCGTGGACGGTGTAGCGCTGCGCCAATCGCGGCGTCACCGACGACCACCGGGAGCGCGTGCCGGTGCTGCCGTGCACCAGCAGCAGGGGCGGGCCGGCGCCGACGGAGTCGTAACCGATCACGGTGCCGTCGGGCGAAATCGCAGTGGGCATAGCCAATGAAACGCCGGCGCCGCTTCATCCGAGCCGTCAGGCCGTGCCATGTTTCCCACGGAAACGGCCAAAGGTGCCCTACGTGTAGGTCGGTTGGAACGCGTCCGCGGGTTGGGCCAGGGCCAGCGCGGTGCTGGAGCCGATCGGCCCGTGCCGGTCGAACAGTATCGCGCTGCCCGTGGCCACACCCGCGGTGCCGTAATGGCTCTGGGCCGCCAGCCCGAGGAACTCGCCGTCCGGCAGGCGGCTCGCGGTGACGGTGTAATCGGCGTTGATGTAGCGCAAACCCCCAGTGCCCCAATGGGTCAGCGAACTGGTGATGTCGCCAACGAACGCCAGGCGGGTGAACGGCGTGAGCGGATAGCCTTGCACCATCGGGCGAAACAGCCTCGTCCAGGCGAACTTCTGGGAATGGGCCTGCTCCCACTCGCCCGCCGCGATGCCGGGGCTGCCCGCGAGCGTGGCCCCGTATCCCCAGATGAGGAACGGCATGTCGGCCGGGAAGCCGTCGGATTCGGCCGGCGGCGGCGGCATCTCGACGGGGCCGGACCACACCTCGCCGTCGGGGTGCTCGCCCCGTCGCAGGAACAGCGCACTGGCCCGCGCGACGGTTCGCCCGTCCTGCAGCAGCGCGGCGTCGACGAGTTTGATGCGCCGGCCTTCGCGCTGCACCGAGGTCTCGATCCGCACCGGTTGGGGTAAAACCGGTCGCAGCAGGTCGACCGTGATGCGCGCGGGCTGAAGGTCGGGGTCGATCCCGGATCGCTCGATGCCAAACGCCAGCAGGCCGCCGACGTTTTGACCTCCCAGCGCCGCGCCCCAGGGTCCTTGCGTGAGCGGGCCGGGCAGATAGGAGTCGCCATCGACAGCGAAGAACGCCTCGGGCATGATGGCGGAATCCTCGATGGTCACCGCTATCACGATAGGACAGGAGGATAACTAAGGACCGGGCATGCCTCCAGTGATCGAAATTCCGCGCACGCACAACCCATTCCCGACGACCGGCGTGTCCCGCGGCGCCGACGGTGTCCCGCGCTACGAGCGCCTGCCCGCCACCCTGCTGGACATGCTCGCCGAGCAGGTCGACAACCGCCCAGGATCCGAGGCCGTGGTCGAATTGACAGCGCTCGGTGCCGGCCGATTGACCTACCGGCAGCTGTGGGAGCGCGCGGCGCGGGTGGCCGGCGGCCTTCGGGCGGACGGCCTGAGCCCGGGCGATCGCGTCGCCGTACGGTACCCGGCCGGCATCAATTGGGTGCTCGCGTTCTGGGGCACCGTGATGGCCGGTGGCGTTGCGGTCGCGGTCAATACGCGCTCGGCGCAACCGGAGGTCGAGTTCGTCATGTCCGACTCGGGCGCGCGGATGGACCTGGCGCCGGACGCGCCATTGCCCGACGGCGATCCCTACGTGACCCACGGGCTCGGACCCCTCGATATTGCCGCCCTCTTCTACACCTCGGGCACCACCGGGCACCCGAAGGGTGTCCCGACGACCCACGAGGCGTTCGTCACCAACACCGAGAACGCGATCCGCTGCCTCGAGCAGCCGAGGGACCTCGGCGAGGAAATGCGCACCCTCATCTCGGTGCCGCTGTTCCATGTAACCGGTTGTAATTCACAGCTTTTGGCTGCCGCGCGCCTCGGCGGAGCGTCGGTGATCATGCCCGCGCTCAACCTCGACGAATTGGTCGCGACGCTGGCCGCCGAACGCATCTCCGTGATGGTGACGGTGCCGGCGATCTATGCCCTGATGTTGCGGCACAAGGCATTTGCGGGGGCGGACGTGTCCGCGGTGCGCTGGGTCGGCTATGGGGGCGCGCCCATCGCGCCCTCGCTGGTGGGGGCGGTGAAGGAGGCGTTTCCGCAGGCGACGGTGTTCAACGGGTACGGCATGACCGAGACCGCCTCGCTGATGACCGTCCTGCCGGACCGCGACGCCGTCGAGCACGCCGACTCCGTCGGGTACGCCGTCCCCTCGGTGGACCTCGGCCTCGTCCCGTTCGGCGGCGACGATCCGGGTGTGGGGGAGCTGGTCACGCGTGGCGCCAACGTCACGGCGGGCTACTGGAATCGGCCGGACGCCAACAGGACCACGTTCGCGGAGGGCTGGCTGCACACCGGCGACGTGGTGCGCGTCGACGACGCGGGGCGGGTGCACATCGTCGATCGGCTCAAGGACATCATCAACCGGGGCGGCGAGAACGTCTCCAGCGTCGAGGTCGAGGCGGCGCTGTTGTCGGCGCCGAACGTCGCCGACGCCTGCGTGCTGGCGGTGCCCGACGACGTGATGGGCGAAAAGGTGGGCGCGGTCCTCTTCGCCGCCGAGGGCGAGATCGACGTGCGCGCCGTTCTCGACCACTGCCGCGGCCGGCTGGCCGACTACAAAATCCCGCAGTACGTCACCGTGGCGACCGAAGCGCTGCCCCGCAACGCCGGCGGCAAACTGCTCAAGGGCAAGCTGCGCGGCGAGGTAAAATGGGGCGACCCGCTCCGATGAGCGCCACCCTGCTGATCGCCAACCGCGGCGAGATCGCCCTCCGAATCATCCGCACTGCAACGGAACTGGGCCTCCGGACCGTGGCCGTCTACGCCGAAGACGACGCCGAGAGCCCCCACGTCCACGCCGCCGACGAGGCGATCGTCCTGCCGGGCGCCGGGCCGGCGGCCTACCTGGACCAGCCCGAACTGCTCGCCGCGGCCAAGCAGTCCGGCGCCGAGCTGGTCCACCCGGGTTACGGGTTCCTCTCCGAGAACGCCGAATTCGCGCGCGGCTGCGCGGCCGGCGGATACGCGTTCGTCGGTCCGGGCGCCGACGTGCTCGAGCTGGTCGGCGACAAGTCGTCGGCCCGGGCCGCCGCGATCGCCGCGGGCGTGCCGGTGCTGCCGGCAACCCAGGGGCCCAGCAGCGTCGAGGACGTCAAGGCGTTTTTCGCCGAGCAGGGCGGCGCCGTCATGATCAAGGCCCTCGCCGGCGGCGGGGGCCGGGGAATGCGGAAGGTGAGCGGCGCCGACGAGATCGAGCACGCCTACCAACAGTGCGCGGCGGAGGCGCAACTCGGCTTCGGGGACCCCGCGCTGTTCGCCGAGGCCGTCCTCGACGCCGCGCGGCACATCGAGGTGCAGGTCGTGGGAGCCCCGGCCGGGCACCAGACGCGCGCGTTGGCCCTCGGTGACCGCGACTGCAGCGTCCAGCGGCGCTACCAGAAGCTCGTCGAAATCGCACCCGCGCAAGGCCTTTCGGACGCGTTGCGCCGCTCCCTGCATCAGGCCGCGGCGCGGCTGTGCGCCAGGGTGGGCCTGCACGGTGTGGCCACCGTCGAATTCCTGGTCGCCGGGGACAGCTTCGTCTTCCTCGAGGTCAACCCGCGCATCCAGGTCGAGCACCCGGTCACCGAGGAAACCACCGGGGTGGACCTGGTGGCCGTACAGCTGGCCATCGCCGGCGGCGCGTCGTACTACGAACTCGGGCTTCCCGCCGGGATCGCCTCGGACGGAAGCGAAGTGATCGGCGAGCCGGCCGCCCGCCGCGGCATCGCGATCCAGGCCCGGGTCAACACGGAAACCTTCGCCGCCGACGGCTCGGTGGTCCCGGCGGCGGGCACGCTGACGGTGTTCTCGCCGCCGAGCGGCCCCGGCGTGCGCGTCGACACCTACGGCCGGCCGGGCCTGGTCACCAGCCCGCGCTACGACTCGCTGCTGGCCAAGGTGATCACCCACGTGCGCGGAACGTCCTGGCCCGCGGCGGTGCGCAAGGCCCACATCGCCCTGGGTGAATTCGGTGTCGAGGGCGTGCGCACCAATATCGGGTTCCTGCGAGAGCTGCTGAGCGACAACGGATTCCGGTCGGGCTGGGTGACGACGGATTTCCTGGACGACAAGCTTCCCGCGCTGGCCGCCGCCGCGCTGGCCCACCAGCAGGACGTCCGCGTCGCGCCGGTCGAGCTCTACCCCGGCGAGGAAGTGCTGCGCGCCCAACTGGCCGGCACGGTCGTGGAGGTGGCCGCGCAGGGCGAGGCGTTCGGCGCCGGCGCCCCGCTCGCCGTCCTCGAGGCGATGAAGATGCAACACGTGCTCGCCGCGCCGGACGCGCTGCGCACGGTCCGGAGCCTGGTGGCGCCGGGCCAGGTCGTCGGAACCGGCGATCCGCTGCTGGTCTTCACCCGCACGGGCGCCGAGACGGACGGCGAACCCTACTCGGCCGCACTGGATCTCGACCGCTCCCGCGCCGACCTGGACGAGGTCACTCATCGGCACCTGCTCACCCGGGACGAGGGTCGCGAGGCGGCCGTCGCCAAGCGGCACGCGCGCGGCCGGCGCACCGCCCGGGAGAACATCGACGACCTGGTCGATCCGGGCAGCTTCGTCGAATACGGCGCGCTGGCCATCGCCGCCCAGCGCAGCCGGCGCTCCGAGGAGGACCTGATCGCCAACACCCCGGCCGACGGCCTGGTCGCCGGACTGGCCAGGATCGGGGGCGCCGAGGCCGTCGTCGTGTCCTACGACTACACCGTGCTCGCCGGAACGCAGGGCATGCGCAATCACGCCAAGACCGACCGCGTCTTCGAGCTGGCCACCCGAAAACGCCTGCCGGTGGTGCTGTTTGCCGAAGGCGGCGGCGGCCGGCCCGGCGACACCGACGTCGGTGGTCATGCCGGACTCGACGTTCCGACCTTCCGGATGCTGGCCGCGCTGAGCGGACGCGTGCCGCTGGTGTCGATCGTTTCCGGCCGCTGCTTCGCGGGCAACGCCGCGCTGGCCGGCGTGTGCGACGTGATCATCGCGACCCCCGACGCCAACATCGGGATGGGCGGGCCGGCCATGATCGAGGGCGGCGGACTGGGGGTGTACCCGCCGGAGGCGATCGGGCCGATCGACGTGCAGCGGCACAACGGCGTGGTGAGCCTGGTCGCCCGGGACGAGGCGCACGCGGTATCGCTGGCCAAGCAGTACCTGTCGTACTTCGGTGGCCGCACCCAGGAATGGGTGGCGCCGGATCCACGGGTTGCCCGACATGTGGTCCCGGAGAACCGATTACGCGCCTACGACGTGCACCGCGCGATCGAGTCGATCGTCGACGTGGGTTCCGTGCTGGAACTGCGCCCCGATTACGGCGTCGGGATCGTCACCGCGGTGGTTCGCGTCGAGGGGGTGGCATACGGGCTGATCGCCAACAGCACCCATCACCTCGGCGGGGCGATCGACGCCGAGGCGGCCGACAAGGCGGGCGACTTTCTCGCGCTGTGCGAGTCGTTCCGGTTGCCGGTGATCTCGCTGTGCGACACCCCCGGCTTCATGGTCGGGCCGGAGGCCGAGAAGGAAGCCGCCGTGCGCCGTTTCGGCCGGATGTTCGTCCTGGGCGCGCGATTGACCGTGCCGCTGGGAATGATCATCCTGCGCAAGGGTTACGGGCTGGGCGCGATGGCGATGGCCGGCGGATCCTTCCGCGCGCCCCAGTTCACCGTCGCGTGGCCGACCGGCGAGATCGGCGGCATGGGGCTGGAAGGGGCCGTACGGCTCGGGTTCAGCAAGGAACTCGCCGCCGAGGAGGATCCGATCCAGCGGCAGCAGCTATTCGACAAGCTCGTGGCGGCGGCCTACCAGCACGGCAAAGCGCTGCGGTCGGCCACCACGTTCGAACTCGACGACGTCATCGACCCGGCAGACTCCCGGGCCTGGATCACCAGGCTGCCGGGAGGCTGAGGGTCGAAAGGTTATCCGTGGCCGGAACCGCAGCCGACGCCGGGAAGGCATCCGCTGCCGCCGGGCACGCCACCGGGTCCGGCGAACTGGCCGCCCGAGCCGCAACCGACGCCCGGCACGCAACCCTGCCCGCCGGGGCCGCCGCCGGGCCCCTGGTTCTGTCCGCCCGAACCGCAGTTGCCGTTGGCGTCGCAGCCGCCGCCGCCCGGGTCGTCCTTGATGACGACGTGCGTCTGCGCGGGTCCCGTCATCGCCGGTCCCGCCGCAAACGCGTCCGCGGCGGCCGTCGGTGCGGCGGCGATCGCCGCGGCGACCGCCCCGGCCACGACCAGTGGTTTCACGAGGTTTAGTTTGGCTAACATGCGTTTCGCATACCACGTGCACACGGGTACAAAACATCGCTAGCGAAAATTATTGGTGCAGACAGAAGGCACACGATGACCTCATTGGATTTGACCGGCCGCACCGCGATCATCACCGGCGCGTCGCGCGGAATCGGGCTGGCGATCGCCCAGCAACTGGCCGCCGCCGGCGCCGACGTGGTGCTGACCGCCCGCAAGCAGGAGGCGGCCGACGAGGCCGCCGCGCAGGTCGGCGAGAAGGCCGTCGGCGTCGGTGCCCATGCCGTCGACGAGGACGCCGCGCGGCGCTGCGTGGACCTCACGCTGGAGCGCTTCGGACGTGTCGACATCCTGATCAACAACGCGGGAACCAATCCGGCGTACGGCCCGCTGATCGAGCAGGACCACGCCCGCTTCACCAAGATCTTCGACGTCAACCTGTGGGCGCCGCTGCTGTGGACCTCGCTGGCGGTCAAGGCGTGGATGGGCGAGCACGGCGGGTCGATCGTCAACACCGCCTCGATCGGCGGCCTGCACCAATCACCGGCGATGGGCATGTACAACGCCACCAAGGCCGCGTTGATCCACGTCACCAAGCAACTGGCGCTGGAACTTTCACCCCGGGTCCGGGTCAACGCCATCGCACCGGGAGTGGTGCGCACCCGGCTGGCCGAGGCGCTGTGGAAGGACCACGAGGATCCGCTCGCGTCGACGATCGCGCTCGGGCGCATCGGTGAGCCGGCCGACGTGGCGGGCGCCGTCGCCTTCCTGGTCTCGGACGCGGCGAGCTGGATCACCGGCGAGACGATGGTGATCGACGGCGGGCTGCTGCTTGGCCCCGCACAGGGATATCAGGCCCAATGAGCACCACAGACGTCACAGCGGACCTGACCGCGCGGGTCCAGGCGCTGCTCGACGAGCACGACCCGGCCACCACCGAAGCGCGGGAATTCCTTGGCGCGCAATACGATGCCGGGCTGGCCTGGGTGCACCTGCCGCAGGGCTTCGGCGGGCTGGGCCTGCCGCGGTCCGCGCAACAGCTCGTCGACGCGCGGCTGGCCGCCGCCGGCGCTCCCGTCGGCGGCACCGTCAAGAACTACATCGGCATGGGCATGGCGGCGCCGACGATCGCGGCGTTCGGGACCGACGAGCAGAAGCGAAAGTTTCTGCGCCCATTGTTCACCGGCGAACAGATCTACTGCCAGCTGTTCAGCGAGCCCGGCGCCGGCTCGGACCTGGCCGGGGTGTCCACCCGCGCGGTCCGCGACGGCGACTCCTGGATCGTCAACGGGCAGAAGGTGTGGACGTCGCAGGCGCAGCACGCTGACATGGCCATCCTGGTCGCACGCACCGACCCGACGGTGCCCAAACACGCCGGCCTGACCTACTTCCTGTGCGACATGACCCAACCCGGCGTCGAGGTCCGCCCGCTGCGCCAGATCACCGGCGAGGCGGAGTTCAACGAGGTGTTCCTCACCGACGTCCGGGTGCCGGATGCGAATCGGCTCGGCCCGGAGGGTGGCGGCTGGCGCGTCGCGACCACCACGCTCAACAACGAGCGCGTCGCGATCGGTACCCGCGCCGGGACGCCGCGGGAGGGCGGGCACATCGGCAAGGTCGCCGGCGCCTGGCGAGACCAGCCGGCGCTGCGCAAACCGGCCATGCACGACGAGCTGATGCGGCTGTGGGTCGACGCCGAGGCGCTTCGGCTGACGGGTGAACGGTCGCGCCAGCAGGCCAGCACCGGGCAACCGGGACCGGAGGGTGCGGGCATGAAGGTGGCCTTCGCCCGCCTGGCCCAGGCGATCTCGGGGTTCGAGATCGAGCTGCACGGCGAGGCGGGCCTGCGCTACGACGACTGGACCATGCGCAGGCCGGAGACGGTCGACCTGGTCGGCCGCGAGCCCGGATACCGCTATTTGCGGGCGCGCGGCAACTCGATCGAGGGCGGCACGTCCGAGGTCTTGCGCAACACCATCTCCGAACGAATCCTCGGCCTGCCGGGCGAGCACCGGGTGGACAAGGACGTCGCGTGGAAGGACCTGCCGCGGTGAGCGACCTGCTGTACTCCGACACCGAGGAGGCGTTGCGCGACAGCGTTCGTCACCTGTTCGCCGACCGCTGCCCGCCCGAATCGGTGGCCCGCGCGTACGATGCGGTGCCCCAGGACTTTTCGGGCATCTGGCGGACGCTGGCCGCCGACCTCGGGGTGGCCGGCCTGCTGGTTCCAGAATCGCTGGGTGGCGCCGGCGCGTCGGCGCGCGAGGCGGCGGTCGTCATGGAGGAGATCGGGCGCGCGGTGGCGCCGGTGCCGTTCCTGTCCAGCGCGGTGCTCGCCACCGTCGCGCTGCTGCGTGCCGGCGACGACGAGACGGTGGCCGCGCTGGCCCGCGGCGAGATCACCGCGGCGCTGGTGGTGCCGCTGTCCACGGCGCCGGGCGATTCCGTCGGGGCCGTGAGCGCCGGCGCCGACGGGCTGCGCGGGGAGGTCGGCAGCGTCGCGGGCGCCGTCGAGGCCGACGTGCTGGTGGTGCCGGCGGCCGCCGCGGAAGGCCTCGAGTTGCACACCGTGCCCCGCGCCGCCGCGGGTGTGGAGGTGTCGCCCGTGCTGGCGCTGGACATGACGAGACCGCTTGCGAACGTGGGCTTTTCGGGGGCGGTGTCGTCACGCGTCGGGCCGGCGGAACCCGCGGTGTCCGAAGCGCTTCAGACCGGGGCGGCGCTGCTCGCGTCCGAGCAGCTCGGCGTGGCCCAGTGGTGCTTCGACACGACGCTGGCATATGTCAAGCAGCGCAAGCAGTTCGGCCGCGCGATCGGGTCCTACCAGGCGATCAAGCACCGGCTGGCGGATCTCTGGTTCGACGTCGGCGCGGCGACCGCCGTGGCCAGGCACGCCGCCGACACGTGCGCCACCGGCGATGCGGACGCGGCCACCGCGGCGGCGCTCGCGCAGGCCTATTGCAGCGGCGTCGCGGTGCACGCCGCCGAGGAGTGCGTGCAACTGCATGGTGGCATCGGAATGACCTGGGAGTATCCGGCGCATCTCTATCTCAAGCGCGCCAAGAGCGATCAGTTAGCGCTGGGCACCGCTTATCGTCACCGCGCCTTGTTGGCGAAGCTGGTGAACCTGCCGTCCTCGTGACGCCGGCCGTCGGTGCTGAGCCATAGCTCCTCGGTGCGGTCGTGGAACGTGACCAGCGCGACAGTGTCGTCGCGGCGCCGCATCGCCGACTTGCTCATGCTGGCCCAGACGGAGTGTCCGTCCCGATGCCGCAATTCGACGAGGCGCTTGGCGCCCGTGCCGACCAGCGCGACCCAGCGGTCGCCGGCCGGCAGGCAGTAGAAGATGTCCTCGAAGTTCATCGATGCGAGCTCGTCGGCCAAATAGCCGACCATTTCGCAGAACGAGCCGTTCGCGAACAGGATGGTGCCCATGCGATCGACCGCGAGGGCCGGAGCCGGTAGCCGTTCCAGGACGACCAAGGCGGGCATCCGGTGAAGTTCGTCGATTGGCAAGTGGCCGGGCGGCCTGGGGCGACGGCGCTCGATGCGCGGGCCGTCGGCGTCTGTGGGGATTTTTGCGAGCATGGCCCTCCTCGTCGCCCTGGCGCCAAAGGCGCTGACAGCAAATATTATGGGAAGGCCGAAAAGTTGTCTACCGCTAGCGAGTCTTATTTGCTATTTGCCATGTGCATAATTAATTAGTGCCCTAATGCACGTGCTCGATGCCGGTTCCCTAGCGCAATTTATTAGCTGGTGTCCGGGACAATCTGTCGGCGAGCTGGCAATGGGCGTAAAATCAGCAAACTCACTAGCTAAACTTCGCTAACCCGGTCGATGGGTGTGTAATCGTCGCGGCGTGGTGGCAGCAACTGCCTTTGCCCGGGTTCGCTAACCCCCCACGCCGCGTTTTACTCAGTGCGATCGATAACTTTTCGCCCGGTAAAGACACTCGCCGGCATAGCGTTGGCCCGCCCGCTACGGCGCTGCTGCACAATCGGTTCGATTCACCGCCTGCGGAACTGGGAGATAGCGAATGCGTGTAGTGCTGTCGACCTACGATTCGCGCGGTGGCGTCGAGCCGCTGCTGGGCCTCGCCGTGCAATTGCGGGCACTCGGCGCGGAGGTTCTTATCTGCGCGCCGCCGGACGACGAGTTCGCCGAGCGGGCGGCCGGTTTCGGCGTGCCGCTGGTGGCATTCGGCGAGTCGGTGCGCGACATGACCAGCGCGGCCGGGCCCCAGTCCGAGGCGTACCTGCGGCGGCACTTCGACGAGTTGATCGCCGCGCAGTTCGACATCGTGGCGGGCGCGGCAGAAGGATGCGATGCGCTGGTGGCCGCGGGCCTGCTGCCGGCCGCGGCCGGCGCCCGGTCGGCGGCCGAAAAGCTGGGCATCCGTTACGTTTACGCGAGCTATCACCCGACCAACCTGCCGTCGCCGCACCACCGGCCGCCCTCGTTCTGGAGCTGGCCGCTGCCACCGGGCGCGATCGACCACCGGGCGCTGTGGGACCTGGACGCCCGAAACGTCAACGCGCTCTTCGGTCCGACGCTCAACCGTCACCGCGCCGCGGTCGGCCTGGCGCCGGTGCACGACGTCCGTGGGCACGCCTTTACCGACCGCCCGTGGCTGGCGTCGGATCCGACGTTGGCCCCGTGGCAGGAGCCGACGGACCTCGACGTCGTCCAAACCGGCGCGTGGACGCTGCGGGACACGCGGGAGCTGCCGGCCGAGTTGATCGAGTTCCTGGACGCCGGCGCGGCGCCGGTGTACGTGGGCTTCGGCAGCATGCCCCTGCGCGGCCCGGCCGACATCGCGGTCGCGGCCGTCGAGGCGATCCGCGGGCTGGGTCGCCGCGTGGTGGTAGCCCGGGGGTGGGCCGGCCTGGCACCGAGCGACGACGGGGACGACTGCTTTTCCGTCGGGGAGGTCAATCAGCAGTCGTTGTTCGGGCGCGTGGCCGCCGTCGTGCATCACGGCGGCGCGGGCACCACGACGACGGCCGCCGGCGCGGGCGCCCCTCAGGTGGTGGTGCCGCAGGGCGCCGACCAGCTGTACTGGGCCGGCCGGGTCGGCGAACTGGGCATCGGCACCGCGCACATCGGAATGGCGCCCACCACCGAGTCGCTGTCGGCCGCGCTCGAGCCGGCGCTGACCCCCGAGACCCGCGCGCGAGCGGGCGCCCTGGCAAGCGCGATCCGCACCGACGGGGCGGCGGTCGCGGCGACCCTGCTGCTCGAGACGATCAGCCGGGAAGGGGCCGCCGGCCTAGCGCGGTAGCGCCGACCCGAAGACCTCCGTCATCGCCGCCCAGTGCCGCTCGTCGGCGGCCGGGTCGTAGGGAGGGTTGTCCGGCACCGCGAACCCATGGCCGGCCGAATACCACTCGATGGTGTGTGTCACGCCGGCCGCCGTCAGCGCCTTGTCCAGCTGCTCGGCGTGATCGGGCGTGAAGGACGCGTCGTTCTCGGCGCCACCCACGTACACCGTGGCGGTCATCCGGTCGGCCAGCAGGTGCGGGCTGTCCGCGCCGTCGCTCACCAGCCCACCGCCGTGGAAGGACGCGGCGGCGGCGACGCGGTCCGGTTGGCGGCCCGCCACCACCAACGACGTCCGCCCGCCCATGCAATAGCCGCACACGCCGAACCGGTCGCCGGACACCTCCGGGCGGCCGGCCAGGTAGTCGAAGAACGCGCCGGCGTCGGCGGCCATCTTGTCCGGGGTGATGCCGCCGATCATTCCGAACAGGCGCCTGCGTTCCCGTTCGTCGGTGAAGACGGTGGCCATGTCGAACGGGGCCCAGTCGCCGCTGCGGTAGTACACGTCGGGAAGCAGCACCGCGTAGCCGAATCCGGCGAGCTTGGCGGCCATCTCGTCGAAGGTGTCTCGCACCCCGCCGGCGTCGCAGTACATCACGACGCCTGGCCGGGGGCCGGCGCCCTCGGGGGTGAACAGCTGGACGGGGCAGGAGCCGTCGGGGGTGGTGACGCTGTCGGTGATCTTCGCCATGGGATCCGTTCTACTCCTGGCCCTGCGACGCAAATTTTTGGCGTCGACCCGCCGCGCCCGGCTCCGCCGCGCTTGCGATCGCCGCTAAGCTGACCGCGTGCCGATCGCCACCCCCTACGAGGACCTGCTTCGCCTGGTGCTCGAGCGGGGCGCCACCAAGTCCGACCGCACCGGCACCGGGACCCGCAGCCTGTTCGGCCAGCAGTTGCGCTACGACCTGTCGGCCGGCTTCCCGCTGCTGACCACCAAGAAGGTGCACTTCAAGTCGGTGGTCTACGAGTTGCTGTGGTTCCTGCGCGGCGACTCCAACATCGCCTGGCTGCACGAGCACGGCGTCACCATCTGGGACGAATGGGCAAGCGAGACAGGCGATCTCGGTCCGATTTACGGCGTGCAGTGGCGGTCCTGGCCGACGCCGACCGGCGAGCACGTCGACCAGATCAGCGCCGCGTTGGAGCTGCTGCGCACCGACCCGGATTCGCGGCGCATCATCGTGTCGGCCTGGAACGTCGGCGAGATCCCGCAGATGGCGTTGGCGCCGTGCCACGCGCTGTTCCAGTTCTACGTCGCCGGCGGGCGGCTGAGCTGCCAGCTCTACCAGCGCAGCGCCGACCTGTTCCTGGGGGTGCCGTTCAACATCGCCAGCTACGCGCTGCTGACCCACATGATGGCCGCGCAAGCGGGCCTGGGGCTCGGCGAGTTCGTGTGGACCGGCGGTGACTGCCACATCTACGACAACCACGTCGAACAGGTCCGGACCCAGCTCGCCCGCGAGCCGCGGCCGTACCCGGAACTCGTTCTGGCGCATAGGGATTCGATCTTCGACTATACCTACGAAGACGTCGTGGTGAAGAACTACGACCCGCACCCGGCGATCAAAGCTCCCGTCGCGGTATGACGCGCGTATGACCCGCCTGGGCCTGGTGTGGGCGCAGTCGACGTCCGGTGTCATCGGGCGCGGCGGCGACATCCCGTGGCGGGTGCCCGAGGACCTGGCGCGCTTCAAAGAGGTGACCTTGGGCCACACGGTGGTGATGGGGCGGCGGACCTGGGAGTCGCTGCCCGCGCGGGTGCGGCCGTTGCCGGGCCGGCGAAACGTCGTCCTGTCCCGGGACCCGGGTTACGTGGCCGAGGGGGCCGAGGTGCTCGATTCGCTGGAGGCCGCGCTGACCGAGCCGGAGGCGTGGGTCATCGGCGGCGAGCAGATCTACCTGCTCGGGCTGCCGCTGGCCACCCGCTGTGAGGTCACCGAGGTCGAAATCGACCTGCCGCGCGACGACGGCGACGCGCTGGCCCCGGTGCTCGACGAGTCGTGGCTGGGCGTGACGGGGGACTGGCAGGTCAGCCGCACGGGGCTGCGCTACCGGTTTCACACGTACCGTCGTCCTTGAGGGGTCGCGCCGGCGGCGCCGCCCGCGTGACAGGCACGAGCTGACATACTCGGTACTCGGGGGGTCGGTCTCACGGGTCTGTAACGCATTTCCAAAGTAAGGGGGGAATTTGCAGTGATAACCGAACCCGCGAAGACGTTTCCGCGTGTGTTCAGGGGCTACGATTCGGCGGCGGTTGACGCGTCCATCGAGGCGCTGACCGCCAAGCAGCAGCTGCTGCTCAACGACGTCAGGAGCCTGGAGGCGCGGCTGACCCACGCCGGCGAGGAAGCGGCCGCGCTGCGCAAGGAGGTCGCCGTCCTCACCGACACCTCGCCCTCGCCCCACGCCGTGCAACTGCGGATGGCCAACATGCTGCGGCGCACGGTCGACGAGGTTTCCCAGCTGCAGGCCGAGGCGCGGGCCGAGGCGGACGCGCTGATCGCGTCGGCCGAGGCGGAGGCCGAGGCGTCCCGGCGAGAGCACGAGGAGCGGATGGCGGAGCTCACCGCGCGCCGGGAGGCCCTGCAGGCGGATTACGACGAAAAGAAGCAAAAGCTCGAGGCCGAACTGGCAGACATGCGTGACGAAACCGAACGGGCGATCGAGCAGGCGTGGCGAGATGCCCGGCGGGAGGCCGATCACTATCGCGAGCAGGCCCGGCGGGCCGCGGACGAGGCCAGCCAGCAGCGAATCAAGATCTTGGAGCAGCTGGAGCGGGTCTACCGCGACCTGGAGCCCGTTCCGGCCGCACTCAAGGCGGCGCGCCAAGAACAGAAGGATTTGCCGGAGGCGAGCGTCGTCGTGCCGCTGGGCGAGAAAGTCGGCACGGGCTAACCCGCGGTAACGTTGCCGCGAACGGCGCCCAAAACGCGGTATTCTCGGCGCCGTGCCGATCGGGAAACGCACGCTGACCGCCGCCCAGGCTCGGCGCTTAGCCGTTGCGGCACAAGGGTTTAGCGAGCCGCGGCCCAAGGGCCCGATCACCCGCGCGCATCTGAAGAGCCTGATCTCGAGAATCCAAGTGCTGCAGCTGGATTCGGTGTCGGTGACGGTGCGCGCACACTACGCGCCGGTGTTCAGCCGGCTCGGGCCCTACGACCGCGACCTGCTGGACCGCGCCGCGTGGTCGCATTCGGCGCGCTCGCCGCGGTTGCTGGTCGAGTACTGGGCCCACGAGGCCGCGCTGATGGCCGTCGACGACTGGCCGCTGCTGCGGTGGCGGATGCGCCAATACCGGCACGGCCGTTGGGGCACCCACATCGTCAAGGCCAATCCCCAACTCGCCGAGGACATCCTCGCCGCCGTCGCCGAGGTGGGGCCCAGCACCGCCGGGCAGATCGAGGCGCACCTGGCTGCCGAGCCCCGGCGCAAAAAGGGGACCTGGTGGACCCGCAGCGACACCAAGTGGGTCGCCGAGGCGCTGTTCGCCTCGGGCGCGCTCACCACCGCCACCCGGGTGGGCTTCGCCCGGCACTACGACCTGGTGGAGCGGGTGTTGCCGCCCCGCGTGCTGGCCCGCGAGGTCGACGACGACGAGGCCGTCCGCGAGCTCACGCTGCGGGCCGCGACCGCGCTGGGCGTGGGCACCGAGGCCGACATCCGCGACTACTTCCGGCTGTCGGCCCAGCAGGTCAAGCCCGCGATCGCCGACCTGGTGGCCGCGGGGGAGATCGAGCGGGTCGACGTCGACGGCTGGTCGGCCCCGGCGTACCTGCGGGCGGGCCGGACCGTGCCGCGCTCCGACCGCGGCACGGCGCTGTTGTGCCCGTTCGACCCGTTGATCTTCTTCCGGCCCCGCGTGGAGCGCCTGTTCGGCTTCCACTACCGCATCGAGATCTACACCCCGGCCGCAAAACGCCAGTACGGCTACTACGTGTGGCCGCTGCTGATGGACGGCCGGCTGGTGGCGCGGGTCGACCTCAAGGCCGACCGCGCCACCGACTCGCTGCGGGTGCTCGGCGCGTTCGGGGAGCCCGACGTGCCGCGCGCCGCCGTCGCCGACGCGCTGGCGGACGAACTGAATTCGATGGCGTCGTGGCTGGGACTGGGCGGGATCAGCGTCGCCGGCCGCGGCGACCTGGCGGGCGAATTGCGCGCGGCGGCAAAGCGGGCCGGCTGATGAAAGCGCTCAAGGACACGCTTTGGAAGGCCGCGGAAAAACTGCGCGGGTCGGTTTCGGCGGGTGAGTACAAGGACGTGATCCTGGGCCTGGTGTTCCTGCAGCACGTCGCCGGTTCGCAGTGGCAAGCCCTGGTGGACAACGCGACATCTCCGGACATCGGCCGGCGCATCGACGACGCGATGCAGGCCGCGGGGCTGCCGCGGCGCTACGAGAGCCTCGACCAGCGCCGGCTCGGTGAGCTGGTCGGCCTGCTCGACGGGGCGCGACGCGGTCGGGACATGCTGGGCGAGGTGTACGAGTACTTCCTGGGCAACTTCGCCCGCTCGGAGGGCAAGCGTGGCGGCGAATTCTTCACCCCGCCCAGCGTCGTGCGGGTGCTGGTCGAGGTGCTCGAACCGGTCAGCGGCCGGGTGTACGACCCGTGTTGCGGTTCGGGCGGAATGTTCATGCGCACCGAGCAATTCATCGCCGAGCACGACGGCGATCCCGCAAAGGTCACCATCTACGGCCAGGAAAGCGTCGAGCAGACCTGGCGGATGGCCAAGATGAACCTCGCCGTCCACGGCATCGACGACGCGGGCCTCACCCGGGGCGACACGTTCGTTCGTGACCAGCACGCCGGCGTGCAGATGGACTACGTGCTGGCCAATCCGCCGTTCAACATCAAGGATTGGGCCCGCGACGAACGGGATGCGCGCTGGCGCTTCGGCGTTCCGCCCGCCACCAATGCGAACTTCGCCTGGATCCAGCACATCCTGTCCAAGCTGGCCCCCGGCGGGAAGGCCGGCGTGGTGATGGCCAACGGCTCGATGTCGTCGAACACGCTCGGGGAGGGCGACATTCGGGCGCGGATCGTCGAGGCGGACCTGGTGTCGTGCATGGTGGCGCTGCCCGGGCAGCTGTTCCGCAGCACCGGAATCCCGGTATGCCTGTGGTTCTTCGCGCTCGACAAGGCCGACCGCGCCGGGCAGGTGTTGTTCATCGACGCCCGCGCGCTCGGGTATCTGGTGGATCGCACGGAGCGCGCACTGAGCGACGAGGAGGTCGTGCGCATCGGCGACACCTACCACGCGTGGTGCGGGTCGGGGTCGGCCGCCGCCAAAGGCCTTGCCTACCAAGATGTCCCGGGTTTCTGCAGATCGGTCTCGCTGGACGACATCCGGGACGCGGGCTATGCGCTCACGCCCGGCCGGTATGTGGGCGCGCCCGCCGCCGACGACGACGGGGAGCCGCTCGACGCCAAGATCGCCCGGTTGACGGGTGAGGTGCTGGCGGCGCTCGACGAATCCGCGCGGCTGGAGCAGCGGGTGCGCGAGCAGGTGGAGCGGCTGCGGTGAAGGCCAAGCTGGGTGACCACCTCGACTTCAGCAACGGGACCAGCTCGCCGGCGCGAACCCCCGACGGCCGCTTTCGCGTCTACGGCGCCAACGGGGCGATCGGCTATGCGGCGCAATGCAATGCGGCCGGCCCGCTGATCGTGCTCGGCCGTGTCGGATCGTATTGCGGCAGCCTGCGGTACTGCGACTCCGACGTCTGGGTCACCGACAACGCGCTGGTGTGCCGGGCCAAGGACCCGCGGGAGACGCGATATTGGTATTACGCGCTGCACACCTGCGGCCTCAACGGACATCGGTCCGGATCCGGACAGCCGCTGCTCAACCAGACGATCCTGCGCGAGGTCTCCGTCTCGACCGTCGCGGCGCCGCAACGCCGCCGCATCGCCGAGGTGCTCGGCGCCGTCGACGACAAGATCGCCGCCAACCAACGCGTGATCGCCGCCGCCGAGAGCCTGATGGTCGCCACCGCCGAGTCGGTCTCCGAACGCGTGCCGCTGTCCGACCTGGCCGTCCGGTCGACGGAACTCCTCGGACCGCCCGAGTTCGACGACGTGGTGGCCCACTTCAGCCTCCCGGCGTTCGACGACGGCGCGAAACCCTGGCTTGTGGCCAGGGAGGGCGTGCGGAGCGCCAAGTTCGTGCTGTCGGGGCCGTGCGTGCTGTTCGCCAAGCTCAATCCCCGGATTCCGCGCGTCTGGAACGTGGTGGAACTGCCGTCGCAAATGCCCTTGGCGAGCACGGAGTTCGTCGTGTTACGTCCCGTCGGCGCCGACACGTCGGCGCTGTGGGCGGCGCTGCGGCAACCCGACGTCGTCGCGCCGTTGCAGCGGCGGGCCGCCGGGACGTCGGGGAGCCACCAGCGCGTCCAGCCGCGCGACCTGCTCGACGTTCGGGTCCGCGACGTCCGGCGCCTGGCGCCCGCCGCGGCGCGGACCATCACCGGCCTGGGCGCGCTGTGTCACGCGCGCCGCGCGGAATCCGTGCGGCTGTCCGCCTTCCGCGACGCGCTGCTCCCGCGGCTGATATCGGGTGAGCTCCGGGTCGGCCCGCTGTAGCGCCGAAACTGCGCTCAGAGCGCCCGATCGGGCCCGAAACACGCGCTGAGCGCAGACTCGGCGCGCCCAACGATAAGGTGGGCGCCGTGGCCGAGACCGCGCCGCTGCGCGTGCAGCTGATCGCCAAGACGGAGTTCCTGGCGCCGCCGGACGTGCCCTGGACGACCGACGCGGACGGCGGCCCCGCGCTCACCGAGTTCGCCGGGCGGGCGTGCTATCAGAGCTGGTCGAAGCCCAACCCGAAGACGGCGACAAACGCCGGCTACATCGGGCACATCATCGACGTCGGACACTTTTCGGTGCTCGAGCACGCCAGCGTGTCGTTCTACATCACCGGCATCTCGCGATCCTGCACCCACGAGCTGATCCGGCACCGGCACTTCTCCTACTCGCAGCTCTCGCAACGCTATGTGCCGGAGGGGGACTCGCGCGTCGTCGTCCCGCCGGGCATGGACGACGACCCCGAACTGCAAAAGATCCTCATCGAGGCCGCCGACGCCAGCCGCGCCACCTACGCCGAGCTGCTGGCCAAGCTGGAGGCCAAGTTCGCCGATCAGCCAAGCGCGGTGTTGAGGCGCAAGCAGGCGCGCCAGGCCGCCCGCGCGGTAGTTCCCGGTGACGACGATGCGGGTCTCGGTCGCGTTGGGCAGCACCGGTCG
>NZ_LZKR01000026.1 GCF_001672915.1 Mycobacterium sp. 1245805.9 | reverse complement strand
CCGGCACCGCCCGCGCCGCCGGTGCCCGCGGTTCCGGCGGTCGCAAAGCCGCCCGCGCCCCCGGCACCGCCGGCACCCATCAGCCCGGCCGCCCCCCCGGCACCACCGACGGCACCCGCGGAGCCGGATCCACCCGCGCCACCGTCGCCGAACAAGATCCCGCCGGCACCGCCGCTAAGCCCGCTGCCGGCGGGGGCGTTGGCGCCGTTGCCGATCAATGGCCGGCCCAGGAACTGCTCGGTGGGCGCGTTGATCGCCCCGAGCACCGACTGCGTCACCGTGTGCCAGGGAGAGGGATTGACGGGGGCGTTGAACCCGTCGGCGCCGAAGACCAGCCCACCGCCGCCACCGGCACCCGTGCCTCCCGTCGTCAGGCCGAGGCCACCGTTGCCGCCATTGCCGCCGTCGCCCAACAGCACGGCGTTGCCGCCGGCCCCCCCGGGGTTGAAGAGGCCGCCTGCGCCGCCGGTGCCGCCGGTCCCGCCGTGGAAGCCGCTGCCGTTCCCCGTCCCGCCCGTGCCGCCCGCGCCACCCGGTGCGAAGGGGTCCAACAACCCGCTGCGGCCGCCCGCTCCGCCGGCACCGCCGAACTGGCCACCCCCGCCGGCACCGCCGAGACCGCCGGCGCCGAACAGGCCGGCGGCCCCGCCGGCACCGCCCGCGCCGCCATTGCCGGTGGCGAGCGCAAACCCGCCGACTCCACCGGGGCCCCCGGAACCGAACAGCAGGCCGCCGGCCCCGCCGGCGCCGCCCGCTCCGCCGTTGCCGGTGGGGGAGCTACCGCCGGCGCCGCCGGCCCCGCCGACGCCGATTAGCCCGGCGGCCCCCCCCTTGCCGCCCGGCAGTCCCGCCCCGCCGGACCCGCCGGCGCCACCGTTGCCGATCAGGATCCCGCCGGCGCCTCCGGGTGCGCCGGTGCCCGGCGTCCCGTTGGCCCCGTTGCCGATCAGCGGGCGCCCCAGCAGCAGCTGGGTGGGGGTGTTCACCAGGCCGAGCAGCTGCTGTTCCAGGGCCTGCAGCGGTGACGCGTTCGCGGCCTCGGCGGCCGCGTAGGCCGCCCCGCCCGCCGACAGCGCCGCGACGAACTCGGCGTGATAGGCCGCCGCCCGCGCACTGAGCGCCTGAAACTCCTTGGCCTGTGCGGAAAACAGCGCCGCGACGCCCACCGACAGCTCGTCCGCGGCGGCCGCCGCGATTTCGGTCGTCGGGGCCGCCGCGGTCGAGGTGGCCGCGCCGATTGTGGCGCCGATATCCGCTAAATCCGAAGCCGTTCCCGAAACTATTCCTGGCACAGCGAATACGAATGACATGTATGCCTCCCGGCACGTACGGCGAGTCCGCGAGGACATGCCGGACCCGGGCATCGTCAAATCATTGAGCGAAATTGATCCTATCGGTAACCATTGAAATTCCGAAAGTAAATCGGACTAATTGACGACGACTTATTTGGTGCTTTACTTATCGCAATGCTTCGAGTATAAGCCGTGCGGCAGTTTTTATTCGGGTTCCAGCCACAGCGCCGACGTGGGTGGGAGCACCATCACCGCCGAGGCGGGGCGGCCATGCCACGGGTCGTCGGTGGCGTCGACGCCGCCCATGTTGCCGATTCCCGAGCCGTTGTACGTGGTCGCGTCGGTGTTGAGCACCTCGCGCCAGCGGCCGGCAGAGGGCAGGCCGAGGCGGTAGCCACTGTGCTCCGAGCCGGCGAAATTGAAGACGCATGCCATTACCGAGCCGTCTTTGCCATATCGCAGGAAACTCAGCACGTTGTTGGCCGAGTCGTTGGCGTCGATCCAGGAATAGCCCTCGGGAACGGTGTCCTGGCTCCACAGGGCCGGGCGGCTCCGATAAATCTCGTTGATGTCGCGCACGAAGCGCAGTACCCCGTTGGAGAAACCCTGTTCGTCCAGCTGCCACCAATCCAAACCGTTCTGCTCGGACCATTCGGCGCGCTGGGCAAATTCCTGGCCCATGAACAACAATTGCTTGCCCGGGTGCGCCCACTGGTAGGCGAGCAGGCTGCGCAGCCCCGCCGCCTTGACGTGGTTGTTGCCCGGCATCCGACCCCACAGGGTCCCCTTGCCGTGGACCACCTCGTCGTGGCTGATCGGCAGCACGTAGTTCTCGCTGAACGCGTACAGCATCGAGAACGTCATCTCGTGGTGGTGGTAGCTGCGGTAGATCGGGTCGCGGCTGATGTAGTCGAGCGTGTCGTGCATCCAGCCCATGTTCCACTTCATCGAAAAGCCAAGGCCGCCAAGGTTGGTCGGCCGCGTGACCCCGGGCCACGAGGTCGACTCCTCGGCGACGGTGACGATTCCGGGTGCGGCCTTGTGCGCCGTGGCGTTCATCTCCTGCAGGAACTGCACGGCCTCCAGGTTCTCCCGCCCGCCGTAGATGTTCGGGGTCCAGCCGCCCTCCGGGCGCGAGTAGTCCAGGTAGAGCATCGACGCGACGGCATCCACCCGCAGGCCGTCCACGTGGAACTCCTCGAGCCAGTACAGGGCGTTGGCGACCAGGAAGTTGCGCACCTCCGCGCGGCCGAAGTCGAAGACGTAAGTGCCCCAGTCGAGTTGCTCACCGCGCTTAGGGTCGGCGTGCTCGTAGAGCGGGGTCCCGTCGAAGCGGCCCAGCGCCCACGCGTCTTTCGGGAAGTGCGCCGGCACCCAGTCCACGATGACGCCGATGCCGGCCCGGTGCAGGGCGTCGACCAGCGCGCGGAAATCGTCGGGCGTGCCGAACCGCGATGTCGGCGCGTAGTACGACGTGACCTGGTATCCCCAGGACCCCGCAAATGGGTGTTCGGCGACCGGCAGCAGCTCTACATGGGTGAACCCGTGCTCCAGTACGTAATCCGTCAGCTCACGGGCGAGCTGGCGGTAGCTCAGGCCGGGACGCCACGAGCCGAGATGCACCTCGTAGGTGCTCATCGGCTCGAACACCGGATTGCGCTCCGCGCGCCGCGCCATCCAGTCGGCGTCCTCCCACGTGTAGGAGCTGCGCGTGACGCGGGACGCGGTGTGCGGCGGCACTTCGGTGGCGAAGGCCATGGGGTCGGCCCGCTCGGTCACCACGCCGTCGGCGCCGTGCACCCGGAACTTGTACAGGCCCTCTACCGGAAAGCCGGGCCAGAACAACTCCCACACCCCGGAGGAGCCGAGCACCCGCATCGGCGCGTCGTTGCCGGTCCAGCCATTGAACTCCCCGATCAAGTTGACGCCCTTGGCGTTGGGCGCCCACACGGCGAACGAGACCCCGGTCACGACACCGTCGGCCGTGGTGAACGAGCGGGGATGGGCGCCAAGGACTTCCCACAGCCGCTCGTGGCGGCCCTCGTTGAACAAATGAAGGTCGACCTCGCCCAGGGTGGGCAGGAAGCGGTAGGCGTCGGCGACGACGTACGGGTCGGAACCCTCGTAGGTGACCTCGAGCCGGTAGTCGATGAGGTCGACGAACGGCAGGGCCACCGCGAACAGGCCGGCTTCGACGTGCTGCAGCGGGAACCGATCCTCGCCGACGAGCGCGACGACTTCCCGCGCGTGCGGGCGAAACGCACGGATGACCGTGTGGTCGCCGTACTCGTGGGCACCGAGGATGCCGTGTGGGTTGTAATGCGCGCCGGCCACCAGGCGCGCCAGGTCGGCCGGGTCGGGCGCCAGATCCAGTCCGGCCAGTTCGTCGGTTCGGCTCACAGCCCGTCACCTCCTACGCAGCAGCGTGATTCGCGATTCGTACGGTATGAGCGGCATGTTGATGATGTGTGCGACCGACTGCCCGGGATCGAGGCGGATGTAATTGGATTGCCCCCATTGAAATTCCTGACCGCTGATCTCGTCACGCACCCAAAAGCGCTCATAAGGCTCCATACCCAATGCCGCCATGTCCAACCACAACGTCGCTTCCTCGGGTCCGAACGCGTTGAGCGTCACCACCACCAGCACGCAGTCACCGGTGGCCGGGTCGAACTTGCTGTAGGCAAGCATTGCGTCGTTGTCCACGCCATGGAAATGGATGGTGCGCAGCTGCTGCAGCGCCGGGTGCAGGCGGCGAATCATGTTGAGCCGTTTGATGAACGGCTCGAGTGATCGCCCTTCGGCCAGCGCGGCCGCGAAGTCGCGGGGGCGCAATTCGTACTTCTCGGAGTCCAGGTACTCCTCGCTGCCCTCGCGCACCGCGCGGTGTTCGAACAGCTCGTAACCGGAGTACACGCCCCAGGCGGGACCCATGGTCGCCGCCAGGACCGCGCGGATGGCGAACATCCCGGGTCCGTTGTGCTGCAGCACCGCGTGCAGGATGTCGGGGGTGTTGACGAACAGGTTCGGCCGGCGAAAGTCGGCGAGGGCGGCGATGTCGTTGCCGAACTCGGTGAGCTCCCATTTGGCCGTGCGCCAGGTGAAGTAGCTGTAGGACTGGGTGAACCCCAGTTTGGCCAGGCCGTATTGCCGGGCCGGCGGTGTGAAGGCCTCCGAGAGGAACAGGACGTCGGGGTCGGCGTCTTTGACCTGACCGATCAGCCAGGCCCAGAAGTCGGGCGGCTTGGTGTGCGGATTGTCGACCCGAAAGAACTTGATGCCGTGGTCAATCCAGTGCCGGACCACCCGCAGCACCTCGTCGTAGAGACCCGCCGGGTCGTTGTCGAAGTTGATCGGATAGATGTCCTGGTACTTCTTCGGTGGGTTCTCCGCGTAGGCGATGGTCCCATCGGGCAGCTCGGTGAACCACTGTCGGTGTTCGCGGGCCCACGGATGATCGGGCGCGCATTGCAGCGCCAGGTCCAGCGCCACCTCCAGGCCCAGATCGCGTGCGGCGGAGACGAAGTCGTCGAAGTCGTCGATGGTGCCCAGGTCCGGGTGTATCGCGTCGTGGCCGCCCTCGTCGCTGCCGATCGCCCACGGGGATCCCACGTCGCCGGGCGCGGCGGTCGGGGAGTTGTTGCGGCCCTTGCGATGTACCTTCCCGATCGGATGGATCGGCGGGAGGTAGACGACGTCGAAGCCCATGTCCGCGATCCGCGGGAGCTGGGCGGCCGCCGTGGCGAAGGTGCCGTGCACGGGCTTGCCGTTCTTGTCCCACCCGCCCGTCGAGCGCGGGAACATCTCGTACCACGCGCCGAAGCGGGCCAGTGGCCGGTCCACCCACACCCCGAACTGCTCGCCGCGGGTGACGAGGTCTCGCAACGGATACTCCGCCAGGAGTTCTTCGATTTCGGGGGCCAGCGCCAGCGCGGTGCGGGTGACCGCGTCCCCGGGCGCCCGCAGCGCCTTGGCCGCCGCCAGCAACGGGTCGCGCCGCGCCCGCGGCACACCGGTCGCGGCACGCTCGAACAGCGCGGCCCCCACCAGGAGATCGTTGGACAACTCGTTCGCGCCCTGCCCGGCGTCGAGCTTGGCGACCAGCCCGTGCCGCCACGAGTGGATGGGGTCACCCCACCCGTCGACGCGGAACGTCCACAGTCCGACGCGGTCGGGGGTGAACACGCCATGGAAAACGTACGGCTCCTGGCCCTCCGTCATCGGAAGCAGCAGGGGCTTGATCCGTTGCTCGGCGGCCTTGCCGTCGAGCACCGGCTCGGTCCGTTCGGGGGCCTGGACGGCCTTGATGCGGCGCGTTTCGGGTACCTGCGGATAGCGCGGGCCGAGGTAGCGCACGACCAGCGTCGCCGCGACCGCCTCGTGGCCTTCCCTCCAGACCGCGGCGCTGACGGGGACCATCTCACCGACCACCGCCTTGGCGGGGTACGCGCCGCAGGAGACGACGGGCTGGACGTTGTCGATCTCGACACGACCGGGCACAACCACTCCGTTTCGATTGTGTGGCGAGACCGCGCACTGTGCTTCGCCGCGGAATGTCTCGCCTCTCAGAAACTTCCTGCCGTGGGGACTTCATCGGACGGACCGCATCGTTGCGGCCCCACAACTAACCGATACCCACCCTAGTGGGCGATCACACACCGCTGAAGGCGAACGGGCGCTCGCTGGACCTGCGAGCGTCGAAATCCTCAGTAAGGTAATGATGTGTGAAAGCCCTTCGCCGCTTTACCGTCCGTGCTCATTTGCCCGATCGTCTCGCCGCGCTGGATCAGCTTTCGACCAACCTGCGGTGGTCGTGGGACAAGCCGACGCAAGACCTGTTCGCGGCGATCGACCCGGAGCTGTGGGCGCGGTGTGGCTGCGATCCGGTGGCGCTGCTTGGTGCGGTGAGCCCGGCGCGACTGGACGATCTGGCGCTCGACGAAGAATTCGTGGGCCGCCTCGACGCGCTCTCGGCCGACCTGAACGATTACCTGAGCCGTCCGCTCTGGTATCAGCAGCGGCAGCACGCCGGTGCCGCGATGCCGGCCGCCATCGCCTACTTCTCGATGGAGTTCGGGGTGGCCGAGGTGCTGCCCAACTATTCGGGCGGACTGGGAATCCTCGCCGGGGACCACCTGAAGTCCGCGTCCGATCTCGGCGTCCCGTTGATCGCGGTGGGCCTCTACTACCGCTCCGGCTACTTTCGGCAGTCGCTGACAGCGGACGGCTGGCAGCATGAGACCTACCCGGCGCTGGACCCGCAGGGGCTGCCGTTGCGACTGCTCACCGACGCCGCGCGCGAACCCGTGCTGGTGGAACTGACGCTTCCCGACTCGGCGCAGCTGCGGGCGCGGGTCTGGGTGGCGCAGGTGGGACGCGTCCCGCTGCTGTTGTTGGATTCCGACGTCCCCGAGAACGAGCACGAGCTGCGCAGCGTCACCGATCGCCTGTACGGCGGCGACCAGGAACATCGCATGCGCCAAGAGATCCTGGCCGGCATCGGCGGGGTGCGGGCCATCCGCGCATTCACCGCCATCGAGGGCCTGCCCGCGCCCGAGGTCTGGCACATGAACGAGGGGCATGCGGGGTTCCTCGGGGCCGAACGCATCCGCGAGCTGATCACCGATTCGGGTTTGGACTTCGACACCGCGCTGACCGTCGTGCGGTCGGCCACCGTGTTCACCACCCATACCCCGGTGCCCGCCGGTATCGATCGGTTCCCGGTTGACATGGTCCGGCTTTATTTCGACGACGGGCTGGACGACGGTCCCGACGGGGCGACAAAAACCAAGGGAGCGCCCACCTTGCTGCCGGGCGTGCCGACTGACCGGATCATCGAGCTCGGCGCCGAGGACGATCCCACCAAGTTCAACATGGCCCACATGGGGCTGCGGCTGGCGCAACGGGCCAACGGTGTCTCGTTGTTGCACGGCCGGGTCAGCCGGGCGATGTTCAACGAGCTGTGGCCGGGATTCGATCCCGGCGAGGTGCCGATCGGCTCGATCACCAACGGCGTTCACGCGCGCACCTGGGCGGCGCCGCAATGGCTGCAGCTCGGCCGCGAGCTGGCCGGCTCGGACTCGTTCGGCGATCCCGGGGTGTGGCTGCGGCTGCAGGAGGTCGACGCCGGTCACCTGTGGTGGATCCGATCGCAACTGCGATCGCTGCTGGTCGAGGATGTGCGGAGGCGGTTGCGCCGCTCATGGCAGGAGCGCGGCGCCCCGGATGCCGAATTGGGTTGGATAGCAAAGGCTTTCGATCCCGACGTGCTCACCATCGGGTTTGCCCGGCGGGTGCCGACCTACAAGCGGCTGACGCTGATGCTGCGCGATCCGGATCGGCTGGAACAACTGCTGCTCGACAAGGAAAGACCGATCCAGCTGATCGTCGCCGGCAAATCGCACCCGGCCGACGACGGCGGCAAGGCGCTGATCCAGCAGGTGGTGCGCTTCGCCGACCGACCGGAGGTGCGGCACCGCATCGCGTTCTTGCCCGACTACGACATGTCGATGGCCCGGCTGCTGTATTGGGGCTGCGACGTCTGGCTGAACAACCCGTTGCGCCCCCTGGAGGCCTGCGGCACCTCGGGAATGAAGAGCGCGCTCAACGGTGGACTGAACCTGTCCATCCGCGACGGCTGGTGGGACGAGTGGTACGACGGCGAAAACGGTTGGGAGATACCGACTGCCGACGGCGTGGCCGACGAATCCCGTCGCGACGACCTGGAATCCACCGCGCTGTACAACCTGCTGGAGCAGTCGGTGGCGCCGAAGTTCTACGAGCGCGACGAACACGGGGTCCCGCCGCGGTGGATCGAGATGGTGCGCCACACCCTGCAGACCCTCGGCCCGAAGGTGCTGGCGTCCCGCATGGTTCGCGACTACGTCGAGAAGTACTACACGCCGGCGGCGGAATCGCTGCGCAAAACCACGGCGGCCGAAGACGGCGGCGCCGAGTTCGACGCGGCCCGCGAGCTCGCCGTCTATCGCCGGCGCGCCGAGGAGGCGTGGCCCAAGATCACCATCACCGACGTCGACAGCACCGGCTTGCCGGACAGCCCGGTGCTCGGCTCCAAACTGACGCTGACGGCGACCGTGCAGCTGGACGGGCTGGCGCCCGACGAGGTCACGGTTCAGGCGCTGGTGGGCAGGGTCGACACCGGCGACGCGCTGTTGGACCCGGTCACCGTCGAGATGTCCTACACGGGCACCGCCGAGGGCGGCAACCAGGTCTTCTCGACGACCACGCCGCTGCCGCTGGCCGGAGCGGTCGGATACACCGTGCGGGTGCTGCCCAACAACCCCATGCTGGCCGCCAGCAACGAGCTCGGTCTCGTCACCCTGGCGCGCTAGCCGCAGGTGCGCGCAGCCGCTCCAGCGCGGCGCGGACCCGCGCGCCATCGGTGGTCGCCCAAAACGGCGGCAGCGACGCGCGCAGGTAGCCGCCGTAGCCGGCGGTCACCATCCGGGAGTCGAGGATCGCGACGACGCCGCGGTCGGTGACGCGGCGCAGCAGCCGGCCCGACCCCTGGGCCAGCAGCAGCGCGGCATGGTTGGCGGCGACGGCCATGAAGCCGTTGCCGCCGCGCGCGGCCACCGCGCGCTGCCGCGCGCCCAGCAGCGGGTCGTCGGGCCGCGGGAACGGGATGCGGTCGATCAGCACCAGCGACAGCGACGGCCCCGGCACGTCGACGCCCTGCCACAGCGACAGCGTGCCGAACAGCGAGGTCTCCTCGTCGGCGCTGAACTGTTCGACCAGCGCCGAGGTGCTGTCGTCGCCCTGGCACAACACCGGCGTCGACAGCCGCCCGCGCATGGCCTCGGCGGCGGACCGGGCGGCCCGCATCGACGAGAACAGCCCCAGCGTGCGCCCGCCCGCGGCGGTGATCAGCTCGGCGATCTCGGTCAGCTGCTCCGCCGAGCCGGTGCCGGCGCGGCCGGGCGGCGGCAGATGGGCGGCCACGTACAGGATTCCGGCCTTGGCGTGCTGAAACGGTGACCCCACGTCGAGGCCGCGCCAGGCCGCGGGCTCCTCGGAGTCCGTCCCGGCCAGGCCCCACGCCGCGGCCATGGCGTCGAAGGACCCGCCGATCGCCAGCGTCGCCGACGTCAACACCGTCGTCGAACGCGAGAAGATCTCGTTGCGCAGCAAGCCGGCGACCGACAGCGGCGCCACCCGCAACACGGGTCGCACCGAACCCCGGTTGTCCTCGTGGTCGAGCCAGACCACGTCGGTCCGATCCGGGATCGGCGGGGTGAACGACGTGAGGATCCGCGACGCGGTGTCGGAGATCTCGCTCAGCGCCGCAACGGCTTCGGCGCGCGCCGAAGCCGCCTTGGCGTCGCTGGTGGTGTCGATCGCCAACCGCGCCGCGGTGGCCACGTCGCGCAGCGCGGTCAAATAGGTCGCCATCTCGTCGTCGAGGCGGTCGATGCGCCCCGGCGTGCCGTCGTGGATGGCCGCGGCGAAACTGGCGGTCGTCGCCTCCAGCCGTTGCACGAGTTCGGGATCCACCAGCCGGGTGATCCGGCGCGCGGCGACACCGAGCGCGGCCGACGTCAGTTCGGCGGTGGCAACCGACGTCACCCGGTCGACGAGCTCGTGCGCCTCGTCGACCACCAGCAGCGCGTGCTCGGGCAGCACCGCCGATTCCGCGACGGCGTCGATGGCCAGCAGCGCGTGGTTGGTGACGACGATATCCGCGGCGCCGGCCAGGCCACGCGCCCGCTCGGAGAAGCACTCGGCGCCGAACGGGCAGCGCGCCACGCCCAGGCATTCCCGGGCCGAGACGCTGACCTGCGACCAGGATCGGTCCGGAACGCCGGGCTTCAGGTCGTCGCGGTCGCCCGAGTCGGTCGTCGACGCCCAGGCGGTGAGCCGTTGCACGTCGCGTCCCAGCGCGCTGACGGCCACGGGATCGAAAAGTTCGTCCTGCGGTCGCTCGTCGTCCGAGTCGCCGGCCGCGGCCCCGTTGTGGATCTTGTTCAGGCACAAGTAGTTTCGCCGGCCCTTCAGCAGTGCGAAGCGGGGCCGGCGCGGCAGGGCGTCGGCGAGCGAGTCCGCCAGCCGGGGCAGGTCGCGGTCGACGAGCTGACGCTGCAGCGCGATCGTTGCCGTCGACACGACGACCGGCGCCTCGTCGGTGACCGCGCGGACGATCGCGGGAACCAGGTAGGCCAGCGACTTGCCGGTGCCGGTGCCCGCCTGCACGACGAGGTGCTCACCGGTCTCGAAGGCCCGCTCGACAGCGCCGGCCATCTCCACCTGGCCGCTGCGCTCGCTGCCGCCGAGCGCGGCGACGGCGACGGCGAGCAACCCGGACACGGAGACGTCGGACGTGGTCATTGCCTCGCTCTCAGGCCCGGATCTGCGTCGTCGGGATCGCGGGCTCGCCGTGCGACAGGTTCAGCCCCTCCCACGGCAGGCTGCGCAGCCCCGAAGCCACCAGCTCCCGCGCGGCCGCCAGGTCCGCGTCGAACACCGCCTCGCCGCCGCGGACGAGCGGCGTCGTCACCGCCCGGCACGGCTCGGTGGTCTCCGGTGGGCGGCCCGCCGGATAGACCACCTCCTCGGTGATCGTCCCGGTCGGGCGCGCAAGGCGCAGCGCCTCCTTGCGGCCGCCGTGGGATTCCTTGTGGCTGCTTCGCTTTTGCACGGGCATGCCGTCCACCTCGACCAGCTTGTAGACCATGCTCGCGGTCGGCGCGCCCGAGCCGGTGACCAGCGACGTGCCGACGCCGTAGCTGTCGACGGGCTCGGCGCGCAGCGCGGCGATGCTGAACTCGTCGAGATCGCCCGACACCACGATGCGGGTTTGGGTGGCTCCCAGGCCGTCGAGCTGCTCGCGCACCTGACGGGCGAGCACCCCGAGCTCGCCGGAGTCGATGCGCACCGCGCCGAGCCCGGTGCCGGCGGCCGCCACCGCGTTGGCCACGCCGGTCGTCACGTCGTAGGTGTCCACCAGCAGCGTGGTGCCGGCGCCCAGCGCGTCGACCTGGGCGCGAAACGCCGCGACCTCGTCCGGGCCGTCGCGGTGCGTGTGCAGCATGGTGAACGCGTGCGCGGAGGTGCCCTCCGCGGGAATGCCGTATCGGCGCTGGGCCTCGAGGTTGGAGGACGCGGCGAAGCCGGCGATATAGGCGGCGCGGGCCGCGGCGACCGCCGCCTGTTCGTGCGTGCGACGCGACCCCATCTCGACCAGCGGGCGATCCCCGGCGGCGCTGACCATGCGGGCCGCCGCGGAGGCGATCGCCGTGTCGTGGTTGAAGATCGACAGCGCCAACGTCTCGAGAACCACGCATTCGGCGAAGTTGCCGTGCACCGACAGCACCGGCGATCCGGGGAAGTACAGCTCGCCTTCGGCGTAGCCGTCGATATCGCCGCCGAACCGGAAATCGCGCAGGTAAGCCACCGTGTTCGGGTCGAGGAATCCGGCCAGCAATTCGCAGGCGTCGTCGTCGAACCTGAACTGCGGCAACGTTTCCAGGAGCCGGCCGGTCCCGGCGACCACGCCGTAGCGGCGCCCGTCGGGCAGCCGCCGGGCGAACAGTTCGAACGTGGTCCGGCGCTGGGCCGTGCCGTCGCGCAGCGCCGCCGCCAGCATGGTCAACTCGTACTTGTCGGTCAGTAGCCCAGCTAGGACCGGCTCGTTCATTCCGCAACGGTAACGGCTGGCGGCGACGGGCGTGTGTCTCGGTATCGTAGGGGCCATGGTTGTTGCGTCAGCGCCCACGAAACCGGGCACTACCGGACAACGCGAGTCGGCTCCGGTGGACGTCACGGCCAGCCCGTGGGTCACCATCGTGTGGGACGACCCGGTCAACCTGATGACCTATGTGACGTACGTCTTCCAGAAGTTGTTCGGCTACAGCGAGCCGCACGCCACCAAGCTGATGCTGCAGGTGCACAACGAGGGCAAGGCGGTGGTGTCGGCGGGCAGCCGGGAATCCATGGAAGTCGACGTGTCCAAGCTGCACGCCGCGGGTTTATGGGCGACGTTGCAGCAGGACCGGTGAGGTTGAGGTAGTCCGGGACTCCTTGTGCGCAAATGGAAGCGCGTCGAGACCGCCGGCGGTCCCCGTTTTCGGTCCGCCTTGGCCTCCCACGAGGCTGCCCTGCTCAATAACCTCGTGAGCGCGATGATCGGCCTGCTCGAGGAGCGCGAATCTTCCTCGCCCACAGACGAACTCGAGGAGATCACCGGCATCAAGACCGGGCACGCCGATCCGCCACAGGACCCGACGCTGCGGCGGCTGCTGCCGGATTTCCACAATCCGGATGAACCGGACAAGGCGGCGGGTGAAACGCCCGACGCCCTCAACGCCGCGCTGCGCAGCCTGCACGAGCCGGAGATCATCGCGGCCAAACGCGCTGCGGCGCAACGGCTCCTGGACACCGTCCCGGACAACGGCGGCCGCTTCGAGCTGACCGAGGACGACGCGAACGCCTGGATCGCGGCGGTCAACGACATCCGGCTGACGTTGGGCGTCATGCTCGAGATCGGGCCGGAGGGCCCGGAGCGCCTGCCGGCCGACAATCCGCTGGCTGTGCACTTCGACGTTTACCAGTGGCTGACCGTCCTGCAGGAGTATCTGGTGCTGGCGTTGATGGGGTCCCGATGATGTGGATGACGGCCGGATGAACTGCATCACCGACGTCGCGGGCATCCGCGTCGGCCACTACCAGCGACTCGACCCCGACGCGTCGCTGGGCGGCGGTTGGGCCTGCGGCGTGACGGTCGTGCTGACCCCGCCCGGCACGGTCTGCGGCGTCGATTGCCGCGGCGGTGCGCCGGGCACCCGGGAGACCGATCTGCTGGATCCGGCGAACACCGTGCGGTTCGTCGACGCGGTGTTGCTCGCCGGCGGCAGCGCCTATGGCCTGGCGGCCGCCGACGGGGTCATGCGCTGGCTGGAGGAGAACGAGCGCGGCGTGGCCATGGACGGCGGCGTCGTGCCCATCGTGCCGGGAGCGGTGATCTTCGACCTGCCGGTCGGCGGCTGGGACTGCCGGCCGACCGCCGATTTCGGCTACGCGGCCTGCGCGGCCGCCGGGTCCGGTGAGATAGCCGTCGGGACCGTCGGCGCCGGGGTCGGGGCACGGGCCGGGGTGCTCAAGGGCGGCGTCGGGTCGGCGTCGGCGACCTTGCCGTCCGGGGTGACCGTCGGCGCCGTCGTCGTGGTGAACTCCGCGGGCGACGTCGCGGACCGGGCGACCGGCCTGCCGTGGATGGCGGACCTGATCCGGGAATTCGCGCTGGCGTCGCCGCCGGCCGAGCAGATCGACGCGTTCGCGCGGTTGCCGTCGCCGTTGCAGCCCGAGCACTCGCTGAATACCACCATCGCGGTGGTCGCGACCGACGCCGCGCTGAGCCCGGCCGGGTGCCGGCGCGTGGCGGTCGCCGCCCAGGACGGCCTCGCCCGGACCATCCGCCCGGCGCACACCCCCGTGGACGGCGACACGGTGTTCGCGCTGGCCACGGGGGCTGTCGAGGTGGCCCCGGCCGTCGGTGCGAAGCCGGCGCCCGCCGCTTTTTCGCCCGAGACGGGGCTGGTCACCGAGGTCGGTGTGGCCGCGGCCGACTGCCTGGCCCGCGCGGTGCTGGCCGGAGTGTTCGCCGCCGAATCGGTCGCCGGAATCCCGACCTACCGCGACGTGTTGCCCGGGGCGTTCGCCTGAGGCAAGAAGGCCGTCATGGCCGGTAAGCGCGCCGACATCGCCTTCGTGGTCGCTGACGCCGGCTGGAAGTATCTGTCCACCGGGGCCTATGCCGGTAGCCTGGACGATGCCGAGAAGGCTCTAGAAGGGCAGCTATGGGCATGAGTCCGCGCCGCGACGATGCAGAGCGCAGCGATGAGAAGGAGCGGCGCTGATGAGTCCCGGACATCCGCGGGCGCCAGCAACCACGTCGAAAAAACGACCCCAGTGGGTGGTCGGCGGGGCCACGATCCTCACGTTCGTCGCCCTGCTGTATCTGGTAGAGCTGATCGACCAGCTGATGGGCGGCCGGCTGGATTCCAACGGCATCAGGCCGCTGACGACGGACGGCCTGTGGGGCATCATCTTCGCGCCGGCGCTGCACGCCAACTGGCAGCACCTGATGGCCAACACGGTGCCGCTGTTGGTGCTCGGCTTCCTGATGACGCTGGCGGGGTTGTCCCGCTTCGTGTGGGCCACGGTGATCGTCTGGGTTGTGGGCGGCTTCGGCACCTGGCTGATCGGCAACGTGGGGAGCGCGTGCGGCCCGACGGACCACATCGGGGCCAGCGGCCTCATCTTCGGCTGGCTGACGTTTTTGCTGGTCTTCGGGATATTCGTGCGCAGGTTCACCGACATCGTCATCGGGCTGGTGGTGTTGTTCGTCTACGGCAGCGTGCTGCTGGGCGCGATGCCGGTGCTCCACCAATGCGGTGGGGTGTCCTGGCAGGGCCACCTGAGCGGCGCGGTCGCCGGCGTCGTCGCGGCGTATCTGCTGTCCGCCCCGGAGCGCAAGGCCCGCGAAAAGAAAGCCGGCGCGCGGCGGCCCAAGACATGAGTTCACCATTGGCGCCCGTCGGGGTCTTCGACTCCGGCGTCGGGGGACTGACCGTCGCGCGGGCGATCATCGACCAGCTGCCCGACGAGGACATGATCTACGTCGGCGACACCGCCAACGGCCCCTACGGTCCGCTCTCCATTCCCGAGGTCCGCGCGCACGCGCTGGCCATCGGTGACGACCTGGTCGACCGCGGCGTCAAGGCGCTGGTGATCGCCTGCAACACTGCGTCGGCGGCCTGCTTGCGCGACGCCCGCGAGCGCTACGACGTCCCTGTCGTCGAGGTGATCCTGCCGGCCGTGCGCCGCGCAGTCGCCACTACCCGAAACGGGCGCATCGGCGTGATCGGCACCCGGGCGACCATCAACTCGCACGCCTACCAGGACGCGTTCGCCGCCGCACGGGACACCGAGATCACCGCGGTAGCCTGCCCGCGGTTCGTCGACTTCGTCGAGCGCGGCGTGACCAGCGGGCGTCAGGTGCTGGGGCTGGCCGAGGGCTACCTGGAGCCGCTGCAGCGCGCGCAGGTCGACACCCTCGTGCTCGGGTGCACGCACTACCCGCTGCTGTCCGGGCTGATCCAGCTGGCGATGGGGGAGAACGTCACGCTGGTCTCCAGCGCCGAGGAGACCGCTAAGGAGGTGCTGCGGGTGCTCACCGAAGAAGACCTGCTGCGCCCGCACCCCGACGATCCCGACGCCGCCCCGTCTTCGAGGGTCTTCGAGGCCACCGGCGACCCGGAGGCCTTCACCAAACTGGCCGCGCGGTTTCTGGGTCCCGCGGTGACCGGGGTCCAACCCGTGCATCAAACCCGCTCGCGCTAGCGCGCGGGGAGATTCTGATCACACCAAAGCGGCCATGTTTTCTCCATCGCCCCATCGGGCATGGCACAGTAGTGTCCGTGCGAATAACCGTGCTCGGCTGCTCGGGCAGCGTGACCGGTCCGGATTCGCCTGCATCGGGTTATCTGCTTCGGGCACCGGATACCCCGCCGCTGGTTCTCGACTTCGGCGGCGGTGTTTTGGGCGCGCTCCAGCGCTACGCCGATCCCGGTTCGGTCCACGTGCTGTTGTCGCACCTGCACGCCGATCACTGCCTGGACGTGCCGGGCCTGTTCGTGTGGCGTCGGTACCACCCGTCGAAGCCGCTCGGCAAGGCGCTGCTGTACGGCCCCGGCGACACCTGGTCCCGGCTGGGCGCCGCGTCGTCGCCCTACGGCGGCGAGATCGACGACTGCTCCGACATTTTCGACGTTCGTCACTGGGTCGACGGTGAGCCGGTGGCGTTCGGCGCGGTCACGGTCACGCCCCGCGTGGTGGCACACCCCACCGAGTCGTACGGCTTGCGGATCACCGACGCCAGCGGTGCGTCGTTCGTCTACAGCGGCGACACCGGCCTCTGCGACCAGCTGGTCGAGCTTGCCCGCGGCGCCGACGTCTTCCTGTGCGAGGCGTCGTGGACGCACGCGCCGGATCGCCCGCCCGCGCTGCACATGAGCGGCACGGAGGCCGGCCGGGTCGCCCGTCAGGCCGGCGTGCACGAGCTGCTGCTGACGCACATCCCGCCGTGGACTTCGCGGGAGGACGTGATCACCGAGGCCAAGGCCGAGTTCGACGGTCCCGTGCACGCGGTGGTCTGCGGCGAGACGTTCGATGTCCGCCGCTCCGAAAGGGTCTGACCACCGGGCGTTGGCTAGTGTTACTGGGTGTCCAAACGAGAAGACGGCCGCCTCGACGACGAGCTTCGCCCCGTCGTCATCACCCGCGGATTCACCGACCACCCGGCGGGTTCGGTACTGATCGAATTCGGCCACACCAAGGTCATGTGCACCGCCAGCGTGACCGAGGGGGTGCCGCGCTGGCGCAAGGGATCGGGCCTGGGTTGGCTGACCGCCGAGTACGCGATGCTGCCGTCGGCCACCCACACGCGCTCCGACCGCGAATCGGTGAAGGGCCGGCCGAGCGGACGCACCCAGGAGATCAGCCGGCTGATCGGCCGGTCGCTGCGGGCGTGCATCGACCTGCGGGCGTTGGGGGAGAACACGATTGCCGTCGACTGCGACGTGCTGCAGGCCGACGGCGGCACTCGCACCGCGGCGATCACCGGCGCCTACGTCGCCCTGGCCGACGCGGTGACCTACCTGTCGGCGGCGGGCAAGCTGTCGGACCCGCGCCCGCTGTCGTGTGCCATCGCGGCAGTCAGCGTCGGCGTCGTGGACGGCCGGATTCGGGTCGACCTGCCCTACGAGGAGGACTCCCGCGCCGAGGTCGACATGAACGTCGTCGCCACCGACACCGGGACCCTGGTCGAGGTCCAGGGGACCGGCGAGGGCGCGACGTTCCCGCGCTCGACGCTCGACAAGCTGCTCGACGTGGCGCTGGCCGCGTGCGACAAGTTGTTCGCCGCCCAGACTGAGGCCCTGGCGCTGCCGTACCCGGGTGTGCTGCCCGAGGGGCCGACGCCGTCGAAGGCGTTCGGCAGCTGACCCGACTGCTGGTTGCCAGCCGCAACCCCAAGAAGCTGGCGGAACTGCGCCGCGTGCTCGACGGCGCGGGTCTGTCGCGGTTGACGTTGGTTTCGCTGGACGACGTGGAGCCGTTCGACGAGGCCCCCGAAACCGGTGCGACGTTCGAGGACAACGCGCTGGCCAAGGCGCGCGACGGGTTCGTCGCGACGGGCCTGGCGTGCGTGGCCGACGACTCGGGCTTGGAGGTCGCCGCTCTGAACGGGATGCCCGGCGTGCTGTCGGCGCGCTGGTCAGGCAAGCACGGCGACGACTCGGCCAACACCGCGCTGCTGCTCGCGCAGTTGCGTGACGTTCCCGATGAGCGGCGCGGTGCGGCGTTCGTGTCCGCCTGCGCGCTGGTCTCCTCGTCCGGGGAGGTCGTCGTCCGGGGCGAGTGGCCCGGCAGCATCGTGCGGGAGGCGCGCGGCGACGGCGGGTTCGGCTATGACCCGGTATTCCTTCCCGACGCCAGTGACCGCACCGCGGCGGAGTTGAGCCCGGCCGAGAAGGACGCGGTGTCGCACCGCGGTCGGGCGCTCGCGCTGCTGGTGCCGTCGCTGCGCGACTTGGTGCCGCGAACGTGAAGCTAGCCGCACGTTCGGCCTCGAGCGTGCGCCCAGCCGCACGCTCGATCGTCTAAAGCCCGAAGCGCGCTTTGACGGCCTTGGTCTGGAAGTGCTCGACGATGATGCCGAGCAGCGGGATGGTGCCGGACAGAAGCACGCCGATGGTCTTGCCGATCGGCCAGCGCACCTTGATCGCGAGGTTGAACGCCGCCAACACATATGCGAAATAGACCCAGCCGTGCACCACTTCGATCCAGCGGATCTCGTGGTGGAACGCCAGGTGCGAGACGATCTCGTAGCACAGCGCGATGAGCCAGAGACCCGTCGTCCACGCCATCACCCGATAGGCGAGCAACGCCGTGCGGATCTTCTCGACGGGGAAGGCGGGCGCGGGCGTCTCTGGGGTGCTCATGTGGTGGTCCTGTTCTCCTTCTCGGCATCCTTCTGGGCGAGCTCGGCCAGGTAGGCGTTGTACGCCCGCAGCGCGGGATCATCGGGCGGCGGCGACGCCGGCTTGGGCCGCTCCGGCAGCAACCCGGCGGGGATCTCGGTCATCTCGTCGCTTTTGTGCGGTTGCGGAGGCTCGTCCTCGTAGCGCACGAATTTGCGGTATGCGTAGACGCAGAACCAGGCGAACAGCGGCCACTGCAGCGCGTAGCCCAGGTTCTGAAACGTGCCCGAGACCGACTGAAACCTCGTCCACTGCCACCAGCCCAGGGCCAGGCAGCCGCACGCCGCGACGATCACCAAAGCGATCAGCGCGGGCCTGCGACGGCGGGTAGTGGACACCACTTGACCGTACCGCTCACGATTTGGGCCCGACGAATTCGTCGAGACGCGCGGTACGATCGGCACGCCGCGGGCGTGGCGGAATTGGCATACGCGATGGTTTTAGGTGCCATTGCTCGTGAGAGCTTGAGGGTTCGAGTCCCTCCGCCCGCACGTTGTGATGTCGCGAGACATCGAGGACAGATGTCTCGCGACATAGTGAACACCCTTAGTTGTCGGCTGGGGGTTTGAAGTTCGCCGGTTTTGGTGGCGATGCATGTTTCGTTGAGCATCCCGCGCCGACCTATCGCCCCTCGTCGCCGTCGCGCTCGTCGTCCCCGTAGGCCCAGTCGGGAAGCGGTGTATTCGGCATGGCGCCGAAAGCCTGCGATTCGTAACCAGGTTGGCCGCGTGGCCCCTTCCACCGGGGGTCTAATCTGTTGGCGCGTGAGCGCCGAATTCCCCGGGTTATCAGGGCGACGGCGCCTCCAACGATGAAGGCGAGCAGCGCGATCTTCAAAGTCAGCAACAGCACGGCCATATCCCCTTGGGCTCCTTATACGGCGTTGCATCTTCAGTCATGCTTCAACCAAGGCTCCCCGGTTTCGAGCGTCGTCACCGCCGTTGTAGCCGTCGGTGTGGTGTGAAAAGGGTTCGAGCCCTCCGCCCGCACGTGTTTCGTTGTGCGTTCCGCGGGTAACCGCGTTGAACCGCAGTAAGGAAGGCGCCATGGCTCACGAGCCGCGAGAGCAAGCCATCACGGCCGAAGACGTGGACCGCGCGGAAAGCCGGGCGGCAGAGGCTCGCGAACGGGCCGCGCTCGCAGGGCTATCGGCGGCCCGCAGCTTCGAGGATTCCGCACGCCAGCACGAGCGCGTCGCACAGGTGCAGGACGCGACCGTCGCACAGGGCGCGTCTCACCCGGAGGCGCACCGCAGGTCCGCGTCCCGCCATCGCCAGGCGGCGGCCGACGATCGGAAACTGGCCCGGCAGAAGCGAAAAGAGTCGGAAGCCGACCTGTCTATAGACGGGGAGTGATCACCCGAAAAGTTCGCGGTTCCGTTCGACGTACTGCCGCACCGACTCCGCCGGACGGCCGATGATGCGCTCGACATCATCGGTTGACCGGTTGTAGCGGTCCTCGCCGTGCAGCCGCGCCATGGTGGCGATGTGTTGCTCCACGTGCGGCGGCAATCCCAGCCCGCCCAGCTCGGGTAGCCACTCGTCAAGGGAAGGCCGCACGGCGGTGACCGGCCGGCCCAGGGCCTGCGAGTACTGCTCGGCGAGCTCATCGACGGAAAGCGTTGCGGGGCCGGTCAATTCGTAGACCGCACCGAGATGGTCCCGTGGTGCCTCCAGCACCACAGCGATGACGTCGGCGACGTCACTGGATGCGACGGGCGAGGTGCGCCCGCTTCCGAAGGGCAGCGACACTTGGCCGGTTTCGCGGATCGAGCGGGCGGCCAACATGCCGAAGAGCGGGTTCTCGAGCAGGACGGTCGGCCGGACGTGCACCGCCGGGACGCCCGACCAGTTGATCACGCGCTCGGCGAGCCAATGCAGCCGTTGCTGCTTGGATTCTTCCGTACTGGTGGCGGTCATCTGGGAGACCGTCATCTGCGACATGTTGACCAACACTTCCAGGCCGCCGAGTTCCTCCGCCGCCACGCACACCACCGTGGTGGCCTGCAGGTAATCCGGCGAGACGCTCATGTTGAAGAACATCCGGGTGATGCCCGACACCGCCGCGAAGACGTCGACCGGGTTCGTCAGGTCCCCGGCGATCACCTCGGCGCCCTGGGCGCGCAGCGCGTCGGCGCGATCGTCGTCGTGGTGCACCATGGCGCGAACCGCCTCGCCCCGACCGAGCAGCCTGGTCACCACCTGCGGGCTGACGCCCGCGACCCCGCCGCCCGCGCCGGTGATCAGGTAGGTCGGTGGCTCGGCCATGGAACCGCCTCTGTCTCAAGGGATTTGGAGCTGATCGTAACCCCGGCAAGAGGGGGTTACGCGTGTTTACAAATTGGCACTGCGTTCAATGGCGCGCAGATCCATCTGCAGACGCTTGAATTCGCAGCTAGAACGCCATTTTCGGTATGCGTCAGGAGGCCACGGAGAATCAAGTCGGCGAACATGTGTTTATCGAACGCAGCGGATGGGAAGCCGATGGGAAAGCGTGAGCCGACCGGCCCACGGAAACCTCGATCAGACCGGTGGAATGACTTATGGCTTCTCCGTTTCGTAGCCTCACTCGTTGGAGCACGGCGCCCGCCAAAGGTGTGCAGACCGCCAAATCCTGGGTCAATGTGCCGCGTGGGCTGGCCGCCCGCGCGACCACCCCGTTGCTGCCCGACGATTACCTCAAGCTGCTCAACCCACTGTGGTCGGCGCGGGAGTTGCGCGGCCTGATCGTCGACGTCCGCCCCGAAACCGCCGACTCGGCGACCGTCACGATCAAGCCCGGTTGGGGTTTTTCGGGGCGCTACAAGCCGGGCCAGTACGTCGGCATTGGCCTACGGATCGACGGTCGATGGCACTGGCGCTCTTATTCGTTGACGTCGATCCCGCGCCGCGACAGCAAGAACATCACCATCACCGTCAAGGCCACTCCCGAGGGCTTTCTGTCGACCCACTTGGTCAATGGGGTCAAGCCGGGCACCATCGTCCGGCTGGCGTCTCCCAAGGGAGATTTTGCGCTGCCCGACCCGCCACCACACAAGATCCTGTTCATCACCGCCGGCAGTGGAATCACCCCGGTGATGGCCATGTTGCGCACTCTCAGGTCGCGCGGCCAACAGGCGGACATCGTGCACATCCACTCGGCGCCCAGGGCAGACGACGTGATATTCCACGACGAGCTACGCGAGCTGGAAAAGGCTCAGCCGGGGTATCGACTTCACCTGCAGCTCACCGAAACTCACGGCCACCTCGACTTTGCCCAGCTGGGCGATATCGTCGGCGACTGGCAGCAACGCCCCGCCTGGGTATGCGGCCCCTCCGCGCTACTGGACTCTGCCGAAGACGCATGGAAAGCGGCGGGTTGCGGCGATCAGCTGCACATGGAGCGCTTCACCATCGCCGCCACGGACAAGGGCGGCGAAGGCGGAACGGTCACCTTCGCCATATCCGACAAGACCGTCGAAATCGACGGCGCCACATCCATTATGGAGGCCGGCGAGCAGGTTGGTATCCAGATGCCGTTCGGGTGCCGGATGGGAATTTGCCAGACGTGCGTGCTGCCGCTGGAGGCGGGGCACGTGCGCGACTTCCGGTCGGGCACCGAACACAGCGCGGGCGACCGCATCCAAACCTGCATCTCCACGGCATCCGGAGACTGCACGATCAAGATCTAGGGGGACCTATGGCAATCACCGATATCAAGGAATACGCGCACCTGACCACCGAGGACATCGAGCAACTCGCGCACGAACTGGACGCCATCCGCGCCGACATCGAGGAGTCCCGCGGTGAGCGCGACGCCCGCTACATTCGCCGGTCCATCCAGCTCCAGCGGACGTTGGCCGCCGGCGGACGAATTGCGTTGTTCGCCAGCCACAACAAGCTTGCGTGGCTCTCCGGCACCGCAATGCTCGCCATGGCGAAAATCATCGAGAACATGGAACTGGGCCACAACATCATCCACGGGCAGTGGGACTGGATGAATGATCCGGAGATCCACTCGACGGAATGGGAGTGGGACACCACCTGCCCGAGCGTGCAGTGGAAGCGCTCCCACAACTTCGTCCACCACAAGTACACGAACGTCGTCGGCCTCGACGCCGACGTGGGCTACGGCATCATGCGCGTCACGCGCGACGAGCCGTGGGAACCCTGGATGCTCGGCAACCCGATCTACAACGTGCTGCTGGGTACGTTCTTCCAGTACGGCGTCGCGTTGCACCACATCGAGAGTGCGAAGCTGCGCAAGAAGGAAAAGAGCTGGGCCGAGGCGGCCAAGGATCTGCGGGTGATCATGAAGAAGCTCGTCAGGCAGGAGGGCAAGGACTACCTGATCTTCCCCGCGCTGAGCGGGCGCAACTGGAAGCGCACCATCAAGGCCAATATGACCGCCAACCTGATTCGCAACATCTGGGCGTACATGGTGATCTTCTGCGGCCACTTTCCCGACGGCGCGGAGAAATTCACTGTCGAGGAGTTCGAGAACGAGACACAGGGGGAGTGGTATCTGCGCCAGATGCTCGGGTCGGCGAACTTCAACGCCGGGCCGCTGATGGCCTTCGTCAGTGGCAACCTGTGCTATCAGATCGAGCACCATCTTTTCCCGGACCTGCCCAGCAACCGCTACGCGGAGATCGCCCTGCGGGTGCGCGAGCTGTGTGACAAGTACGACCTCCCGTACACCACGGGATCCCTTGGCCGCCAATACCTGCAGACGTTCTGGACGATCCTCAAACTCGCCCTGCCCGACAAACTCCTCCAGGCGACGCCCGATGATGCCCGCGAGACGCGTTCGGAACTGAAGTTCCGCGTCCGCGAGGGGCTGCGGGAAAGCTTCGTTGATCCCCAGACGGGCAAACGGCGCGGACTGCGCACCGCCCTGCGTGAGTTGCGGGGAGCCGAGCGGGCGGCCTAGCCACCTCGGCCAAGGCTCGCCCAGATCCACGCCACCGCGAAAAGTTCGAGCGGAGGTCACGGTTTCGTCGATCTCGGCGCGCAAGGTGCGCCCAGCGGGTGATATAGCCGAGACGACCCGGGTTGACCTTTGGTAAGGCAACCCTTAGTTTGTGGGGTAACTTACCTACTCGGAGGGTTCGCTGAATGCAGTCGGTTGCGTCACGTCGGGGCGGGTGGCCGCCGCTGAGCGCTGAGACAGAGGTCGTCAGGGCGAACCGCTGATGGCCCGCGGATTCCAGGGGGTGATGCTGCGCAGCTTCGGCGCCCGCGACCACACCGCGACGGTCGTCGAAACCGTGCGCATCGCACCGCATTTCGTGCGCGTGCGGATGCAGTCGCCGACGCTGTTCGACGAGGTGGAGGCCGAACCCGCGGCATGGCTGCGGTTCTGGTTCCCCGACCCCGACGGATCGAGCACCGAATTCCAGCGCGCATACACGATCTCGGAGGCGGACGCCGCCGCCGGTCGCTTCGCCGTCGACGTGGTGCTGCACGAGCCGGCGGGACCGGCGTCATTGTGGGCGCGCACCGTGCAACCCGGCGCGACGATCGCGGTCATGTCGCTGATGGGCTCGTCGCGCTTCGACCCGCCCGACGAGCAACCGGCCGGCTACCTGCTGATCGGGGACTCGGCGTCGATCCCCGGGATCAACGGGATCGTGGGAACGGTCCCCGACGACGTCCCGGTCGAGGTGTACCTCGAGCAGCACGACGACAACGACGCGCTGATCCCGCTCGCGAAACACCCCCGGCTGCGGGTGCATTGGGTGCCGCGCCGTGACGAGAAGTCCCTGGCCGCGGCGATCGAGAGCCGCGACTGGTCGAACTGGTACGCCTGGGCCACGCCCGAGGCGACGACGCTCAAGCACGTCCGCACGCGGCTGCGCGACGAGTTCGGGTTTCCCAAGTCCGAGATTCACGCCCAGGCCTACTGGAGCGCCGGGCGGGCGATGGGCACCAGCCGCGGCGACGAGACGGAAACCGTTGTGCCAGAGCCGGAACCAGCGCCACCAGCGCCCACGCCGACGCCGCGCGGCAGCTGGCGCGCCCAAGGTGCGGGCCGGTTGCTGGCACCACTGCGGCCGGCGTTGATCGTCTCCGGCGCGCTGCAGGCCGTGATCACGCTGGTGCAGCTGGCGCCGTTCGTGCTCCTCGTCGAGTTGGCCCGGCTGCTGGTATCCGGCGCCGGGGAGCAACGCCTGTGGACCCTTGGCATTGCTGCGGTTTCGCTCCTGGGGCTCGGCACCGTGCTCGGCGCCGCGCTCACGCTGTGGCTGCATGTCCTGGACGCGCGCTTCGCGAGCGGCTTGCGCTCACGGCTGTTGACCAAGCTGTCCCGGCTGCCGCTGGGCTGGTTCACGGCGCGCGGATCGGGGTCGATCAAGCAGCTGGTGCAGGACGACACGCTGGCGTTGCACTATCTGGTCACGCACGCCATCCCGGACGCGGTCGCCGCGGTCGTCGCGCCGGTGGCGGTGCTGGTCTACCTGTTCGCCGTCGACTGGCGGGTGGCGCTGGTGCTGTTCGTGCCCGTCCTGGTCTATCTGGTGCTGACATCGTCCATCACGATTCAATCCGGCCCCCGCATCCCCCAGTCACAGCGCTGGGCGGAGCGGATGAGCGGGGAGGCCGGCGCGTATCTCGAAGGGCAGCCGGTGATTCGCGTCTTCGGGGGCGCCGCGGCCTCCAACTTCCGGCGCCGCCTCGACGAGTACGTCGGGTTCCTGGCGGCCTGGCAGCGTCCCCTCGCCGGCAAGAAGACGCTGATGGACCTGGCCACCCGCCCCTCGACGTTCCTGTGGCTCATCGTGGCGACCGGCACCCTGCTTATTGCGGGCGGGCGGATGGACCCGGTCGACCTGCTGCCGTTCCTGTTGCTGGGCACCACGTTTGGCGCGCGCCTGCTCGGCATCGCCTACGGGCTCGGTGGCATCCGCGCCGGGTTGCTGGCCGCCCGGCGGCTGCAGAACGCGCTCGACGAGCCCGAACTCGAGGTGCGACGGCAGGAAGCGCCCCACAGCGACTCGCCTGGGACCGTGGTGTTCGATCACGTCGGCTTCGGGTATCGCCCCGGCGTTCCGGTGATCCGGGACGTGTCACTGACGCTGCGGCCCGGCACCGTCACCGCGCTGGTCGGCCCGTCCGGTTCGGGGAAGTCGACGCTGGCCGCGCTGCTGGCCCGATTCCACGACGTCGATCAAGGCGCGATATACGTTGGGGGACAGGACATTCGGTCGCTGAGCGCCGACGAGCTCTACACCCACCTCGGCTTCGTGCTGCAGGAAACCCAGCTCGTGCACGGCACCGTCGCGCAGAACATCGCGCTGGCCGTCCCCGACGCCACCGCCGCGCAGATCGAGGCCGTGGCCCGCGAGGCCCAAATCCACGACCGCATCATGCGACTGCGGCAGGGCTACGACACCGTGCTGGGTGCGGGCAGCGGGCTGTCCGGCGGGGAACGCCAACGGCTCACCATCGCCCGCGCCATCCTCGCCGACACCCCGGTGCTGATCCTCGACGAGGCCACGGCGTTCGCCGACCCGGAATCGGAATACCTTGTGCAGCAAGCGCTCAACCGGCTCACCCGGGAGCGGACCGTGCTGGTGATCGCCCATCGGCTGCACACCATCACCCGGGCCGACCAGATCGTCGTGCTCGACGAGGGCCGGATCGCCGAACGCGGCACCCACGACGAGCTGCTCGCCGCGGACGGACGCTATCGCCGCCTATGGGATACAGGCCACGGCGATGCGGTGCCGGCGGCCGCGGCCGGGGAGGCGGCGCGATGATTCGCACCTGGGTCGGTCTGGTTCCCAAAGAGCGCCGCGCCAAGGTGTTTTCCTACGCCGCGCTCGCCCTGATCTCCGTCGCGGTGCGGGCGGCGGCCACGGTGCTGCTGGTCCCACTGGTGGGCGCGCTGTTCGGCGGCGAACCGCAGCGCGCGCTGGTGTGGCTGGGCTGGCTCACCGCCGCGACGGTGACCGGCTGGGTGATCGACACCGCGACCGCGCGCATCGGCCTGGATCTTGGCTTCGCCGTGCTCGACCACAGCCAGCACGACGTGGCCGATCGCCTGCCGGACGTCCGGCTGGACTGGCTCAGCGCCGAAAACACCGCGACCGCACGGCAGGCGATCGCGGCGACGGGCCCGGAACTCGTGGGCCTGGTGGTCAACCTGCTCACGCCGCTCGTCACGGCGATCCTGCTGCCGGCGGCCATCGCGCTGGCGCTGCTGCCGCTGTCCTGGCAGCTGGGCCTGGCCGCGCTGGGCGGCGTGCCGCTCCTGCTGGGGGCGTTGTGGGGCTCCGCGCGGCTGGCGCGCCGCGCCGACACCGCGGCCGCCGCGACCAACACCGCGCTCACCGAACGGATCATCGAGTTCGCCCGAACCCAGCAGGCGTTGCGGGCCGCCCGGCGCGCCGAGCCCGCCCGCAGCCTGGTCGGCGAGGCGCTGGCCGCACAACGCGGGGCGACGATGCGGCTGCTGGCCATGCAGGTTCCGGGCCAACTGCTGTTCAGCCTGGCCAGCCAGTTGGCCCTCATCCTGCTGGCGGGCACGACCACGGCGCTGGCGCTGAGCGGGACCCTCAGCGTGCCGGAGGCCATCGCGCTGATCGTCGTGATCGCCCGCTACCTCGAGCCATTCACCACCATCAGCGAGCTGGCCCCGGCGCTCGAGAGCACCCGCGCCACGCTGGACCGCATCCGATCCGTGCTCACCGCGCCCGTCATGCAGGCCGGGACCGCCACGCTGCCCGGGCCCACCGCGGCCCCCCGAATCGAGTTCGACGACGTCACCTTCGGTTACGACGGAGCGAGCGCGCCGGCGCTCGACGGGCTGAGCTTCTCGCTGCGGGCGGGCACCACCACGGCGATCGTCGGCCCGTCCGGCTCGGGCAAGAGCACCATCCTGGCGCTGCTCGCCGGGCTGCACGAGCCGACCCGGGGCCGCGTGCTCATCGACGGCGTGGACGCGGCGACTCTGGACGCCGAGGCCCGGCGCGCGACCAGCAGCGTCGTGTTCCAACATCCGTACCTGTTCCACGGCACGATCCGCGAGAATGTCCTCGCCGGAAACCCGGCCGCCGGAGACGAGCAGTTCGCGCGGGCCGTAGCTCTGGCGCGGGTCGACGAACTCACCGGCCGGCTGCCCGACGGCGCCGACACGGTCGTCGGCGAGGCCGGCTCGGCGCTCTCCGGCGGCGAACGCCAACGCGTCAGCATCGCGCGTGCCCTGCTCAAGGACGCGCCGTTGCTGCTGGTCGACGAGGCGACCAGCGCCCTCGACACCGAAAACGAGGCCGCGGTGGTCGACGCGGTCGGCGCCGGCCGGGGTACGCGCACCCGGGTGATCGTCGCGCACCGGCTGGCAAGCATTCGCCACGCCGACCGGGTCCTGTTTGTCGACAACGGCCGGATAATCGAGGACGGCACGGTCGACGAACTGCTCTCCGCGGGAGGACGTTTCGAGGAATTCTGGCGGCAGCAGCGCGAGGCCGCGGAGTGGCACATCGCCGCCGATTACGGCGGCTGACCGCCGCTCTTGCCGTATGCCTTACAGTTGATCGGTCAATTGACCGTCGGAGCGCTGGAGGCCTGCCCATGAGTGCTGTGCTGTCGATTCCCCGGTACCCCGGCGACGTGACCGCGGAATGGCTGTCCGGCGTGCTCAGCGAACGGCGCGCGCCCGTCGCGGTGTCCGGCGTTGACGTGGTTGCCATCGGCACCGGCCAGACAGGCGCCGCCTACCGGGTCGCCGCCAGCTATGCGACGGATCCCGGTGACCTGCCGCAGACGTTCGTCATCAAGCTGCCCGCCCAGGACGACACCGTGCGCGACCGCGTCGTCATCGGATACCGCAGCGAATGCGCGTTCTACTCAGCCGTGGCCGATCGGGTGCAGGTGCCGACGCCGGAGTGCTTCTATTGCGAGATCTCCGAGGATGCAATGGATTTCGCTCTGCTGCTCGCCGACGAGGCGCCGGCGGTGCAGGGCGACCAGCTCGCGGGCTGCGGAGAAGTCGAAGCGCGCCTCGCGGTTGCCGCCCTGGCCGGCCTGCACGCGCCCACCTGGTGCGATCCGGTCTGGCTGAATTTCGACGGCATCGCGTTCGGGCGGCCGGACGAGGCCGGAGCCAACGGCCTGGGCGAGGTGGCGAAGATGAGCGCCGACATCACGCTCGAGAAACTCGGCGATCGGATGACCGCCGAGGACCGGGATACCTTCAGCGCGGCAATGGGTTTGGTGGCGCCATGGCTGCTGGCCGAGTACGACCGGTTCGCACTGCTGCACGGCGACTACCGGCTGGACAACATGCTGTTCGATCCCGACCGCACGCGGGTCAGCGTGGTCGACTGGCAGACGCTCGGCGTGGGCCTGCCCGCCAGGGATCTGGCCTACTTCACCGCGACCAGCCTGAAACCGCAACTGCGCGCCGACATCGAGGAAGGCCTCGTCGCCGACTATCACCGGGCGCTGACGAGCCGCGGGGTCACAGGCTACGACCGCGAAACATGTTGGCGCGACTACCGACTCGGCGTGCTGCAGGCACCGCTGATCTCCGCGCTGGGGTTCGCCTTCGCCGCCGCCACCGAACGCGGCGACGACATGGTGCTCGTCATGCTGACCCGCGGCTGTCGGGCGATCCGCGAGCTGGGAACGCTGGAGTTGCTCGGTTAGAGGTCGCCGGTGAAGTCGGCGCTCATCCACCGGTCCGGGCGGATGGTGTACAGCACCTCCTCGACACCCTCCATGCTGCGCAGGAATGCGCGCGCGCCCTCCTCGCCGAGGTATCGGATGGCGATCGCTTCCTGCGCGTCGGCCGGGGCCGGCTTGGTGGTCCCGACGACGGTGCCCTCCACCACCACGTACTGGTAGGGCAACTCCTCGCGCTGGACCACGAGCGTCACCGCGCCCGCGCGCTCGATGAGCCGCGCCTTGCGGCTCGACGCCCCGGTCATGATCCGGATGTCGCCGCCGGGCGTGTAGTCATACCAGATCGGGACGCTGGCCGGCGGGCGGCCGTCGGCGGCCACGGACAGGACGCCGACGTGGGTATCGGCGAGGAACTCCTGACGTTCGGTTTCGGTGAAAGCTTTCATGCCGCTTAAAAATACCGATCCGTGCGGGCTATTCCCGCCGGGGGCGGATCAGTATTGCGTCGAACCCTGGTCGACCGGGATCTGCGCGGCGGTGATGTTGCGCGATTCGTCGCTGGCCAGCCAGCACACGGCGTCGGCGACCTCTTCGGGCTCGGCGGCCCAGGTGGGCAGGAACGGCGTGAGCATGTTGGCCAGCTGCGGATTGGTCTCCATGGCCTTGGCCATCGCCGCGATCATGTCGCCGGAGCCCATCGGGGTGTTCACCGGACCCGGGTGCACGCTGTTGACCCGGATCGAATGCTTGCCCAACTCGGCGGCGAACGCGCGCGCCATCCCGGCGACCGCGTGCTTGCTGGTGGTGTAGTGCACCATGAACGGCTGCAACTTCATGCCGGCCGCGGAACTGATCAGGATGATCGAGCCGCCGCGCCCCCCTTCGATGATCTTGTCGGCGCCCGCCATCACGGTGTTCCAGGTGCCGGTCACGTTGATCTCCATGACGTCGCGGAACGAGTCGGGGGTGATGTCGTTCCAGGCCTGCGGGGCCGAGATTCCGGCGTTGGCGACGATGATGTCGAGACGCCCGAAGGCGCCGACTCCGTCCTCGACCACCCGTCGGAGTTCGTCGAAGTCGCGAACGTCGGTGGGGGTGGCCAAGATTCGACGGTCCGTCTGTTCCACCAGGCGGACGGTCTCGGCGAGGTCGTCGGGCGTGGCGGAATCGTAGGGGACACAGAACGGGAGCTTGCCGGCGATGTCGACGGCGATGATGTCGGCGCCCTCCCGGGCCATCCGAACGGCGTGGGCCCGCCCCTGGCCGCGCGCCGCCCCGGTGATCAGTGCCACCCGCCCCGCCAACCTGCCGCTCATCGCTGCGCCGCCTTGACGAGGTTCGAGCCGATGATCAGGCGCTGGATCTCGCTGGTGCCCTCGTAGAGCCGCAGCAGGCGGACGTCGCGGTAGATGCGTTCGACGGGAACGCCGTGCATGTAGCCGCTGCCGCCGTGCACCTGGACCGCGAGATCGGCTACCTTGCCGGCCATTTCGGTGCAGAACAGCTTGGCCGCCGACGGCGCGATCCGGCGGTCTTCGTTGCTGACCCACAGCCGCGCGGCCTCGCGGACCAGCGCACGCCCGGCCAGCACCCCGGTCTGCTGGTCGGCGAGCATCGCCTGCACCAGCTGAAAGCTCCCGATCGGCGTCCCGCCCTGCGTCGCCGTGGCCGCATACGCCACGGATTCATCAAGCGCGCGTTGTGCGGCGCCCACCGCGATTGCTGCGATGTGAACACGGCCGCGCGCCAGCGACGTCATCGCGGCCCGGTAGCCGATGTCCTCGCTGCCACCGATCAGCGCGTCGCCCCCGACGCGGACGTCGTTGAAGCTGACGTCGGCGGTCCAGGCGCCCTCCTGGCCCATCTTCGCGTCCTTGACGCCCACCTGGACGCCCGCGGCGTCCGCGGGCACCAGGAAGACGGCGATCCCGGGGCCCTGGTCGTCGGCGGGTCGGGTGCGCGCGAACACCACGAACAGGTCGGCGACGGGCGCGTTGGTGATGAAGCGCTTGTCACCGGAGATCACCCAGTCGTCGCCGTCGCGATTGGCCTTGGTCCGCAGGCCGGCCGGGTTCGAGCCGGCGCCGGGCTCGGTCAGCGCGAAGGAGGCGACGACGTCGCCCGACGCCATCGACTCCAGCCACCGGCGCTTCTGTTCGTCGGTGCCGAAGCCGACGAGAACCTGCCCCGCGATGCCGTTGTTGGTGCCGAACATCGACCGCACCGCGAGCGAGGTGTAGCCCAATTCCATTGCCAGCTCGACGTCTTGGACGAGGTTCAGGCCCAGGCCGCCCCACCGCTGGGGGATCGCATACCCGAACAGGCCCATCTTCTTGGCGTGGTCGCGCAGGTCGTCCGGCACCCGGTCGTCGGTCAGGATCTCCTGCTCGCGCGGGACGACGGCGCTGCGGACGAAGTGCCGGGTCTGGGCGAGGATCTCCCGGAAGTCCTCGTCGGGCACTTCCTGAATTTCGGCGGTCGTCATAGGCGGGCGCTCCTCTTTGGAAGTTGTCGCTGGGCCCCGGCGCACCCGGCGCCGAGCGCGATCCTATATGAAATATGATATTCGACCGACGGATACCCCATGGCGGGGCCAAAGCGAGGGAGGCGGGTTTCACGTGTCGTTGCTGGACGGTCAGACTGCAGTCGTCACAGGTGGTGCGCAAGGGCTGGGCTTCGCCATTGCCGAGAGATTCGTCGCCGAGGGGGCGCGGGTCGTGCTCGGCGACGTCAACCTCGAGGGCACCCAGGCCGCGGCCGACAAACTGGGCGGCGACCAGGTGGCGCTGGCCGTCTGCTGCGACGTGACGCGGGCGGCCGAGGTCGAGACGCTGATTCAGACCGCCGTCGAGCGCTTCGGCGGCCTGGACATCATGGTCAACAACGCCGGCATCACCCGCGACGCGACGATGCGCAAGATGACCGAAGAGCAGTTCGATCAGGTCATCGACGTGCACCTGAAGGGGACCTGGAACGGCATCCGGCTGGCGGCGGCGATCATGCGGGAAAACAAGCGCGGCGCCATCGTGAACATGTCGTCGGTGTCGGGCAAGGTCGGCATGGTCGGCCAGACCAACTATTCGGCGGCCAAGGCCGGGATCGTCGGCATGACCAAGGCGGCGGCGAAGGAGCTTGCGTACCTCGGGGTACGGGTGAACGCGATCGCTCCTGGCCTTATTCGCTCGGCCATGACCGAGGCCATGCCGCAACGCATTTGGGACGAGAAGGTGGCCGAGATTCCGATGGGCCGCGCCGGTGAGCCCAGCGAGGTCGCGACCGTCGCCCTGTTCCTGGCCTCCGACCTGTCCTCCTACATGACCGGCACCGTGATGGAAGTCACGGGCGGCCGGCACATCTGAGCGGAGCAGCGACCATGCGCGAGACCGTCGTTTGTGAACCCGTGCGCACGCCGATCGGCCGCTACGGCGGAATGTTCAAGTCGCTGACCGCCGTCGACCTGGGCGTGGCCGCCCTCAAGGGGCTGCTCGAGCGGACCGGAATCGCGCCCGACGCCGTGCAAGACGTCATCCTCGGCCACTGCTACCCCAGCAGCGAGGCGCCGGCGATCGGGCGGGTGGTGGCGCTGGATTCCGGCCTGCCCGTGACGGTTCCGGGGATGCAGGTCGACCGGCGCTGCGGGTCGGGCCTGCAGGCGGTGATCCAGGCGTGCCTGCAGGTGGGCAACGGCGACCACGATCTGGTCGTCGCCGGCGGCTGCGAAAGTATGAGCAACGTCGCCTTCTACTCGACCGACATGCGCTGGGGGGGCGCCCGTAGCGGCGTGCGGGTGCACGACGGGCTGGCGCGGGGACGCACCACCGCCGGGGGCCGCAACTACCCGGTGCCGGGCGGGATGCTGGAGACCGCCGAGAACTTGCGCCGCCAGTACGGCATTTCGCGCCAGGAGCAGGATGGGCTTGCGGTGCGGTCGCACCAGCGTGCGGTGGCCGCCCAGAAGGACGGCATCATGGCCGAGGAGATCATTCCGGTCTCCGTCCGCACCCGCCAGGGTGACGAATTGATCGACACCGACGAGCATCCGCGCGCCGACACGTCGGTGGAGTCGTTGAGCAAGCTCAAACCTGTTCTGCTGGCCGAGGATCCGGAGGCGACGGTGACGGCCGGCAACGCCAGCGGGCAGAACGACGCGGCGTCGATGTGTGTGGTGACCACCCCGGAGAAGGCGGCCGAATGCGGCCTGACGCCGTTGGTCCGGCTGGTGTCGTGGGGGTCGGCGGGCGTGGCGCCCAACATCATGGGCATCGGCCCGGTCCCGGCCACCGAGGTCGCCCTCGCCAAGGCGGGCCTGCGGCTGTCCGACATCGACGTCGTCGAGCTGAACGAGGCGTTTGCCGCGCAGGCGCTTGCGGTGATGCGCGAATGGAACTTCGGCGCCGCCGACCACGACCGGACTAACGTGCACGGGTCGGGAATCTCGCTGGGACATCCCGTCGGCGCGACCGGCGGGCGGATGCTGGCGACCCTGGCGCGCGAACTCAACCGCCGCCAGGCGCGCTACGGGTTGGAGACCATGTGCATCGGCGGGGGCCAGGGCCTGGCCGCAATCTTCGAGCGGGTCGCCCCATCGTGACCGCTCCGCTGAGCGGACTCACCGTCGTCGAGGTGTCCAGCTTCGTCGCCGCCCCGCTGTGCGGGATGACGCTGGGACAGCTCGGCGCGCAGGTGATCCGCGTCGACCCGATCGGCGGCGCATCCGACGTCCAGCGCTGGCCGCTGTCCGCCGCCGGCACCTCGATCTACTGGACCGGCCTGAACAAGGGAAAGCGTTCGGCCACCATCGATCTGCGCTCGCCCGAGGGCCAGGAGCTGGTCCAGCGGCTGATCGTCGAGGGCGACGGCATCGTCGTTACCAACGCCGCCGGGCTGCCCTGGCTCGGCCACGATGTGTTGGCCGCCAAGCGTTCCGACGTCATCAGCGTCCAACTGCTGGGACGCGCTGACGGGTCCACCGCCGTGGACTACACCGTCAACGCGGGCATCGGGTACCCGCTCGTCACCGGTCCGGCCGAGCACGCTGGCCCGATCAACCACGTGCTGCCGGCCTGGGACGTGTGCTGCGGCCTGTACGCCGCGCTGGCCGTCGTCACCGCCGTCCGGCGCCGCGAGCAGAGCGGGGCGGGCGCGCGCGTCAGCCTGGCGCTGGAGGACGTGGCGCTGGCCACGGCGGGGAACCTCGGGCTGCTGACCGAACCGCAGGTCAACGGGACGCAGCGGCAACGGCTCGGCAACGCCATCTACGGCCAGTACGGGCAGGACTTCACCAGCCGCGACGGGATCGGCTTCATGGTGGTCACCTTGACGCGCAGGCACTTTCGCGACCTCGTCGCGGTGACCGGCACCGGTGCCGCGGTGTCGGCGCTCGAGGAGGCGCTGGGCGTGGACTTCGGCTCGGAGGGCGACCGCTATCGCTACCGCGACGCCCTGTCCGGGCTGTTCGCCACCTGGTTCGCCGATTACACGGCCGACGAGGTCGCCGCCGCGCTGTCGGGGACCACCGTGCTGTTCGAGCGCTACCGCACCTTCGCCGAGGCCGCCGCCGACCCGAAGGTGACGGCCAATCCGCTGTTTTCCCGGCTGCACCAGCCGGGCGTAGGGGATTATCTCGCCCCCGGCCTGCCGGCCGCATTCGACGGCACCCATCCCGCGAGCGCACCGGCGCCCGCGGTGGGACAAGACACCGCCGACGTGCTCGCCGAGTGTTTGGGGTTGACGACCGCGGACATCGCACGCCTGACGAGCGCCAAGACGATAGGGACGGATAGCGCATGACCAAACTCGCCCAAACCCTCGGCCTGACCGAGTTCCAGACCGAGATCATCGCAACCGTAAGGCAATTCGTCGAAAAGGAAGTCATTCCCAACGCACCGCAACTCGAGCACGACGATGCCTACCCCCAAGCCATCGTCCATCAGATGCGGGAGATGGGCCTGTTCGGGCTGATGATCCCCGAGGAATACGGCGGGCTGGGGGAGTCGCTGCTGACCTACGCGCTGTGCGTCGAAGAACTTGCCCGCGGCTGGATGAGCGTGTCGGGGGTGCTCAACACGCACTTCATCGTGGCCTACATGCTGCGCCAGCACGGCACCGACGCCCAGAAGCAGCGGTTCCTGCCGCGCATGGCCACCGGCGAGTCGCGCGGCGCGTTTTCGATGTCGGAGCCAGAGCTGGGCTCCGACGTCGCCGCGATCCGCACCCGGGCCCAGCGCGACGCCGACGGCGGCTACACGATCAACGGCCAGAAGATGTGGCTGACCAACGGCGGCAGCTCGACCCTGGTCGCGGTGCTGGTGCGCACCGACGAAGGCGCCGACAAGCCGCACCGCAACCTCACCGCGTTCCTCGTCGAAAAGCCAACGGGCTTCGGCGAGGTCGTGCCCGGCCTGGTGATCCCCGGCAAGATCGACAAGCTGGGCTACAAGGGCATCGACACCACCGAGCTGATCTTCGACGGCTACCGGACGAGCGCCGACGACATCCTCGGCGGCACCCCCGGGCAGGGCTTCTTCCAGATGATGGACGGCATCGAGGTCGGCCGGGTCAACGTGTCGGCGCGCGCGTGCGGCATCGGCATCCGCGCCTTCGAACTCGCGGTGCGCTACGCCCAGCAGCGGCACACCTTCGGCAAGCCGATCGCCGAACACCAGGCCATCGCCTTCCAGCTGGCCGAGATGGCCACCAAAGTGGAGGCCGCGCACCTGATGATGGTCAACGCGGCGCGGTTGAAGGATTCCGGCGAGCGCAACGACGTCGCCGCAGGCATGGCCAAATACCTTGCCAGCGAATACTGCTCGGAGGTCACCCAGCAGAGCTTCCGGATCCACGGCGGCTACGGCTATTCAAAGGAATACGAGATCGAGCGGCTGATGCGCGATGCCCCGTTCCTGCTCATCGGCGAGGGAACCAGCGAAATCCAGAAGTCCATCATCAGCAAGCGGCTGCTCGCCGAGTATCAGGTGTGAGGCGATGACCACCCCGGATTTCGCTGCGCGGCCACAGCTTTCCGACGACGTCGCGCGCTTCGTCCGCAGAAGGATCTTCGACGGCACCTATGCGGCCGGAACGTACGTCCGCCTGGACCAACTGGCCGCGGAGCTGGGGATCAGTGTCACCCCGGTGCGAGAGGCGCTGTTCGCGCTGCGGGCCGAGGGGCTGATCGCCCAGCAACCCCGCCGCGGTTTCGTGGTGCTGCCGGTGACCGGGCGCGACGTCACCGATGTCGCCAACGTGCAGGGCTACGTCGGAGGGGAGCTGGCCGCGCGGGCCGCGATCAACATCACCGACGAGCAGCTTCGCGAACTCAAGCAGATCCAGGCCGAGCTCGAAGAGGCCTACGCCGGTGACGACACCGAGCGGACGGTGCGCCTCAACCACGAATTTCACCGCGCCATCAACGTCGCCGCGGACTCGCCGAAGCTCGCCCAGATGATGTCGCAGATCACCCGTTACGCACCGGAATCGGTGTTCCCCGCCATCGAGGGCTGGCCGGCACAGTCGATCAAGGACCATCGCCGGATCCTGTCAGCCCTGAAAAAGCACGACCAGGAGCTCGCGCGGGCGGCCATGTCGGAACACCTTGCCGCGGGCGCCATCCCGCTGATCGATCACCTCACCGCGCGGGGGGTCGTTTCGAATGGAAGCCACCCGGCGGCCCCGTGAGCCGGGACAGCTGTTGTTGCCGACCCACGCCGGGGCTTAGGCTGCCATCGGAGGGGGCAACAACACAAAGCGAGGAACAAATGCCCCGAACGCTTCGCGCAGCGGCCGTATTCGTCGCATGTGTGGCTGCGGTCGCGCTTGCGGCACCAGCCGGCGCGGAGCCGATGGATCCAATCCCCGGTAACGGCGTCTTTGTCGTGGGGCCCGATATCGCGCCGGGCCTCTATCGAACGGCCGGGTCGGCGTCCACCTGGGGGGTTTGGATCAACAACGTGCCGACCCAGGACTCGATGTGCGCGTGGTTCACGTACGGAACCCCCGACGCGAACAAGGACCACGTGCTGCAGACCAACATGTCCGTCGGTCCGATGTTCGCGAACATCAACACGTCGGTTAAGGCCTTCGAGTCGCAGAACTGCCAACCCTGGACGCGGGTGCCCTAGGGCACATTCGCCTCCATCAACATCTCCCGCAGCCGGGGTACGTCGAGCTTGCCGGTTGCCCCGCGCGGGACCTCATCGTCGGATTCCAGCAAGAGCCACACCGTCGGGACCTTGAACGCGCTCAACAGCTTTCGGGCCGAACCGCGCAACTGCCCGGCGGTCAGCTGGCTCGCACGCACCACCGCCGCGCCGACCCGCTCGCCCGTGTCGCCGGATACGTTGGTGACGTACGCGCTCTGGACGCCGTCGATCGCGCGCAGGGCCCGCTCCACCTCGCTGGGATAGACCGTCGCGCCGCTGACCTTGAACATGTCGTCGGACCGGCCTTGGTAGAACAGGAACCCGTCCTCGTCGAGGTGGCCGAGGTCGCCGGTGGGGTAGAAGCCGTCGGGCGTGAACAGCTCCTCTCGGCTGCGCCGGCAGATGCCACGCAGGGTGTGTGGTCCCCGGATCTGGATCTCCCCAACCGATCCCGCCGCGACCGGCTCGCCGCCGTCGGTGTCGACGATGCGGACTTCCATACCGGGGAACGGCTTTCCGCAGCTGCCCCGCGCCGAGGACGGCATGTCGGTGTCGGCGGCGTAGCCGCAGTATGGCCCGAACGCCTCCGTCATGCCGAATAGCGTGGCCCGCGCGCCGGGTTGGGCGCGCCGCTCGGGCGGCAGTAGGGCCTCTAGGCTGCCGGGTCGCAGGGCCGACAGATCAGCCCCGACCCGGTCGGCATGCCGTGCCAAGGCCTCGGCCTGATCGGGCCACCCGCGAAACAGCGTGACACGCTCGGATTCCAGCAGCCGCAGGGTGGTTTCGGGGCGCGGTATTTCCTCGGTCACCAGGGTGGCCCCGGCCAGCAGCGTGGACAGGATGCCGCTGCCGAAACCGCCCACCCAGAAGAACGGCATCGGAAGATACAGCCGGGTGTCGGGCGTGATGCAGCGCGCCGCGAGGCCCGATGCCACGGCGGCCAGCGCGCTGCCGTGGGAGTGGATGACTCCCTTGGGTGTTCCGCTGCTGCCGGAGGTGAACATGATGACCATCGGGTCGGCGGCGGCGATCGTCTCGGTCACGGCGTCGACGATCCGGTGGGCCGGCACGCTCGGCACCGTATGGTCGAGCCGGTCGGCCGGCCAAACCTGGCGCAGGGCGGGAAGCTCCAGTCGCGGCACCGCCTCGATGTCCGCCAGGTACCGGCGGCCACGGAACTCCTCCACGCTCACCAGGAACTGAACCGACGCGGCCCGCAGTTGCGCGACCAGTTCGCCGGGTTGCAGCAGGGTGCTGAGCGGAACCAGCACGGCCCCGATGCGCGTCAGGGCGATCGCCACCCGCACCCAGCGGGCGCTGTTGGGCATGATCAGCCCGACGCGGGTGCCCTTCCCGACGCCGGCGTCGACGAAGACCGCGGCCAGATCGCGTGTGGTGGAGTCGAGTTCGCGGTAACTCAGCCGAACCGCCGGGTCGATCACCGCCGGCTTGGGGCCGTGCCGCGCGGCGCGGGACCGCACCAGTTCGTCAATGGTGCCCTCAGGCATCGAACAGCTCCCGCAACCGTTGGGTGTCGACCTTGCCGCTCGACAGCCGCGGAATCTCGTTGCGCGGCAAGGTGACGAACCGCTTCGGGATCTTGTACGCCGACAACTCAGTCTTAAGCCGTTCCCGCAGCGCGGCCTCGTCGAGGCCCGGCCGAGCGACGACGGCGGCGACGAGTTCTCCCCGGTGCGGGTCCGGAATGCCCACCACGTGCGACTCCGCGCCGGTGACTCTGGCGATCGCCTTCTCGACCTCGGCCGCCGAGACGTTGGCTCCCGCCGTCTTGATCATCGCGCTGAGCCGGCCGGCGAAATAAAAGAACCCGTCGGTGTCGGTGCGCACCAAATCGCCGGTGTGGAACCAGCCGTCGGCGTCGAAGCACTCCTCGCGGCTGCGCTTGTAATATCCCTGCATCACGTAGGGCCCGCGGATGCACAGCTCACCGACTCCCGAGGCGTCCGGGTCGATGATCTTGGTGTCGAACCCCGGCGCGGGCCTGCCGAAGGAACCGCGGCGGTGTTCGGGTTGGTCGGATTCGTCACCGCTGATCAACATGACGCTGCCGGCCTCGGTCAGCCCCAGCATGTTGTGCCGCAGCTCGGGGTCGGCGGGTCGGGCGTCGGGCGCCATGATCGGGTACAGGTTGCCCCGACGCATCGACGACAGGTCGCGCCTGGGAAAGCTCGGGTGATCCGCGAGGTGCGCGATCCCGGCGACGAAACCATTGGTGATGGTCGGCTTTTCGGCCTCGAGCAGGTCGAGGGTCGCACCCGGGTCGGTGGCGTTCGAGCACACCAGCGTCGATCCGGCGACCAGCGTGGCGAGCAGGCCGAACGCGAACCCGCCGATCCAGCAGAACGGCGAATTGCAGAACAGCCGGTCTGCGGCTGTCAGGCCGCGGATCTCGTTGAGGTTCCGCTGGTGGGCAAGCAGGCCGGCGTGCGTGTGCACCACGCCCTTCGGCGCGCTGGTGGAACCCGACGTGTACACGATGGCCAGCGGATCGCAGCCGTCGACGTCGTCCTCCATCGCCTCGAGCAGCTCGGGGGCGACGGTCCCGGCGAGCCGGGACACCCGGTCGAAATTCAGGATCACATGACGCAATTGCGGTGCCGCGGTGGCGAACAGCCGCTCATCGGCGTCCGGCTCGGCGCGCGACAGCACCTCGCCCAGCCGTTGCGCGTAGTCGTGGGAGCGAAAAGACCTGGCAGCCAACAAGATCTCGGTGTCGCTGTCGACGAGCTGCTCGCGCAACTCGCGGGCGGTCGCGAACGTGGAGAACGGGATCACCGCCGCGCCGATCCGCGCGGCCGCCAGCATCCCGACGACGAATTCGGCGCCGTTCGGGTAGAGCAGCCCCACGTGGGTGCCCTTGCCGGCCCCCAGCGCGATCAGCCCGCGGGCGAGCTCCGCCGAGTGCCGGTCGGCCTCGGCGTAGCTGATGCGGTCGCCGTCGCAGACCAGTAGCGGGTGCTCAGCGCGGGAGTGGGCCTGGTGTCGCAGGATTCCGGCGACCGTCGGGGAGTCACCGGGCATGGTGGGGATGGGCGGCGGACTCGCTGAAGAATAGCCTGACCGCGCTGAGATCAGCCTTGCCCGACGGTGTTCGCGGGATCGCGTCGACGATCGCGATCTCGGTGGGGATCTCATAGCGGGCCAGTCGCGTTCGCAGATACTCCACCAGCGTGTCGGCGGACGCTGGCTCGCGCAGTTGCACCATCGCGACCGGCGTCTGCCCGAGGCGTTCGTCGGACCGCGCGACCACGGCGGCGCCCGCCACCGCGGGATGGTCCTCCAGCGCCACGCGCACGTCGTCGGGCATCACCTTGAACCCGCCGCGGATGATCGCCTGGTCGGCCCTCCCCACGATCCAGACAAACCCGTCCGGGTCGATGCGGGCGAGGTCGGTCGTTCGCATCCACTTCGCCGACGGCCCCAGTTGCCCCGGCTTGACCTCCAGCAGGCCGACCTGGTCCGGCCCGAGCTCCGTGCCCGCGTCGTCGACCACCCGCAGCCGAGCACCCGGGTTGGCCCGGCCGACGCTGCCACGCTTGGCGCGCCAGTGCTTTTCGTAGTCGGCGAGGGTCCAGCCGGCGACGCCCCCGCCGAATTCCGTTGCCGCATAGGAGGTCAGGACCGGGATGCCGTACTTCTCGGTGAAGGCGTCGGCGTCGTCGGCCGACAGCGGCGCGGTGCCGCAGGTGACGGCGCGGATGCTCTCCAGGTCGGCGCGCGTTAGGTCGGAGTGCAGGACCGTCCGCAGCGCCGCCGGCACCAGCGAAACCGTGCGCGGCCGGTGGGTGCGCACCGCGTCGGCCCATGCCTGCAGCTCGAAGCGTTCCAGCAGCACAAAGGGTCTGGCCTCGGCGATGCACTGCAGCACCCGGAATACCCCACCGATGTGCACCAGCGGCGAGTTGACGATCGCGACGCCGCCGCGCAGCTGCGTCGGCCTCGGGGCGCTTTCGGGGTCGGGACCCATCACGCTGCGCGCGAGCATGTCGTAGCTGAGGTCAATTCGCTTGGGCGGCCCGGTCGTCCCGCTCGTCAGCATCCGCACCGCCACGCCGGGCTGTGCGGGGGATCCGTCGCATGCCTGCCCCCGGGCGTCGACGGAGGTACCCGTGATCGCGACCGTCGCGGTCCCCGGCGGGACCAGCGCGGCCAGGTCGTCGGGTTCGCCGATGATCGTCGGCAAACCGAGCGCGACGATGTCGGCCCGGGTGCGGTCGTCGCCGCGGGACGGGTTGATGGTGACCACCGTTCCGCCGCCCAGCAGCACCCCGAGGAAAGCCGCCACGTGGCCGGGCCGGTTGCGCAGCAGCATGCCGACGTCGGCGTGGTCGGCGGCCAGGGATGCGACCCGCCGCGCCGTGTCGCCCACCTCGCGCCACGAGAGCCATTGGCCCCCATGCTCGATCGCGCGCGAGTCCGGCTGCAGATCGAGCACATCGGCGATGCGCCGGCTGAGCGCGTGCATCAGCGGATCTTCGGTTCGCGCGCGGCGACCTCGCCTTGCTGGGCGGCCAGTTCGGCGGTGCCCAGCGGGTTGCCCAGGCGGGTGTAGATGAGTCCCTGCTCCAGGGCGGCGCGGTAGGGCCGGTCGAGCGATTCCCAGATCGCCTTCACGGTGCCCTGGGTCGCCGACGGTGGCTTGGCGGCGATCGCCGCGGCGATCTCATGGGCGCGCTCCCACAGTCGGTCGCGGGCGACGACCTCGGAAACCAGGCCGATGCGCAGGGCGGTGGCGGCCCCCACCCGCTCGTCGTTGCCCATCAGCGCCATTCGCAGGGTCTCGCCCAGGCCGATGCGCCGCATCAGCCCGATCGGTTCGAGCGCGCACACCAGGCCCGCCGACACGTGCGAGTCGAAAAACGTTGCGTCGTCAGAGCAGATGACGACGTCGGACTCGTTGATGAAATAGAACGCGCCCGCGGTGCACATGCCCTGGACGGCGCACACGACTGGTTTCCACATCTTCTGCCACTTGGGGCTGAGCGCCTCGCCCGGATCCTCGTGGTTCCACACGTTTTCCGGTTGGCCGTACGGCGTCTTGATGTCCAGGCCGGCGCTGAACGCCCGGTCGCCGGCCGCCCGCAACACCACCGCGTGCACCGACTCGTCAAGCTTGACCGTGCGCCAGGCCCGAGCCATCTCCTCACACATGGTGCGGTTGAACGCGTTCAGCTGCTCAGGCCGATTCAGCGTGATGGTGGCGACGTGGTCGTCCGCGTCGACCTCGAGCAGGATGGTTTCGAAGCTCATCTGCATTGCCAATTCGGTTTCCGCTTTTCGACAAAAGCCTTGGGGCCTTCCTGCGCGTCCTCGGTTCGCAGCACGCGCTCGCGGAAGGTCTCGGCCATTATCTCGGCCTCGTGCAGCGGCACGTTCAGGCCCTTGAGGATGGCCAGCCGGGTTCCGCGCACCGCCAACGGCGCGTTCGAGTTGACGATGTCGGCAATCTCGTAGGCCCGTTCCAGTAGGCGCTCGTGCTCGACGATCTCGCTGATCAATCCCAGCTCGTAGGCGCGTTGCGCGCTCATCCGCTCGTGCTTGCCCATCAAGGCCATCCGCAGGGCGATCGAGCGGGGCAACACTCTGGACACACGGACCAACTCGCGCCCGGCGACCAGCCCGATGCTGACATGCGGATCGAAAAAGGTTGCCTGCGCGGACGCGATGACGATGTCCGTCGTGGTGACCCAGTCCATGCCGGCACCGCAGCACAGCCCGTTGACCGCGGTCAACACCGGCTTGGCCATGGTGCGAAACGGCGGTGTGCCCTCCTGCGGAGCCTCCCACTGGTCGTAGGTGGACAGGTACGGCCTTTCGTAGATCACCTTGCCGTCTTCGGGAATGGCTTTGACGTCGGCCCCCGTGCAGAATGCGCGGCCGGTGCCGGTGACGACGAGCAGCCACACGTTGTCGTCGTTCTCGGCTTCGTCGTAGGCGGCGCGGAGTTCGGTGATCATGTGCGGGCTCAGCGCGTTGAGCGCCTCCGGGCGGTTCAGTGTGATGGTGGCCGTGTGCCCGTCGACGTGGTAGTTGATGGTGTCGAACGAGTCAGTAGGCATCCGTGCTCCCTCATCTGCCCTGGAACTTTGGCGCCCGCCGTTGCCGAAACGCCTCCAGCCCCTCTTTGAAATCGCTTGTCCGACACGAGAGTTCCAGATTGAACAGCTCCTGTGTCATGGATTGGCTCAGCGTCGCGTGTTGACCGAAGTTCAGGGCCTGCTTGGCCAGGCCGATCGCGGCCGTCGGCCCCGCGGCCAGTCGCTCCACCAGTTCCTCGGCGGTGGCGTCGAGTTCGGGTCCGCTTGCCGCTTGATGGATCAGCCCCCAGTCGGCCGCGTCCGTCGCGCTGACCTTCTCGCCCAGCAGCAGCATCCGCCTGGCCCGCGCCACACCGACGAGTCGGGGCAGCAGCCAGGTGGAGCCCGAGTCCGGGCCGAAGCCGCGGTCCATGAACGGTTCCCAGAACACCGCGTCGGCGGCGGCGACGGTGAAGTCGGCGGCCAACGCGAGGTTGCAGCCGAACCCAACCGCCCACCCCCGCACGCTGCACACCACCGGCAGCTGAATGCTCGCGACGAGTTCGATCACCCGGTGGGCGGCGTGGGGGACCCGCCGCACCAGATCGCCCGCGCGGGGGCGCTGTCCGCCGGGCTCATTGGCCGCCACCCAGTCCGCGCCCGCGCAGAAGTCTTCTCCCGCGCCGCGGATGTGAATCGCGCGGAGCGAATCGTCGGTGGCGGCATCGGTCAGCGCGACGACGAGGTCATCGATCATCAAGTGGGTCAACGCGTTACGGCGGGACGGGCGATTCAGGGTGACCCGTAGGACCGCGCCGTCCCGGCACGTTGTGACCGATCCCTCGGCCTCGGCCGCGTCGGCCCCGTGACTCACCGTCTACCCGGCCTTTCTCCGCCGATACGGTTACCCATACAGTAGGCAATACGATTGATACGAGGTATAAGTTAGCAAGGAAACCCTAACGACGGAACATAGCGGGACGAAACCCGTGGATAAGGGCAGCATGGCCGAGGGCACAACCGCTTCGCCCCACACCCGCGACGCCAAATTCGGCGAGGCGCCGCTCGCGCAGACGGTCGCGGCCGCCGGGGCGATGCGGCGCCTGAGCTCGCTCCTGTTGTCCCTGGAGCACCCGCACCCCACCGTCGACGCCATGCTCGCGAAGTTCGCCGAGTGGGAAGGTGAGCTGGCCGCCGCGGCCCCGACGGACAACGCACCGCGAATCGGTGAGGTCGCCGACGACCCCCGGCGCGTCTACCTCAACCACGCCACCGATATCGGTGCCTACAACCCGTGCTTTCCCGAATACCGGTTCGACGTGCTCGACGCCGAGAAGGCCGAAGGGGTGGTGTGCTTCCCGCTGGTCTACGAGGGGCCACCGGGACTGGTGCACGGCGGCTTCCTCGGCGTCTTCTTCGACAGCGTGATCCAGCACCACAATTGCGTCACCGGCCTCTCCGGCAAGACCCGGTCGCTGTTCGTCACCTTCCGCCGGCCGACGCCCGTGCTGACCGACCTGCGCTTCGACATCGTTCGTTCGAAGGTGGAACGGGGAATCACGTCGACCGCGCGGCTGCTGCTCGACGACGAAGTGCTGTGCAAGGGCGAGGTCAACACGTTGGCGTCGAAGCCGGAGAACCTGACCGGCTTCAAATTCGGCAGGCGGCGAAAGGAATCCGATAGATGAGCGCCTCCAGCGGTTCGGACGATCGCGTGCTCTTCGACGTCGACCCCGACCGGCGCATCGCGACGATCACGCTGAACAACCCCAAGCAACGCAACTCCTATGACGCGACGATGCGCGAGGCGATCGGCCGCTGCCTAGACCAGGTGGCGGACGACGACGACCTCACAGTGGTGCTGTTGCGCGGAGCCGAGGGAGTCTTTTCCACCGGGGCCGACATGAACAACGCGTACGGCTGGTACGGCGACAAGGCCAAGGCGTCCGACGACGCGGCGGCCAAGCGTCGCCCCAGTCAGCGCCGGCGACTCACCGTGGACCGCAAGTCTTTTGGCTTCTACCACAATTTCATGGGTTTCCCGAAGGTGACGGTGGGAGAGATCGCCGGCTACGCGCTCGGCGGCGGCTTCGAGATGGCGTTGATGACCGACATCTCGGTCATCGCGCGCGACACGAAGATCGGCATGCCGGCCACCCGCTTCCTCGGCCCGGCCCTCGGCAGCCTGCACATGTTCTTCCATCGACTGGGGCCGGTGCTGGCCCGGCGGCTGCTGTTGACCGGTGACATCATCGAGGCCGCCGAGATCGAGCACCTCGGAATCTTCACCGACACTTGCGATCCCGGCGCGGTGACCGCGCGGGCTCGCTACTGGGCGGAGAAGGCGGCGAAGATGCCCGCCGACGGCGTCGTCATTGCCAAGGAAGCGTTCCGCCTCGTCGAGCAGAGCCAGGCATATCAGGGCGAGGAAGTGGCGAGCTACCTGTTTCACGCCTACGGCACCAACCTGCAATTCGCGCCGGGCGAGTTCAACTTCGTGAAGACGCGCGCACAGCACGGCGCCAAGGAAGCCTTCCGGCTACGCGACGAGCATTTCCACGTGCCGGAGCCGGAGGCGTGACCGGGCGATCACGCCGAGCGTGCAGCTAGGGCGAAAAATCGGCCAAAAAGCCGCCGTGGCTTCACGTTCGGCGTGGCGGCGGCCAGCGGCAGTTACCGCGTCGCGGCCGCCTTGGCCCGGCCCCGCTGGGCGGGCGACTTGGTCGCCTTGCGTTGCCGCGACGGCGCGGACTTGCCGCCTTTACCGCCCTTTTCGATCAGGCTGGCCGCGTGGTCGAGGATGCAGTCCAGCCCGAATTCGAAATTCGTTTCGTCGGGCGCCCCGATGCGGTGTCCCTGCCCGGTCACCTGGGCGATCAGCGGCGTGGTGGCCGGATCGATAGCCACCGCGTCCTCGATGGCGCGCGGCCCGCTGTCCGGGGTTTGGTTCTTCTCGTACAGCCGATGCAGCACCACCGAACCGCGGACGTGAACCGAAACCGCGGAGTAGGTGTCGAAAGCGTCCTCGGGTGACAGGCCGGCCTCGACCAGGTTGGCAATCGCGCGCTCCATCTCCTGGGCGCCCAGCCGCGCCGCCTTCGGGCTGAGGGCGGCGCGAATCAGAATCAGGTCGCACAGAATCGGATTGCCCATGAACGTCTTACGCATCAGGCGGGCGTGGTTGCGCAGCGTCTCGCGCCAATCGCTGGCCTCGACATAGGGGGTTGCGAACACGTACTTGCTGAGGGCGCGGTCGGTCATCGCGTTGAGCAGATCGTCCTTCTTGCGGAAATACCAGTAGATGCTGGTGACGCCCACGCCGAGATGTTTGCCGAGCAGTGGCATGCTCAGGTTGTCTATCGACACTTGCTCCGCGAGTTCGAATGCGCCGCTGATGATGTCGTCGGGATTGATGGACCCGCGCTCGCGTCGTTGCCGCTTATCAGCGGTTGCCTGCTTTGCCACTACGGGCACCTCCATCACGATCGGGCCGTGCCACCGGTAAACTGGAATCTACCGGCGGTTGCTCTCTGACCTGCGTATACGCGGGCGTGTCGTCGAGTTTTCCGTCTGCTACTGTAATACCTATCGTAGGCTTTTTGGTAAAACGGCTGGACACATGGATCTAGGGCTGGCGAACGCCGCGGCGGTGGTCGTCGGGGGAAGTCGCGGTATGGGTCTGGCGACGGCCCGCTGCCTCGCCGACGACGGCGCCCGGGTGGCGGTGGTCGGCCGCAGCCGCGAGGCGCTCGATTCCGCGGTGACGGATTTGACCGGTCGCGGGAGCCCCGATGCGCTCGGGCTCGTCGCCGACATCGGTGACGCAGGTGCGGTCGACAAGGTGTTCGCCGAACTCGCCGAACGATGGGGCGGCGAGCTCAACGTGCTGATCAACACCGTAGGGCCAGGCGCGGCAGGCGGTTTCGAGGCTTTGAGCGACGAGCAGTGGCACCAGGCCGTCGAAGACGGTGTCATGGGCATGGTGCGCTGCGTGCGTTCGGCGCTCCCGCTGCTGCGCAAGGCCGAATGGGCGCGGATCGTCAACTTCTCGGCGCACTCGACGCAGCGGCAAAGCGTCATGCTGCCGGCCTACACCGCGGCCAAGTCGATGCTGACCAGCGTCTCCAAGAACCTCTCGCTGCTGTTGGCCAAGGACGAGATTCTGGTCAACGTGGTGTCGCCGGGCAGCATCGCGTCCGAGTCGCTGGTCGGCTGGGCGAAGTCCGTCGGCGTCGACGGCAACGACCCCTATGCGCTGATGGACGCCATCGCCAAGCATTTCGGGCATCCGGCGCAGATGCCCCGCACCGGCCTGCCCGACGAGATCGGGCCGGTCGCCGCCTTCCTCGCGTCGCGGCGCAACTCCTACATGACCGGGGCGAACATCAACGTCGACGGTGGTTCGGACTTCACCTGACCCGAAATCCTTTGGCCGACAGAAGGAGTGACAGTGGCGACGGCGACGGAGGCGCGCACCTGGGCGCGTGGAGCATTGCGGGGAATCGGCGACTCCCTCTACACGCCGTTCAGCGGCACCGACGGTGATGACATCGACTGGGACGCCTACCGGACGTTGGTCCGCTACTGCGTCGGCGACCTCGGTCACCCGATGTTGTGGTGCACCAGCGGGATCGCCGAGTTCTGGTCACTCACCATCGACGAGCGCAAGCGGTTGTTGGAGGTGGCGATCGAGGAGGCGCGCGCGCTGAATCCCCACGTCGTCGTGCAGGCCTGCACCGCGGCGACGTCGGCCAAGGACTGTCTGGAACTGACCCGGCATGCCCAAGAGGTGGGCGCCGATATCGCCTACATCCAAACGCCGATGATGGAGGCCCACGGCGGCGAGGGCGTGCTGAGGTTCTTCAAGTACGTTGCCGCGCGCACCGATATCGCGTTGGGAATGTTCAACTCCCCGTCCTCCGGCTACGTGCTGACGCCGGCAGAAAGCGCTCGGATCTACGACGAGGTGCCCGCAGTGTGCGCCACCAAGGAGGGCGCGTTCCGGCCGGAGGCGAGCCGGCGGCTGCACCAGTTGGCGCCCGACCTGGCGGTCTGGGAATGCGACAGGACTGTCTACCGCGCCGGGTGGTTGCGTGCCGGCATCGTCTGCCCTGCGCAATTGGGTACGGCCGGTTACCTATTCGAGACCCCGCAGCGGCGACTGTTTTCCGAGTACTGGGATCTGGTGTACAGCGACAAGCTCCTCGAGGCGATGGACTACGGGCGAGAGTCCGGGATGGACCAGTTCGATCTCGACGTCGGATCGTGGTGGACGTGCTATCCGGGGCGGTCGGATTACTTCACCCACTGGGGTGGTGCGTTCAAGTACGCCGCCTCGCTGCTGGGCCTGCCGATAGGCGACTATCCGCACTCCCGGCCCCCGCAGGTGGAGTTGCCCGGCGAGGCGAAAGCCCAGATCGAAAACGCTTACCGGCGGCTCGGGCTCATCGCCGCATAGTTACGGCAACCGATTACAACGCGAAGCGGGCCCGGTCGGTCACCGGGCCCGCTCCATCGACGAGCTATTTACTGCTGCTCGGCCCGCTCACGTGACTCGTGCGCCTTGGCCTTGACGCGGGCCCTCTCGGCCTCGGCTTCCTTCTTACCGGCGTTGCGTTGCGCTTCGGCCTTGTCCTGCTGGGCCTTGCCTTCCTCGATCAGGTCGTCGCGGCCGATGATGATGCCGAGGACCTGCTTGCTCTTACCGAGGACCTCTTCGACGACGCCCCGCACGAACTCGACTGGACCGCTCTTGATGTCAACCATTTGCATCTCCCTCCCGTTGATGGCTGGCTTAACTGAAGCCTTCCCGGTTACCCCGTCCGGGCAAACCTGCCCGCAAAGTGGCGCACGCCACACCCTCAGTTGACCAGCGGCGGCGCGGTTTCGGCTCGACCATCGACGGCGGGTGCCGCGGCGCGTCGCGCCCGTAGGGCAAGACCGACGGGAACGCCGATCAGCGCCACCCAGAACAGGATCTGAGCGCCCGTCAGCGCCAGCTCGGCACGCAGCACCACCGCGCGCGCCTGGCGGAGGCGATGAACAAGGGCCCTCGACGTTGTCTTCACCAGTCACCGATAACCGCCGGATCGCCAGTTCAAACGCCCGCGACGGGCATAGGGTGATGGCTACTCGCCTATCGAAAGGATCGGGGGAATGCTCACTCTCGGTGTGATCGGGTGGATAATCATCGGGGGACTGGCCGGCTGGATCGGCAGCAAAATCATGGGGACCGACGCCCAGATGGGGCTGGTCCTCAACATCGTGGTCGGCATCGTGGGCGGCTTGATCGGCGGGTTCCTGCTGCGCGGCTTTGGCGTGAACGTCGCCGGCGGGGGCCTGATCTTCTCGTTCCTCACGTGTCTGCTCGGCGCGGTGATCTTGCTGGCGATCGTCAAGCTCGTCACGGGTCGACGGGCGTCCCGTTAGGCGTCAGCCGGATGACCGGAAACCCAAGATCGCCAAGCACCTTCGACCATCGCCCGGTTAGCGGTTCGGCGGCCGGAAAATCGCTGCTTGGTCGGGTTGCGGTCGGCCGCGGAGGCAGTTGTGGAATGCGCTACCGATAGGTATACAGTATGCGTACAAAGTCGGTGGGGATCCGGTAGGCAAGCGTGAGGAGGTGCCGCGGCAGATGTCCGGCAGCGACGGTGCCTCCGAAGACGCCGTGCTCTACGAGGCCACGGCGAGCGGCGTCGCGATCCTGACCTTCAACCGCCCGGATCGCCTGAACGCCTGGGGCCCGGACATCGCCGCCGGCTTCTACGCCGGGATCGACCGGGCCGAGCAGGATCCGGACGTTCGGGTGATCGTGGTGACCGGCCGGGGCAAGGGGTTCTGCGCCGGCGCGTATCTGGGCGAGCCGAGTTCGGCTCCCAGCTACGGCGAGAAGATGGAGAAGGCGGGTCAGACCGACCTGGCCGAGCTGGTCGGCGAGCGCCCACCTCATTTCGTGACCACACTGCGCAAGCCCGTCATCGCGGCAATCAACGGAGCCTGCGTCGGCATAGGCCTGACGCAGGCGCTCATGTGCGACGTCCGGTTCGCGGCCGCGGGCGCCAAGTTCGCCGCGGTGTTCGCTCGCCGCGGGCTGATCGCCGAATTCGGCATCTCCTGGATACTTCCGCGCCTGACCACCTGGGGCGTCGCCCTCGACCTGTTGTTGAGCGGGCGCACCTTCCTCGCCGAGGAGGCGGCCCAACTCGGCCTCGTCAAAGAAGTCGTCACACCCGAGAACCTGCTGAGCCGCGCCCTGGAATATGCGGAGGACATCGCGCGAAACTGCTCGCCGGCTTCGATGGCGGTGATCAAACGGCAGGTATACGGCGACGCCACGCGCGACGTCGTCGACGCCACATCGCGTGCCGAGGTCCTGTTGCACGAGGCGATGCCGCGCCCGGACGTCATCGAGGGGATCACGAGCTTCCTCGAGAAGCGGCCGCCGCAATTCCCGTCGCTCACCTCAACTGACGCTTGAATTTTCGCCGGTTGTACCGGAAAGGATGATCATGGCCAACTTGGACTACAAGGCGATCGACGTCGACAACCACTATTACGAGCCGCTGGACGCCTTCACCCGTCACCTGGACAAGGCGTTCAAGGCCCGCGGCGTTCAGATGGTGACGCAGGGCAAGCGCACCTTGGCCGTAATCGGTGGCCGGGTCAACCATTTCATTCCCAATCCCACCTTCGACCCGATCATCGTGCCCGGCTGCCTGGACCTGTTGTTCCGCGGTGAGATTCCCGAGGGCGTCGACCCGGCGTCGCTGATGAAGGTCGAGCGGCTCGGCGAACACCCGGAGTACCAGAACCGCGATGCGCGCGTTGCGGTGATGGACACCCAGGACATCGAAACGGTGTTCATGCTGCCGACGTTCGGCTGCGGCGTGGAGGAGGCGCTCAAGCACGACATCGAGGCGACGATGGCGTCGGTACACGCGTTCAACCTCTGGCTCGACGAGGATTGGGGCTTCGACCGGCCCGACCACCGAATCGTTGCGGCACCGATCATCTCGCTGGCCGACCCGGCCAAGGCGATCGAAGAGGTCGAGTTCGTCTTGGCGCGCGGGGCCAAACTGGTCCTGGTGCGGCCGGCGCCGGTGCCCGGCGTCGTCAAGCCGAGGTCGCTGGGCGATCGCAGCCACGATCCGGTGTGGGCCCGGCTGGCCGAGGCGGAGGTGCCGGTCGGCTTCCACCTCAGCGACAGCGGATATCTGCACATCGCGGCAGCTTGGGGCGGTAAGGCAACCTTCGAGGGGTTCGGCGAAAAGGATCCACTGGACACGGTGCTCCTTGACGACCGCGCCATCCACGACACGATGGCGTCGATGATCGTGCACGGCGTATTCACCCGGCACCCCAAACTCAGGGCGGTCAGCATCGAGAACGGCTCCTACTTCGTCCACCGGCTGGTCAAGCGCTTGAAGAAGGCGGCCAACAGTTATCCGCGCAATTTCCCTGAGGACCCGGTGGCGCAGTTGCGCAACAACGTGTGGATCGCGCCGTACTACGAGGACGACCTGACGGAGCTCGCCAATGTCATCGGCGTCGACAAGATCCTGTTCGGTTCCGACTGGCCGCACGGTGAGGGCCTCGAGTCGCCGTTGTCGTTCGCCGAAGAGCTCACGGGATTCAGTGATTCCGATATCCGAAAGATCATGCGCGACAACGCTCTAGACCTCCTCGGTGTCCAAGTAGGATCGTTTCGCTAGTGAGCGAATGGACCGTAGGCGCGGTTCTCGACGCCATCGCCGACGTCATCCCCGACCGTCTGATGACCGTCTGCGGAGACCGCCGAAGCACGTTCGCCGAATCGGCCCGTCGCACCGACGGTCTGGCGAATTACCTGAGCGGCAAGGGGTTCGGGGCCTACGCCGAGCGCGAGACGCTCGAGCCGTGGGAATGCGGCCAGGACCGGGTCGCGCTCATCATGTACAACGACCTCTACCCCGACATGGTGATCGGATGCCTCAAGGCGCGCACCGTCCCGGTCAACGTGAACCACCACTACTCGCCGCGCGAAATCGCCGACCTGCTCGCCTATGTCCGTCCCAGGGCAATCATCTATCACCGCGCCCTCGGTGCCCGGTTCGCCGATGTGCTCCCCCCGGACGGGACGGAACTGCTGGTGTCCATCGACGACGGCAGCGGCGCCCCGGAATTGCCGGGCGCCGTCTCGCTGGACGACGCCCTGACATCGGGCGGCACGGGCTTTCGCCCGGCAGGGTCGCCCGACGACCTGATCATGATGTGTACCGGCGGAACGACCGGACGCCCCAAGGGAGTCCTCTGGCGCCAGTGCGACATGTACGTGTCGTCGATGGTGGGCGCCGACCACACAAGCGTCACCGAGATCCACGACAAAGTGCGCGGCGGCGGCCCGCCATGGTTCGCCGTCTCGCCGCTGATGCACGCGGCGGGCATGTGGACCGCGTTCGCCGCGCTGTGTGCGGGCCTGACCGTCGTGCTCTATGACGACCGCAACAAGCTCGACGTCCGGTCCGTGTGGGAAACCGCCGAGCGCGAAAAGGTCGGCATGATGACGATGGTCGGCGACGCGTACGCCGGGCCGTTGATCGCCGAACTGCGCGCCCATCGCTACGACTTGTCCTCGCTGAACGCCATCGGCACCGGCGGGGCCGCCACCAACGCGAAATACAAACGCGCGCTGATGGAATGCATTCCGCACATCACCATCATCGAAGGCTACGGATCCTCGGAAAGCGGAAACATGGCCTTCGGGCACAGCCACAACGGCACCGCGAGCGAGACGTTCGCGCCCCGGGAAGGGGCGACCGTCGTCTCCGCCGACCGCACACGGTTCCTGTGCCCCGGTGACCACGAGATCGGATGGGCCGCCAGGACGGGTCGGATTCCGCTGGGGTACTTCAACGACGCAGCGGCCACCCGGCGCACTTTCCCGCAAATCGAGGGCCAGCGGGTGGTGATACCGGGCGACCGTGCATCCATCGAAAAGGACGGCACCATAAGACTTTTCGGTCGCGACTCGCTGGTGATCAACACCGGCGGCGAGAAGGTCTTCGTCGAAGAGGTCGAGGAAGTGCTGCGGGCGCATCCGGGCATCGCCGACGCCCTAGTGGTGGGGCGACCGAGCGAGCGGTGGGGACAGGAAGTCGTCGCGCTCGTCGCGCCACACCCGGGCGCCGACCTGAGCGCCGCCGAACTGTATACCTTCTGCACCGCGCAGCTGGCGCACTTCAAGGCGCCCAAGGCGTTCATCTTCGTCGAGCAGCTCGGACAGGTCGACGGGCGCGAACATCGATTCCGGGCCCTTGAAGTAATCGTCCCGGACCTTGAGCATCCAGGTGGGCTGGGAGTCGGCCTCGCCGAAGTGCACGTTGACGAGGCAGTCAATCGCTTTGGTGTTCATGACACCTTCTCTTCGGCTTGCTCTCGGGCCCACCGGTAGTTGGGCTTGCCGTTGCCCAGGCGCTGAATCTGCTCGACGAAGATGAACGCCTTGGGCGCCTTGAAGTGCGCCAGCTGCGCGGTGCAGAAGGTATACAGTTCGGCGG
>NZ_LZKR01000025.1 GCF_001672915.1 Mycobacterium sp. 1245805.9 | reverse complement strand
GATCTAGGAGAACGTTGTGGGTATCGATTCCGTCGTCAAGGCCGGCCCGGTCATCCCGTTGCTGCAGTTCCAATCTGTCGATGAAGGCGTCAAGGTGTGCCGCGCGCTGTACGAGGGCGGTATCCGCACGTTCGAGATCACGATGCGCACGCCGGTAGCGCTGGACGTGATCCGGGCCGTTGTGAAGGACCTGGGCAGCGACGCCATCGTCGGTGCCGGTACGCTCACGCGGCCGGAGCATTTCCGGCAGGCGAAGGATGCCGGTGCGGTGTTCGCGGTGTCGCCGGGCATTACGCCCATGCTGGCCGCGGCACAGGGGAAGACTGAACTGGACTGGCTGCCCGGCATCGCCACGCCGTCCGAGCTGATCCTGGCGCTGGAGTTCGGCCTGACGACGCTCAAGTTCTTCCCGGCCGAAGCGGCTGGCGGCATCCCGATGCTCAAGTCGATCTACGGGCCGTTCGGCGATGTGCGTTTCTGCCCGACCGGCGGCATCACGCCGCAAAGCGCGCCCGACTACCTCGCGCTGCCCAACGTGGTGTGTGTGGGCGGCTCATGGATGGTGCCCAAGGACAAGGTCGCTGCCGGCGACTGGGCAGGCATCACGGCGCTCGCCGCCGCGGCCGCGCATCCCGCGCGACCGTCGCCGCACTCCTGCTGACCTCAGGTGCATTAGCCGGTCTGCCTCCCGCCTACGCGATCTCGCCTCCGACGGTCGATCCCGGGGCGGTGCCGCCGGACGGCCCGCCCGGGCCGCCGGCGCCGATGAAGCAGAACTCCTACTGCACCGAGGTCGGCGTGCTGCCCGGAACCGACTTCCGGCTGCAGCCGAAGTACATGGACATGCTGAACCTGCAGGAGGCGTGGCAATTCGGCCGCGGCGCGGGCCAGAAGGTCGCCGTCATCGACACCGGGGTGACGCCGCACCCCCGGTTTCCGCACCTGATCCCCGGCGGCGACTACATCATGTCGGGCGACGGGCTGTCGGACTGCGACGCGCACGGCACCATCGTGGCGTCGATGATCGGCGCGGCCCCGGCCAGCGGCGCGGCGACGCCGCCGGCGGCACCGCGCAAGCCGGTGACGATCCCGACCACCGAACCGCCGCCGAAAGCGCCACCGCCCCAGACGGTGACCTTGTCGCCGTTGCCGCAGACCGTGACGATGGTCCCCGCGCCGCCCCCGTCGGAATCACCGGCGCCCGGGCCGTTCGGCGCGCCGCCCGCGCCGGCCGCACCCGCCGGACCGCCGGCCGGTCCGGGCGTACCGCCCGGGGGACCCCAAGCCGGGCCCGGTCAGGCACCGTCGGCCAACCGCGGCGGGGGAACGGTGACGATTCCCAGCTATTCCGGCGGCGGGCACGTGGTCGGTGTCGACAACCCCGTCAACCCGCGTCCGCTGGACCCGCCCAAGCCGCCGCCGCCCCCACCGCCTGCGCCGTCCTCGGCACCTGACGCGTACAGCGGCATCGCCCCGGACGTCGACATCATCGCGATCCGCCAGTCCAGCCAGGCCTTCGGCCTCAAGGACGCCTACACCGGCGACGAGGACCCGCAGACGCGGGCGAAGATCGACGACGTCGAAACCATGGCGCGGGCGATCGTGCACGCCGCGAACCTGGGCGCCACGGTCATCAACATCTCCGACGTGACCTGCATGAGCTCGCGCAACATCATCGATCAGCGCTCGCTGGGCGCCGCAGTTCGCTACGCGGCGGTCGACAAGAACGTCGTCATCGTGGCGGCGGCGGGCGACACCAGCAAAAAGGACTGCAAGCAGAACCCGGCCTTCGACCCCATGCAGCCCAAGGATCCGCGGGACTGGAGCGGTGTGGGCACGGTGGTGACGCCGTCCTGGTACAGCGACTACGTGCTGACGGTGGGCGCGGTCGACAACGACGGCCGACCGCTCACCCAGGGCGGCCAGGGCCAGGGGACGACGAGCGTCGCGGGGCCGTGGGTGGGAATCGCCGCGCCCGGGACCGACGTCATCGGCCTCTCACCCCGCGACGACGGGTTGATCAACGCCATCGACGGCCCGGACAACACGCTGCTGGTTCCGGCCGGCACCAGTTTCTCGACCGCGATCGTGTCCGGGGTGGCCGCCCTCGTGCGCGCCAAATACCCGCAGCTATCGGCGTATCAGGTCATCAACAGGTTGGAGCGCACGGCCCGGGCGCCGGCGCGCGGGGTGGACAACCAGGTCGGCTACGGCGTCATCGATCCGGTGGCGGCCTTGACGTGGGATGTACCGGAAGGTCCAGCAAAGCCGCCGCAGCAACTGTCGGCACCGCTGAATATTCCTAAGGCGGCCCCGCACCGGGATATGGTGCCAGTATGGGTGGCAGCCGGAGGGTTGACCGCAGCGTTACTGATCGGCGGCGCCGTGTTCGGTATAGCAGTGTTCATGAAGCGGACACGGAAGCAGCAATGAGGTCGGAGCAGCAATAGCAATGAAGGCTCAGCGAAGTTTTGGATTGTCTTTGTCGTGGCCGCGGGTCACCGCGGTGTTTGTGGTCGACATCCTGATCCTGTTGGTGGCCAGCCACTGCCCGGCATCCTGGCAGGGCGAGCACCACATCGCGTTCTGGGTCGGGGTCGGCCTGGCGGCGGTGGTCACGCTGCTGTCCCTGGTCACCCACCACGGCCTCACGGTGACCTCCGGCCTGGCCACCTGGCTGTGGGACTGGTCCGCCGACCCGGGCACCGCGCTGACGGCGGGCTGCACGCCGGCGATCGACCACCAGCGCCGGTTCGGGCGCGACAAGGTCGGCGTGCGCCAGTACGACGGCCACCTGGTGAGCGTGATCGCGGTGGACGGCGGCGAGGACGACGCGTCCGGCCGCCACCGGCACCGCAACACGGCCGCCATCCTGCCCGTGCACGCCGTCGCCGAGGGCCTGCGCCAGTTCGACATCCACCTCGACGGCATCGACATCGTCACGATGAAGGTTCGCCGCGGCGGCCCCGAGTCCAGGGCGGCCGAGAAGTCCAAGCTGGACGACTGGGGACCCGAGGAATGGGGCGTGGTGAGCGACGAGCCCACCTCCTACGTGCGCCGCACCTGGCTGGTGCTGCGGATGAACCCGCAGCGCAACGTCGCCGCCGTGGCGGCCCGCGACTCGCTCGCGTCGACCCTGGTCGCGGCCACCGAGCGGCTCGCCCAAGACCTCGATGGGCAAAATTGCGTGGCGCGGCCGCTGACCGCCGACGAGCTCGCCGAGGTCGACAGCGCGGTGCTGGCCGATCTCGAGCCGACGTGGAGTCGCCCGGGATGGCGACACCTCAAGCACTTCAACGGGTTCGCCGCGAGCTTCTGGTTGACGCCGTCGGACATCACCACCGAGACGCTGGAAGACCTGTTGCTGCCTGACGTCGGCGCCGCGGTCGTCACGATCCGCCTGCTCACCAGCTCGGGCCGCCCGCAGCTGTCGGCCTGGGTGCGCTACCACAGCGAGCGTCGCCTCCCCAGGAGCGTGTGGTCGGGGCTCAATCGGCTCACCGGCCGCCAATTGGCGGCGGTTCGTGCCAGCCTGCCCGCCCCGGCGGCCCGCCCCCTCTTAATCGTCCCCAGCCGTCCGTTGCTCGACGACGACGATCTGGTGCTGTCGGTCGGTCAGGAGCGGGAGAGCGCAGCGAGCGTGTCTGCGGCGCAATGACGCGCTCGCAATCCACCGCCGAAGACGCCCGTAACGCAATGGTCGCCGGACTATTGGCGTCCGGTATTTCGGTCAACGGGCTGCAGCCCAGCCACAACCCGCAGGTGGCTGCGCAGATGTTCAACACGGCCACCACGCTCGACCCGGGGATGTGCGACGCCTGGCTGGCGCGGATGCTGGCCGGTGAGCAGGGCCTCGAGGTGCTCGCCGGCGCATGGGCGGCCGTGCGGACGTTCGGTTGGGAGACGCGCCGCCTCGGGGTCACCGACCTGCAGTTCCGGCCCGAGGTCTCCGACGGATTGTTCCTGCGGCTGGCCGTCACCAGCGTGGAGTCGCTGGCCTGCGCGTATGCGGCGGTGCTCGCCGAGGCGAAACGCTACGAGGAAGCCGCGAAGCTGCTCGACGGCGTCGAGCCCCGGCATCCTTTCGACGAGGAAGTCGTCAACTACGTGCGGGGCGTGCTGTACTTCCGCACCGGACGCTGGCCCGACGTGCTCGTCCAATTTCCCGAGGGCAAGACGTGGCGGCACCCCGAGCTGAAGGCCGCGGGCGCCGCGATGGCGACCACTGCGCTGGCCTCGCTGGGCGTGTTCGAGGAGGCCTTCCGGCGCGGCCAGGACGCCGTCGAGGGCGACCGGGTGCCGGGGGCTGCCAACATCGCGCTGTACACGCAGGGCATGTGCCTGCGACACGTCGGCCGCGAGGAGGAGGCCGTCGAGCTGTTGCGCCGGGTGTACTCGCGCGACCCGAAGTTCGCCCCGGCCCGAGAGGCCTTGGACAACCCCAACTATCGGCTGGTGCTGACCGATCCGGAGACGATCGAGGCGCGCACCGACCCCTGGGATCCGGACAGTGCGCCGACGCGCGCGCAGACGGAGGCCCTCCGCCACGCCCAGGAGGCCGCCAAATACCTGGCCGAAGGCGACGCCGAGCTCAACGCGATGCTGGGCATGGAACGGGCCAAGCGGGAAATCAAGCTCATCAAGTCGACCACCAAGGTCAACCTGGCCCGGGAGAAGATGGGCCTGCCGGTGCCGGTGACCTCGCGCCACACCCTCCTGCTTGGACCGCCCGGGACCGGCAAGACGTCGGTCGCGCGGGCCTTCACCAAGCAGCTGTGCGGGCTCACCGTACTGCGCAAGCCGCTGGTGGTGGAGACCAGCCGCACCAAGCTGTTGGGGCGGTACATGGCCGACGCCGAGAAGAACACCGAGGAGATGCTCGAGGGGGCGTTGGGCGGAGCGGTCTTCTTCGACGAGATGCACACGCTGCACGAGAGCGGCTACCACCAGGGTGACCCGTACGGCAACGCGATCATCAACACGCTGCTGCTGTACATGGAGAACCATCGCGACGAGCTGGTGGTGTTCGGCGCGGGCTATGCCAAGGCGATGGACAAGATGCTCGAGGTGAATCAGGGTCTGCGGCGGCGCTTTTCGACCGTGATCGAGTTCTTCAGCTACACCCCGGACGAGCTCGTTGCGCTGACCAAGCTGATGGGCCGGGAGAACGAGGACGTCATCACCGACGAGGCGGCCGAGGCGTTGTTGCCGTCGTACACCAAGTTCTACCTCGACGAGAGCTACTCCGAAGACGGGGATCTGATTCGGGGTATCGACACGCTCGGCAACGCCGGCTTCGTCCGCAACGTCGTGGAAAAGGCGCGCGATCACCGCAGTTTCCGGCTCGACGACGACGACCTCGACGCGGTGCTGACCAGCGGCGAGTTCAGCGAGGCTCAGCTGCTCCGGTTCCGGGAGTTGACGGCCGAGGATCTGCTCGAGGGCATCCGTACGGCCGTGGCCGAGAAGAAGCCGTCGTCCTAGAGCCGCGTGTGCGGTTCTGACTGGCTAACGGCCGCAATCGCTTTCGGCGGCCGCGGTGCAGATTTCGATTCCCACGGCGTCCGGGCCCGGCAGGCGAGTTCTATGAGCTTTCTATTAATTTTCGGTGGATAAGCGGTTCGCATTGCCGGGCGTTGGCGCCGGTGCCACCATGATCCTCAATGCTCATCGCCGAGCACAGTTTCCCCGCGGAAATGCGTCTTAAGAAGGGGATTTAGGTCTATCGTCGCAAGACGCCTAGAAATCAGGCGGCTTTTGCCCCACGCATGGTTTTCGCCGGGGTCTCGTCCCGATTCGGGCAACCATGGCGCACCCCGATGAGCGCCCCTGGCCAGGACGGGAGGTGGGCGCACTGGCCGATTGACAGTTAACGCATGACAACAACGACCGTTTCTTTCCGATCCGGTCGCGGTGCACTCGCCGCCGTTTGAATCGGCAATATCCGACTTCGCTCGGCGGCCCCTGCCCGTGGCTTGGTCGGACTATCCGCTTTTAAAGGAGAAGTCCGATGTATTTCTTTGTAACACAACGGAAATCACTGCGCAACGCAGCCATGATCCCCGTCAACGCTGCGACGGCCGGTTAAGGGGATGTCCGCAATGGATTTCGGAGCATTACCACCGGAAGTCAACTCGGCCCGCATGTACGCCGGGCCGGGTTCGGCACCGATGATGGCGGCCGCGACGGCCTGGGCCGCGCTGGGAGCGGAGCTGGGTTCCACGGCCGCCTCATACGACTCGGTCATCACCGGGCTGACGAGCGAGGAGTGGATGGGGCCGGCTTCCGCGTCGATGGGCGCCGCGGCGGCGCCCTATGTGCAGTGGATGACCAGCACTGGGGCGCTGGCCCAGCAGGCCTCCGCCCAGGCGGCGGCCGCGGCGGCGGCCTATGAGGCCGCGTTTGCCATGACGGTGCCGCCGGCGGAGGTGGCGGCCAACCGTGCCCTGCTCGCGGCACTGGTCGCGACCAACTTCCTGGGGCAGAACACGCCGGCGATCGCGGCCACCGAGGCGCAGTACGGCGAGATGTGGGCCCAGGACGCGGCCGCGATGTACGGCTATGCCGGGAGTTCGGCGGCGGCGTCCACGCTGACGCCGTTCGATCAACCGGCCCAGACCACCAATCCGGCCGGGCAGGCCGCCCAGGGCGCCGCGGTCACGCAGGCCACGAGCACCGCGGCGGGCACCGGCAGCCAGACGATGGACCAGCTGCTGTCCGCGATACCGACTGCGCTGCAAGGTCTTTCGTCACCGGTCTCGGCCGCCGCCAACCCCGCGGCCGCCATCCCGGGGGCGGGATTCCTCGACGCCATCCTGAATTTCCTGGATGGGGCGGACGGCAACGCAATCGGCACGTTCTTGAACTCCTCGTTCTTCAACGGATTCGTCTCGGCCGGATACGTGAGCCCCGCCGTCATCGAACCGGCGGTCACCGGTGGGATGGCCGACATCAACGCGGTCTCGGTTGCGGCGGCGCCGACGTCCACCGCGCTACCACCGATGGGCGCCGGTACCGGGAATCCCGGGTGGGTGCCCCTGCTGACGCCGGGGGCGGCCGGCGCGACGGGCGCGGACCTGAGCGGAGCCGTTTCGGTCGGCACCAACAAGGCTGCGTTGGTCGGTCGGTTGTCCGTGCCGCAGGCCTGGACGGCGGCCGCCCAGGTGGAGAACCACGCGGGCGCGACATTCGCCGGAGGCGGCTGGACCAACGCCGTCGGCCCGGGCGCCGGCGCGGTGCAGGCCGGCCCGGGGGCGATTCCCGGCATGCCGGGCATGCCCGCCGGCACGGCGGGGGGTGGCTACGGCCACGGCCCGCGCTACGGCTTCCGCGTGACCGTGATGCCGCGTCCCCCGGCCGCCGGATGACGATGGGATTGTTACGAGCCTGTGGCAGTTGGTTTGACTGATCCGCCGCCCGAGTGCCACCATGGCCTCTGCAAGCACCTCGCTAGGTGAGGCGTCTGCACGGATACAGGCCACTGACCTCGAACGTCGAAAGACGCCCAGGGTCAGGACAGCTCTTCCCGGATTAAGGGTTGAGCCCAAGTGGCTTCCGGCTCAGCTGAACCGGATACGCCGTGTGGTGCCAAAGCTCTGACGAGAGGGGTGCGGTCTCCGGGAGTTCCAGCCCGGACCCTTCTCCCCGGTGTGCGAGAGATAACGGCATCCCCGTGTGCCCAGGCTGTGAGGAGGTGAGAGCGAAATGAGTCTCGACGATAGTCCGTATTCCAAATCGACCATTTCGATTCGATCCGGCCCCGGCCCCTTTCTGACCGTCTGAACGGCTGACCCCGACAGACCTCGCACAGGCGCGCCCGCCCAGCGGACCGCGTCTGTCGAATTGCGCTGAAATCAGCCACAATTGCCGGTCGGCCCGGATCACCCTCTTTCCGTGAGGAGTAGTCCGATGTCGCTTGTCTTCGCATGCCCGGCGGATTTCGCCGTAGCCACAACACAATTCAGCACCCACGTCACACCATCACGGCCAGGCGGGGGAGGGGGGCGACGATGACCGCCGCACTCGATTTCGCGCTGCTCCCACCGGAAGTGAACTCCGGCCGGATGTACTCCGGGGCGGGCTCGGGGCCGATGCTGGCGGCCGCATCTGCCTGGCATGGCCTCGCCGCCGAATTACGTTCCACCGCAATGTCTTACGTAGCGGTGCTCACCGCACTGACCGGTGAAGAATGGCACGGTCCGGCGTCGGTGGCGATGGCTGCCGCCGCCGTGCCGTACGCGACGTGGCTGGGTACGACGGCCGAGCAGGCCGAGCAGACCGCCGCACAGGCCGAGGGCGCCGCGGCGGCCTACGAGGCCGCGTTCGGTCAGACGGTGCCGCCGCCCGTCATCGCGGCCAACCGCGCCCTGCTGACGGCGCTGATCGCCGCCAACATCCTCGGTCAGAACACGCCGGCGATCGCGGCCACCGAGGCCCAGTACGCCGAGATGTGGGCCCAAGACGCGGCCGCGATGTACGGCTACGCCGCCTCGTCGGCGGTCGCCGCCCAGCTGAGCCCGTTCACCGAGCCGCAGCAGACGACCAGCCTCAGTGGGCCGAGCGCGCAGGCGGCCGCGGTGGCCCAGGCCGTCGCCACTCCGGCCGGGACTCAGCAGGGCACGATGGCGCAGCTGATGTCCGCGCTGCCCTCCGCGCTGCAGGGGCTGGCGTCGCCGGCGTCGTCGCAGACCCCCACCTCCGAGCTCGTGGGCCTGCTGACCGGTTCCGGGTCGGGATCCGCCACGCTGGACAACCTTTGGGCGGAGTGGGGGCCCAACGCCAACATCTGGAACACCGCCTTCTCGTCCGGGTTCTATATGCCCAGCAACACGCTGGCCCCGTTCCTCGGCCTGCTGGGCCAGGGGGCGGCGGGCGACGCGGCCGAGGCGGCGGGCCAAGCGGTCGGCGACGCGATCGGTGAGGCGGCCGCGGGTCCTGCCGTCGGGGGCGTCGGCAATGCCGTCTCGGCGGGCCTCGGGCACGCGCCGATGATCGGCGCGCTGTCGGTGCCGCCGAGCTGGACCGCGCCCGCGCCGCTGGCCGGCCCGCTGGCCTCGTCGCTCGGCGGTACGCCCATGGTGGCACCCCCGGCCATGGCGGCCGGTATGCCCGGGATGCCGATCGGGGCCACGGGTGCGCAACCCTACGGGCGCGCCGTGCCGCAGTACGGCTTCCGTCCGACGTTCGTCCCGCGCCCCCCGGCCGCCGGCTAGGGCTCACCTCACGGCGGATACGCGCGCGCATTGAGCTTTCCGCAACCGTGCGGTCACGCATCCCGGGCGCCAGCCTGGCGCGATGAGCACCGCAAATCGGCCGCATGCGGCTCACAGCAAACTTCCAGCAGCAAATCAGCGTTCCGCCAGCGACGAATGCCTACGCTAGGTGAAATTCAGGGGAGCAACGGATGACGACAAACTATCCACTCGGTGACGGGCCGCCGAGGACGCCGTGACCACGGCGAACGCGCGCCGGCAACGGATGCGGGGGCCTGGGAGCAAACGGCGACCGCCGAACGCGCCGTGGGCCCCACCTGGGATTAATTGAATTTAACAAGAATCACGGCGAGCGCTCGAGCCAACCTACGCGATGCCGCTGGCGAACTCGAGAACCATCCGCGTTAAGACCGTTCGTACATGTCGGATATGTTAATGGCTTACCTGTGTTCAATAATGTTAAGCGCCTCCGTTAGCAACAATTAACGGCGGGCGCCACCGGTCGTCCGATCTATCGCGCCCGAACCGCAACAAACGTAAATCCCATTTCTGGACGATTGCTGAAAATCCGCTACTAACAACCTGGACAACGGATTTCGCATCTGGCTGTGTTAGCTGATCAGCAGCATTCTCACAGGCGTATTCGGGCGGTGACACCTGTCGTTTACTTTACTATTACATCCCGGGAACGCGCCACCAATACGTTTCGATCACGATGATCGCTACATTAGGCAGCGACGCCTGAACGCCAGGCGGGCCACCGCCTCTGACCCATTTCGATTAGGAGCGTGGAACCCTGTCGTCCTCATACACGTCCAATCAATGCATGAATTCAACAGCGGATTCCATGGATTCCATTAGAGCTGCCGCGCGGTTGCGGACGGGCCGGAAAGCCGCGCCTACCATGGCGGCCACTTAGGGGAGCGGAGCAAACAGATGTTGGATTTCGGGGCGTTACCACCGGAGATCAACTCGGGGCGGATGTATGTCGGCGCGGGGTCGGGGCCCATGCTGGCAGCCGCGGCGGCCTGGGACGAGTTGGCCACGGAACTGCAGTCGACGGCCGCCTCGTACGGCGCGACGATCGAGAGCCTTGCCACCGGTCCGTGGACGGGGCCTTCCTCGATCGCGATGGCGTCCGCGGCGGCGCCGTATGTGGCGTGGATGAGCGCGACCGGCGCGCAGGCCGAGGAGGCCGCCAGCCAGGCCAAGATCGCCGCGGGCGCATACGAAACCGCCTTCGCGGCGACGGTGCCGCCGCCGGTGATCGCGGCCAACCGCGCCCTGCTGATGACGCTGATCGCCACCAACTTCCTGGGCCAGAACACCCCGGCCATCGCGGCCACCGAGGCCCAATACGCCGAGATGTGGGCCCAGGACGCCGCCGCCATGTACGCCTACGCCGCCTCGTCGGCCACCGCGTCCCAGCTCACCCCGTTCACCGAGCCGCCGCAGACCACGAACGCCGCGGCGGCGCCGGCGCAGGCGGCCGCGGTCTCCCAGGCCAGCGGCGCGAGCGGCTTGAACATCGGCACGCAGCTGTCCCAGCTGATCAACTCCCTGCCGACCGCCCTGCAAAGCCTGGGCAGCGGCCTGCTGAATTCGCCGACGACGGGGTCGACGAACCTGTTGTCGGGGCTCGCCCTGCCGCAGCTGGTCAACCTGCCGCCCACGTCGTCCTGGCCGGCCGGGCTGGGAACCGACCTGGCGAACTGGAACACCATCTGGTCGACCCTCACCGGGCCGTATTCCCTGCAGGGATGGACAGCCATACCCGGCGGCCCGTTCCTGTCGTTCGGGCAGGCCTACGCCTGGGGTCAGAACGGGCAGGGGGCCGCCGCCTACCTGGCCGGCCCGAAAGCGATCAGCGGGGCACTGGCCCCGCTCACGCAAGGCGCCAGCGCGGTGAAGCCGATGCTGAGCTCCGCCATCGGCGCACAGGGCGCCATGGGCAAAGCGGCCCTGGTCAGCGGCTTGTCGGTGCCACAGGGCTGGACCGAGGCCGCGCCCGCCATCAAGACGCTCGCCCAGGTGCTGCCCGCCAACGCGGCGGCCGCGCCGGCAGCGCTCGCGAGCGAGGAGGGCGTCTTCAGCCAGATGGCCCTGTCCAGCCTGGCCGGCCGCGCAATCGGCGCGGCCGCCTTCCAGTCCGGCGGCACCGGCGGCGCCGCCGCGGCCTCATTGGGCGGTGTCGTCGCGGCCGACCCGGCCGCGGCCACCATCATCGTCATCCCCGCCCTCGAGGACTGACGGCCATGACAGACACCAGGCAAGGGGAATAGCCGATGTTCTACGCAGCATTTCCGCCCGAGTTCAACTCGGGGAGGATCTACGCCGGCCCCGGATCGGGCTCACTGCGTCAGGCCGCTGCCGCCTGGGAGGGGCTGGCCAGCGAACTGCAGTCCACCGTCTCCTCCTATACGTCGGTGATCGACAGCCTGACCAGCGGCGCCTGGGTGGGCCCGTCCTCGGTCAGCATGGCCGCCGCGGTGACGCCGTATCTGGCCTGGATGCAGGGCACCGCCGCGCAGGCCGCCGAGGCCGCCGCCCAGGCCACCGCGGCGGCCAGCGCGTACGATACGGCCTTCGCCGCCCACGTGCCCCCGGCCGAGATCGCGGCCAACCGCAGCCAACTGGCCCAGCTGGTGGCGACCAACATCTTCGGGCAGAACACCCCGGCGATCGCAGCGACCGAGATCCTATACGCCGAGATGTGGGCCCAGGACGCGGTGGCCATGGACAGCTACGCGAGCTCCTCGGCCGCCGCCTCCGACGTCACGCCGTTCACCGAGGCTCCCCAGATCACCAACGCCGGCGGGGTGGCCGGCCAGGCGGCGGCGCTCACCCAGGCCGCCGGCACCTCGGCCGGCAACGCGTCGTCGATCGTCTCGTCCCTGTCGTCGTCGCTGACGACCGCGGGTGGCCCACTCTCCTGGCTGCTCCAGACCGGCGCCAACCTGAGCACCTCGTACACCACGACCGTCACCGGCCTGCTGAACGGTCTCTTCGGACCGACCGGGGCCACGACAATGATGGCCCTGTACAACGCGGTGAAGGTCCCGCTGGGCTTCACCACCCAGTTCAACGACATCGGGCTGCTGATCAACTTCCCGGTCTCGCAGTGGCTCAAGTTCGCCCCCCCGGCTGCGTACGCCGCGCTGCCCAAGGACGCGCTGGGCGCCGGGCTGGGAGCGTTGGGCTTCGGCCGGGGCACGCTGTACAACGCGGTTTCGGCGGGCATGGGCAACGCCGGCACGCTGGTCGGACACTTGTCGGTGCCGCCGAGCTGGGCCACGTCCACGCCGGCCATCAGGACGGTGGCCGCCGCGCTGTCGGCCGCGGGGCCGGATGCGGTCCCGGCCGCCGCGCTCGGCGAGGGCGGTTTGCTCAGCGCGATGTCGGTGGCCGGGATGCTGGGCAGCGCGTTCGGCGCCGGGGCGCCCAGCGCGCTGAGCGGCACCGGCGTGCGCGGCCGGATCAAACCGCTCAAGGACCTCAAAGACGCCCACTCGCCGGAAAACCTCAAGCGGCTGGTCGCGCAGATATCCGAGAAACCGGAAAGCGTGCAGCACCACAACGTCGATCAAGAAGGGCTCGACGCCCTGCTCGAGCAGCTGGCCAAGAAGCCCGGCATTCACGCCGTGCACCTCAGAAAGGGCGACAAGCCACAGGTCGTACCGTCCGATGCGTAATTGGGTTAGGGCGCAACCGAATTGGGAGAGTGATCAATGAAAAGACTGCTAACGCTCGCCGGCGCCGCGACCATGATGATCGGCCTGGCCGTGCCCGCGCACGCCGATCCGCCCCCGCCGCCCCAAGGCGACGACGCGGGCTTCCTCGCGGCGCTGCACCAGGTGGGCATCAGCTACTCCAGCCCGGATGCCGCCGTCGCGTCCGGCAAAGCGGTGTGCACGTGCCTGAACAACGGCGAGACGGGCCTGGAGCTGGTGCACGACGTGAAGACGCACAACCCCGGCATGGACATGGAGAACGCATCCAATTTCGCGATGATCGCCGCGAAATTCTATTGCCCCCACCAGCTTTCCAAGGCCTAGCGCCGGGTTGCCCGCCGGTTTCCGCGGCGTGACCACAAGGCGACCTGATCGGGTGCGGTCCACTTGCTGTTCACCTAGGCGTGCTTAGCTGCCGCCGACCGTGGGGGAAGGAGGTGCGGCCGCATGCAGACGTTGAGCGTCGCCGAATTTGCCCTCCGACTCGGCGTCGGGGTGGGCTGTGGCGCCTTGATCGGGCTGGAGCGCCAGTGGCGGGCCCGGATGGCCGGGTTGCGCACCAACGCGCTGGTCGCCGGCGGCGCGACCCTGTTCGTCCTTTATGCCGTCGTCACCGAGGACAGCAGCCCCACCCGAGTCGCGTCCTACGTGGTGTCCGGGATCGGGTTCCTGGGCGGGGGAGTGATCCTGCGCGACGGGTTCAACGTCCGCGGCCTCAACACCGCCGCGACGCTGTGGTGTTCGGCCGCGGTGGGGGTGCTGGCCGCGTCCGGACACCTGGTGTTCACCGCGATCGCCACCGGCACCGTGGTCGCCATCCACCTGTTCGGGCGCCCGCTCGGGCGGCTGATCGACCGCGACGACGCCGTCGAGGAGGACGAGGGCGTGCAGCCGTACCTGGTGCAGGTGGTGTGCCGCCCGAAATCCGAGAAGTACGCCCGCGCCCACATCGTCCAGCACGCCGCGGGCAACGACGTCACGCTGCGCGGCATCCACACCGGGCACGCCGCCGACGACGAGATCACCCTTACCGCGCACCTGCTGATGGACGGCCACACACCGGCCAAGCTCGAGCGGTTGGTCGCCGAGCTCTCCCTGCAGCCGGGGGTTCGGGCGGTGCAGTGGTACGCCGGGGAAAAGGCGCAGGCGGACTGAGCCGACCGGCAGCGGTCAGGGGCGGGCCTGCAGCTCCGGCGCGGCGGCGGCCAGCAGGTCGGCGCGGCTGCGGGTCAGCGGGGGATAGATCCGCCGGGTGTTGATGGTCCGCTTGGTCGCCTTGGCCGCGGTCCCGGTCGACGCCACCGCCCGGTCCCACCCTTCGGTGTAGACCGCTCCCGCGGGTCCGAGGTCGAGAACCGTGACGTACCAAGGGATTCGAAGGGCGAGCATCGGCTCGTCGAACAGGTCGCTGATGACGTTGTAGCCGGCGTAGCGGCCCATCGGGCGCCCGTGCTGACACGACATCACCGACAGGTGCTCGTCGTCCATGCGGGCGGCGGCCACGTCGCCCGCGGCGAAGACCCCGGGGACGCCGGGTACCCGCAGGTAGTCGTCGACCTGCACCCGGCCCAGCCGGTCGAGGGGCACCCCGAGTTGCTCGGTCAGCGGACTCGCCCGCATGCCCGCGCACCACACCACGGTGGCCGCCGGCAGCCGCTCACCCGAGGACAGCGTCACCTCCCGCTCGGTCACCTCGGCGACCCCGGCGGCCGTTCTGATCTCGATGCCGTTGTCCGACAGGGCCCGTTCGATCACCGGACGCGCCGACGCCCCCATGTCGGAGCCCACCGTCGGGTTGCGATCGACCAGAATCACCCGGGGGACGACGCCCGGACGAGAGAACAAGGCGCGCAACCGCATTGGCAGCTCGCTGGCCGCCTCGATGCCGGTCAGGCCGGCACCGACCACGACGACGGTGGCCGCCGCGGGCGTCGGCGGTTCGTCGGCAAGCCCGCGCAGATGCCGCTGCAGCGCAAGGGCGCCGTCGTAGGTGTCGACGTCGAAACCGAACTCCCGCAGCCCGGGGATGTCCGGCTTGACCACGTGGCTGCCCGAAGCCAGCACCAGCCGGTCGTAGCCGTACGTGGCGCCGCTCGACGTGCTGATCGTGCGGGCGCCGGGGTCGATGGCGGTCACGTCGGCGGCGACGTGGGCAACGCCGACGGGGTCGAGCAGGTCGGCCAGCGGGATCCGGCACGGCTTGAGGTCGGCTTCGTAGTTGCGCACCCGGATGTCGTGGAAAGGCTGGGCGCTTACCACGGTGAGGTCGACGGTGGCGGCCGGGACGGCCAGCTCGCCGTGACGCCGCGCGGCGCCGAGCGCCGCCCATAGCCCCGCAAACCCGGCGCCGACTACCACCACTGCGGTCAAGTGCTCAACACCTCATTGGTACGCGCCGTTACCGGCGTTGGCCGATGGTCGTAATCTATCCGTGTGCACTCCGTCACCGGGTTCTGGTCGGCGCTGCCCCCGCAGCTGCGGGACCCGGTGCTGTTCGCCATCCCGTTCTTCCTGTTGCTGTTGACCATCGAATGGACCGCGGCCCGCAAGCTGCAACACGTCGAGGCAGAAGCGCGGCCGGGATCCGGCGCCTACCTCACCCGCGATTCCTGGGCGAGCATCTCGATGGGCCTGGTCTCGATAGCCACCAGCGCCGGCTGGAAGGCGCTGGCCCTGCTGGGTTACACCGCGATCTATGCGTACCTGGCGCCCTGGCACCTTTCGCCGGCCAAGTGGTACACCTGGGTCGTCGCGCTCGTCGGCGTCGACCTGCTGTACTACGGCTACCACCGGATGGCTCACCGGGTGCGGCTGGTGTGGGCGACCCACCAGGCCCACCATTCGAGCCAGTACTACAACCTCGCCACCGCGGTGCGCCAGAAGTGGAACAACAGCGGCGAGGTCTTGATGTGGGTTCCGTTGCCGCTGTTGGGACTTCCCCCCTGGATGGTGTACTTCAGCTGGTCGCTGAACCTGATCTACCAGTTCTGGATCCACACCGAGCGCATCGACAAGCTGCCGCGCCCGTTCGAATTCGTCTTCAACACCCCGTCGCACCACCGGGTGCACCACGGGATGGACCAGCTCTATCTGGACAAGAACTACGGCGGCATCCTCATCCTGTGGGACCGGATGTTCGGCAGCTTCCAGCCCGAACTGTTCCGCCCGCACTACGGCCTCACCAAGCAGGTCGACACCTTCAACATCTGGAAGCTGCAAACCCGCGAATATGTCGCCATCGCCCACGACTGGCGATCGGCAAAGCGCCTGCGGGACCGGCTGGGCTACGTCTTCGGCCCGCCCGGGTGGGCGCCGGCCGCCGCGGGGCGGACCGCCGACGCAGTGCCGCTGGTCACGCCCGGGTAACGCCGGCGCCCTCAAGTGCGAAAAGATGAGCGAGGGGTGAGATCAAGCCGTAACGTCACCCTTCGGGTCGGCATTTCACGGAGGGATCGGAGCTCAACATGCGCCGCCTGGCACTGCACGCATTCGCCGCCTCGGCATCCGTCGTGGCACTCGCATCGTGGCTGCCGCCCCTGCCCGCCAAAGCGGACCCCCCGGTGGTCTTTCCCGGCATGGAAATCCACCAGGACAATCGCCTGTGCACCCTCGCCTACGTCGACCCTGCGCTGAAAATCGCGTTCACCGCGGGGCATTGCCGCGGCAGCGGCGTCGTCTACGACCGCGAACACAACGTCATCGGCCGTCAGGCCACGTTCCGCGACAACACGCCCAGCGGCACCACGGTGGCCACCGACCAGACGATCAACGACTACGAGGCGATCGTGCTGGACAGCGGCGTCACGGCCAACAATGTCCTGCCGGGCGGGCGCCCGCTGGAATCCAACCCCTCCCTGGCGCTCCAACCGGGCCAGGCGGTCTGCCACTTCGGCGTCGTCACGGGTGAGACCTGCGGGACCGTGGAGAGCGTCAACAACGGGTGGTTCACCATGTCGCATGGCGTCCAGAGCCAGCGGGGCGATTCCGGCGGACCGGTGTACCTGGCGCCCAACGGAGGCCCGGGCGAGATCGTCGGGATCTTCAACAGCGTCTGGGGCGACCTGCCCGCGGCGGTGTCGTGGCGGGCCACCTCGGACCAGGTCCGCCAGGATCTCGGGGCGACACCCAACCCCCGATAATTAGCCGGCGTGCTCGAGCACGAACACCGGGATCGAGGGCGCCCCGGCGAGCAGCTGCTCATCGGTGGAATCGGGTGTCAACCCGCCGACGTAGTCTTTGACCTGCCAGTACCAGCGGGCCAGATAGCGCCGCAGGACTTCCGGCTTGGCCGCGTCGCCCAGCTCGCTGGCTACGGCGCGTCGCCGGCGCCAGCGCGGGCCCACCTCGACGACGCCCGCCGCCCGCACGTTGCGGGCCCACTGCGTGTTGCCGCGCGGTGAGACCAGGTAGTCCACGCCGTCGACCGTGAGCAGGTTGATCACCACCGCGCGCGGCTTTCCGCTCTTTCGGCCGCGGACGCGCAGCGCCCGGGTGCCGGCGATGCTGATGCCCAGCTCGGCGAGCCAGCGGATCACCGCGTTGGCGGCGCGGGCCACCCGATTTGGTTCTTCGTAGCGCGTGGCCATGGTGCGTCCTCTCCAACGGGATCCGAGAGCGGTGCTCTCACTGCCGGACACGCTGCCACAGGCCCAGTCAAAAAGCAAGAGCGGTGTTCTCGGTTGTGTCAGACTGGCCGCGTGGGCAAACGCCAGGAGTCGCGGGAGCAGATCGAGGCGCGAATCATCGAACTCGGCCGCCGCCAGCTGGTGGAGGGCGGGGCCGCCGCGCTATCGGTGCGCGCGATCGCCCGCGACCTGGGCATGGTGTCCTCGGCCGTGTACCGGTACGTGTCCAGCCGCGACGAGCTGCTGACCCTGCTGCTGGTGGACGCCTATTCGGACCTGGCCGACACCGTGGATCGGGCCCGCGAAACCGCGGGCGAGGCGTGGAGCGACGACGTCATCGCGATCGCGCGGGCGGCGCGGGAGTGGGCCGTGGCCGATCCCGCCCGCTGGGCCCTGCTGTACGGCAGCCCCGTCCCCGGCTATCACGCGCCCGCCGAGCGCACGGTCCCGGCCGGCACCCGCGTGGTGGGCGCGATCTTCGACGCGGTCGCCGCCGGGATTACGACCGGCGACATCCGGCTGACGAATGACCTTGCGCCGCAACCGATGTCGTCGGACTTCGACCGCATTCGCCACGAGTTCGGGTTTCCCGGCGACGACCTGGTGATCGCCAAGTGCTTCCTGCTGTGGGCGGGCGTGCTGGGTGCGATCAGCCTGGAGGTCTTCGGCCAGTACGGCACCGACACCCTGACCGACCCCGCGGCGGTGTTCGACACCCAGCTGCGGCTGCTGGTCGACGTGCTGACCCAGCACTGACCCGCCGAATTAGAACGTGTTCATCGCGCGTTTCGGCGGTCGACGGCGCGGCTCGCGGCAAAGTCTTACCGGCCCCTTCTGGCGGCCAGCCGGCTGAGCTATCCTGCGAGACGATGACCCTGCCCACTCAATCGCCGACGCAGATCGCCTGGGTCACCCCCGACCTGGATGCCACAGAAACCGCCCTCACCGGCCTGTTAGGCGCTCGGAAGTGGGTGCGGATACCCGAGGTGCACTTTGCCCCGGACAGCTGCAGCTACCTTGGCCGGCCCGCCGATTTCGTCGCCAGCATCTCGCTGAGCTATCTCGGAGACATGCAGCTGGAGCTGATCTCACCGGTCCGCGGGGAGAACATCTATAGTGACTTTCTGCGCGAATCGGGCGCCGGTCTGCACCACATCTGCACGGAGGTGTCGAGCCCCGAGGGATTCGACGCCTTCCTGGCGGAGGCGGCGGCAAAGGGGGCCCCGGTCGTGCAGCAGGGTGTGATGCCCGGCGGCATCCAGTTCGCCTACGTGTCGGCGCCGCAGGCGGGGGTGCCGTATCTCGAAATCGCCTACGTCTCACCCGAGATGAGGGCGTTCTACGACTACATCAAACGGGAGCAGCAGTGAGCACCCAGATTCCAGAAACAGTCCATGCCGACACGGTGGCCTCCTGGTCCGATGAGGTCGACGTGGTGGTGATCGGTTTCGGCATCGGCGGCGGATGCGCGGCGGTCAGCGCGGCGGCCGCGGGCGCCAAGGTGCTGGTGCTCGAGCGCGCGGCCGCGGCGGGTGGCACGACTTCCCTTGCGGGAGGCCACTTTTACCTCGGCGGCGGCACCGCCGTGCAGGAGGCGACCGGCCACCCCGACTCGCCCGAGGAGATGTACAAGTACCTCGTCGCGGTGTCGAGGCAGCCCGACCACGCCAAGATTCGTGCGTACTGCGAGGGCAGCGTCGAGCATTTCAATTGGTTGGAGGACTTGGGTTTTCAGTTCGAGCGCAGCTACTTCCCGGGCAAGGCCGTCATCCAACCCAACACCGAGGGCCTGATGTTCACCGGCAACGAGAAGGTGTGGCCCTTCCTGGAAAAGGCGGTCCCGGCGCCGCGCGGTCACAAGGTGCCCGTGCCCGGCGACACCGGCGGCGCCAGCATGGTGATCGACCTGCTGCTCAAGCGGGCCGCCAGCCTCGGCGTGCAAATCCGATACGAGACCGGCGCCACCCAGCTCGTCGTCGACGACGCCGGCGCGGTGACCGGCGTGCTGTGGAAGCAATTCTCCGAAACCGGTGCGGTCAAGGCAAAGTCGGTGATCATCGCTGCCGGGGGATTCGTGATGAACCCGGAGATGGTAGCCAAGTACACCCCGAAGCTCGGCGAGAAGCCGTTCGTGCTCGGCAACACCTACGACGACGGCCTGGGCATCCGGATGGGCGTCTCCGCGGGGGGCGCCACCCAGCACATGGATCAGATCTTCATCACGGCGCCGCCCTACCCGCCGTCGATCCTGCTCACCGGGATCATCGTGAACAAGCTGGGGCAGCGGTTCGTCGCCGAAGACTCCTACCACTCGCGCACGGCGGGTTTCATCATGGATCAGCCGGACAGCGCCGCATTCCTGATCGTCGACGAGGCGCACCTGGAGCATCCCACGATGCCGCTGGTGCCGCTGATCGACGGCTGGGAGACCGTGCCCGAGATGGAAGCCGCGCTGGGCATCCCGCAGGGCAACCTGGTCGCGACACTGGACCGCTACAACACCTACGCTGCCCGCGGCGAGGATCCCGATTTTCACAAGCAGCCGGAATTCCTTGCGGCGCAAGACAAAGGGCCGTGGGGCGCATTCGACATGTCGCTGGGCAAGGCGATGTACGCCGGATTCACCGTGGGCGGGCTGGCCGTGTCGGTGGACGGGCAGGTGCTGCGCGAGGACGGCACCGTGGTGCCCGGCCTGTACGCGGTGGGCGCGTGCGCGTCCAACATCGCCCAGGACGGCAAGGGGTATGCCAGCGGGACGCAGCTGGGGGAGGGCTCGTTCTTCGGGCGCCGCGCCGGAGCGCACGCGGCCCGGGAGGCCGCGGGCGCGCAGGCGCGTTAGACACAGCGCGGGAGCGCACGCGGCGTCGTCGAGGCTGCAATTTCGCAGCGAAAGTTCGAGTAAACCCCTGCGGATTTGCAGGCTCGGCGCGCGTTGGCGGAAACGCCTAGACCCCGGCGGGCTCCTTCTCGACCGGGCCGAGCCGCCACTCGCCACCGCCCAGCAGGTGTAGCTGCTGCGCATGGTGCTGCTCGACGGTGGGCCGGTGGCTGACGCTGACCAGCACGGTGTCCGGCAACTCGGTCCGCACCAGCTGATAGAGCGCGAACTCCAGCCCCTCGTCGAGAGCGGAGGTGGCCTCGTCGAGGAACACCGCCTTCGGCTTGGTGAGCAGGATGCGCGCGAACGCGACGCGCTGCTGCTCACCGGGGGAGAGCACCTTGGCCCAGTCCTGCTCTTCGTCGAGGCGGCCGATCAGCGGCGCCAGGGCCACTTTCGTCAGCACGTCCTGCAGTTCGGCGTCGGAGACGTTCTCCGGCGCATTCGGGTAGCAGACCACGCCGCGCAGGCTGCCCAGCGGCACGTACGGCAACTGCGACAGGAACATCGTCGCGTTGTCGCCGTCGGGGCGGCACAGCGTCCCGGATGCGTACGGCCACAATTCGGCCAGGCTGCGCAGCAAGGTGGTCTTGCCGGCACCCGATCGTCCGGTGATCACCAGGGAGTCGCCGTCGTCGAGCGCCACATCGAGCGGGTCGATCAACTGGTCTCCGGCCGGCGTGCGCACCTCGACCCCGCGAAGCTCGACCGTCGCCTCGTCGCTCGGCTTGACCAGGATGGTCGGCAGCGCGCGGCCCTGGCTGTTCGCGTCGACGAGCCCGTGCAACCGGATGATCGCCGCCCGAAACGCGGCAAATGCGTCGTAGTTGTTGCGGAAGAACGACAGCGAATCCTGAATGTTGCCAAAGGCCGTCGCGCTCTGCCCGACATCGCCGAAGTCGATCCGGCCGGCGAACAGCCGCGGCGCCTGGATCACCCACGGCAGCGGGACGATGATCTGCGACATCGACCAGTTCCACCCGTTGAAGATGATGGTCCGGCGCACGAACTTGCGGTAGTTGGCGATGATCGGGGTGAAGCGCCGCCACAGTTGCGCCCGCTCGACGCGTTCGCCGCGGTAGAAGCCCACCGCCTCGGCGGCGTCGCGCAAGCGCACCAGCGCGTAACGGAATGCGGCGTTGAGCTTTTCGTTGTTGAAGCTCAGCCAAATCAGGGGATGACCCAGCCAGACGGCGACGACGGTCGCGACCAGAACGTAGACCAGGACGGTGACGAACATCGCGCGCGGCAACTCGAAGCCGAAGAGCTCCAGATTCCCGGAGAGCTGCCACAGGATCGCGGCGAAGGAGATCACCGACGCCACCGCGTTGACGGCCCCGAACAGCAGGGTGCTGCCCGTCCCGTTGGACGGGATGTTCGGGGTGCCCCCGGCGTTGGCGGTGAAGATGTCGATGTCCTGCTGGATGCGCTGGTCCGGGTTGTCGATGGTGTTGTCGATGAACAGGTCCCGGTAGTAGGCCTTGCCCTCCAGCCAGTCATCGGTGAGGTGGGCGGTCAGCCAGACGCGCCAGGCGATGATGAATCGCTGGGTCAGATAGATGTCGATCATGAACCGGATGACGTACAGCGTCGCCAGGATGCTGAAGATCCCGATCGACATCCAAAAGCCATGAATCCCAGACTGTTTGACGTTGGCGTCGTCGGCCGCGATGCCCTGCACGGCCTTCTGCACCGCCGTGTACAGGTCGTTGCCCTGATAGCTGAGCAGCACGGTGAGACGCACCGCGCAGAGCACGGACAGCAACAGCACGCCGAGCATCGCCCACACCTTGATGCTCGCCGTGCCGACGAAGTAGCCGCGGGTGATCCGCCAGAACTGCCGACCCCACGGCGTCAGGTACCGGAAGGCCACCAGGGTGGCGAGAAGACACACCGCCCCGATCGCCCAGGCGATGGCGATCCAGCGCAGGGAATCCATGGGGGCCGCCGACCAGTTGATCGACGGCGTAAACGGCTTCGGGCCCATGGTCGATGTCTCCTTAAGGTCGAGGCCTGACACAAAATCCTTCGGCGAAGGTACCCGAGTGATAGCCGATAGGCTGCCTGGATGAGCATCGACGCTCCGTCCAGCCAGACCGTGCATGCCGGCCGACTCATCGCACGCCGGCTCAAAGCCAGCGGCATCGACACCGTGTTCACCTTATCGGGCGGCCACCTGTTCTCCATCTACGACGGGTGCCGTGACGAGGGGATCCGGCTCATCGACACCCGCCACGAACAGACGGCGACCTTCGCCGCGGAGGGCTGGTCGAAGGTGACGAGGCTGCCTGGCGTGGCCGCGCTGACCGCGGGGCCGGGCGTCACCAACGGGATGAGCGCGATGGCCGCGGCGCAACAGAACCAGTCGCCGTTGGTGGTGCTGGGCGGCCGGGCTCCCGCGGGGCGCTGGGGCATGGGCTCGCTGCAGGAGATCGACCATGTGCCGTTCGTGGCGCCGCTGGCCCGCTTCGCCGCCACCGCGCAGTCGGCCGACGACGTCGGCCGCCTGGTGGACGAGGCGTTGCGGGCGGCCGTCGGCGCCCCGTCCGGCGTCGGATTCGTCGACTTTCCGATGGACCACGCCTTTTCGATGTCCGAGGATGACGGCCGGCCCGGCGCCTTGACCGCGGTGCCGACCGGCCCGGCCCCGGACGCCGACGCCCTGGACCGCGCCGCCCGCCGGCTGGCGGCGGCGCCACGGCCGGTGATCATGGCGGGCACCAACGTCTGGTGGGGACGCGGCGAGGCGGCCCTGCTGCGCCTCGCGGAGGAACTTCGGATTCCCGTGCTGATGAACGGGATGGCTCGCGGCGCGGTGCCCGCCGACCACCCGATGGCCTTCTCGCGGGTGCGCGGCAAGGCCCTGGGCGGGGCCGATGTGGCGCTGATCGTCGGCGTGCCAATGGATTTCAGGTTGGGCTTCGGCAAGGTGTTCGGGCCGGAAACCCAGCTGATCGTGGCCGACCGCGGCCAACCCGTCCGCGAGCATCCGCGCCCCGTCGCCGCCGGCCTGTACGGCGACCTCACCTCGATCCTGTCGGCCCTCGCCGCCACGCGCGGCAGCGCGCACCCGGATTGGGTCGCCGGGCTGCGAACCGCCGAAACCGCGGCGCGCGAGCAGGAGAAGGCCGAGCTGGCCGACGACCGGATCCCGCTGCATCCGATGCGGGTGTACGCGGAGCTGGCGCCGATGCTGGACCGCGACGCCATCGTCGTCATCGACGCCGGCGACTTCGGGTCCTACGCGGGCCGGGTGATCGACAGCTACCTGCCGGGCTGCTGGCTGGACAGCGGCCCGTTCGGCTGCCTCGGGTCGGGCCCCGGCTACGCGTTGGCCGCCAAGCTCGCCCGCCCTGACCGCCAGGTCGTGCTGCTGCAGGGCGACGGCGCCTTCGGCTTCAGCGGGATGGAGTGGGACACCCTGGTCCGCCACGGCGTGCCGGTGGTGTCGGTGATCGGCAACAACGGGATCTGGGCGCTGGAAAAGCATCCGATGGAGGCGCTGTACGGCTACTCGGTGGTGGCGGAGTTGCGCCCGGGCACCCGCTACGACGAGGTGGCGCGCGCCCTGGGCGCGCACGGCGAGCTGGTCGCCGCGCCTGCCGAGTTGCGGCCCGCGTTGGAGCGCGCCTTCGCCAGTGGCCTGCCCGCCGTCGTCAACGTGCTCACCGACCCGGCCGTCGCCTACCCGCGCCGATCCAACCTCGCCTGAATTCCTTCCCGGCGCGAGCGTGCGCAGTTGCACGCGTACGCCCGGCGTGTCGCGGGCAAACACGCACGCTCGCGGTTATTAGGGCTCGCGTACCGTTGACCTGTGCCAAAGACCACCCGGACCCAACCCGGCCGCCTGAGTAGCCGCTTCTGGCGACTGCTGGGCGCCAGCACCGAAAAGAACCGCAGCCGCTCCCTCGCGGACGTCGACGCCTCGTCGGAATTCGACAAGGAGGCCGCCGATCTCAGCGACGAGAAGCTGCGCAAGGCGACCGGGCTGCTCAAGCTGGACGACCTCGCGGAGTCCGCCGACATCCCACAGTTCCTCGCGATCGCCCGGGAAGCGGCGGAACGGACGACGGGGTTGCGGCCGTTCGATGTCCAGCTGCTGGGCGCGTTGCGCATGCTCGCCGGCGACGTGATCGAGATGGCCACCGGCGAGGGCAAAACCCTGGCGGGCGCGATCGCGGCGGCCGGATACGCGCTGGGCGGGCGACACGTGCACGTGGTGACCATCAACGACTACCTGGCGCGTCGCGACGCGGAATGGATGGGCCCGCTGCTGGAGGCCCTCGGGCTGACGGTCGGTTGGATCACCGCGGAGTCGTCGAGCGAGGAGCGCCGTGCCGCCTACGGCTGCGACGTCACCTATGCCTCGGTCAACGAGATCGGCTTCGACGTGCTGCGCGACCAGCTGGCGACCGACGTCGAGGACCTGGTGTCACCGAACCCCGACGTGGCCCTCATCGACGAGGCCGACTCGGTGCTGGTCGACGAGGCGTTGGTGCCGTTGGTGCTGGCCGGCACCACGCACCGGGAGACGCCGCGGCTGGAGATCATCAAGCTGGTCGGCAAGCTGGACCCGGCCACCGACTACGAGACCGACGCCGACAGCCGCAACGTGCACCTGACCGACGTCGGCGCGCGCAAGGTCGAAAAGGCGCTGGGCGGCATCGACCTGTACTCCGAGGAGCACGTCGGCACCACGCTCACCGAGGTCAACGTGGCGCTGCACGCGCACGTGCTGCTGCAGCGCGACGTGCACTACATCGTGCGCGACGACGCGGTGCACCTGATCAACTCCTCGCGCGGCCGCATCGCGCAGCTGCAGCGCTGGCCCGACGGCCTGCAGGCCGCCGTCGAGGCGAAGGAGGGCATCGAGACCACCGAGACGGGCGAGGTGCTCGACACCATCACCGTGCAGGCGCTGATCAACCGCTACGCCACCGTCTGCGGCATGACCGGCACCGCGCTGGCCGCCGGCGAGCAGCTGCGCCAGTTCTACAAGCTCGGTGTCTCACCAATCCCGCCGAATACCCCCAACATTCGCGAGGACGAGGCCGACCGGGTCTACATCACCGCGGCCGCCAAGAACGACGCGATCGTCGCGCACATCGCCGAGGTGCACGAGACCGGGCAGCCGGTGCTGGTCGGCACCCGCGACGTGGCCGAGTCCGAGGAGCTGCACGAGCGGCTGCTGCGCCGCGGCGTGCCAGCGGTGGTGCTCAACGCGAAGAACGACGCCGAGGAGGCGAAGGTGATCGCCGAGGCCGGCGAGTACGGCACGGTGACCGTGTCGACCCAGATGGCCGGGCGCGGCACCGACATCCGTCTCGGCGGCTCCGACGAGGCCGACCACGACCGCGTCGCCGAACTGGGCGGGCTGCACGTCGTCGGCACCGGCCGGCACCACACCGAGCGCCTCGACAACCAGCTACGCGGCCGCGCCGGACGCCAGGGCGACCCGGGGTCGTCGGTGTTCTTTTCGAGTTGGGAGGACGACGTCGTCGCGGCCAACCTCGACCACAACAAGCTGCCGATGCAAACCGACGAGGACGGCCGGATCGTCAGCCCCAAAGCGGCCGGGATGCTCGACCACGCCCAGCGGGTCGCCGAGGGCCGGATGCTCGACGTGCACGCCAACACGTGGCGTTACAACCAGCTGATCGCGCAGCAGCGCGCGATCATCGTCGATCGGCGAAACACGTTGCTGCGCACCGCAACCGCGCGCGAGGAACTCGCCGAGCTGGCGCCGGACCGTTACGAGGAACTGTCCGAAGAGATCTCCGAGGACCGCCTGGAGAAGATCTGCCGGCTCATCATGCTGTATCACCTCGACCGGGGCTGGGCCGACCATCTGGCCTACCTCGCCGACATCCGCGAAAGCATCCACCTGCGTGCGCTGGGCCGGCAGAATCCGCTGGACGAGTTCCACCGGATGGCGGTCGACGCGTTCGCGTCGCTGGCCGCCGACGCCATCGAGGCGGCGCAGCAGACGTTCGAAACGGCGAACGTGCTCGAAGAGGAGCCGGGGCTGGACCTGTCCAAGCTGGCGCGCCCGACGTCGACGTGGACCTACATGGTCAACGACAACCCGCTGTCCGACGACACGCTGTCGACCCTGAGCCTGCCCGGGGTGTTCCGCTGAGCTGAGCCGACGAGCGTGCGGCCAGCCGCGCACTCGAGCTCGAGTGTGCGGCCAGCCGCACACTCGGCATTCGGCTAATGTCACGGCTCATGGAGCCCGCGCTTCCGCCCGACCGGGTGCTGACGGTGCCCAACGCGCTGAGCGCCATCCGGCTGCTGCTCATCCCGGTGTTCGTCTACGTCCTGCTGTTCGCCCACGCCAACGGCTGGGCGGTGGCGATCCTGATGTTCAGCGGGGCTTCCGACTGGGCCGACGGCAAGATCGCCCGCACGCTCAACCAGTCCTCGCGGCTGGGCGTGCTGCTGGACCCGGCGGTGGACCGGCTCTACATGGTGACCGTCCCGATCGTCCTGGCCATCGACCACATCGTGCCGTGGTGGTTCGTCATCACGCTGCTGGTGCGCGACGGGCTGCTGGCCGCCACGCTCCCCGTGCTGCGCAGCCGCGGGCTGTCGGCGCTGCCGGTGACCTACGTCGGAAAGGGCGCCACCTTCGCGTTGATGGCCGGATTTCCCCTGGTGCTGCTGGGCACGGGCGGCGCGGAGTGGAGCCGCGTGCTGAGGGCCTGCGGCTGGGGCTTTTTGGGCTGGGGCCTGTACACATACCTGTGGGCGTTCGTGCTGTATGCGGTGCAGATGACGTTGGTGGTGCGCCAGATGCCCAAGCTGAAACAGCCCGACCGCCAGCCGATCTCCCGCAAGGCGGGTGGTCATGACTGACGCGGACCGCCTGCTCGGCGGCTATGACCCCAACGCCGGCCGCAGCGCCCACGAGGCGGCGCGGCCCCAGCTGATCCCGGTGCCCTCGCTGCTGCGCGCCCTGCTGTCGGAGCACCTGGATCCCGGCTATGCCGCGGCCGCGGCCAAACGCGGCGGTGACGGCGCGGCGCCGCGCGGGCGGGAGCGCGCGTTCGGCTGGCTTTGGCAGGCCCTGGCCGCGCTGCTGATCGCCACGGTGTTCGCCGCCGCGGTCGCGCAGGCGCGCTCGGTGGCGCCCGGCGTGCGCACCGCGCAGCAGCTGCTGTTGGAGAGCGTGCGCTCCTCGGAGGCCGCCGCGGCCAAGTTGGGCCAACAACGCAGCGCGCTCTCGACCCGAGTCGACGACGTGCAGCGCCACGCGCTGGCCGAAAACGCCCAGGGGCAGCGGCTGCTGGCCAGCCTCGACGCCCTGGGCCTGGCGGCGGCGAGCACGGCGGTCATCGGCCCCGGCCTCACGGTCACCGTCACGGATCCCGGTGCCGGCCCGAACCTTTCCGACGTGTCCAAGCAGCGCATCAACGGCAGCCGGCAGATCATCCTGGACCGCGACCTGCAGCTGGTGGTCAACTCGCTGTGGGCCAGTGGCGCCGAAGCCATCTCCGTCGGCGGCGTCCGGATCGGGCCGAACGTCACCATCCGGCAGGCCGGCGGCGCGATCCTCGTCGACAACAACCCCACCAGCAGCCCCTACAAGATCCTGGCGGTGGGGGCGCCGCACGCGATGCAGGACGTCTTCGACAACAGCCCCGGCCTGCAGCGGCTCAGGCTGCTTGAGGCCTCCTACGGTGTCGTCGTCACCGTGAACGTCGCCGACGGCCTGTCACTGCCCGCCGGACCGATGCGGGATGTCAAGTTCGCCAAACAGATTGGGACCCGGTGAGAGACACGCCGACAGGAAACCGAGCATGATCGGCATCGCGGCGCTCGCGGTCGGCATCGTGCTGGGCTTGGTCTTCCACCCCGCCGTGCCCGAGGTCGTCCAGCCCTATCTGCCGATCGCGGTGGTGGCCGCCCTCGACGCGGTGTTCGGCGGACTGCGCGCCTACCTCGAACGGATCTTTGACCCCAAGGTCTTCGTGATTTCGTTCGTGTTCAACGTCTTTGTGGCCGCGCTCATCGTCTACGTCGGCGACCAGCTGGGCGTCGGCACCCAGTTGTCCACCGCGATCATCGTCGTGCTGGGCATCCGCATCTTCGGCAACGCCGCCGCGCTGCGGCGCCGGCTGTTCGGGGCATAACCCGATGAGGTCACCGTGAGCCAGGACCCGCCCGACCGCCCCGAAGACGGGGAAAGTCGCGGCGCGCCAGCCGAGCCCACCGCGGGCGAGGGTGCGCATCGCGGGCGGCACGAACTGCCGGCGCACCGCCCGCGCCCCGAGATCGGCCCGGTGCACCGCACGGGGTTGTCCGCGCTGGCGCGGGCCGGTCGCTCGCGGCTGGCCTTCGGGGCGCTGGCGGTCGTGCTGTGCCTCGTCCTGGGGATCGCCATCGTCACCCAGGTCCGCCAGACCAAGTCGGGCGACTCGCTGGACACCGCCCGCCCCGCCGACCTGCTGGTGCTGCTGGACTCGCTGCGGCAGCGCGAGGCCACACTGAACACCGAAGTCGCCGAGCTGCAAAACACGCTGAATTCGTTGCAGGCGTCCGGCAACAACGATCAGGCCGCCATCCAGAGCGCCCAGGCCCGGCTCGCCGCGCTGTCGATCTTGGTCGGCGCCGTGGGAGCCACCGGCCCCGGCGTCACGATCACCATCGACGACCCGGGACCCGGGGTCTCACCGGAGGCGATGCTCGACGTGATCAACGAGTTGCGCGCCGCCGGCGCCGAGGCGATCGAGATCAACGACGCGCACCAGTCCGTGCGGGTGGGCGTCGATACCTGGATCGTGGGTACGCCCGGCGCGTTGACGGTCGACAGCAAGAACCTGTCCTCCCCGTATTCGATTCTGGCGATTGGCGATCCGCCCACGCTGGCGGCAGCGATGAACATCCCGGGCGGGGCCGAGGACAGCATCAAGCGCGTCGGCGCCCGGATGTCGGTCCAGCAGGCCGAGCGCGTCGACGTAACCACCTTGCGACAACCAAAACCGCACCAATACGCTCAGCCCGTCAAGTGAACGTGCCTCATCGGCAGCGACCAGAACAGGACCACCCGTGAGCGATATCCCGTCCGATCTGCACTACACCGCCGAACATGAGTGGGTTCGACGCAGCGGGGAGGACACCGTGCGGGTCGGCATCACCGACTTCGCGCAGTCGGCGCTCGGCGACGTCGTCTTCGTCCAGCTGCCGGACGTGGGCAGCCAGGTGAGCGCGGGCGAGTCCTTCGGCGAGGTGGAATCGACGAAGTCGGTGTCGGACCTGTTCGCGCCGGTGTCGGGCACGGTCTTGGCGGTCAACGCCGACCTGGAGGGCAGCCCGCAGCTGGTCAACTCCGACCCCTATGGATCGGGCTGGCTGGTCGACGTCCAGGTCTCTGACGCCGCCGAGCTGGAGTCGGCGATCTCCGCGCTGCTCGACCCGGAGGCCTACCGCGGGACGCTGACCGAATGACGATTGCTAATGTGCCTGCCAGCCCCGCTCGGTGCTGCGGGCGGCGCACGCGGTTTACCTCGGTCGGGCTTCCGATCGTCCGGTGGGGGGCACATTGCGAACCGGTGCGCGGTACGGTCGACAGATCGACACTTGATAGACACGAGACGGTCAAGTAATCAGCAGTGCGGGGCTACAGAAACTCAGGAAACCTCGAGAAACCTAGAGGGAGCCGGGCGAGCGGCCCGGTTCGGAGAACGCCACAGCGGCCAGTGAGGAGCAGCGCGTGACGGACATGGATAAGGACCAGACCTCTGACGAAGTCACGGTGGAGACGACTTCGGTCTTTCGCGCCGACTTCCTCAACGAACTCGACGCCCCCGCCCAGGCGGGGACCGAGAGCGCGGTGTCGGGCGTCGAAGGACTCCCGGCCGGCTCGGCGTTGCTGGTCGTCAAACGCGGACCGAACGCCGGGTCGCGCTTCCTGCTCGACCAGGCCATCACGTCGGCCGGGCGGCACCCCGACAGCGACATCTTCCTCGACGACGTCACCGTCAGCCGTCGCCACGCCGAATTCCGGTTGGAAAATAACGAGTTTCACGTCGTCGATGTCGGTAGCCTGAATGGCACGTACGTCAACCGCGAGCCCGTCGATTCGGCGGTGCTGGCAAACGGTGACGAAGTGCAGATCGGAAAGTTCCGGTTGGTGTTCTTGACCGGACCCAAGCAGGGCGACGACGGAGATTCCGGAGGGTAGTTAAGGAGGGTAGTGAGCGCACCCGATAGCCCGGCACTGGCCGGGATGTCGATTGGGGCTGTCCTCGACCTGTTGAGGCCGGATTTCCCCGATGTCACGATCTCCAAGATTCGATTCTTGGAGGCCGAGGGACTGGTGACGCCCCAGCGCGCCGCGTCGGGATATCGCAGGTTCACCGCGTACGACTGCGCGCGGCTGCGCTTCATCCTCACCGCGCAGCGCGACCACTACCTGCCGCTGAAGGTGATCCGGGCGCAGCTGGACGCGCTGCCCGACGGCGAGCTGCCCCCGATCGGATCGCCTTACGGGGTACCGCGATTGGTGTCGGTGCCGAACGGCGCGGAAGCCGACACGGTCGCCGAGGCCGCCAGGCCCGACGCGGCGGCGGTCGCCCCGCCGCGGGTCCGGCTCAGCCGGGAGGATCTCCTGGAACGGTCGGGGGTGGACGACGAACTGCTGACGGCGTTGCTCCGGGCGGGTGTGATCACCACCGGCCCGGGCCGGTTCTTCGACGAACACGCCGTCGTCATCCTCCAATGCGCGCGGGCGTTGGCCGAATACGGCGTCGAGCCGAGGCATCTGCGCGCCTTCCGCTCCGCGGCCGACCGGCAGTCCGATTTGATCGCCCAGATCGCGGGGCCGCTCGTGAAGGCGGGCAAGGCCGGCGCCCGGGACCGCGCCGACGACCTGGCGCGTGAGGTGGCCGCGCTCGCGATCACATTGCACACCTCGCTGATCAAGTCTGCCGTTCGCGACGTTCTGCATCGCTGAGGATTAGACTTCGTTGGACAGCTTGGTGTTCGGCGGGCTGAAGAGTTGCGGAGGGCAGACACAGATGGGTGAAGTTCGTGTTGTCGGCATTCGCGTCGAGCAACCGCAGAACCAGCCGGTGCTGTTGCTGCGCGAGGCCAACGGTGACCGCTACCTGCCAATCTGGATCGGTCAGTCCGAAGCAGCAGCCATCGCGCTCGAACAGCAGGGCGTCGAACCGCCCCGGCCGCTGACGCACGACCTGATCCGGGATCTCATTGCCGCGCTTGGGCATTCGCTGAAAGAGGTGCGGATCGTCGACCTGCAGGAGGGCACCTTCTACGCCGACCTGGTCTTCGACCGCAACATCACGGTCTCGGCGCGTCCATCGGACTCGGTGGCGATCGCCCTTCGGGTCGGTGTTCCCATCTATGTCGAGGAGGCCGTGCTCGCCCAGGCCGGTCTGCTCATCCCGGACGAGAGCGACGAAGAGGCCAACACCGCCGTGCGCGAGGACGAGGTCGAGAAGTTCAAGGAGTTCCTCGACAGCGTGTCGCCCGACGATTTCAAGGCCACCTAGTCGCGCGGCGAGGGCCAGCCCGCGGGTACTAGGCTGGACGCCGACATCACGGATCCATCTCATCTGGCGCCGCGATCTCGACACGCTGGCCGATAGTGCTGCCAGTTGGGCCTCCGGCCGCCATACTTTGATCACGACTTAAGGCGCGGCGGCTATCGAAAAGCGTAAGCTCACTAGCACTCGGGCCTGAGCAAACGTGGCTGCGGTGCAGCCAGAGACGCAGCTAACGATGACAGCGCGATCGGCGAGAGGAACCCCCGTGAGCGACCAGCCACGTCAAGAGCAGCTGGACCTAGCTGACCAAGCGAACGCCGCGAGCAGCGACCAACCCGCCTCCGCGCCGAGCGCGCCCGTGCAGCCCGGGCTGTTCCCCGACGATTCCGTGCCCGACGAGCTGGTGGGCTACCGCGGGCCGAGCGCGTGCCAGATCGCGGGCATCACCTACCGGCAACTGGACTACTGGGCGCGCACGTCGCTGGTGGTCCCGTCGATCCGCAGCGCGGCCGGGTCCGGCAGCCAGCGGCTCTACTCGTTCAAGGACATCCTGGTCCTCAAGATCGTCAAGCGACTGCTCGACACCGGCATCTCGCTGCACAACATCCGGGTCGCGGTCGACCACCTGCGCCAGCGCGGCGTCCAGGACCTGGCCAACATCACCCTGTTCTCCGACGGCACCACCGTCTACGAGTGCACGTCGGCCGAAGAGGTCGTCGACCTGCTGCAGGGCGGGCAGGGCGTGTTCGGCATCGCGGTGTCGGGCGCCATGCGCGAGCTGACCGGCGTGATCGCCGACTTCCACGGCGAGCGCGCCGATGGCGGCGAATCGATCGCGGCCCCGGAGGACGAGCTGGCGTCGCGGCGCAAGCACCGCGACCGCAAGATCGGCTGACCGCCCCTTCGCTTTTGCGCGAGCGTGCGCAGTTGTACGCGTTATGCGGCGTGTCGTCGTACTGACACGCACCGTCGCGGCGAACTTGGGACACCGAGTAAACTGGACGACGCGTCGCACTCGGGCGGGAGAGTCTCGTGGCTGCCAGTCACGGGCGCCGAAGGAGCAACACCTCTCCGTCAACCTCTCAGGCACCCGGACCGCGCGGGTTAACGACGCCTCTGGAAAGCGGTGCGGACCGGTAGCGGTTCCCACCCGCCGATGGGGAAAGGCGCCCGGGCAGCAGCCCGCCGCCGAATCTCTCAGGCGCCCGGCGAACGGGTGAAGACAGAGGGAGGGGGCCGTTAGTCCCTCGACCTCAGGAGTTCGCCGTGGCCGATCAATCAACCTTCGCAGCGCGGCACATCGGGCCGGACGGCCCGGCCATCGCCGCCATGCTCGACGTCATCGGGGTCGATTCGTTAGACGAGCTGGCCTCGAAGGCGGTTCCGAGCGGCATCCTCGACACGCGCCCCGACGGCGGCGCCGCGCCGGGCCTGGACCAGCTGCCGCCCCCCGCCAGCGAGGCCGAGACGCTGGCCGAGTTGCGCGCCCTGGCCGACGCCAACACCGTGGCCGTGTCGATGATCGGGCAGGGCTACTACGACACGCTCACGCCGCCGGTGTTGCTGCGCAACATCATGGAGAACCCGGCCTGGTACACCGCCTACACGCCCTATCAGCCGGAGATCAGCCAGGGCCGGCTGGAGGCGCTGCTGAACTTCCAGACGATGGTGGCCGACCTGACCGGGCTGGAGGTCGCCAACGCGTCGATGCTTGACGAGGGCACCGCGGCGGCGGAGGCCATGACCCTGATGCACCGGGCCGCCCGCGGTGCGGCGAACCGGCTCGTCGTCGACGTCGACGTCTTCGCCCAGACCGCCGCCGTGCTCGCCACCCGCGCCCGGCCGTTGGGCATCGAGATCGTCACCGCCGACCTGCGGGACGGCCTGCCCGACGGTGACTTCTTCGGCGTCGTCACCCAGCTGCCGGGCGCCAGCGGCCGGATCACCGACTGGGCGGGCCTGGTCGAACAGGCGCACGAACGGGGCGCGCTGGTCGCCGTCGGCGCCGACCTGCTAGCCCTTACGCTGATCACCCCGCCCGGCGAGATCGGCGCCGATGTCGCGTTCGGCACCACCCAAAGGTTCGGTGTCCCAATGGGATTCGGCGGGCCGCACGCCGGCTATTTGGCCGTGCACGCCAAGCACGCGCGCCAGCTGCCGGGGCGGCTGGTCGGCGTGTCCGTGGACACTGATGGCGCGCCGGCGTTTCGTTTGGCGCTGCAGACCCGCGAGCAGCACATCCGCCGCGACAAGGCGACCAGCAACATCTGCACCGCGCAGGTGCTGCTGGCGGTGATGGCCGCGATGTACACCAGCTACCACGGCGCCGACGGGCTGACCGCGATCGCCCGCCGCGTGCACGCTCACGCTGACACCATCGCCGCCGCGCTGGGCGACGCACTGGTGCACGACGCGTACTTCGACACCGTGCTGGCCCGGGTGCCCGGACGCGCCGACGAGGTGCTCGCGGCGGCCAAGGCCAAGGGCGTCAACCTCTGGCGCGTCGACGACGACCACGTCTCGGTGGCCTGCGACGAGGCCACCACCGACGCGCACGTCGCCGCGGTTATCGACGCGTTCGGCGTGCCGGCCGCCGACCCGGCGCCAGTCGAGATCGCGACCCGCACCTCGGAGTTCCTGACGCACCCCGCCTTCACGCAATACCGCACCGAGACGGCGATGATGCGCTACCTGCGCACGCTGGCGGACAAGGATATCGCCTTGGACCGCAGCATGATTCCGCTCGGCTCGTGCACGATGAAACTCAACGCCGCGGCCGAGATGGAACCGGTCACCTGGCCCGAATTCGCGCGCCTGCACCCGTTCGCGCCGGCCTCCGACACCGAGGGGATCCGCCGGTTGATCGCCGACCTGGAGACCTGGCTGGTGCAGATCACCGGCTACGACGCCGTCTCGCTGCAGCCCAACGCCGGCTCGCAGGGCGAGTACGCCGGCCTGCTGGCCATCCACGGCTACCACGCCAGCCGCGGCGAACCGCACCGCGACATCTGCCTCATCCCGTCCAGCGCACACGGCACCAACGCCGCGTCCGCCGCGCTGGCCGGGCTGCGGGTGGCCGTGGTCGCGTGCCGCGACAACGGCGACGTCGACCTCGACGACCTGCGGGCCAAGGTGACCGAGCACGCCGACCGGCTGGCGGCGCTAATGATCACCTACCCCTCCACCCACGGCGTGTACGAACACGACATCGCCGAGATCTGCGCCGCCGTGCACGACGCCGGCGGCCAGGTCTACATCGACGGCGCCAACCTCAACGCGCTGGTCGGGCTGGCCCGCCCGGGCAGGTTCGGCGGCGACGTCAGCCACCTGAACCTGCACAAGACGTTCTGCATCCCGCACGGCGGCGGCGGGCCGGGCGTCGGGCCGGTGGCGGTGCGCTCACACCTGGCGCCGTTCCTGCCCGGCCACCCGCACGCGCCCGAACTGCCCGGCGGCCACCCGGTGTCGTCGGCGCCCTACGGGTCGGCCTCGATCCTGCCGATCACGTGGGCCTACATCCGGATGATGGGCGCCGACGGGCTGCGGGCCGCGTCGCTCACCGCGATCGCGTCGGCCAACTACATCGCGCGGCGCCTCGACGAGTACTTCCCGGTGCTGTACGCCGGCGAGAACGGCATGGTCGCGCACGAGTGCATCCTGGACCTGCGCGGCATCACCAAGACCACCGGGGTGACCGTCGACGACGTCGCAAAGCGGTTGGCGGACTACGGCTTTCACGCACCCACCATGAGCTTCCCGGTCGCCGGCACGCTGATGGTGGAGCCGACCGAAAGCGAGAGCCTGACCGAGGTCGACGACTTCTGCGAGGCCATGATCGCCATCCGCGGCGAGATCGACCGCGTCGGCACGGGGGAGTGGTCCGTGGACGACAACCCGCTGCGGGGGGCGCCGCACACCGCCGAGTGCCTGCTGGTCGCCGACTGGGATCACCCGTACACGCGGGAGGAGGCGGCCTACCCGCTGGGCAAGGGGTTCCGGCCGAAGGTGTGGCCGCCGGTGCGGCGCATCGACGGCGCCTACGGCGACCGCAACCTGGTCTGCTCGTGCCCGCCGGTGGAGGCGTTCGCCTAGCCGAAGCGCTCAATGATCGCCGCGGCGATCTCCTCGGGCGCGTCCTCCTGGATGAAGTGTTTGGCGTCGGGCAGCTCGACGACGACGTGATCGGGGAAGCTCGCCCGCATCCGCGGCAGGGTGGGGCCGGGCCGGAACGCGAAGTCCTTCATCCCCCAGACGAACAGCGCGGGTTTGGCGCCCAGCTTGGCGGGCACCTCCCGTCCGAGCCGCGACAGCAAGGGCTCGGCCGCCAGGATCTGTTTGGGCATTTCGGCCACGCCCTTGCGCGCGTCGGCGCTGGGCTGCACCGCGCGGTAGTGTTCCATCACCGCCGCGCTCGGGCGGTGCTGGGTCCCCGCCGGAATCAGTTGCTCGACAAAGAAATTGCGCTGCAAGATCGCCCACTGCATCGGCGGACTGCCCATCACGCGGCTGAAGATCTTCGTCGTCAGCTCGTCCGTCTTCCAGAACCAGGTGTTGCCCAGCACGACGCCGCGGACTCGGGCGGCGCGCTCCACCGCGACGGCCATGCTGATGGGCCCGCCCCAGTCCTGGCCCATCGTCACGTAGCCGTCCAGGCTGAGGTGGTCGACGAACTCGCCGACCACCCGGGCGTGCTCGTCGATCTTGTATCCGAACCCGGCGGGCCGCTCGGATAGCCCGAAGCCGAGGTAATCCGGTGCGATGCAACGGAATTGGTCGCGCAGCGCGAGGATGATGTTCCGGTACAGGAAGCTCCACGTCGGGTTCCCGTGGCACAGCAGGATCGGCGGGCCATCACCCTCGTCGACGTAGTGCATCCGCCCGCGCGAGGAGTCGAACCAACGCGACTCGAACGGATACAGGTGGGGATCCGGGTTGAAATCGATGCGCATTGCCCCTCCTCCGATGGCGCTCCCGATCGTATGCCCGAACAGCGACATGTCCGAGTTTTTGAGACCGGCGCGACGGTGGCCGGCGGCGGCGACTGGGTACACCCAACGCTATACGGGCGTGGCGAGGTCGGCCCGCCGGCACGAGACCGCCTCGCGCGGCAGAGAAGGAGTCACGAGTGAAAATCTGCAGGACATGCGCAGTGGAGCACGACGACACCGCCGCCGCCTGCCGGATCTGTTCGGATGAGCGGCAATGGGTGCCGGCCGAGGGGCAGCTGTGGACAACGCTCGAGGAGTTGAACGACGCGGGATATCGGGTGCGGATGCGCGAGCTGGAACCGGACCTGTACGGATTGGCGGTCGACCCAAAACTCGGTATCGGCCAGGAATCGCATCTAGTCCGTACGACCCGCGGCAACCTGCTGTGGGATGTAACCGGCTATGTCGACGCCGACGCGGTGGCCCAGGTGCGCTACCGCGGTGAGGTGGCTGCGATCGTCGCGAGCCACCCGCACCACTACGGGGTACAGGTCGAATGGAGCCGGGCGCTGGGATCGGTGCCGGTGTACGTCGCCGAAGCGGACATGGAGTGGGTTGCGAGGCCGGACCCCGTGGTTCGCCCCTGGTCGGGCAAATTAGATGTGCTGCCCGGCATTACGTTGCTGCAAGTCGGCGGACACTTCCCCGGTAGTGCCGTCGCGCACTGGGCGGCCGGGGGGGGCGGAGGCGGGGTGTTGCTTAGCGCCGACACCATTCAGGCGAATCCTGACCGCACCTCGGTGACGTTCATGCGCAGCTATCCGAACCGCATTCCGCTGTCGGCCGCGGTGGTGGACCGCGTCGCCCGCGCGGTGGAGCCCCTTGCATTCGACCGCCTCTACGACAACTTCGGCAAAACCATCGATTCCGACGCCGGCGCGGTCATTCGCCGCTCGGCGGAGCGCTACGTGGGCTGGGTCCGCGGCGATTTCGATCACCTCACCTGACCGAGGCCGGCGATTACCCGAGGAACTGGTTGATTGCGGCGGTGAGATCGGGGGACGCCGACGTGGGGAGGTTCTGGTACCCGCCGCCGCTGAGCTGGGCGACGGCCTCCCAGGTGGCCTTGTCGGGGTCGGCGCCGAAGTCGATGACATTGATGGCGATCGGCTTGGCCGGGTCGGCGCTCTTGCGGATGAAGTCCTGCAGCCCGGCCCCGTCCAAGGTCTGGTCGGTGTGCGGCCCCGACGTGATCACCAGTATCGAATTCGGTTGGCCCGCAACATATTTACTCTGAATCTCTTGGTAGAGCATGCGCAGCGTGGTGAACGACACGGCGCCGCCGGCCGACGAATACTGCTTGTCCAGCGCGGCCGTCAGCGTCGCCGAGCGCGGCTGGCCACTGGTGGGACTGACCGGGTCGCCCAGCGGCCCGCTCGTCACCTCCGAGCGTCCCTCGTGGCCGTCGAAGGTCCACAGCCCCACGGCGGCGGTGGGCGGCAACGACTTGATCTTGTCCTGCAGCGCCCCGACCACGTTGGCCAGCCGCGACTTTCCGCCTTCCTCGGCGGGCATCGACTGGTCGAGCATGATCGTCGCGGCCAGCCCGCTGGACGGCGCGGCCATCGCTTCGGCCAGCGTGGCGCGCATCGCGTCGTCACCCACCGACAGGGTGGACGGCAGCGCCGCGAAGCTGGTGACCGGGCTGCTCGGCGGCTTGACGCCGCTGACCCGGAAGCCGGCCTTGGCCAGCTTCCCCAGTTGCTCGGGCTTCTGCAGGAAGCGGGCGAACCCGTTGGCCGCGGAGGCCTGCTCCTGGTTCACCCAGGAGCCGTTGAGCAGCACCGCGGGATAGTCGGCGACGGGCGCCGCGCCGGGCGGCAGCCAGGAGGCCAGCGTGCTCTTGGCGTCCGACAGCGACTGGCCGCGCAGGTACAGCTGCTGCTCGGTGGTGACCACGGCGTGCACCGGCGCGGTCGCCGGGTCGCCGGGCTTGAGCAACGTGTTCAGCGCCTCGGTCAGGGAGTTGTCCGCGAGCTTGGGCTGGGCGCCCAGCAGCGTGCGCACGGCGCCGACGCCCTGCGTCGGCGGCGCACCCGCGGGCGCCGCACCGGCCGCCACGGCCTCGCCGGCCAGCAGTGAGGCGTCGGCGTTGCCGGTCGTCGGCAGCGCCAGCCGCAGCGACCCCCACGCGGGCAGGTTCAGCCCCGCCAGCGAATTCGGGTTGGTTTGCAGGCCGGGCAGCGCCGCCCAACCCTGATTGCCCAGGGCCTGGCCGAGTTCGGGTCGCACCGCGAGCATGACCGGCGAGGTGACCAGGGAATGGCTCTCGGTGATCTTCTGACCCGACGCGGCGAGCCGGGCGACCGAGATCGAGCTGCCCGGGATCCACAACGCCGGCTGGCCGCCCAGGTCGGCCGGCCACTTGCCGGTGAAACCGTTGAGGACGGCGTCGGAGCCGGCGGGTTTGACGCTCACCACCATGCAGTGGTCGCCGACCGGGCCGGCCGTGGCGTTGTAGCTCTCGGCGAGCTGCTGCACGGGGTCGGCGATCGACGGGTCGGCGATGACGGCGACGGTCTCCTTGCCTCCTACGCACCGCGCGGCGGCCGTGTGCGATCGGTGGGACAGCGCGTCGCCGAAGAAAGTCCACAGGATCACCGTGCCGACCACGACGACGACGGCGACGAGCGCGACGATCACCCCGATGCTGACGCCGCGGCGCCCGCCGTCGCTGCGGTGGCCGCCGAGCCGCTCGCCGAGCCCGCGGTGGCCGCCGAAACGGGACGGCGGGGCTGCCGGTGGCGGCGCGCTCGCCGGGCTCGCCGCGAATTCCGGATACGCGTCGTCGGTGCCGGACGCGAACGTGTCGTCGGCGGGGTAGGGGTCCTCGTCCGAGTAGTCCGAATAGTCCGAGTAGCCCGAGTAGTCCGAGGCGCCGTAGTCGTCCGCGCGCGGATAGTCGTAGTCGACCGGCGCCCCGGTGTCCGGGGGTCCGGGCTCGCGGTGGTGATGCCCCGTGTCGTCGTCCGGGTACGCGTCGTCGCCGATGTATTCGTCGGCGGGCTCGTCGACGGAGTCCTCGGGGTCGGGCATGCTGTGCCTACCCATACCGGTGCCCGCCGCCTTTCCGTCGACTCGTCGCGTGACTTGTGAACTCGGCGCAGATTCTAGTCATCGGACCGCATTACCTACCGCATGTCGGGCCGTTTCACGCACCCGCGGCGCGGGCTTTGAACTCGCGCCTGCGCCGGTGCAGGATCGGCTCGGTGTAGCCGTTGGGCTGCTGCGTCCCCGACAGAATCAGCTCCTGAGCCGCCAGGAAGGCGATGCTGTCGTCGAAGTTGGGCGCCATCGGCCGGTAGACCGGGTCCCCTTCGTTCTGCCGGTCCACCAACGGCGCCATGCGCTCCAGGCTGGCGCGAACGTCCTCGCTGGTGATCACGCCGTGGCGCAGCCAGTTGGCCAGCAGCTGGCTGGAGATCCGCAGGGTGGCCCGGTCCTCCATGAGCGCCGTGTTGTGGATGTCGGGCACCTTCGAGCAGCCGACGCCCTGCTCCACCCAGCGCACCACGTAGCCGAGGATGGACTGGCAGTTGTTGTCCAGCTCCTCGCGGATTTCCTCTGGCGCCCAGGCCAATTCCTTGGCCAGCGGAATGGTCAGCAGCTCGTCGATGGTGGTGCGCTTCTTGCCCGCGAGCTCCTCCTGCACGGCGCCCACGTCCACGTAGTGGTAGTGCATCGCGTGCAGGGTGGCCGCCGTCGGCGACGGCACCCACGCGGTGGTGGCGCCGGCCTTGGGCTGGCCGATCTTCTGCTCGACCATGTCGGCCATCAGCTCGGTCATCGCCCACATGCCCTTGCCGATCTGGGCCTTGCCCTTGAACCCGGCGGCAAGCCCGATATCGACGTTGGCGTCCTCGTACGCCTTGATCCAGGTGCTGTTCTTCATCGCACCCTTGCGGATCATCGGGCCCGCCTCCATCGAGGTGTGGATCTCGTCGCCGGTGCGGTCGAGGAAGCCGGTGTTGATGAACACCACCCGGTCGGCGGCGGCTTTGATGCACGCCTTGAGGTTGACCGTGGTGCGGCGTTCCTCGTCCATGATGCCGACCTTGAGGGTGCCCTGCGGCAGGCCCAGCACGTCCTCGACGCGGCTGAACAGTTCGCAGGTGAACGCGACCTCGGCGGGGCCGTGCATCTTGGGCTTGACGATGTAGATGGAACCGGTGCGGCTGTTGGTCAGCGGGCCGTTGGCGTCACCGGTGCGCAGCCCGTGGATCGCGGTCAGGCCGGTGAACAGCCCGTCCATGATGCCCTCGAACACCTCTTTTCCATCCGCGTCAACAATCGCGTCGTTGGTCATCAGGTGCCCCACGTTGCGGACGAACAGCAGGCTGCGGCCGGGCAGGGTGAGCTCGCCGCCGTCGGGCGTGCTGTAGGTGCGGTCGGCGTTGAGGGCCCGGGTGAAGGTCTTGCCGCCCTTGCTGACCTCCTCGACCAGGTCGCCCCTGTTCAGCCCCAGCCAGTTGCGGTAGCCCAGCACCTTGTCGTCGGCGTCGACGGCGGTGACCGAGTCCTCGAAGTCCATGATCGTGGTGACCGCCGACTCCAGGACCACGTCCTTGACGCCGGCGAGGGCGGTGGCGCCGACGGGGGACTCGGGGTCGATCAGGATCTCGATGTGCAGGCCGTGGTTGACCAGCAGCACCGACCAGCTGGGGGAGCCGAGCTCGCCGCTGTATCCGACGAACTTCTCGGGCTGAGCCAGGCCGGTGGAATCCGTACCGAGGGTGATCTGCAGCTGGCCGTCGGCGATGCTGATCCCGGTCGCGTCGGCCCACGAGCCCGACGCCAGGGGGACGGCCTGGTCGAGGAACCCGCGCGCATAGGCGATCACCTTGTCGCCGCGCACCCGGTTGTAGCTCGTTCCCTTTTCGGCGCCGTCGGTCTCGGGGATGACGTCGGTGCCGTACAGGGCGTCGTAGAGCGATCCCCAGCGAGCGTTCGCCGCGTTCAGCGCGAACCGCGCGTTGAGGACCGGCACCACCAGCTGCGGGCCGGCGGTCGTCGTGATCTCGTCGTCCACACCCGAGGTGGTGATGGTGAAGTCGTCGGGTTCGGGCTGCAGATAACCGATTTCGACGAGGAACTCGCGGTAGGCCTCGGCATCGATCGGCTCGATGACGCGGTGCCGGTGCCACTTGTCGATCTGGGCCTGCAGCTCGTCGCGGCGGTTCAGCAAATCCTGGTTCTGCGGAGTCAGGTCGGCGACGACCTTGTCGACGCCGGCCCAGAAGGTGTCCGGGTCGATGTCGGTGCCGGGCAGGGCCTCGTTGTTCACGAAGTCGTAGAGCACTCGGGCGACGCGCAGGTTCCCCACCGACACGCGATCAGTCATTTTTCTCCTCCATAGTGGGCCACATAACACCTCACTGACCCTCAACACGCATTGCCTTCAGCGTACCGACGGCGGCCTGCCGGACGTTATCCGCCCGACCTTCAGCAGCAGGTCAGGCGCGCGCTAAGAGCTCCAACGGTGGCGCCGCGGCGAACCTACCCGGCCCGGCAGCCTTGGAGATCATACGGGCTGCGGCCCCATCCGCGGGCAGCGGCACTACACGTCGCGCATGGTGCCGACCAGGTCCTCGACCAGATCTTCCATCGCCACCATCGCGACGACCGTGCCGCCGGCCCCGACACCGTCGGTCACGAGAGCCAGGTGGCTGTTGCTGCGGCGCATCCGCGACAGGGCGTCGGCCAGCGGCAACGACTTGGGGACCTGCGGCAGCGGTCGCACCCAGGCCCGGTCGATCACGGTGTTCGGGTCGTCGTCGAGCGTCAGCACGTCCTTGATGTGCAGGTAGCCGATGAACTTCCCGTCCGGGTCGGCGACAGGAAACCGCGAATAACCGCTCTGGGCCAGGGCCTCTTCGACCGCGCCCACGGTCGGCCCGGAGCCCGCCGCGGCCACCGGCACCGCCCGGATCTCGGCGAGCGGCCGCGCGACGTCGCCCACCCGGCGGTAGCGCAGCTGCAGCGCCCGGGTCAGCCGCCCGTGCTCCTCGGCGTCCAGCAGCCCCTCGGACACCGATTCGGTGATCATCACCCGCAGCTCCCGAGTGGAAACCGCCACGTCGAGCTGCGACTTGGGCTCGACCCGCAGCGCGCGCAGCACCACGTTGGCGCATTTGTCGTAGAACGCGATCAACGGCCGCGCCGCGCGCACGTACGCCAGGTAGGGCGGCACCAGCAGCATCGCGGCGCGCTCCGGGCCGGCCAGCGCAATGTTCTTCGGCACCATCTCGCCCAGCAGCACGTGCAGGGTCACGACGATCGCCAGCGCGATGGCCAGCGACAGCGTGTGCAGCAGCGCCGGGGGCCAACCGGTGAGCCCCAACGCCGAGCGCAGCAGGTTGGCGACCGCCGCCTCACCGATGCGGCCGAGCAGCAGCGAGGCGACCGTCACCCCCAGCTGCACCCCGGCCAGCATGGACGAGAGTTGCTCGGCGGCGCGGATCACCACGACGGCCCTCGGCTTGCCCTGCTCGGCCAGCGCCTCGAGGCGGTCGCGGCGCGCCGAGATCAGCGAGAACTCCGCGCCGACGAAAAACGCGTTGACGCCGATCAGCAGGATCGCCAGCAGAACTCCGAGTGCGTCGTTCACGACGGGCCCCGTCCCGCGGGTGTTTCGGCGTGACTGTCCAGCTCCTGCAGCTCGAGCACGTCGATGCGGCGGCCGTCCATCCGGACCACCGTCGCCTGCCAGCGCATCGACGTGTCCAGCAGCCCGTCGGGGTCCAGCGCGGTCAGCTCCACGGTTTCCCCGGCCACCGGAATGTGGCCGAGTTCGCGCAGCACCAGCCCGCCGATCGTTTCGTAGGGCCCTTCCGGGGCCCGGAATCCGGTGGCGGCGGCCACCTCGTCGATGCGCAGCAGCCCGTTCACCCGCCAGCCGGCGCCGGCGGCCACCACATCCGGGGTGGCGTCGTCGTGCTCATCGCGGACGTCTCCCACGATCTCCTCGATCAGGTCCTCGACGGTCACCATGCCGGCGGTGCCGCCGTACTCGTCGACGACCATCGCGGTCTGCAGGCTGTTGGCGCGGATCTCGGCCATCACGGCGTCGCCGTCCAGCGTCGACGGGACCACCGGCACGTGCTGCGCGAGCGTGGTCAGCAGGGTGGTCGCGCGCTCGGCCGCCGGCACCGCGAACACCTGCTTGACGTGCACGATGCCGACGGTCTCGTCGAGGTCGCCGTCGACGATGGGGAAGCGGGAGAAGCCGGACTCGGCGGCCGCGGCGATCAGGTCGGCGACCGTCTCGTCGGTTTCCAGCGCCACGATCTTCGACCTCGGCGTCATCAGTTCCTCGGCGGTCAGCTCGCCGAACTGCAGCGACCGCCGCACCAGCGCGGCGGTGGCGACGTCCATAGTGCCGCTGCGGGCAGAGTTGCGCACCAGGGACGCCAGCTCCTGCGGCGAGCGGGCCGAGCGCAGCTCCTCGGCCGGCTCGATGCCCAGCTCGCGCACGATCCAGTTGGCCGCGCCGTTCGTCAGCCGGATGGCCGGGGTGAAGATCAGCGAGAACAGCAACTGGACCCCCGCGACGGCGCGGGCGGTCGGCAGCGGGCGCGCCACGGCGAGATACTTCGGGACCAGCTCGCCGAACACCATCGACACCGACGTCACGATCACCAGCGCCAGGAACGCGAGAATCGCGTCGGCCAGCCGGTTCGGTATGCCGATCGCGCTCAGCGCGGGATGCGGCAGGTCGGCCACCAACGGCTCGGTCAGATACCCGGTCGCCAGCGTGGCGATCGAGATGCCCAGTTGGGCGCCCGAGAGCTGAAACGACAGCCGCTGCTGGGCGCGCTGGATGAAGCGGTCGCGCCGGCCACCGAGGCGGGCGTTGGAGTCCACCACGCTGCGGTCCAGGGCGGTCAGCGAGAATTCGGCCGCGACGAACACCCCGTTGGCGAAGATCAGCAGCGCGATGGCCACGAGGCTGGCCAGGGTGACGGCGACGTTCATGACCCAGACCCCGGGGACGCTGCCCGGATCAATATGCGGGCCTCGACGCGTGCCTGCGGCACGTCATGCCTTTCGCTCGATGCGGCGCAGCGCTTTGCTGCGAGCCGAAATTCAGATGAATTCACATGGTAGCCAACGCGTGCGACCGCGGCGGCGCGCTCACCAGCCCAGCGGCAGCGGATGGCCCTCGGCGAACCCCGCGGCCGACTGCACGCCGACGACGGCCCGCTCGTGCAGCTCTTCCAGGGTCGAGGCGCCGACGTAGGTGCAGGTGCTGCGGACCCCGGCGGTGATGTGGTCGATCAGGTCCTCGACGCCGCCGCGGTCGGGGTCCAGCCCCATCCGGGCCGTCGAGATGCCCTCCTCGAACAGCGCCTTGCGGGCGCGGTCGAACGCGGTCTCGGCGCCGCTGCGGGCGACGACGGCCCGCTTGGAGGCCATGCCGTAGCTCTCCTTGTAGGGCTGGTCGTCGCGGTCGCGCATCAGGTCTCCGGGCGATTCGTAGGTGCCGGCGAACCACGACCCGATCATGACGTTCGACGCCCCCGCGGCCAGCGCCAGCGCCACGTCCCGCGGGTGCCGGATGCCCCCGTCGGCCCACACGTGTCCACCGAGTTTCCTTGCGGCGGAAGCGCATTCGAGCACGGCGGAGAACTGGGGGCGCCCGACGCCGGTCATCATCCGGGTGGTGCACATGGCGCCGGGCCCGACGCCGACCTTGACGATGGTGGCCCCGGCGCCCAGCAGGTCCCGGGTGCCCTCCGCCGACACCACGTTGCCCGCCGCCAGCGGCAGGCCCAGGTCCAGCTCGGCGACAACCCTGATCGCTTCCAGCGTCTTGACCTGATGCCCGTGGGCGGTGTCGATGACGAGCACGTCCACCCCGACTTCGGCCAACGACCGCGCCTTGGCGCCGACGTCGCCGCTGATGCCGACCGCCGCGCCGACGCGCAGCCGCCCGCGGGCGTCGGTGGCCGGCGTGTACAGCCCGGCGCGGACCGCCCCGGTGCGGGTGAGCACGCCCGCCAGCGTGCCGTCCGCGCCGGTCACCACCGCGACACCGATCGGGGCGTGCTCGAGCAGGTCGAAGATCTTGCGCGGCTCGGCGCCGACGGGGGCCGTCACGAAGTCGGTCACGGCCACGTCGCGAACCCGGGTGAAGCGGTCGACGCCCAGGCACGACGCCTCGGTGACCAGGCCGATCGGGCGGCCCTCGAAGAGCACGACGGCGACGCCGTGGGCGCGCTTGTGGATCAGCGCGATCGCGTCGGACACCGAGTCGTCGGGCTCGAGCACCACCGGGGTGTCGAGGACCATGTCGCGGCTCTTGACGAAATCCACGGTCTGCTGCACCGCCGGGATCGGCAGGTCCTGGGGCAGGATCACCAGGCCGCCGCGCCGCGCGACCGTCTCGGCCATGCGCCGCCCGGCCACCGCGGTCATGTTGGCGACGACGACCGGGATGGTGGTGCCGGAGCCGTCGGTGGTGGACAGGTCGACGTCGAAGCGCGACGCGACGTCGGAGCGGTTCGGCACGATGAAGACGTCGTTGTACGTCAGGTCGTACCCGGGTCGGTGCCCGTCCAGAAACCTCATGCGATTCGGCTTGCCCCCTTTAGGCCCTTCTACACGCAGAAGGCTACGCGGGCACTTCGCTGCGGTCACCGCTCCACAGGGTGTGGAAGCGCTTGTCCGGATCGGCGTCGGTGCGGCCGTAGGTGTGCGCGCCGAAGAAGTCCCGCAGCCCCTGGGTGAGCGCCGCGGGCAGGCGTTCGGTGCGCAGCGCGTCGTAGTAGGACAGCGCCGAGGAGAAGCCCGGGATCGGGATGCCCAGCTCGGTGGCGGTGACCACGACGCGGCGCCAGCCGTCGATCGCGGCCTCGATCGCGGCGCGGAAGTACGGGGCGACGATCAGCGTCGGCAGGTCGGCGTCCTCGTCGAACGCCTCCTTGATGCGGTTGAGGAACTTCGCCCGGATGATGCAGCCGCCGCGCCAGATGGTGGCCAGGTCGCCCGGCGTGATGCTCCAGTCGTATTCGGCGCTGCCGGCCTGAATCTGGTTGAACCCCTGGGCGTACGCGATGATCTTCGACGCGTACAGGGCCTGACGCACGTCCTCGACGAATTGCGTTGCGTCGGTTGGCTTTTGACCGAGCTGCCCGGATGCCAGCCCGGTGGTGGCCTTGCGCTGGGTGACCGAGCCGGACAGCGCGCGGGCGAACACCGCCTCGGCGATGCCGGTGACGGGCACGCCGAGGTCCAGCGCCGACTTCACCGTCCAGCGCCCGGTGCCCTTCTGCTCGGCCTCGTCGAGGATCACGTCGACGAGCGGCTTGCCGGTCTTGGCGTCCGTCTGGCGCAGGACCTTGGCGGTGATCTCGACGAGGAAGCTGTCCAGGTCGCCCTTGTTCCACTCGTCGAACACGTCGGCGATCTCGTCGGCGGTCTTGCCCAGCCCGTCGCGCAGCAGCTGGTAGGCCTCGCCGATCAGCTGCATGTCGGAGTACTCGATGCCGTTGTGCACCATCTTGACGAAGTGGCCGGCGCCGTCGGGGCCGATGTGGGTGCAGCACGGGACGCCGTCGACGTGCGCGGAGATCTCCTCGAGCAGCGGGCCCAGCGACGTGTAGGACTCGGCCGGGCCGCCCGGCATGATCGACGGCCCGTTGAGCGCCCCCTCCTCGCCGCCGGAGATGCCGGCGCCGACGAAGTGCAGGCCCCGCTCGCGCATGGCCTTCTCCCGGCGGATGGTGTCGGTGTAGAGGGCGTTGCCGCCGTCGATGATGATGTCGCCTTCCTCCATGGCGTCGGCGAGCTCGTTGATGACGGCGTCGGTCGGGTCGCCGGCCTTGACCATGATCAGCACCCGCCGCGGCTTCTCCAGCGCGTCGAGGAATTCCGCGATGGTCTCCGAGCGCACGAACTTGCCCTCGTCGCCGTGCTCTTTGAGCAGCGCGTCCGTCTTGGCGACGGACCGGTTGTGCAGCGCGACCGTGTAGCCGTGATGCGCGAAATTGCGGGCGATGTTGGAACCCATCACGGCGAGGCCGGTGACGCCGATCTGCGCGGTACCAGTCTGGGAATTCTTGGAATTCGGGGCACTCATGGCTTGGCCTCTCAGGTCGCAGAACTTTTCCGACAAGCTGTCGGATCACACTGTGGCACAGCCGACTCCGAGGGGCATCCCAGGGTGCTAGACGTTGAACAGCCGTCGCAGCTCGATCAGCCACGGCACCACCAGCGCGACGGTGGGCACCACGAACACCGCGGCCGCCGCCAGGTACGCGGTGGCCGACAGCATCAGGCTGTTACCGCGGCCCGACAGCCGCCGCACCCGCACCACCGTGCTGGTACCCCCCACCGCCAGCGCGCCCGACGGCGCCCGACCGGAGGCGCACGCGACCAACGCCCGGGCCAGGGGAGTGCGCCCGGTGGCGCGCACCGCGGCGTCGTCCGCCAGCAGCTCGACGAGCAGCTGCACCGCGCGCAACGCGTTGGCGCTGCGAACGAACCGCGGGAAGGCCGCGTGCGCCGCGGTGAACGCCTCCAGAACCAGATCGTGGCGGGCGCGCAGGTGGGCCCGCTCGTGGGTGAGGATGG
>NZ_LZKR01000024.1 GCF_001672915.1 Mycobacterium sp. 1245805.9 | reverse complement strand
AGCGATCCACCCGCCGCCTTCTCCGACGACGCGCCGTTGCCCGGCGCCGAGTCACCGGCGGCATGGGCGGCCGACTCGGCGGCGGCGAACTTCTCCATCTGCGCGGTGTGCATCTTGTGCCGCCGCTCCGCCTCGGCGTAGCGGGCCTCCCACTCGTTGCGCTGGGCGTCGAAGCCCTCGAGCCATTCGTTGGTCTCGGAGTCGAAGCCCTCGGGGAAGATGTAGTTGCCCTGCTCGTCGTAGCTGTCGGCCATGCCGTACTTCGCCGGGTCGAATTCCTCGGTGTAGTCCTCGTTGGCCTGCTTGAGCGACAACGAGATTCGGCGGCGCTCCAGGTCGATGTCGATGACCTTGACCATCGCGTCGTCGCCGACGGCGACCACCTGGTCGGGCACCTCGACGTGCCGCTCGGCGAGCTCGGAGATGTGCACCAGGCCCTCGATGCCCTCCTCGACGCGGACGAACGCGCCGAACGGAACCAGCTTGGTGACCTTGCCGGGCACGATCTGGCCGATGGCGTGCGTGCGGGCGAAGTGGCGCCACGGGTCTTCCTGGGTCGCCTTGAGCGACAACGAAACCCGCTCGCGGTCCATGTCGACGTCGAGCACCTCGACGGTGACCTCGTCGCCCACCTGCACCACCTCGGACGGGTGGTCGATGTGCTTCCAGGACAGCTCGGAGACGTGCACCAGGCCGTCCACCCCGCCGAGGTCGACGAACGCGCCGAAGTTGACGATGGAGGAGACCACACCCTTGCGGATGCTGCCCTTCTGCAGCTGGTTGAGGAACTCGCTGCGCACCTCGGACTGGGTCTGCTCGAGCCAGGCCCGGCGGGACAGCACCACGTTGTTGCGGTTCTTGTCCAGCTCGATGATCTTGGCCTCGATCTCCTTGCCGATGTACGGCTGCAAGTCGCGGACGCGCCGCATCTCGACGAGCGAGGCGGGCAGGAAGCCGCGCAACCCGATGTCGAGGATCAGGCCACCCTTGACCACCTCGATGACGGTGCCCTTGACGGCCTCGTCCTTCTCCTTGAGCGCCTCGATGGTGCCCCAGGCGCGCTCGTACTGCGCGCGCTTCTTGGACAGGATCAGCCGGCCCTCTTTGTCCTCCTTGGTGAGAACCAGGGCCTCGACCTCATCGCCCACGGAAACGACCTCGTTGGGGTCGACGTCGTGCTTGATGGAGAGCTCGCGGGCGGGGATGACCCCTTCGGTCTTGTAGCCGATGTCGAGGAGCACCTCGTCCCGGTCCACTTTGACGATGGTGCCTTCGACGATGTCGCCATCGTTGAAGTACTTGATCGTTTTGTCTATTGCGGCGAGAAAATCCTCGCTCGAGCCTATGTCGTTGACGGCTACTTGCGGCGAGGTGACGGCGGGACTCGGCATGTTGTTGGGTTGCTCCGGACAGGTTGGGTCGTAGGGACAAAATAGATTTACCTGTCGAGGCTACTCGACAGGGCACTAGCTGGACAAACTCGGTCGCCGCCGAAATGACGCAAATGTAACGCCACGGCGAATTTCCGGCCGAATTTTCGCCCTCACACTACACCGGGCGCGTCAGTGCGCGGCCGCGTCCCAGCTCCGGCCGTAGCCGACCGAGACCTCCAGCGGGACGTCAAGCGGGTAGGCGCCGCCCATCTTCTCGCGCGCCAGCGCCTCGAGGGCCTCCCGCTCGCCTGGCGCGACTTCGAACAACAGTTCGTCGTGCACCTGCAGCAGCATCCGGGAGGCCAGCCCGGCCTGCTTGATGGCCTTGTCGACCTCGATCATCGCGACCTTGATGATGTCGGCCGCGCTGCCCTGGATGGGCGCGTTGAGCGCGGCCCGTTCGGCGGCCTCCCGGACCTGACGATTGCTGCTGTCCAGCTCGGGCAGGTAGCGGCGGCGGCCCAGCACCGTGGAGGTGTAGCCGTCCTTGCGGGCCTGCTCCACGACGTCCATCAGGTAGTCGCGCACGCCTCCGAACCGGGCGAAGTACGCGTCCATCTGGTCCTTGGCTTCCTCGGTGGAGATCTTCAGCTGCTGCGACAGCCCGTAGGCGCTCAACCCGTACGCCAGCCCGTAGGACATCGCCTTGACCCGGCGGCGCAGCTCGGCGGTGACCTCCTCGATCGGCACCCCGAACGCCCGGGAGGCGACGAACGAGTGCAGGTCCTCCCCGGTGTTGAACGCCTCGATCAGGCCCTCGTCCCGCGACAGGTGCGCCATGATCCGCATCTCGATCTGGCTGTAGTCCGCCGTCATCAACTCTTCGTAGCCCTTGCCGACCACGAACCCGTCCCGGATCTGCCGGCCTTCCTGGGTGCGGATCGGGATGTTCTGCAGGTTGGGCTCCGTCGACGACAGTCGCCCAGTCGCCGCGATCGTCTGGTTGAACGTCGTGTGGATGCGCCCGTCGGCGGCCACCGAGTTCAGCAGCCCGTCGACGGTGACCTTGAGCCGGGTGACGTCGCGGTGGGCCAGCAGGTGCTGCAGGAACGGATGGCCGGTCTTGTCGAACAGCGACTGCAGGGCGTCGGCGTCCGTGGTGTAGCCGGTCTTGGTCCGTTTGGTCTTCGGCATCCCCAGCTCGTCGAACAACACCACCTGCAACTGCTTGGGCGAGCCCAGGTTGATCTGCTTGCCGATCACGGCGTAGGCGGCCTCGGCGGCGTCGCGGATCTGGTCGGCGAACTGGCTTTGCAGCTCGCCCAGCAGCCGCAGATCGACGGCGATGCCGGCGCTTTCCATGTCCGCCAGCACGTGTTGCACCGGCAGCTCCATCTCGCCCAGCAGCGCGGTGGAGTCGATGCGGTCCAGCTCCGCGTCGCGCGCGTCGGCCAGGTCGACGACGGCGCGGGCCCGCAGGATCAGGGTCGCGACGGCCTGCTCGTCCACGCCGTCGATGTCGTCGAGCAACGAAAGCTGTTGCTGCTCAGGGGTTTCCGCGCGCAACTCGCGGCGCAGGTAGCGCAGCGACAGGTCGTCGAGGGTGAAGCTGCGCTGCCCCGGGCGCACCAGGTAGGCGGCCAGCGCGGTGTCGGAGGTGACGCCGTTCAGCGTCCAGCCGCGGCCCGCCAGGTCGTGGATGGCGAGCTTTGCCTCGTGCAGCGCCTTGGGTTTCGCCGGGTCGGCCAGCCAGGCCGCCAGCGCGGCGTCGTCGTCGGGGGTCAGCGTGGCGGTGTCGATGTAGGCGCCGTCGCCGTCGGCGGCGGCAATGCCCAACCCGGTCGCGTCCCCGCCGTGCGGCAGGTGGGTGCCGGCAACCGCCAGCCCGGCCCGGCGCCCGTCGGCGGCGTGCGCGGCCAGCCACTGCCCGACGGTGCCCGGCTCGAGCGCGTCGCCGCGCACGTCGAAGCCCTCGTCGACCTCGGGCTCGACGGCCACCAGGGTCTCGAACAACCGATCACGCAGCACCCGGAACTCCAGGTCGTCGAACAGGCGGTGGATCTGGTCGCGGTCCCAGGGCTGCAGCCGCAGCGTGTCCGGCGTTTGGGCCAGCGGCACGTCTTTGACCAGGTCGGTGAGCTCGCGGTTGCGGATGACGCTGGCCAGGTTGGCGCGCAGCGCATCGCCCACCTTGCCGCGCACCGAGTCGACGTTGTCGACCAGCGCCTGCAGGGAGCCGTATTCGGCGATCCACTTCGAGGCGGTCTTCTCCCCCACCCCAGGAATGCCGGGCAGGTTGTCGCTGGGATCGCCACGCAGCGCCGCGAAGTCGGGGTACTGCTGCGGGGTCAGCCCGTACTTTTCCACGACGGCCTCGGGAGTGAAGCGGGTCAGTTCGCTGACGCCCTTGCGCGGGTACAGCACCGTGACGTCGTCGCTGACCAGCTGCAGGGAGTCGCGGTCGCCGGTGACCACCAGCACGCGGTAGCCCTCGTTTTCGGCCTGGGTGGCCAGCGTCGCGATCAGGTCGTCGGCCTCGAACCCCTGCTCCGAAAGCACCGTGATGCCCAGCGCATTGAGCACTTCCTTGGTGATGTCGATCTGGCCGTGGAACTCGTCCGGCGTCGAGGACCGGTTGGCCTTGTACTCGGGGTAGCGCTCGGAGCGGAAGGTCTGCCGCGACACGTCGAACGCCGCGGCGATGTGCGTCGGCGTCTCGTCGCGCAGCAGGTTGATCAGCATGGCGGTGAAGCCGTACACCGCGTTGGTGGTCAGCCCGCCGCGGGTCTTGAAGTTCTCCGCGGGCAGCGCGTAGAACGCCCGAAACGCCAGCGAATTGCCGTCCAGGAGCATGAGTGTCGGTTTGGTTTGTTCCTCTGTCTTCTGAGGGGTGGCGGCGGGCACGGCATTCACTCTAGGCACCCGGTGTGACGAACCCTGGCGTGCCCAAACAAGCGCTTGGTAGTGTTGGCGGGTGCCCGAGGTCACCAGTCAACAACCCGCGATCGACGGATGGTTCGCCACCGACGACGCCGGTAACGCCCATCTGATCGGCAGCAAGTGCCCCGAGTGCGGCACCTATGTCTTCCCGCCGCGGGAGAACAACTGCCCCAACCCGGCGTGCGCCAACGACACGCTGGAGCCCGTCGCGTTGTCGACCCGCGGGACGCTGTGGAGCTACACCGAGAACCGGTATCCGCCGCCGGCGCCCTACCCCGCCCCGGACCCCTTCGAGCCGTTCGCGATCGCGGCGGTGCAGCTGGCCGCTGAGGGGCTGATCGTGCTGGGCAAGGTCGTCGAGGGCACGCTGGCTTCCGATTTGAAGGTCGGCATGGAGATGGAGCTGACCACGATGCCGCTGTACACCGACGACGACGGCGTGGAACGCCTCGTCCACGCGTGGAGGATCTGCTCATGAGCACCCCCGAACCGCTGTACATCCTCGGCGCCGGCATGCACCCGTGGGGCAAGTGGGGCCGCGACTTCACCGAATACGGCGTGGTGGCCGCGCGCGCCGCGCTGGCCGAGGCGGGCCTGGACTGGCGGCAGATCCAGCTGGTCGCCGGGGCCGACACCATCCGCAACGGCTATCCCGGTTTCATCGCCGGGTCGACGTTCGCGCAGAAGCTCGGCTGGAACGGGGTCCCGGTCAGCTCGAGCTACGCGGCCTGCGCCAGCGGTTCGCAGGCGCTGCAGAGCGCCCGGGCGCAGATCCTGGCCGGCTTCTGCGACGTCGCGCTGGTGATCGGCGCCGACACCACCCCGAAGGGCGCGTTCGCGCCGGTCGGCGGCGAACGCAAGAACGACCCCGACTGGCAGCGGTTCCACCTGATCGGCGCGATGAACCCGGTGTACTTCGCGCTGCTGGCGCGCCGGCGGATGGACCTCTACGGCGCGACGCCCGAAGACTTCGCACAGGTCAAGGTGAAGAACTCGCGGCACGGGCTGCAGAACCCGAATGCCCGCTACCGCAAGGAATCCTCCGTCGACGACGTGTTCGCCAGCCCCGTGGTGGCCGACCCGCTGCGGCAGCTCGACATCTGCGCGACGTCCGACGGCGCCGCGGCGCTGATCGTGGCCAGTGCCGAGTTCGCCCGCAACCACCTCGGCTCGCTCGACGGCGTCCCATCGGTGCGCGCGGTCAGCACCGTGACGCCGCGCTACCCGCAGCATCTACCCGAATTGCCCGATATCGCAACGGATTCCACCGCCGTCGTACCCGCGCCGGAGCGGGTGTTCAAGGACCAGATCCTCGACGCCGCGTACGCCGAGGCGGGCATCGGGCCCGAGGACGTCAGCCTGGCCGAGGTCTATGACCTGTCCACCGCGCTGGAGCTCGACTGGTACGAGCACCTGGGCCTGTGCGCCAAGGGCGAGGCCGAGGCGCTGCTGCGCAGCGGCGCCACGACCATCGGCGGCAAGGTCCCGGTGAACCCCTCGGGCGGACTGGCGTGCTTCGGGGAGGCCATCCCCGCCCAGGCAATCGCGCAGGTCTGCGAGCTGAACTGGCAGCTGCGCGGCCAGGCCACCGGCCGGCAGGTGGAGGGAGCGACCGTCGGCGTCACCGCGAACCAGGGCCTGTTCGGCCACGGCTCGTCGGTGATCGTCGCGCGCTAGCTCGCCCGGTTTGCGCCGAGACTGCAACCAGAGCGTCGAATCGCCGAAATCCGCGATCTGTGCGCAGTCTCGATGCCGTTGGCCGTCGCGTGTGAACTGACGGCTTTCGGTGGGTACCCAGGGCGGGATCTGGGCCGGTCGACCGCCCTGGATGCACACGCAAAGCCGTCAATGCACACCCAAAGCCGCCGCTACTCCGAAGCGGCGTCCTTCTTCTCGTCGCCGAGGGTCTCCAGGACGACCTCGGCCACCCGCTTCATGGTGGTCCGGCGGTCCATGGCCGCGCGCTGGATCCACTTGAACGCCTCGGGCTCGGTCATGCCCTGATTGGTCTGCAGCAGGCCCTTGGCGCGCTCGACGAGCTTGCGGGTCTCCAGCCGGTCGGACAGCGTCGCCACTTCGCGTTCCAGCTCGGTGATCTCGCTGAACCGGCTCACCGCCAATTCGATGGCCGGGATCAGGTCGCTGATCGTGAACGGCTTCACCAGGTAGGCCATCGCCCCGGCGTCGCGGGCGCGCTCGACCAGATCGCGCTGGCTGAACGCGGTCAGCACCACGATCGGTGCGATGCGTTTCGCGGCTATCTCCGAGGCGGCGTCGATGCCGTCGCGGCGAGGCATCTTCACGTCCATGATCACCAGGTCCGGCTTGTGGCGCTCGGCGAGTTCGACGGCCTCCTGGCCGTCGCCGGCCTCGCCGACGATCTCGTAGCCCTCCTCTCGGAGCATCTCGGCCAGGTCCAGCCGGATGAGCGCTTCGTCTTCCGCGATCAGGACCCGGCGCGGCACAGCGGCGTCGGTGTCGGTCTTGGGGCCTGTCATGACGGACATTGTGTCGTGCATGCCCGCCACCAGCGAACTCGGGGGCGGTGAGAATCGATCGCCGCAGCGATCCTCTATGGTGGGAGGCTGCCCGCCCTCGTATCCCAACTGGCAGAGGAAACGGACTCAAAACCCGTCCAGTGTGGGTTCGAATCCCACCGAGGGCACTCCTCTCAAATGCTCTACACGATCGGCCACGGCGCCAAAACCGCCGACGAACTGACCGCCGCGCTTCGCCGGCACGGCATCACGCTGCTGGTCGACGTCCGCAGTTTCCCCGGCTCGCGGCGCAACCCCGACGTTTCGAAGGACGCGATGCCGGGCTGGCTCAACGCCGCCGGGATCGCCTACCGCCACGAACCCGATCTCGGAGGGCGACGCAAGGCGCCCGCCACCCCGCTACCGCGCGACCAGTGGTGGCAGAACCCGGCGTTCGCCAACTACGCCGCGCATACCCGGACGCCGGAGTTCCGGGCGGCATACCAGCGGCTGCTGCACGACGCCGGGGCGGGCGACGTCGCCATCATGTGCGGCGAGCCGACGTGGTGGCGCTGCCACCGGCGCATGATCGCCGACCTGGCCACCCGCGATGGACACGCGGTGCAGCACATCATGCCCAACGGCTCGCTGGCGCTACACCCTCCATCGGACTGGCTCACCGGCGATGTTGACCAGGCGCCCGACGAATGACGAGGTCAACGGTTACGCTTTGACCGTGGGCGCGAAGAAATGCGGAGCCCCACCCCGGTCAGAAGGCTCGTCGAACCGCCCGGACTGCGTCGCCGCGGTGCGGGCGCAGACCCGCGACCGCAATCAGCACTACGCCGACAGCGCGGCGCGCCGGGCCCGCGCGCTCACGGTTGCCGCGTGGCTGGCCGTCCTGGTCAGTGCGACGTTTGTGCTGATGCAGATTCTCACCGGAACGTGGTCGTTTCAGATCACGGGGGTCAACGTCGCCGCCGCGACGATCTTCGCGTTCGTTCCGTGGCTGCACCGCTTCGGCGAACTGGTTGCGCCGCTTACCTTTATCGGCGCGGCATACGTCTCGATCTTCGCCACCGGCTGGGACACGGGCACCGGCTCGGGATCTCAACTCTTCTTCCTCGTGGGAGCCTGTCTCCTAGTGCTGCTGCTGGGAATTGAACACATTATTCTGGCGTCCGCGCTGGCGACCGTCGCAGCCGGCCTGATCATCGCGATGGAGTTTCTGGTCCCGCGCAACACCGGGCTGCAGCCCGCCTGGGCCACGTCGACGGGATTTGTCGTCACGGCGGTCTCCAGCGTCGTGATGGTGGTCGTGACGGTGTGGTTCGCGCTGCGCGACACCGCCCGCGCCGAGGCGGTCATGGAAGCCCAGTACGAGCGCTCGGAGACGCTGCTGGAAAACATGTTGCCCGCCAGCATCGCCGAGCGCCTCAAGGAGCCCGACCGCAGCGTCATCGCCGACAAGTACGACGACGCCTCGGTCCTGTTCGCCGACATCGTCGGGTTCACCGAGCGCGCCAGCAGCACCCCGCCCGCCGACCTGGTGCGCTTCCTCGACCGCCTCTACGGCGCGTTCGACGCCCTCGTCGACAAGCACGGCCTGGAGAAGATCAAAGTCAGCGGCGACTCGTACATGGTGGTCAGCGGCGTGCCGCGCCCGCGGCCCGACCATTCCCGCGCCCTGGCGGATTTCGCGCTCGACATGGCCAATGTCGCAGCGGGACTGAGGGATCCGCACGGCGCGCCGATCCCGCTGCGGGTGGGCATGGCCTGCGGGCCGGTGGTCGCTGGAGTCGTCGGCTCGCGCCGGTTCTTCTACGACGTGTGGGGAGACGCCGTCAACGTCGCCTCCCGGATGGAATCCACCGACTCGGTGGGCCGGATCCAGGTGCCCGAGGCGATGTACGAGCGCCTCAAAGACGAGTTCGTTTTGCAGGAGCGGGGCAGCATCGAGGTCAAGGGCAAGGGCCCGATGCGGACCTGGTATCTGATCGGCCGCAAGGCGACCGAGGAGCCCACCGACCTGTCCGCTGAGGAACCCCGCACCGCGCGCGTCTGAGCCGAAAGTCCCTTCCGGCCGGTCCGCGGTTTGTGCCAGACTGCGGCCATGCAAACCTCTCCTGGAAGCGCCCCGGTCCCAAGCTTGTTGCCGCACTTGTGGAAATCCGCGCTGGTATCCGGAATCCTGTCGCTGATCGTCGGCGCCGTGATCCTGGCGTGGCCGGGAATCTCCATCCTGGCCGCCGCCGTCGCGTTCGGCGTCTATCTGTTGATCACCGGGGCCGCGCAGGTCGTCTTCGCATTCAGCCTGCACGTTTCGGCGGGAAGCCGGATCCTGTTGTTCATCAGCGGCGCGGCCTCACTCATCCTGGCGGTCTTGGCATTTCGTCATTTCGGTCAGGGATACGCGGTCCTGTTGCTGGCCATCTGGATTGGCATCGGGTTCATCTTCCGCGGGGTGGCCACGACGGTCTCGGCCATCAGCGACCCGGTGCTGCCCGGGCGGGCCTGGTCGATCTTCATCGGCGTGATCAGCCTGCTCGCCGGAATCGTCGTCCTGGCGTCGCCGTTCGACTCCATCGTCACCCTGGCGATCGTGGTCGGCGCCTGGTTCGTGGTAATCGGCGTTTTCGAGATCGTGTCGTCGTTCGGCATCCGCAAGGCATCGAAGGAATTGGGGCGTGGCGCCGACGCCACCTAACTACTACACTGTGTCGTAGATAGGCGCAGTTGGGAGATGACAATGAATGTCGTCGACGTTTCGCGGTGGCAGTTCGGCATCACCACCGTCTACCACTTCATCTTCGTCCCGCTCACCATCGGCTTGGCCCCGCTGCTGGCGGTCATGCAGACGGTGTGGGTGGCCACCGGCAACACGGCCTGGTACCGGCTGACCAAGTTCTTCGGCAAGCTGTTCCTGATCAACTTCGCCATCGGTGTGGCCACCGGCATCGTCCAGGAATTCCAGTTCGGGATGAACTGGAGCGAGTACTCACGGTTCGTCGGCGACATCTTCGGCGCGCCGCTGGCGATGGAGGGTCTGGCCGCCTTCTTCTTCGAATCCACCTTCATCGGCCTGTGGATCTTCGGCTGGAGCCGGCTGCCCCGGCTGATACACCTGGGCTGCATCTGGATCGTCGCGATCAGCGTCAACGTCTCGGCGTTCTTCATCATCGCGGCCAACTCGTTCATGCAGCACCCGGTCGGCGCACATTACAACCCGGTGAGCCACCGCGCCGAGCTGAACGACATCGGCGCGCTGCTTTCGAATAACACTGCGCTGGCGGCGTTTTCGCACACCGTGACCGGCGCCCTGCTGACCGCCGCGACATTCGTCGCCGCCGTCAGCGCCTGGTGGATGGTCCGGTCCCGCAACCCCGCGTCCGCCACACCCGCCGCCGAGTCGGACGCCCGCACCATGTTTCGCCCTGCCGCCATCCTGGGATGCTGGGTCGCGCTGGCCGCCACTGCCGGCCTGTTCCTCACCGGCGACCACCAGGGCAAGCTGATGTTCGTGCAGCAGCCGATGAAGATGGCGTCGGCGGAATCGTTGTGCGACACCCAAACCGACCCCAATTTCTCCATCCTGACGGTCGGGCGGCAGAACAACTGCGACGGCCTCTACCGCGTCATCGAGGTGCCCTACGTGCTGCCGTTCCTCGCCGAAGGCCGAACCACCGACGTCACGCTGCAGGGTGTGCGCAACCTCCAGCAGGACTATCAATACCGATTCGGGCCAAACGACTACCGGCCCAACCTATTTGTCACGTACTGGTCGTTCCGCGCGATGATCGGGTTCCTGGCCATCCCGGTGCTGTTCGCGCTGGCGACGTTGTGGTTCACCCGCGGTGGCCGGATGCCCAATAAGCGCTGGTTCTCCTGGGCGGCGCTGCTGACCATCCCGACACCGTTCCTGGCCAACATCTCCGGGTGGGTGTTCACCGAGATGGGCCGCCAGCCGTGGATCGTCGTGCCGAACCCGACGGGCGACCGGCAAGTTCGGCTCACGGTCGGCCAGGGCGTCTCCGACCACGCCGCCGGGATGGTCGTCACCTCGCTGGTGACCTTCACCCTGCTTTACGCGGTGCTGGCGGTCATCTGGTTCTTCTTGCTCCGGCGCTACGTCGCAGCGGGCCCACAGGAACACGACGCCGAACCGGCACCGCCGCGCGCGCCCAGCGACGACGAGGTGGCGCCGCTTTCGTTCGCCTACTAGGCCTCTTCTGGAAGGGAGCTGACGGATGGGACTGCAGGAGTTGTGGTTCGGCATCATCGGGATGCTGTTCCTCGGTTTCTTCATCCTCGAGGGCTTCGACTTCGGCGTGGGCATGTTGATGGAGCCGTTCGCCCGCTTGGGCGTGGGCGACCCGGAGCTGCAGCGCCGCACCGCGCTCAACACCATCGGGCCGGTGTGGGACGGCAACGAGGTCTGGCTGATCACCGCCGGCGCGGCAATGTTCGCCGCCTTTCCCGGCTGGTACGCCACCGTGTTCTCCACGCTGTACCTGCCGCTGCTGGCGATCCTGTTCGGCATGATCGTGCGCGCGGTGGCGATCGAGTGGCGCGGCAAGATCGACGACACGAAATGGCGCGGCTGGGCCGATTTCGGGATCGCGGCGGGTTCGTGGCTGCCCGCCATCCTGTGGGGCGTCGCGTTCGCCATCCTGGTCCGCGGGCTGCCGGTGGACGCCGAAGGCCATGTCCACCCCTCGATCACCGACGTGCTCAACCCCTACACCCTGCTGGGCGGCCTGGCCACCGCCGGGCTGTTCCTGCTGTACGGCGCGGTGTTCGTCGGGCTGAAGACCTCGGGCACGATCCGCGACGACGCCCACCGGTTCGCCGTGTGGCTGTCGCTGCCGGTGACCGGACTCGTTGCGGCCTTTGGGCTTTGGACGCAGCTGGCGCACGGCAAGGACTGGACCTGGCTGGTGCTGGGAGTAGCTGTCGTCGCGCAGCTGGCGGCGGTGTTGTTGGTGTGGCGGCGGGCGTCGGAGGGCTGGGCTTTTGCCAGTACGGCGCTCGTGGTCGCGGCCGTGGTGATCCTGTTGTTCGGCTCGTTATATCCGAACCTGGTGCCCTCGAAGCTGGACAGCCAGTGGAGCGTGAGTATCTACAACGCCTCGTCGACCCCCTACACCCTGAAGATCATGACCTGGGTGACGGCGATCATGGCTCCGCTGACGGTCGTGTACCAGGCGTGGACGTATTGGGTGTTCCGGCAACGGATCTCGTCCGAGCGGATACCGCCCCCCATCGGCCTGGCGAGGCGTGCGTCCTGAGCGCAACCGCATCACGAGCGCCGCTGGACCCGCGGCTGTGGCGGGCGTCGAGCCCGTTGCGGCGCTATCTGGTCGCCGCAGTGGGCTGCGGGGTGGTGATCTCCGGCTGCGCGATCGGCTCGGCGATCGTCCTGGCCGACGTCGTGGCGCGCGTCGTCGGCGGCCCCCCGACGCGTGACGTGCGCGCCTGGCTCGGGCCCCTGTCGATCCTGTTGGCGCTGTGGGCGGTTCGCACGGTGACGCACTGGGCGCAGGCCCGCCTGGGGCAACGCGGCGCCGGCGCCGTCATCGCCGACCTCAACGGGCAGGTGCTGGCCGCGGTGACCGCCCGGCCGCCGGCCGAACTCGCCGCGCAGCGCGATGCCGCCGCCGTCGTGGTGACGCGCGGCCTGGACGGGTTGCGGCCGTACTTCACCGGATATCTGCCGACCCTGTTGCTTGCCGCGATCTTGACACCGGCGACCGTGGCCGTGATCGCGCTCTACGACCCGAAATCGATGCTGATCGTGGTCATCACCCTGCCGCTGATACCGGTCTTCATGGTGCTGATCGGGCTCGCGACCGCCGACCGTTCGGCCGCGGCGCTGGAGGCCATGACGACCCTGCAGGCCCGGCTGCTGGACCTGATCGCCGGCATCCCGACGCTGCGCGCACTGGGCCGGGGCCGCGGTCCGGAACACCGGATCGCCGAACTGGCTGCGGCCCACCGGCGCTCGGCGATGGCGACGCTGCGGATCGCGTTCCTGTCGGCGCTGGTGCTCGAATTGCTGGCCACACTCGGCGTCGCACTGATCGCGGTCGGCATCGGCCTGCGCCTGCTGTTCGGCGAGATGACCCTGACCACCGGCCTGACGGTGCTGTTGCTGGCCCCCGACGTCTACTGGCCGCTGCGCCGCATCGGCGTGGAATTTCATGCCGCCCAGGAGGGTCGGACCGCGGCCGACAGGGCGTTCGCCCTCATCGGCGAGCCCGCCGCCCCGACGGCGCGAAGCCGGACTGTGGACGCGCGCGGCAAAGAGATCCGCATCGAGGACCTCAGCGTGCTGGGCCGCGACGGCCACGCGCCCCGCGATCTCACCGCGGTGCTCGAACCCGGTCGGGTCACGGTGCTGACCGGTCACAACGGCGCCGGCAAGAGCACCGCGCTCCAGGTGATCGCCGGGCTCACCGCGCTGTCCTCAGGCCGGATCACCGTGGCTGGAACCGACGTCGCCGAGCTGGACCGCGCCGCGTGGTGGCGGCAGCTGTCCTGGCTGCCGCAACGCCCGGTGCTGGTCCCGGGCACGGTGCGCGACAACCTGAACCTGCTGAGAACTCTCGACGACCTCGACGAGGCTTGCGCCGCATCGTGTTTCGACGCCGTGCTGGCTGAGCTGCCCGACGGGATGGACACCGTGCTCGGCCGCGGCGGTGTCGGCTTGTCGCTGGGCCAGCGCCAGCGGCTGGGCCTGGCCCGGGCGCTCGGCTCGACGGCCCCGGTGCTGCTGCTCGACGAGCCGACCGCGCACCTGGACGCGCACACCGAACAGCGGGTGCTGCGGGCCATCGTCGAGCGCGCGCGCTCCGGTGCGACGGTGGTCGTCGTCGGTCACCGCGAGCCCGTCGTCGCGATCGGTGACCGGGTCATCGAGGTGGCCGCCGACGCGGAGGCCCGCCATGCCGCGGTCTGATCTCCTGCTCGCTATCACGAGCCTGCTGCGCCCGCGCCTCCCCAGAGTGCTCGCGGCCGTCGCGCTCGGCGCGCTGTCGCTGGGCAGCGCGCTTGCCCTGGCCGGGGTTTCGGCATGGCTGATCACGCGGGCCTGGCAGATGCCGCCCGTGGTGGACCTGTCCGTCGCGGTGGTGGCGGTGCGCACGTTCGCCATTTCCCGGGGTGTGCTGCACTACTGCGAGCGGCTGGCCACCCACGACACCGCGCTGCGGGCGGCCGGGACGGCCCGGGCGCAGATCTACCAGCGGCTCGCCCGCGGCCCGGCGGCGGCCGCGGTCCGCCTGCACAGCGGTGAGCTGGTGGCCAGGGTGGGCGCGGACGTCGACGAGCTGGCCAACGTGCTGGTGCGCACCGTGGTGCCGATCGCCGTCGCCGCGGTGCTCGCGCTGGCCGCGACCGCGGTCGTCGCGGCCATCTCGCTGCCGGCCGCAGCGGTGCTGGCGGCCTGCCTGCTGGTCGCCGGGTACGTTGCCCCGCGGCTCGCCGGCAGGGCCGCCGCGACGCAGGAAGAGGTTGCCCGCCAACACCATTCCGATCGCGACACGTCGGCGATGATCGCCCTCGAACACGCACCGGAGTTGCGCGTCGCGGGCGCCCTGCCCGGCGTCATCGCCGATGCGCAACGCCGCCACCGCGCCTGGGCCGAGGCCCTCGACGCCGCCGCGCGACCGGCGGCCATCGCCGAGGCGATGCCCACGGCGGCGATCGGGGCGAGCGTGCTGGGCGCGGTGGTGGCCGGGATCGGGTTGGCGCACGCGGTCGCGCCCACCACGCTGGCCGTCCTGATGTTGTTGCCGCTGTCCGCGTTCGAGGCGACGACGGCGTTGCCGGCCGCCGCCGTCCAGCTGACGCGGTCGCGGATCGCGGCGCGTCGCCTGCTCGACCTGGCTCCCCCGGACCAACCCAAGGACAGTGGCGAGCCGCGGGCCCCCCCCCCCCCCGCCCCCGGGGGGGGGGGGGGGGGGCCCCCCCCCCCCCGGGCCGCCGCCCCCCCCGGGGGGG
>NZ_LZKR01000023.1 GCF_001672915.1 Mycobacterium sp. 1245805.9 | reverse complement strand
CGACAGCAACTGACTGCGGTTGGCCGAAACGGCCGCCGGATGCGTGGTCGCCGCCCTGGCCGCCTCGAAGATCGCCGCCGTCGCATTGGCGTTTGCGGCCGCGCCGGCGGCCTGGGCGGCCGACCCGTTGAGCCACTGCGCGTACTGAGTGGCCACGGCCGCCATGGCCGCCGAGGCCGGACCCTGCCAGGGTCCGTCCGCCAGGCCCGAGGTCAACGACGAAAACGACTCCGCCGCCGACCCCAACTCGTCGCCCAACCCGGCCCAGCTCGCCGCGGCGGCCAACATCGGCCCCGAGCCGGCACCGGTATACATCTGCGCGGACGTCACCTCTGGTGGCAGCACCGCAAAATTCATCACAGCCGTCCCTTGTCTCGAAGGCGATACGACTGTATTGCAGTGTGGGCCGAAAAGCCTCGAAATTGGGAAAGTCGATTTATAGGAGCGCGAACGCCCGGCGCACCGCGTCGACGGCGTCGGGGTCGCCGTCGAGATCGATGCGCCGCAGCGCCGCCCGCCGCTTGGCCTCGCTCGCGCCGAGACGCGCGGTGACCAGGTCCGCGGCGCTGGCGGTGATCTTCACCGAAGGCTCGTGACGAGCGCCGGCGAGCCGCCCCTGCGTCACGGCGAATTCGAAACGGCGGCCGTCGATTTCGATGCGGATCGTCGCCTCCAGGCCGATCGCCCCGACCGAATCGAAGCCCAGCAGGATGCCGGCCAGGAAGCCGTTCAACGGCGTAACTGGGCCATCGCCGATCGGGTCGAGCCGGTCCAGGCCGAACCACGCGACGCTCCGCAGGACGGGCAGCGCCCGCTGCCAGCCCATGTCGCTGAGGGTGTATACGGTGCGCCCGATCGGGGCGGGCAGATCGGTCCGGTCGACGAGCCCCGCCTCCTGCAGCTCCTTGAGACGCTCGGCCAGGAGGTTGGTCGCGATGCCGGGGAGCGCGTCGCGCAGGTCGCCGTAGCGGCGGGATCCGCCAACCAACTCGCGCAGGATCAGCAGCGTCCACCGCTCGCCGAGGACGTCCAGTCCACGCGCGATCGGGCAGTTCTGGTTGTAGTTCCTGCGGGGCGCCATGACCCCACCCTACCTCAGCTAGATATGTTTTTCAACTTACTACTTGATTTATTTGTCTATGAGTTTTAGAGTCTTGCCCATGAGTACCGAACCCATCTTCCGCAACCGCCCGATCGCCGCGCTCGCCGTCATCTGCCTCGGCGTCTTCGTCATCAGCGTCGACGCCACCATCGTCAACGTCGCGCTGCCCACCCTGTCCCGCGAACTCGGCGCCGACACCGCCCAGCTGCAATGGATCGTCGACGCCTACACCCTGGTCATGGCCGGACTGCTGCTATCGGCCGGCAGCCTGTCCGACCGCTACGGCAGGCGGGGCTGGCTCAACTCCGGACTGGCGCTCTTCGCGCTCACCTCCGCCGTTGCCGCGCAAGTGAATTCGGCCGACGCGCTGATCGCGGCCCGCGCCGCGATGGGCGTCGGCGCGGCGGTGATCTTCCCGACCACACTCGGGCTGATCACCAACATCTTCACCGACCCGGTGCCGCGCGCCAAGGCGATCGGTCTGTGGGCAGCCATGGTCGGCGTCGGGGTCGCCGTGGGCCCGATCAGCGGCGGCTGGCTGCTCGAACACTTCTGGTGGGGCTCGATCTTCATGGTCAACATCCCCATCGCGGCCGTGGCCATCGCCGGCGGCATCCTGTTCGTCCCGAGCTCGCGCGACCCCGTGGCGCCCCGCGTCGACGTCCCCGGCCTGATCCTGTCCGCGGTCGGCATCACGACGCTGGTCTACACCGTCATCGAGGCGCCCACCTGGGGATGGACCAACGCTAAGACGACGGCCGGATTCGCCCTCTCCACAGCCGTTCTCGCCGGGTTCGCGGCGTGGGAGCGGCGCAGCACCCACCCGATGCTGGACGTGTCGGTCTTCGCCAATCGGCGGTTCTCCGGCGGCAGCCTGGCGGTGACCGCCGGCTTCCTGACCCTGTTCGGGTTCATCTTCGTGATCACGCAGTACTTCCAATTCATCAAGGACTACACCGCGTTTCAGGCCGGAGTGCGCCTGCTTCCCGTCGCCGCCTCCATCGCGTTGGCCAGCATCCTGGGACCCCGGCTGGTGGAACGAATCGGCAGCACCGCCGTCGTCGCAGGCGGCCTGACCGTGTTCGCCGCCGGACTGGCGTGGGCGTCCACGGCGGACGCCGCCACGCCCTACGTCCAGATCGCCATGCAGATGCTGCTGCTCGGCGGTGGCCTGGGCCTGACCGTTTCGCCGGCCACCGAGGCCATCATGGGATCGCTGTCGGTCGACAAGGCCGGCGTCGGCTCGGCCGTCAACGACACCACACGTGAACTCGGCGGCACCCTCGGCGTCGCCATCGCGGGCAGCGTCTTCGCGTCGGTGTACTCCGGACGCCTCGGCACCACCGCGTTGACCGGCTTGCCCGTCGACGCGATGCGGCACTCGATGGCGGTGGCGCACACCGTGATCGGGCGACTGCCCATCCAACAGGCGGGCCCGGTCCGCGCCGTCGTTGATCGCGCCTTCCTGGACGGCATGCAGGTGAGCTCCCTGGTGTGCGCGGGAATCGCGCTGGGCGCCGCCATCGTCGTGGCCTGGCTCCTGCCGGCCCGCGCGCGGCTGGCGACGCCGTTTCCCGAACTGGCCAAGGCCTAAGGCCACCCAACCGAAGAAAGGCACGAAACCAATGAGTACAACCGAAAGCAGCTATGTCCTCGGGCACGCCGACGTGGAGGTGCAGCGGCTGCTCCTGCAGGGACGGCTTTACGACGGCTACACCGAGCACGCGCTGCGGCTCGCCGGGCTGCGTCCGGGCATGCGGGTCCTAGATATCGGCAGCGGCCCCGGCGACGTGTCGTTCGTCGCCGCCCGGCTGGTCGGCCCGACCGGAAGCGTGCTCGGCGTTGACGCCTCGGCCGCGATGGTCGAGCTGGCCCGCGCCCGCGCCACCGAAAAGGGCTTGGCCACCGTGCGTTTCACAGAGGCCACGGTCGACGCGATCGACCTGGACGAACCCGTCGACGCGGTGGTCGGCCGGCTGATCCTGATGCACCTGCCCGACCCGGCCGCCACGCTGCGCCGCCTGAGCTCCCTGGTGCGCCCCGGCGGCGTGCTCGCGTTCGCCGAGATCGACATCACCCGGGCGCGCAGCGTCCCGGAGCTGCCGCTGTTCAGCGAGGTGATTGCGGGCATCGTCCGCGGCTTCGAGGCCATGGGCCTCAGCCCGCGGTTCGGCACCACGCTGCACACGGTCTTCGCCGACGCCGGCCTGGGGACACCGCGGTTGGCCATCGGTGCGCCGATCGGCACCGCCGCCGACGTCGACCTCCTCGCCTACGGCGCGGAGGTCTGGCGGCTCGTCTCGCCCATCGCCGAACAAGGCGGCTTCGGCCTCGACGATCTCGGTGACATCGGCGAGTTCGTGCCGCGTTTCCGCACGCAGGCGCTGGCGGCCGACGCCCTCATCACGATGCCCTCCATCATCACCGCGTGGGCCGAGGTGCGGAAATGACCGACACAATCCAGGCCCAGTACTCGACCGGCCTGTCCCGCAACAACATCGAGCGTGCGCTGCGCAGCGCCGGATTGGACGCCGGCCACCTGGCGCCCGCCGACCTGGCGATGCTGGAGGACTTCCACACTATGGGCCGCATCGCCACCGCCCAACTGGTCGACCTGGCTGGGATCACCAATGACAGCGACGTCCTCGACGCCGGCAGCGGCGTCGGCGGCACCGCGCGCTACGTCGCCGACCGTTTCGGCGCCCGGGTCGCCGCGGTGGATCTCACCGACGAATACTGCGACACCAACCGCTGGCTCAACGGGCTCGTCGGCCTCGACGGCCTGATATCGGTTCGTCAGGCCGACGTCACCGAACTCCCCTTCGCCGACGGCACTTTCGACGTCGCCATCAGCCAGCACGTCCAGATGAACGTGGCCGACAAGGCACGCCTGTACTCCGAGTCACATCGGGCGCTCAAGGGCGGCGGACGACTCGCCTTGTGGGACATCACGATTGGCGACGGCGGCGAGCTCACCTATCCCCTGCCCTGGGCCGACGAACCCGCGCGCAGCCACCTGGTGACCCCCGACGAGCTGCGCGCCACGCTCGAATCCGCGGGTTTCACCGTCACAGCGTGGAACGACCTCACCGAACAGGCGGCCGCGCTCATGCAGGCCATCCTTGCCCAGCCCGACGGCCCGCTGGGCCTGCACGCCTTCGTCACCGACTTCCGCCGAAAGGCCGAAAACCTGACCCGGGCCCTGGCCGACGGGCGGCTGCGCGCCATCCAGGCGGTGTGCGAACGATGAACGCCACCAACGAGATTCCGGACCAACGCTACACGCTGGCGTGGAGCGGCGGCCGCGGCGAGGTCAGGTTCCTGAAGCGCTCCGACGGGTCCCGGTTGCGCTACTTCACCGCGGGAAACGGCCCGCCGCTCGTCCTGCTGCACACCGTGCGCACCCAGCTGGACTACTTCCAGCGCGTCGTGCCCGCACTGTGGGACGACTTCACGGTGTACGCCCTGGACCTACCGGGGATGGGGTGGTCCGACGTCATCCCCGGGGCGCGCTACGGCGAGCCCGAATTGCGCGGCGCCGTCGTCGAATTCGTCGAGAGCCTGGGCCTGCGTGATGTCACCCTGGCAGGCGAATCGATGGGCGGCGCGCTCGCCCTGTTGGCCTCCATAGAGCTGACGGACCGGGTGAAGGGCGTGATCGCGTTCAATCCCTACGACTACCCGGGAGGCCTCGAGCGCGGCAACTGGTTTGCCCGCGTGATCGGGACCGGCGTCCGCTGGCCGGGCACGGGACCGATCTTCGCCGCGCTCGAGAATCGCCTCATCCTGCGCGGTGTGCTGGCCGGCGGGTTCGCCGACCGCCACGCGTTGCCGAAGGACTTCCTCGTCGAGCTGCGCCGCAGCGGCCGCCGGCGCGGCTACCCCCGGGTGAATCGGGCCATCATGCGCATCCTGCCCGGGCTGATCGATGCGAAAAGTCGCTACGCGCAGGTGAATACCCCGGTCACGCTGGTCTACAGCGAACGGGATTGGTCGCGTCCGGCGGATCGGGACGAGGTCGCCCGCCTCCTCGGCGTCCGGGCCGTCACGGTTGCCGGGGCCGGCCACTTCTCGGCCCTGGAACGCCCCACCGAGATGGTCCGCATCATCCGGCAGGGCGCCGGTTCGTGAACCAGACCCGCGCCGCGTCGTGGCTGCCGGCGATGATCCGGCTGACCGCCGTCGGCTATCTGCTGTTCTTCTTGCCCGACCTGGTGTTCGCGATAACCCATCGAATCAACGCGCTCTTCGACTGGGGCTCCGGAGGCGACACGATCGCCGTCATGTTCGCGACCGTCTACATCGTCTGGGCGCTGTTCCTGTTCGCGTCGGCCCGCGACCCGCTCGCGAACCGGCTCTTCCTCGACTTCAACCTCACCGCGAACGCCGCGCACTTCGCCGCCATGCTCGTCATGGCCGTCACCATGCGCGACGAGCACCACCACCTGGCGGGCGTGATCGCGCTCGGGCTGCTCACCACCGTCCCGTTGGCCGCGTGCTGGCTTCCGGTTCGGCGCCGTGGCAAGTCGGTGAATCCTCCATAAGCTGTGCTGGTGGAACGGTGCGAGGAGTGCGGGTACGCCTACGACCTGTCCACAGCGACGTGCGCCGCCGACGAAATCGTCGCCGGCGTTGCCGAATTGGCGCGGCTGCTGACCACGACCGAGCGACACACCCTGACGCGTCGCAGCGCGCCGGAGCGGTGGTCGCCGCTGGAGTATGCCTGCCACGTCCGCGACGTATTGATCACCCAGCGTGAGCGGGTGCTGCTAGCCCGCCGCGTCGATGTGCCCGCCGCCGTGCCGATGGGCCGCGACGAGCGCGTGGCCCACGAGGGATACGCGCAGAGCGATCCGGCCGAGGTCGCCGAGGAGGTGACGATCGCGGCGCGGCTGCTGGCGAACGCCCTACGCCGGCTCGACACCCGCGACTGGGAGCTCCGCATCGTCTACAACTGGCCGCACCGCACCGAGCGGACGCTGCGCTGGGTGGCCGTCAACACGCTGCACGACGTGCGCCACCACCTGCTGGACATACACCGCCAGCTCGCCTGAGTCGACCCGCGATGAGTTTCGGCGAATCGTCGCCTCCATATCGAGATGACGACAATTGCAATTTTCGGGGCGACCGGATACTCCGGCGGGAACATCGCCGAGGAGGCGCTGTCCCGCGGGCACCGCGTGATCGCGGTGGCCCGCAACACCGGCCCGTTGGCCGGCCGCACCGACATGGACGTCCGGCAGGGCTCGTTGTTCGATGAGCGGTTCGTCCGGGATATCGCGGTCGACGTGGACGTCGTTGTGGTCGCCTTGCCGGCGCACGGCAGCGGCCTGGCCGAATACATCCCGACGCTGGGACGCATTGCCACCGACAACGCGGTGCGCATCGGCGTGGTGGGTGGTGCCGGCAACCTGCGGGTTGCGCCCGGCGGACCGCGCGCGCTGGACACGCCAATCTTCCCCGAGGAGTTCCGGGAGGATGGCATCGCGCACGCGGAGGTGTTGGAGCGGCTGCGCGCATTGCCCGACGGGGTGGACTGGTTCAGCCTTTCGCCACCGGCGGTGTACAACGCCGAAAACCGCGGCGAGCGCACCGGGATCTTCCGCGTCGGCGAGGATGTGCTCCTCGCCGACGCGGATGGCAATTCCCGGATTGGCGGCGCCGACTACGCCATCGCCTTTGTCGACGAAATCGACAACCCGAGGCATCACCGAGCGCTCTTCACCGCCGCATACTGACCGCGGATGACTCAGGCACGCCGCTTGGGCCGAACCGGTAGCGGGCCGGGTCGACCGACGGGGCGTGCTCGCCGCGCCACACGGCCGATTCCGCCGAATACCGGGGCCGGTCGGGCTGCGGATGTTGCTGGCGCCTGTCGAAGCGGTCGAGCCGGTGCGCCGGCACCAGCCCGGTCAGCATGAGATTCCCGATCTCGCGCAACACTTTCCCCGGGGTGCGCCGCGTGTCCGCCGCGTTGACGTAGCGGCGCGCGATGGTGAGAAAGTCCTCGGGCTCGACGCCGGCGACGTCACGCACATCGGTGGTCGGTCCGCCCACCTCCCAGGCTCCGAGGGCGGTCTCGGGCAGGTAGTGGCGCAACCCGGACTCGAAATACGTGTCGACTCCGAGCCGCTTGGCATTCACGTGCACCGCCCGCATGAACATCCACGGGGGCATTTCCATCAGGCGGACCCGCCGCCCCATGACCTCACCCACTATCTCCGCGATCTCGGTGCCGGACAATAGCTTTGGCCCGGTCGGACGGTATGCGCGACCGTCATGGCGATGCGGGTCGAGCAGTGCGCCCACCGCGACCCGGGCGATGTCCTCGTTGGACGGCGGCGCGTTGAGTCGTCCCCCGGTCGTCGGCGCCGGCAACACCCCGAGCTGCGCGACAACGGGCAGCGCCACGAAGTAGTTGTCGGCGAAGAAGCCGGGATCGACCGCGACGTGGGCGGTGTCCGGCAACAGCCGAAACAGCTTGTCGGCCAACCAGTGCTGGCGCGTCATCAGCGACGGATGCTCGGGACTGGCCAGCCACTGGCCCAGCGCCACCACGGCCTCGACGCCGGCGTCGCGCGCGGCCACGGCGAAGCTGACCGCGCTGTCGAGCGCGTGCGGGTGATACGGCGGGTTGAAGAACAACCGATCCACGCCGTCGACCGCCGCCTGAACCTGTTGAATGTCAAGCATATCCGCCACCACGACCTCGGCGCCCAACGCCCGCAACCGGGCACTGCGCGCGTCGTCGCGCCGCACCAATGCCCGCGTCGCCAAGCCCTTTTCCAGCAATTGCGCCGCCACCGCGCCGCCGACCTTTCCCGTCGCGCCGGTGACCAGCACCCGTGTGTTCGTCATCGAAATTCCTTCCCTCATTGAATCGGAATGTGACCGATGGTTACATCCGCAGTATGCGACCGGGATGTGACCGTTGTCAACATTTCGGCGGGCATGAGATCGTGATGGCATGACTTCCGTCGGCCCCCCGACCAAAAAGGGCTACCACCACGGCGCGTTGCAGGCGGCCCTGGTCGAGGCGAGCATCGCGCTAGCCCGCGAGGGCGGACCCGATCGGGTGATCCTGCGCGAGGCGGCCCGCGCCGCCGGGGTGTCGCACTCGGCCGCCTACCGCCACTTCGCCGATCGCGAGGCGCTGCTGGCCGAGGTGTCGAGCTACGCGCGCGGCGAGCTCGCCGCGCAGATGCGGCGGCGCGTCAATCGCGCTAGTGACCCTCGCAAGAGGCTGCGCGCGGTCGGCGCCGCCTACATCGACTTCGCGATGTCCGAGCCGGGACTGTTTCGTGCCGCGTTCACCTCGCATCCCGCGACGTCCCCCGAGCCGACGGACACCACCGCCGACCCGTTCGGGGTGCTCGGCAAGGTGCTCGACGAGGCCCAGGCCGCCGGCCTGCTGGACGCGCGCCGCCGGCCGGGGGCCGAAATCGCCGCCTGGTCGGCGGTGCACGGCCTGGCCTGCCTGCTGCTGGACGGACCGCTACCCAAAAGCCCCGCCGCCGTCCGGTTCGCACGGGCCCAGGTGTTCGACCTCATCGAGCGCGGCCTGCTGACCCTGGCGGCACACGGGTAAGCGTGATGGAGTGGATATCGCCCGACCCCGAAACCCGAGAGTGAGGAACACCGTGCTGGGTCTGCCGGAGAAGGTGCGCGCCTGCCTGTTCGACCTCGACGGGGTGCTCACCGATACCGCGAGCGTGCACACCAAGGCCTGGAAGGCCATGTTCGACGCCTACCTGGCCGAGCGGGCCAAGCGAACGGGGGACGAATTCGTCCCCTTCGACGCGGCCGCCGACTACCGCAAGTACGTCGACGGCAAGAAGCGCGAGGACGGCGTCCGGTCGTTTCTGGAGAGCCGGGGGATCGAGCTGCCCGACGGCGATCCGGACGACACCGGCGACGCCGAGACGATCTACGGCCTCGGCAACCGCAAGAACGACATGTTCCAGAAGGTCCTGCGCGACGACGGGGTGGAGGTGTTCGAGGGATCGCGCCGCTACCTGGAGGCGGTCTCGGCCGCGGGCCTCGGCATCGCGGTGGTGTCCTCGAGCGCCAACACCCGCGACGTCCTCGAGATCACCGGCCTCGACCGGTTCGTCCAGAAGCGGGTGGACGGCGTCACGCTGCGCGACGAGCACATCGCGGGCAAGCCGGCCCCCGACTCCTACCTGCGCGGGGCCGAGCTGCTCGACGTCCCCGCCGGCGCCGCGGCCGTCTTCGAGGACGCCCTGTCCGGCGTGCAGGCCGGCCGGGCCGGTAACTTCGGCTACGTGGTGGGCGTCGACCGGGTGGGCCAGGCCGAGGACCTGCGCCGCAACGGCGCCGACGTGGTGGTCACCGATCTCGCCGACCTCTTGCAGTCATGATCACCGAAGAGTGCTACCCCGTCGAACCGTGGCAGATCCGCGAGACGCGGCTCGACCTGAACCTGCTGGCCCAGTCGGAGTCGCTGTTCGCCCTGTCCAACGGGCACATCGGGCTTCGCGGCAACCTCGACGAGGGCGAGCCGCACGGGCTGCCGGGCACCTACCTCAACTCCTTCTACGAGATCCGGCCACTGCCGTACGCCGAGGCCGGCTTCGGCTACCCGGAGGCGGGCCAGACGCTCGTCGACGTCACCAACGGCAAGATCATTCGGCTGTTGGTCGAGGACGAGCCGTTCGACGTGCGCTACGGCGAGCTGCTCTCCCACGAGCGGGTGCTCGACCTGCGCGCCGGGACGCTGACCCGCCGCGCGCACTGGCGCTCGCCCAACGGCAAGCAGATCCGGGTCGTGTCCACCCGGCTGGTCTCGCTGGCCCAGCGCGGCGTCGCCGCCATCGAGTACGTCGTCGAGGCGGTCGAGGACTTCGTGCGGGTGACCGTGCAGTCCGAGCTGGTCACCAACGAGGACCAGCCCGAGACCTCCGACGACCCGCGGGTATCGGCGATCCTGGAGAACCCACTCGAGGCCGTCGACCACGAAAACACCGACACCGGAGCGCTTCTCATGCACCGGACCCGGGCCAGCGCGCTGATGATGGCCGCCGCGATGGACCACGAGATCGACGTGCCCGGCCGCGTCGAGTTCAGCACCGACGCCCGCCCCGACCTCGCGCGCACCACGGTGATCTGCGGGCTGCGCCCCGGGCAGAAGCTGCGCATCGTCAAGTACCTGGCGTACGGCTGGTCGAGCATGCGCTCCCGCCCGGCGCTGCGCGATCAGGCCGCCGCCGCGATCCACAGCGCCCGCTACACCGGCTGGGAGGGCCTGCTGGACGCGCAGCGGACCTACCTCGACGACTTCTGGCAGAACGCCGACGTCGAGGTGGAGGGCGACCCCGAATCCCAGCAAGCCGTGCGGTTCGGGATGTTCCACCTGCTGCAGGCCAGCGCGCGCGCCGAGCGCCGCGCCATCGCCGCCAAGGGGCTCACCGGAACCGGCTACGACGGCCACGCCTTTTGGGACACAGAGGGTTACGTGTTGCCCGTGCTGAGCTACACCGCGCCGCACACCGTCGCCGACGCGCTGCGGTGGCGGGCGTCGACGCTGGATCTGGCCAAGGAGCGCGCGGCCGAGCTCGGCCTCGACGGCGCCAGCTTCCCCTGGCGGACCATCCGCGGGCAGGAGTGCTCGGCCTACTGGCCGGCGGGCACGGCGGCCTGGCACATCAACGCCGACATCGCGATGGCCTTCGAGCGGTACCGCATCGTCACCGGCGACCACGAGCTGGAGCGGGAGTGCGGGCTGCGGGTGCTGGTCGAGACCGCCCGGCTGTGGATGTCGCTCGGGCACCACGACCGGCACGGCGTCTGGCACCTCGACGGCGTCACCGGTCCCGACGAATACACGGCGATCGTGCGCGACAACGTCTTCACCAACCTGATGGCGGCGCACAACCTGGTCACGGCCGCCGACGCGTGCAACCGCCACCCCGAGGAGGCGGAGGCGCTCGACGTCACCAACGAGGAGACGGCCGCCTGGCGCGACGCCGCCGGCGCCGTCAACATTCCCTACGACGCGGAGCTCGGCGTCCATCAGCAGTGCGAGGGCTTCACCACCTTCGCCGAATGGGACTTCGAGAAGAACACCACCTATCCCCTGCTGCTGCACGAGGCCTACGTGCGGCTCTACCCCGCGCAGGTGATCAAGCAGGCCGACCTCGTGCTGGCGATGCAGTGGCAGAGCCACGCGTTCACGCCAGAACAGAAGGCGCGCAACGTCGACTACTACGAGCGGCGCATGGTGCGCGACTCGTCGCTGTCGGCCTGCTCGCAGGCCGTGATGTGCGCCGAGGTCGGCCATTTGGAGCTGGCCCACGACTACGCCTACGAGGCAGCGCTGATCGACCTGCGCGACCTGCACCACAACACCCGCGACGGTTTGCACATGGCCTCGCTGGCCGGGGCCTGGATGACACTGGTCGTCGGGTTCGGCGGCCTGCGCGACGACGAGGGCGTCCTGTCCCTGGATCCCCTACTGCCCGACGGCATTTCGCGGCTACGGTTCCGGCTGCGCTGGCGGGACTTCCGGCTGACCGTCGACGTCAACCACTCCGAAGTCACCTACACGGTGCACGACGGGCCCGACCACGACCTGGAAATCCGGCACGCCGGCGAACAGCTGACCCTGCACACCGATGCGCCGACGACCGTGGCGGTGCACATCCGCAAGCCGCTGCTTCCGGCGCCGCAGCAGCCGCCGGGCCGCGAACCGCTGCACCGGCGCGCGCTGGCCCGGACTCAGTGAGGCGCGACGATGCGGGCCACCTCGGCCTGCACCGCCTCGCGTAATTCGTCGTCGCTAAGCTCGTCAAGCCCGGCGGCCGAGCGCAGGAAGGGCGCGAACAGCCGCCAACCCAGTTGCAGCGCAAAACCATTGGCCACCGCCAGGCGGGCGCTACGGTCGTCCTCGTGGGTCGGGCGGAACCGGTCGAACAACAGGGCGGCTCCCGGAAACCGCGACTGCAACTTGCCCGCGGGATAGCCGTCGAGCAGCGTGCGGGCCATCACCCGCATGTGCCGGTCCAGCGCCCGCTCCGCCTCGGGAGCCGACGCGTCGGCCTCCAGCAACGCGGTCGTCGTCGCGCCTAGGTGATCGAGCACGGCGCCCACCAACTGGTCCTTGGCGCCGAAGTACCGGAACACCAGGCCGTGGTTGACCTTCGATCGCGCGGCGATGTCGCGGATCGAAGTGGCCGCAGGACCGCGCTCGGCGAACAGGTCGGTGGCGGCCTCCAGAATCGCCGCGACCACCTCTTCCCGGCCGGTGGGAACATCCGTGCGCGCGACACTTGCGGAACCCTTAGTCATGTGACTACACTAACTTGTTAGTCAAGTGACTACAACCGAGTTACGGCAAAAGGACCACTGAAATGACAGATGCGGTGACCGTCACCAAGCTGGGCAGCCGGATCGGCGCCCGTATCGACGGAGTGAAACTGGGCGGCGACCTCGACCAGGCCACCGTCAGGGAGATCCGCGCAGCCCTGTTGGCCCACAAGGTGATCTTCTTCCGCGGGCAGGACCACCTCGACGACGAAGGGCAGCTCGAGTTCGCGCGGCTGCTCGGCACGCCGATCGGCCACCCCGCGGCCGCCTTCCTGGCCGCCAAGGAGGCACCGATCATCACGCCCATCAACTCCGAGTACGGCAAGGCGACGCAGTGGCACACCGACGTCACCTTCGCCGCGAACTACCCCGCGGCCTCGATCCTGCGCGCGGTCACGCTGCCCAGCTATGGCGGCTCGACGCTGTGGGCCTCCACCGCCGCGGCCTACGACACCCTGCCCGAGCCGCTCAAATGGCTGGTCGACGACATGTGGGCACTGCACACCAACCGATACGACTACATCACCCCCGAGTCGATCGAGGCGATGAGCGACTCCCAGAAGGCCTTCCGCCAGGCGTTCGAGAAAAAGGAGTTCCGGACCGAGCACCCGGTGGTGCGGGTGCACCCGGAGACCGGTGAGCGGACGCTGGTGCTCGGCAATTTCGTGCGCGGGTTTGTCGGGTTGGACAGCTACGAATCGACGGTGCTGCTGGAGTTGCTGCAACGGCGAATCACCATGCCCGAGAACACCATTCGCTGGACCTGGAGCTACGGCGACGTCGCCATCTGGGACAACCGGGCCACGCAACACCGCGCCATCGACGACTACGACGGCCAGCATCGGCTGATGCACCGGGTCACGCTGATGGGCGATGTGCCCGTCAGCGTGCACGGGCAACGCAGCCGCGTCGTCAGCGGCGCCCCGCTCGATGCCAACACACCCCAGGAGATCGCAAGCTGACTTGAGGGGTTCAGCCTGCGGTGCTGATGGGGTCACTCGGTAGCCAGCGCAACGCGCCCGGCGCATGCGCTGGCACCACCGGGTGGGCGGGCGGAATCGGGGACAGCCTGCGGTAGGTGTCGCCCTGCAGCGGGCGCACGTCGTTCTCGCCCTTGTTCGGCCACAGCGACGCGGCCCGCTCGGCCTGCGCGGTGATGGACAGCGACGGGTTGACGCCCAGGTTCGCCGAGATCGCCGCGCCGTCCACCACGAACAGAGTGGGGTAGCCGTATACCCGGTGATAGGGGTCGATGACGCCGCTTTCGGGACCGTCGCCGATCACCGCGCCGCCGAGGAAGTGCGCCGTCAGCGGGATGTTGAACAGCTCGCCCCAGGTGCCGCCGGCCACGCCGTCGATCTTCGCGGCGATGCGGCGGGTGACCTCGTTGCCGACCGGGATCCACGAGGGGTTCGGCTCGCCGTGCCCCTGTTTGCTGGAATACCAACGGATTCCGGTCTTGCCGCGCTTGGTGAACGTGGTGATCGAGTTGTCCAGGTGCTGCATCACCAGCGCGATCACCGTGCGTTCGCTCCACTGCTTGGGATTGAGCAGTCGCAGCATCAGCTTCGGGTTCTCGCCGGCCTGGTCCAGCAGCTGCTTCCAGCGCGGGGTGTCGGTGCCGCCGGGGCCGTGCCCGTCGGTCATCAGCGTCTGCAGCAGCCCCATCGCGTTGGAACCCTTGCCGTAGCGGACGGGCTCGACGTGGGTGTCCGAGGTCGGGTGGATCGACGACGTGATCGCCACCCCGTGCGTGAGGTCCAGGTCGGGCTTCACCTCCAGCGTCGCGGCGCCGACGATCGACTCGGAGTTGGTGCGGGTCAGCACGCCCAGCCGTTCGGACAGGCGCGGCAGCTTGCCCTTGTCGCGCATCTTGAACAGCAGGTGCTGCGTTCCCCAGGTGCCCGCGGCCAGGATCAGGTGCGAGGCGGTGTAGGTGCGCCGGTCGCGGCGCAGCCAACTTCCGGTGCGCACCGCCCGGACCTCCCACAACCCGTCGGGACGCTGCTCGAAGCCCTTCACCGTCGTCATCGGAATGACTTGTGCGCCATTGGATTCCGCTAGGCCGAGGTAGTTCTTCACCAGCGTGTTCTTGGCGCCGTAGCGGCACCCGGTCATGCAGCAGCCGCATTCCAGGCAGCCGGTCCGATCTGGGCCGGCGCCGCCGAAGTAGGGGTCCGGCACGGTCTTGCCGGGCGCCTTGGTGCCGTCCGGGCCGAAGAACACGCCCACCGGGGTCGGGACGAAGGTGTCGCCGCATCCCATCTCGTCGGCGACTTCCTTCATGAGCCGGTCGGCGTCGGTGAACGTCGGGTTCTCCACCACGCCCAGCATCCGTTGCGCCTGCTCGTAGTGCGGCATCAACTCGTCGCGCCAGTCGGTGATGTGCGACCACTGCCGGTCCTTGAAGAACGGCTCCGGCGGCACGTACAGGGTGTTGGCATAGTTGAGCGAACCGCCGCCGACCCCGGCGCCGGCCAGGATCATCACGTTGCGCAGCGGGTGGATCCGCTGGATGCCATAGCAACCGAGCTTGGGCGCCCACAAGAACTTGCGCAGGTCCCAGGAGGTCTCGGCGAATTCCTCATCCGAGAAGCGGCGGCCGGCCTCCAGCACGCCCACCCGGTAGCCCTTTTCCGTCAGCCGCAGCGCGCTGACGCTGCCCCCAAACCCCGACCCGATGATCAGGACGTCGTAATCCGGCTTCATGGCACCAGTATGGCCTTACCGGCCGGTAGCAAACCAGGGGCTCCGGGCCGCCCTGGGTCAGGCGCCGCGCAGCTGGCGTTGCCGAGTGCGCCTTCCTACCAGCAGGCGGCGGATCGCGCCCAGCGCCGGCGCCGCCAGCATCACCGCCGGCATCGCGAGCAGCAGCACGGGACCGCCGCCAGGACCACCCGCCATCATGACGAGTCCCCCGATGGCAACGGCTACGACTGGAAGCGCCTCCCACTTGCGGAAGGGCTTGTCGACCCTCAGCCCCGTCGGCCCGCTTTGGCGCTTGCGTAACACGATGCGACGCGCCGCGGCCACAGCCGGCGCGAGGAGTACTACTGCCGGCATCGCGAGCATCAATTCGGGACCGGCGACCCAGCTGCCGATCACGATGACGGTCGCCCAGACGGCAGCGGCCAGGGCCGAGAGGGCCACGAACTCGCCAAGGGGCGTCTTAGCGGCGCCCAGCACGGCGGGAACCAGACCTCTTGTAGGGGGAATCCAGCGCTGGATGAAGAGTGCACTCATCGTTCCTTGGCGTTGAACACGCTGCTGTGCGTTCATAATGCGGCGGCGCGAACGCCGAAAGATGTGCAGCCGCAGCAATTTCGGGCCGAACCATCGGCCAAGCCAGTAACTGAGCACGTCCCCCAGCACCGATCCCGCCACCGCGACCGCCACGAGCGTCACGATCGAGACCCGACCGCTGCCCGCGAGCACGATTACCGTCAACAGGATTGGTTCGGCGACGATCACCAACCCAAGCAGGGGAACACCCGAGGCAACGACGACCGCCGCAAGCAAGGCATACAGCCAGGGGCCGGTCAGCAGTTCGGGCAAACTACCGAACGGAAGCATGTCGCCGGTCATCCGGCGTCGGCGCAGCGTCGGTCGGCTGCGCTGGCAGGCGGTTGCGCGGCGCGACGGCGTGCCAACGGGTTCAGCCTGCGGTAGGGGTCCTCCGCGCGGATCTTGAGCAGATCGGCGAGCACGGTTTCCAAGGACGTTTGGGTCGCCTCCTTGACAAGGGCGACCCATCGGTCGTCGGACGCGCCGGCCGGCTTGGTCGTGTCGACTTGCATGCCGAAGCGCAGATACATCCGTCGCGGGCGGGGGATCAGCGTGGGTCCGATGCCGTGCATGAGCGGCATCGGCATGTCTTTGCGGCCGGTGATCTTTTCGCTCAGGGCCAGACTGAGCTGTCCCCATCGGCTGTCGCGGGACAAGAAGCTTCGATACATGTCGTCGCTGCCGACCAGGCCGACCGGCACGATCGGGTAGTCGTTGGCAATGGCCACCCGGGCGAACCCGGCCCGTCCGCGCCAGTCCAGGGTGTGCTCCTCGCCCTTGAATTTGGCGATCTCGCGCCCGCCGCCGGGAAAGACGAGGATGGTTTCGTTGTTTCGCATCAATTCATGAGCGTTTTCGGGCGCCCCGACGACGGCGCCGTAAGCGGCGGCCAAGTCAGCGATGGGCCCGCGCATATTGCCCATTCCCCGCTCGGCCAGCGGCCGCACCCGGGTTCCAATGGCTCGCCGGACGAAGTGGGAGATCAAGAACACCTCCATCCCTCCTTGGGTATGGTTGCCCACCAGCAGGAAGCGGCCATCCCGCGGCAGGCCTTCGAGGCCCTCGACATACGGGCGGCAGAAATCGACGACAGGCTCGCCCCTGCTGCTGACCGAATCGAGAACGCGCCGCAGCGTCTGCACCCGCGCAGGCTGGTCGATGATCTGTTCGGGTCTTACGGGAATGGCCATGGCCCTCGCCTACTCCAATCGTTAGTTCGCCCTAAGTCGGCCAACGTGACGTCCCCAAATTAGCAAACGAATTAGTTCGTTTGCCTGAAGTCATCCTGAAGAAACGGCATCCCGATCTGTGTCGCCGCTGGCGAGAATCAGCCGCCGACGGTCAGGCCGACCTTCTGGAACTCCTTGAGGTCGCAGTAGCCGGCCTTGGCCATCGACCGGCGCAGGCCGCCGACCAGGTTCAGGCTGCCGAACGGGTCGTCGGACGGCCCGCCCAGCACCCGCTCCAGCGGCGGCCGCTCACCCACGGCGATCTGCAGCAACGCCCCGCGCGGCAGCGACGGGTGCGCCGCCGCGGCCGGCCAGAACCACCCGCCCCCGAGGGCCTCGGCGGCCTCGGACAGCGGCGTGCCCAGCATCACCGCGTCGGCGCCGCAGGCGATCGCCTTGGCCAGCTCGCCGGAGGTGTGGATGTCGCCGTCGGCCAGCACGTGCACGTACCGGCCGCCGGTCTCGTCGAGGTATTCGCGGCGGGCGGCGGCGGCGTCGGCGATTGCGGTGGCCATGGGCACGCTGATGCCCAGCACCTCGTCGCTGGTGGTCACGCCCCGGGTGGAGCCGTAGCCGACGATCACCCCGGCGGCGCCGGTGCGCATCAGGTGCAGCGCGGTGCGGTGGTCGAGCACCCCGCCGGCGACCACCGGCACGTCGAGCTCGGAGATGAAGGTCTTCAGGTTCAGCGGCTCACCGTCGCTGGCCACCCGCTCGGCGGACACGATCGTGCCCTGGATGACCAGCAGGTCGATCCCGGCCTGCAGCAGCACCGGCGTCAGCGCCTGGGCGTTTTGCGGGCTGACCCGCACCGCGGTGATCACCCCCGCCTCGCGGATGCGTGCCACCGCCGAGCCCAGGAGGTCCGGGTCCAGCGGGGCCGCGTGCAGTTCCTGCAGCAGCCGGATCGCCGCCGACGGCTCGGGCTCCTTTTCGGCGGCCTCGAGCAGTTGGGCGATCTTGGCCTCGACGTCGGCGTGCCGGCCGATCAGCCCCTCGCCGTTGAGCACGCCCAGCCCGCCGAGCCGGCCCAGCTCGATCGCGAACTCCGGCGACACCAAAGCGTCTGTGGGATGGGCGATTACGGGGATCTCGAAGCGGTAGGCGTCGAGCTGCCACGCCGTCGACACGTCCTTGGACGAGCGGGTGCGCCGCGACGGCACGATGCTGATCTCGCTCAGTTCATACGTGCGACGGGCGACTCTGCCCATGCCGATCTCGACCATTGCCAGTTCGCTGTTCACCGCACGAAATAGTTCGGCGCTTCGACCGTCATGGCGACATCGTGCGGGTGGCTCTCGCGCAGCCCGGCCGCCGTGATCCGGACGAACTGCGCCTGCTGCAGCACCTCGATGGTGGGCGAGCCGGTGTAGCCCATCGCGGCGCGCAGGCCGCCGGTGAGCTGGTGGATCACTGAGGACAGCGGTCCGCGGAACGGCACCCGGCCCTCGATGCCCTCGGGCACCAGCTTGTCCTCGCTCAACGCGTCGTCGGCGAAGTAGCGGTCCTTCGAGTAGGACTTGCCGCCGGCCGACCCGCCGGCGCCCCGGCCCGCCATCGCGCCCAGCGATCCCATGCCCCGGTAGCTCTTGAACTGCTTGCCGTTGACGAAGATCAGCTCGCCGGGCGCCTCGGCGGTGCCGGCCAGCAGCGAGCCGAGCATGGTCGTCGACGCGCCGGCGGCCAGCGCCTTGGCGATGTCACCGGAGTACTGCAGTCCCCCGTCGGCGATGACCGGCACGCCGGCCGGGCGGCAGGCCGCGACGGCCTCCAGGATCGCGGTGATCTGCGGCGCCCCGACGCCGGCCACCACCCGCGTCGTGCAGATCGATCCCGGGCCCACCCCAACCTTGACCGCGTCGGCCCCGGCCTCGACGAGCGCGGCGGCGGCGGCCCGGGTGGCGACGTTGCCGCCGATGATCTCGACGCGCTCGCCGACCTCGGCCTTGAGTTTGCCGACCATGTCGAGCACCAGCCGGTTGTGGGCGTGCGCGGTGTCCACGATCAGCACGTCGACGCCGGCGTCGACCAGCATCATGGCGCGGACCCCGGCGTCCCCGCCCCCGCCGCCCGCCGCGCCGCCCAG
>NZ_LZKR01000022.1 GCF_001672915.1 Mycobacterium sp. 1245805.9 | reverse complement strand
GTCAGCGTGCTCATGTCGGACTTCTTCAGCTTCACGGTGACGGTGCGCGCGCCGCGGCCGTCGCGCAGCAGGCGCTGGTGGGCGTGCTCGGCGATGGGGTCGATCGCTTCCCGCAGCTGCTCGAGGCTGGTGAGGTCGGCGGCGAAGGTGGACTCGGCGCTGATCTGCTTGGCCACCGCACGCTCGGCGACCGGGCGGTCGTCGACGCCGCGGGCCAGGCGGTGCAGCGCCGGCCCGACCGTCGCGCCCAGGATGTTGGCCACCTCGGCGGCGGTCAGCGCGGCCAGCTGCCCGATGGTCTCGATGCCGAGTCGATTCAGCTTCTCCTCGGCGACCGGGCCGATCCCCCACAGCCGCCGTACCGGCAACCCGCCCAGCAGCGCCTGCTCCTCGGCGCGCCGGACCACCCGCACGCCGTCGGGTTTGGCCAGTCCGGACGCGATCTTGGCGATCTGCTTGCCCGAGCCCGCGCCGACCGACGCGACCAGGCCGGTCTCGTCGCGGATGCTCCGCCGCAACTCCTCGCAGAAGGCCTCGACGTCCTCGGCGGCGATGTCGGCGAGCTGCGGCGGCTCCCCGAAACCCTCGTCGACGGACAGCTGCTCGACGACGGGCACCAGCCGGCGCACGGTGTCGAAGACCCGGCGGCTGGCCACCCCGTACACCACGCCGCGCGGCGGCAGCACCACGGCGGTCACGCCGATCAGCCGGCGTGCCTGATGCATCGGCATGGCCGACCGCGCGCCGAATACGCGGGCCTCGTAGCTGGCCCCGGCCACGACGCCCCGCCCGCCCAGGCCGCCGACCAGCACCGGCCGCCCCCGCAGGGTCGGTCGGGTGAGTTGTTCGACGGAGGCGAAAAACGCGTCCATGTCCAGGTGCAGCACCCACCGGGACTCCACAACTGCAAATGCTATTGGGATAACGTCTTTGGGTATGGCAATGAACCTCGCACACCGACGGATTTGCAGCTCGGACCGCTGGGCCAAGCAGGTGGAGGACGAGCTGCTGCCATGGGCGCTGGCCGGTGTCGAGCTGGGCGACAACACCCTCGAGATCGGACCCGGTTACGGCGCGATTCTGCGGGTGCTGGTCGACAAGACGCCGAACCTGACCTCGGTGGAGATCGACGCCCCGATGGCGCAGCGGCTGCAGCGCCTCTATGGCGATCGCGCTCGCATCATCAACGCCGACGGCACCGATACCGGGTTGCCGGACAACGAGTTCAGCTCGGTGGTGTCGTTCACGATGCTGCATCACGTCCCGACCGCCGAGCTGCAGGACCGGCTGTTCGCCGAGGCGTTTCGGGTGCTACGACCGGGCGGCGTCTTCGCCGGCAGCGACAGCGTGACGTCCCTGCGGTTCCGCCTCTTGCACTTCCGCGACACCTGCAACACGGTCTCCCCGGAAACCTTGCCGGATCGCTTGCGCGCGGCTGGTTTTCGCGAGGTTGAGGTCGAGGTTCGCGGCGGCAGGCAGCGCTGGCGGGCGGTCAAGCCCTAGCCGCGAAAGTGCAACTGCCGACCGCCCCTCTCGGGAAACGTGTCGGCAGTTGCACTTTCGCGGTTCGAGCGGGGTCGCTCACTTCTTCCCGGGAATCACCTGCGGGTGAATCGGCTGCTGCTGGACCGGCTGCGGGTGGACCGGCTGCTGCTGAATCGGCTGCGGGTGGATCGGTTGCTGCTGGACGGGATGCGGTTGGCAGGCCAGGCACTCGATCGGTCCGTGACCGCCGCCCTGCTGCTTGCCACCGCCCGGCTGCTGGCCGCCACCCTGCTGCTGGCCACCGCCCTGCTGCTGGCCGCCGCCCTGCTGCTGGCCGCCGCCCTGCTGCTGGCCGCCGCCATTCGGGTGATCGCCATCATGGTCCGACGGGACGGGCACGGGGATGGGCACCGGCACGATGACCGGCGGGACGTTCACCGTCACGTTCGGTGCGGGCGGCGGAACGCCGGGGTCGGCCGGCGGGGGGCCGGGGTCGGCGGGGGGTGCAACGACGACCGGCGCGGG
>NZ_LZKR01000021.1 GCF_001672915.1 Mycobacterium sp. 1245805.9 | reverse complement strand
ATGCATGTTGCACAACCGGGTTTTGTCGCGCACGTTTTCGGCCATCAGGCGCGACGGGTACGACGACGAGTTGGTCGCGAAAATCGTTCCCGGCGACGCCGCCCGGTCGATCTCGCCCCACAGCGGGATCTTGATCTCGAGCTTCTCCGGGACGGACTCCACGACCAGCCAGGCGTCGTCCAGCGCCTCTTCGAGCGACGCCGCGGCCGTCGCGACACCGGCCTCGCCAAACCCCCTCTGCTGCAACACCCTTGGCAGGGTCTCGTCCGCGTACTGGATGGCCGCGGTCAGCTGCTCGGCGCGCCGCGCGTGGATTCGCACGGTTCCGCCGCGGCTGGCGAACATCACCGCGATGCGCCGGCCCAGCGTTCCCGCCCCGACCACCGCCACCGGGCGGTTGCGAATGTCTTCGAACGTGTACGTGTAAGAGCCTGTCACACAGGCATAGTAGATGCGTTGAGTGTTGCGCCATGGCGGCAGTTCAAATAACTTGCGCCACTTTGGTTTCAGTGGCCCCAGGGCGGACCTTTTTGTCGGTGGGCGTTCGTAACGTGTGGGCCATGGGTTCGAGTGGTCGTGAGGAGATCGTCGAGGGTTTCGACGCGTTCAACGGCGCCCTGAAGCGGTTGTGCGATTTGTCCTTTGACGTGTTGACCACCCCGGAACGACTGGCCGCCCTCGAACAGCTGGAACGCGCGGCGCGT
>NZ_LZKR01000020.1 GCF_001672915.1 Mycobacterium sp. 1245805.9 | reverse complement strand
CTCCGTGCGGCGTGTCGTCGTACAAACATGCACGCTCGCGCAACGAAACCTAGTTGATCAGCGGGTCGCGCGGCATGCCCAGGATCCGCTCGGCGATCTGGTTGCGGGTCACCTCGGAGGTGCCGCCGGCGATCGTCATGCCGCGCGAGCCCATGATCATCCGGCCGGCCACCGCGCCGGGCCCGTCGAGCACCGCGACCTCGGGCCCGAGCAGCGCGGCCGAGATCGCGCCGCCCTCGACCATGTGTTCCGCCAGCTTCAGCTTGGTGACATTGCCCTCCGGACCGGGGCCCGCCCCCTCGACGCTGCGGGCGGCGCGGCGCAGGTTCAGCAGCCGCAGCGCGTGGTCCTCGGCGAGGTAGTACCCGACCCGAACTTCGGCCCCAGCCAAGCGATCCGCGTGCCGCTGCGCGAGTTCGACGAGTTTGGCCGCCAGGCCCTCGTAGAACGAGCCGCTGCCGCCGATGCTGACCCGCTCGTTGCCCAGCGTCGCGCGCGCGACGGTCCACCCGGAGTTGGGCGCGCCGACGACGTCCTCGTCGGGCACGAACACGTCGTTGAAGAACACCTCGTTGAATTCCGAGCCGCCGGTGATCTGGCGCAAGGGCCGCACCTCGACCTCGGGGGCGTTCATGTCGATGATCACGGTGGTGATGCCGGCGTGCTTGGGGGCGTCCGGGTCGGTGCGCACGGTGGCCAGGCCGCGGGCGCAGTACTGCGCCCCGCTCGTCCAGACCTTCTGGCCGTTGATCTTCCAGCCGCCCTCGACGCGGGTGGCGCGGGTCTTGACCGATGCCGCGTCCGACCCGGCCTCGGGTTCGGAAAACAGCTGGCACCAGATCTCGTCCTGGCGCAGCGCCTTCTCCACGAATCTTTCGATCTGCCAAGGGGTTCCGTGCTGAATCAGGGTCAGGATCACCCATCCGGTGATCGAGTAGTCGGGGCGCTTGCTGCCCGCGGCGCGGAACTCCTCCTCGATCACGAGCTGCTCCACCGCGTCGGCCGCGCGACCCCACGGCTTGGGCCAGTGCGGCATCACGTAGCCCGTCTCGATCAGCTTGTCGAGCTGTGCCTTCTTGTCCAGGGCGGCGATCTCGGCGGCGTCGGCGTGGACCCGGGTGCGCAGCTGTTCGGCCTCCGGCGGCAGGTCCAGGCTGTTGTCCCGGACGTCCCCGGCGGCGGTGCGCTCGAAGACGTCCAGCGCCGGCGCGTCCCCGCCGAACAGGGCCGCGGTCACCAGCGCGCGGCGCAGGTGCAGGTGCGCGTCGTGTTCCCAGGTGAAGCCGATGCCGCCGTGCACCTGGATGTTGAGTTCGGCGTTGCGCGTGTAGGCCGGGAACGCCAGCGCCGCGGCCGCCGCGGCGACCAGGCGGAATTGCGCCTCGTCCTCCGACGAGTCCTCCCCCGCCGCGCGCGAGGCGTCCCACACCGCGGCGGTCGCCGACTCGGCGGCCACCAGCATGTTCGCGCAGTGATGCTTGACCGCCTGGAAGGTCGCGATGGTCCGGCCGAATTGCTGGCGCACTTTGGCATAGGCGACGGCGGCCTCGACGCAGTCCGACGACCCGCCGACGGCCTCGGCGGCCAGCAACGTCCGGGCCCGGGCCAGCGCCGAGAGCCGCGCGCCCGGCAGGATGTCGTCGGCGGTGACGCGCACGCCCTGCAGGCGCACGCGCCCGGAGCGCCGGGTCGGGTCGAGGTTCTCCGGCACCTCCACCGAGACCCCGTCGCGCGCGCGGTCCAGCAGCAGCACGTCGTCTCCGGCGGCGACCAACAACAGCTCGGCAAGGCCAGCACCCAGCACGATCCCGGCGTCGCCGTCCGCCACGCCGTCGCTCACCCGCACCTTGCTGTCCAGGCCGATCCCCGCGGTGACCGTTCCGTCGGTCAGGCCGGGCAGCAGCCGCGACTTCTGCTCTGCGGTGCCCTCTTTGGCGATCACCGCCGAGGCGATCACGGTCGGCACGAACGGTCCCGGGGCCACCGCGCGGCCGAGTTCCTCGACGACGACGACGAGTTCGGGCAGGCCGTAGCCGGAGCCGCCGTGCTGCTCGTCGACGTGCAGGCCGAGCCAGCCGAGCTCCACCAGGTCCTGCCAGAACGGCGGCCGGGATTCTTCGGCCGCATCGAGCAGCGATCGCGCCGCCCAGCGCGCCTTCTGTGAGGTCAGGAACGCGCGGGCCACCTCGGCGAGTTCGCGATGGTCATCGGTCAGTGCGATACCCATGAGGGGCCTCCTCGCTACCGGGCTGACTGCCTGCCCCGCTCCGAGGGGGAGCGGGGCGGCTGCCTAAAGAGTGTACTTATTCCCGGGGAGGGCCTGCGCCCGGGGGTGGGCTACTTCGGCGCGAAGCGCTGTCCGGCGTCCAGCCGCAGGCACTGGCCGTTGAGCATCGGGTTGTCCACGATGGCCGCCGCCAGTTTGGCGTACTCGATGGGCCGGCCGAGGCGCTTGGGGAAGGCCGCGTCCTTGGTGAGCGCCGCCGCGAACTCGTCCGGTATGCCCTGGGTCAGCCCCGTGGCGAACAGGCTGGGCGCGATCGCCAGCACGCGGATTCCCAGCGAACCCAGGTCACGCGCCATAGTCAGGCACATGCCCGCGACACCGGCCTTGGCGGCCGTGTAGGCGACCTGCCCGATCTGGCCCTCGAAGGCCGCGATCGACGCGGTGTTGATGATGACGCCGCGCTCTTCGTCCTCGGGCTCGTTCTTGGCCATGTGGGCGGCCGCCAACCGGCTGATGTTGAAGGTGGCGATCAGGTTGAGATCGATCACCGACTGGAAGGACTCCAGGTCGTGCGGGCCGGACTTGGTCATGGTCCGCTTGGCGATGCCGCCGCCGGCGGTGGTGATCACGACGTGCAGGCCGCCCAGCTTGTCGACCGCGGTCTGCAGCGTCTCCTCGGTTCCCGCGAAGTCGGTGACGTCGACGGGGTAGAACGCGCCGCTTATCGCCTCCGCGACGGTCTTGCCGTCGGAACCCTCGCGGTCGAGTATGGCCACGTCGGCGCCCCGTTCGTGCAGCAACTCGGCGCTGGCACGGCCCATCCCCGACGCGCCGCCGATGACGACGACCTTCTTCCCGTTGATCTCCATCCGGACCTCCTCATTAGGCTTGTCAGAATCCATGAAATTTGTAACGTTTCCTAGGCACGCTAGCGTGTCGGCCCGGCGGGGTTGACCCCGCCTTGTTCAAGAGCCATGCCAAGCTCGGTTGCGTGCTCCTTCTCGACGTCGCAAGCACGTCGCTTAGCGTCGGCGGGACGTCGTCGCGGCTGACCAAGGTCGCCCACATCGCCGAGCTGCTTCGTCGCGCCGCCGCCGACCCGCAGGCGGTGGCGACCATCGTCTCGTGGCTCTCCGGTGAACTGCGGCAGCGCCAGATCGGGGTCGGCTGGGCGTCGCTGCGGTCGCGGCCGCCGCCGGCGTCGGACCCCACCCTGACCGTCACCGGGGTCGACGCCACCTTCACCGAGATCGGGGCCGTGTCGGGCAAGGGCTCGCAGGCGCGGCGGGCCGAACTGCTCGACGCGCTGTTCGCCGCCGCGACCGAAACCGAGCAGGCTTTCCTGCTGCGCCTGCTCGGCGGCGAACTGCGCCAGGGGGCGCTGGCCGGGATCATGGCCGATGCCGTGGCCAAGGCCGCCGGGCTCCCCATCGCGGCGGTGCAACGCGCCGCGATGCTGGGCGGAGACTTGCCGGCCGTGGCCGCGGCCGCCCTGTCCGGAGAAGCCGCGGCCCTGGACGCGTTCACCCTGCGGGTCGGCCGGCCGGTCAGCCCGATGCTGGCCCAGACCGCCACCGGCGTCGCCGACGCGCTCGAACGGCACGGCGGCACAACGATTTTCGAGGCCAAGCTGGACGGCGCGCGAGTGCAGATCCACCGGTCCGGCGACCAGGTCACGGTCTACACCCGCAGCCTCGACGACGTCACCGCCCGACTGCCGGAGGTGGTCGAGGCGACGCTTGCGCTGCCGGCAACCGACCTGATCGCCGACGGCGAGGCGATCGCGCTGCGGCCCGACAACTCACCGCATCGCTTCCAGGTCACCGCCTCGCGGTTCGGCCGATCCGTGGACATCGCGGCGGCCCTTGCCGCCCAACGGCTTTCGGTGTTCTTCTTCGACATCCTGCACCGCGACGGCGTGGACCTGCTGGACGCCCCGACCGCCGACCGGTTGGCCGCCCTGGACACCCTGGTGGCGCCCGAGCACCGGGTCGACCGGCTGATGACGTCGGACCCGTCACGGGCCGCGGCCTTCCTGGACGCCACCCTGGCCGCCGGCCACGAGGGGGTGATGGCCAAGGCGCCCGACGCGCCGTACCTCGCGGGGCGCCGCGGCGCGGGCTGGCTGAAGGTCAAGCCGGTGCACACCCTGGATCTGGTGGTGCTCGCCGTCGAATGGGGATCGGGGCGACGCCGCGGCAAGCTCTCCAACATCCACCTGGGCGCCCGTGACCCGGCCACCGGCGAATTCGTGATGGTGGGAAAGACTTTCAAGGGTATGACCGACGCCATGCTGGACTGGCAGACCGCGCGGTTCACCGAGCTCGCCATCGGCGGCACGGACGGCTACGAGGTCCAGCTGCGGCCCGAGCAGGTGGTCGAGGTGGCCCTGGACGGCGTGCAGAAGTCGTCGCGCTACCCCGGCGGCCTCGCGTTGCGGTTCGCCAGGGTGCTGCGCTACCGCGACGACAAGGGCCCCGCCGACGCCGACACCATCGACGCGGTGCGGGCGCTGTACTGAAACTGCATTGCAAACAGGAATTGTCAACCTTGCGCGCGTAGGGTTTTCGCCGTGGCAGTCAAAGAGCACGACAAAGGCGTCAGCTTCATCCACACTCTCGAAGAGCTACCGCCGGTCGCGATCATCGACCGGTCCCCCATCACCGCCCGGCACAAGGCCGTCTTCGGGGTGATCGCCGTGGTCGGCGCCATCGCCTGGGCGATCATCGCGACCGCGCGCGGCGAGACGGTGAACGCCGTCTGGTTCGTGGTCGCGGCGGTCTGCACCTACATCGTCGGATACCGGTTCTACGCCCGGTTGGTCGAAATGAAGATCGTGCGTCCGCGCGACGACCACGCCACCCCGGCCGAGGTACTCGACGACGGCACCGACTACGTGCCCACCGACCGGCGCGTTCTGTTCGGGCATCATTTCGCCGCCATCGCGGGAGCCGGGCCGCTGGTCGGCCCGGTGCTGGCCACCCAGATGGGCTACCTGCCCGGGACCATCTGGATCATCGCCGGCGCTGTGTTCGGCGGCTGCGTGCAGGACTACCTGGTGCTCTGGATATCCACCCGGCGCCGCGGCCGCTCGCTGGGCCAGATGGCCCGCGACGAGCTGGGCGCCGTGGGCGGGGTCGCCGCGCTCGCCGGCGTCCTCGTCATCATGGTGATCCTGATCGCCGTGCTGGCGATGATCGTGGTGCAGGCACTGGCCAAGAGCCCGTGGGGGGTGTTCTCCATCGCCATGACCATCCCCATCGCCCTGTTCATGGGCGCCTACCTGCGGTTCCTGCGCCCGGGGCGGGTGACCGAGGTATCGGTGATCGGCTTCGCGCTGCTGCTGCTGGCCGTGGCGTCCGGCAACTGGGTCGCCGAAACATCCTGGGGCGCATCGTGGTTCACCCTGTCCCCCGTCGCCCTGTGCTGGTGCCTGATCATCTATGGCCTCGCCGCGTCGGTGCTGCCGGTGTGGTTGCTGCTGGCGCCGCGCGACTACCTGTCGACGTTCATGAAGGTCGGCGCCATCGCGCTGATCGCAATCGGCATCGTCATCGCGCGGCCGGAAATGCAGGCGCCCGCGATCTCGCAGTTCGCGACCCGCGGCAACGGTCCGGTGTTCGCCGGCTCGTTGTTCCCGTTCCTGTTCATCACGATCGCGTGCGGCGCCCTGTCCGGATTCCACTCGCTGATCTCGTCCGGGACGACGCCGAAGATGCTGGAGAAGGAAAGCCAGATGCGGCTGATCGGCTACGGCGGCATGATCACCGAATCGTTCGTCGCGATCATGGCGCTGATCACCGCGTCGATCATCAACCAGCACCTGTACTTCACCATCAACGCGCCGGCGGCGCAGACCGGCGGCACCGCCGCCACCGCCGCGGACTACGTCAACAAGCTCGGCCTGTCCGGGGCCCCGGCCACCGCCGACCAGATCAACCAGGCCGCCACCAGCGTCGGCGAGAAGTCGATCGTGTCGCGCACCGGCGGGGCGCCGACGCTGGCGTTCGGCATGTCCGAGGTGCTACAGCGGGTGTTCGGCGGGGCCGGGCTCAAGGCGTTCTGGTATCACTTCGCGATCATGTTCGAGGCGCTGTTCATCCTCACCACCGTCGACGCGGGGACCCGGGTCAACCGCTTCATGCTGTCCGACGCGCTCGGCAACTTCGGCGGCCCGCTGGCCAAGCTGCGCAACCCGAGCTGGCGGCCCGGCGTGTGGATCTGCAGCCTCGCCGTCGTCGCCGCCTGGGGCAGCATCCTGCTGATGGGCGTGACCGATCCGCTGGGCGGCATCAACACCCTCTTCCCGCTGTTCGGCATCGCCAACCAGCTGCTCGCGGCGATCGCGCTGACCGTCATCACCGTGGTGGTCATCAAGAAAGGCCTGCTGAGGTGGGCGTGGATCCCGGGGATTCCGCTGCTGTGGGACCTGGCCGTCACGCTGACCGCGTCGTGGCAGAAGATCTTCTCCGGCGATCCCGCCGTCGGTTACTGGACCCAGCACTCCCAGTACCTGGCGGCCAAGCACGCAGGCAAGACCGCCTTCGGTGCGGCCAAGAACGCCCGCCAGCTCGACGAGGTCATCAGGAACACCGCCATTCAGGGCACACTGTCGATCCTCTTCGCGTTGGTCGTCGTCATCGTGTTCGTCGCCGGAATCGCCGTCGCGCTCAGGGCAATTGGCGGTGGCGGCAGGCCATTGACCGAGGACGACCCGGTGCCGTCGAGACGGTTCGCACCCGCCGGGCTGATTCCCACCCCCGCCGAGCGGGAGTTGCAACGGCAGTGGGGCGCGAGGTCCGCGGCCGGCGCTGCCGAGGCAAAGGGGTAGTCGACTACTCACGACGAACGCCGCTCGTCGATCTTACGGTGAGGACACCAACGACCGGTTCGCCCGGTCAAGGGACCTCATCGGAAAGAGACAGACGAAATGTTGGCATCACCAACGGGACTCACCGGCACGACCGATCCCGTACCCCAGCGCACGAGTCCCTCGGTCGAGGTGCCGTCCACCGACGTCCTGATCAGCACGCAGCAGGTGGTGTTCGGCACCGTGGCGGCCCTGGCGAAGCGGCGCGACGCCGACCGCCCGCGACGGCACTACCCAAGGCGTTACGGGTTCCTCGAGAACGCCCTCATGGCGCGCGAAATGGAAAGACTATGAACCTGATCGTCACGCTCGTGTCCGCGGTCGTGATGGTGATGATCGCGATGGGCACCTACAGCTTGCAGTGGCGGCTCGAGCGCGCGGACTACAACCGCCACTTTGAGGATTGATCGCCCACGCCGGGAAAGGGTGATGCCGGAAACCGTGGCGCGGTCCTAAAATTGCGCGATGAGGCTCGGTATCGACTTCGGCACCACCCACACCGTCGTTGCGGAAGTCGACCGGGGCAACTATCCGGTCATCTCGTTCGACGGGCTGGACGCGTGGCCGTCGCTCATTGCCGCCCACACCGACGGGCGACTGCGATTCGGGGTGGACGCCGCCGCCGTCCGCCACGAGCCGGGGTGGTCGGTGTTGCGATCGTTCAAACGCCTTCTCAACGATGCCGGCCCGCAGACCGAGGTAAACCTGGCCGGCCGTGACCATCGGCTGGCCGACCTGCTCACCGGCTTTCTGGCGCAGCTGAAGAGCGACCTGCAAACGCGTTCCAATGCCACCCTCGCGCCCGGCGAGCCCATCGAGGCCGCGATCAGCGTGCCGGCCAACGCCTCCAGCGCCCAGCGCCTGCTGACCCTGGACGCCTTCGTCGCGGCGGGGTTCCACGTCGTCGCGCTGCTGAACGAGCCGTCGGCCGCCAGCCTCGAGTACGCGCACCGGTACCGCTCCACGATCACCGCCAAGCGAGAGCACGTCCTCATCTACGACCTCGGCGGCGGCACCTTCGACGCGTCGTTGCTGAGGATGACCGGGCACGAGAACGAGGTCGTGGTCAGCGAGGGCATCCAGCGCCTCGGCGGTGACGACTTCGACGAGGCGATCGTGGACCTGGTCCTCGGCCGGCTGAACATGAACGGGGCGGACCCCGCCACCCGCGAACTGCTCAAGGACGAGTGCGCTGCCCGCAAGGAGGCCGTCGGACCGCAGACCCGCCGTTTCCTGGTGGACCTCACGGGAATCGACGCGGTCGACCGGCCCCCGTTCTCCTGCGGCATCGACGATGTCTACTCCGTGTGCGCGCCGCTCGTCGACCAGACAACCGAACTGCTGCAGCGCGTCCTGCACGGTCCGGCCCGGGACGGCAAGGACGTGGCCTGGTCGGAGGTGGCGGGCATCTACGTGGTGGGCGGGGCCGGGGGCTTCCCGCTGGTCACCCGGATGCTGCGCAGCGCCTTCGGTGAAAAGCGGGTGAAGCGCTCCCCGCACCCCTTCGCGGCGACGGCGATCGGCCTGGCGGTGTTCCTCGACAAGGAAGCGGGTTTCGCGTTGTCCGAACGCTTTTCGCGGCACTTCGGGGTCTTCCGCGAGGCGCAGGCCGGGACCGACGTGGTCTTCGACCCGATCGTGCCCAAGGACGCGTCGCTTCCGGCGGACGGGCGGACGCCGCTGGTCGTCCGGCGCACCTACCGGGCCGCGCACAACATCGGACACTTCCGCTTCGTGGAGTGCAGCCGCCTGATCGACGGGCGGCCCGACGGCGACGTCACGCCCTATGACCCGGTGCTCTTCCCGTTCGACCCGGCCCTGCGCGACCGGGACGACCTCGGCCGCCAACCGGTCGGGCGGTGGAGCGAGGGTCCGGACGTCGAGGAGCGCTACGTCGTCGCCCCGAGCGGCGCGGTCGAGGTGACGCTGACGACGCAGCCCGCCGGATTCAAGCGCACCTTCCGGCTGGAGCGCTGCGCCGCGAGTTGATGAATCGGTGCCGCGCCGGGGAATACCCCGGACTATGGCAGAGATAGATCTGGACGCCCTTTCCACTAGCGAGCACGGCTACACCGTCAACGACGAGGACGACGACGACCCGATCCTGCTCGACCGGGACGGCAACCACGTCGACACGTGGCGCGAGCGCTACCCGTACGACCACCGCATGCCCCGCGACGAATACGAGCGGCTGAAGCGCAGGCTGCAGATTGAGCTGCTGAAGCTGCAAAACCATGCCAAGCGCACCGGCCGTCGGCACGTGATCGTGTTCGAGGGCCGCGACGCCGCCGGCAAGGGCGGGACCATTCAGCGGTTCATGGAGCATCTCAACCCCCGCAGCGCGCGGGTGGTGGCGCTGGAGAAGCCGAGCGATCGCGAAAGATCACAGTGGTATTTCCAGCGCTACATCACCCACCTGCCGGCCGGCGGCGAGATCGTGCTGTTCGACCGCTCCTGGTACAATCGCGCCGGCGTCGAAAGGGTGATGGGCTTCTGCACCCCCGAGCAATACGCCGAATTCATGGAGCAGGCGCCGGTTTTCGAGCAGATGCTGGTCGACAACGGGATCGACCTGACGAAATTCTGGTGCTCGGTCTCGCCGGCCGAGCAGCGCACCCGGTTCGCCATCCGGCTCGTCGACCCGGTGCGGCAGTGGAAGTTCTCGCCGATGGACATGGAGTCGGTGACCCGATGGGACGACTACACCGCGGCCAAGGAGGCGATGTTCACCGCGACCGACACCGACGCCGCCCCCTGGATCGTGGTGCGCAGCAACGACAAGAAACGCGCCCGGATCAACGCGATGCGCTACGTTCTGGCCAAGTCCGACTACGACGACAAAGACCATGCCGTCGTGGGCGAGCCGGACCCGCGGATCGTGGGCCGCGCGCTGATGGACTAGATGCCGAACGTTGAATTGTTGGGCGGAAATGCGTCGCTCGACCGCTCAGCGTTGGGCGTACGGGCACGACGGAAATCGCTCGGGCTCAGGCATCCCACCGAGTCAGGTCGCGGGCCCGGATGCCATTGTCGGCGCAGTAGCGGTTGTAGCGGTCGATGGATGTCTTGTGGTTTTCCTGCCAGAGGACCTTGTTGTCCTGATCGAGGAAGAGCAACTCACCCGTCATGTAGAAGAACATTTCCGAGTCCTCGAAAGCTTCGGGAGTGTGCGAGGACCCGGCAACCTCGTAGAGTGTGTCGCCGGCGCGTGCGACCCAATCGTTTTCCTTGTACCGCCAGGCCCCGCTAATCGTGTGCGCGACAACGATGCCCGTGTGGTAGTGCGTGCCCAGCTCGATGTCGGCGGGCACCCTCATCGAGACGACGATCTCACCACGCACCGGATCGATCTTCCAGTACTTCAAGAAGACCTGGTCGCTCAGTGGCGTGAACGGTACCCATGGGTTATCAGCGTCGCTCATGTAATTGACGTCGAGTTCTTGCAGAGTTTTCACCGACTTCTCCTCGTGTCGATTGCGGCCGCTTGGCGCGGTTGCCTCGAAACGGTAGGAGACTCACCGGCATCTCCACTCGGGCCCCGGCAACAGAGTTCAGTGATGCCGTTGTGCTGTCGTCACAGTTCGGCGGAGTTGCTGTGCGCCAATCGGCGAATCGCAGGCAGCAGAGCGAGCGCCACAGACAAGTCCAGAGTGTTGGTATCGACGGAACGGCCCAAGAACCCTTCAGCCTGGTTGACGCGGTAACTGACGGTGTTGGGATGCACCGTGAGCCGCTTCGCTGCCTTGGCGGGGCTCCGGTTTTCCTCGAGATACACCGCAAGTGTGGTGGCAACCCGGTACGTCGCCTCATCATTGGCGGCCAAGGGGCCCAGGATGCGTTTGACGAACGCCACCGCGTGCTCGCCGTCTGCGCTGGCCAGCGCCGCCACCGCGACGTCGCGGTATCGCGTCACGCGGTCGGCGCGGTCGCCGAGCAATGAGCCAACCCGGTGGGCGTGCGACGCCTCGGAATGAGTGCGGCGAAAGCCGCCGATCCCCCACCCCGGCTCACCAATCGCCACCCAAACGCCCTCCGCCAGTCGCGCGTTGCCACAAATGTGCGCTCCGTCCAGCTCGGCCGCGGTGAATGGCTGCGGTCGGCTGAGCCAGGCCGCGATTGCCATGGAGCCAGCTGGGTGGATCAGGCTGCTTTGCGTTGGGACGGCGCCGGCGAGCTGCCTTAGTGCTTCGGTAAGTGCCGATTGTGCGTCAGCGGCGTCACGCGTCGCGTCCAGCCAGATGCTGACGCCGACATGATGGCGATTGAGGTCGTAGCGTAACCGTTTCGACGCCCGCTGCGGATCGTCTTCTCGTTCGGCGAGGATGTCGTCAACCGCGGCTGCGCGGACAGCAGCAGCCCCGCGCAGCCACGCCTCCCGTTCGATTTCATATAGGCGTTCCGCCTGAACCAGGAGTGCGTCGCAGAAGGCGAACAGCAAGTTGGTCGCCAGATCAAGTGCCCTGTCGTGTTCATCTGCCGGCGCGGCAGCTATCCGCTCGAACAACCACTGCCACGTTTCCTGCTGCCCGAGGCGCACGGAACGAACGAGTTCGTTGAGCGGAATGTTCCGCTGCACGCCAGAGCGGGCGATGACGCTGGTTGGCGGTGCAAGGTCGAATTGACTCGGATCGTCGCCGATTTCGATGCATTGAGCGATTTGGCGGAGTATGGCTTCGCAGCTGGCCAGCTGTTCCGCCACAGCCGTGGGGTCAGGAACTACATTCGGCACGTCGGCCTGTAGGCGCCCCACCAAGCGAGCAGCCAATTGGGTTGCGCACGTTTGCATTTGAGCGGCGACCGGCTTCAGCACCTGATTCCATGCCTTGCGGGCGGTCGGCTCTTGGAGGGGTGGCCACCGGGGCTCCATGTCGGCAGAATCTAATCCGGTTGTGTTCGCGGCACAATGCCCTGGCAAACGTCCCGGTGCGTCCCGCTCGGAAGGAGACACGTCATGTCCACCTGGCTCATCACCGGTTGCTCGACCGGGCTCGGTCGCGCGCTCGCCGAAGCCGTCATCGCCGCCGGGCACAACACGGTCGTCACCGCGCGTGACGTCGCGAAGGTGTCCGACCTGGGCCCGACGCAGCGCGTGCTTCCCCTCGCGCTCGACGTCACCGATCCCGCGCAGGTCGCCGCGGCGGTGCGGGCGGCCGACGAACGGTTCGGCGGCGTGGACGTTCTGGTCAACAACGCCGGCTACGGCTATCGCGCCGCGGTGGAGGAAGGCGAGGACGCCGCGGTGCGCGAGTTGTTCGAGACGCACTTCTTCGGCAGCGTCGCGATGATCAAGGCCGTGCTGCCGGGGATGCGGGCCCGCCGCAGCGGGGCGATCGTGAACATCTCCTCGATCGGAGCAACCGTCACCCCGGTCGGATCCGGGTATTACGCGGCCGCCAAGGCCGCCATCGAGGGGATGAGCGGCGCGCTGCGCGGCGAGCTCGCGCCGCTGGGCATCTCGGTGACGGTCGTCGAACCCGGCGCGTTCCGCACCGACTTCGCCGGGCGCTCGCTCGCGCAGACAGCCACGGTCATCGACGACTACGCGGCCACCGCGGGGCAGCGCCGCAAGGAAAACGACACGATGCACGGGAACCAGGCCGGCGACCCCGCCAAGGCGGCGGCCGCGATCATCGCGGCGGTCGAATCGAGCGAGCCCCCGGGATTCCTGCTGCTGGGTCCCGACGCCCTGGGCCTCTACCGTTACGTCGCTGACGCCCGCGCGGCCGAGATCGCGAAATGGGAAGAGCTCACCAGCGGCACCAATTTCGACTGAGCGCCAGGCGCCCTTCTCGGACGACTGTGCGGCTGGCCGCACGCTCGGCACCGACTGTGCGGCTGGCCGCACGCTCGGCGGACGAGAACAGCTTCGCGATTTCGGAGAAGGTTATTCTCCTATGCCGAGAGACGCTTTACGATCGGTGGGTGCCACACACGCTCGAACTCGACCGGCCCCGCGACGGCGTCGTCGTCGTGCGGTTGAACCGACCGGAGCGGCTCAACGCCATCAACGAGGTCATGCAATCCGAATTGGGCGCGACCCTGGGCGATTTGGCGGCCGACCGGTCGGCGCGTGCCGTCGTGCTGACGGGCGCCGGTCGCGGCTTTTGCGCCGGGATCGACATGCGCGACTTCGGGCCCGACGTGCCGGAGCCGACCGCCCCCGCGCTGGACCGGATGCGCTTCCAGGAGGGCATGGCGGCGCTCGCCGAAGGCATATATCAGTTGCCGCAGCCCGTCATCGCCGCCGTCAACGGCCCGTGTGTCGGCGCGGGGTTCGCGCTGTGCCTCGCCGCCGACATCCGGATCTGTTCGGCGCAAGCATCGTTCGGCAACGCCGCCATCCTGCTCGGGCTGTCCGGCGCCGAGATGGGCATGAGTTATCACCTCCCCCGCATCGTCGGCACCAGCGTTGCGGCCGACTGGATGCTCACCGGCCGCACGGTCTCGGCCGCCGAGGCCGATCGGCGCGGGCTGGTCAGCGAGGTCGTCGAACCCGATCGGTTGCTCGAGCGCGCGACGGAGTTGGCGTCGCTGGTCGCCGACCTGGCCCCGCTCGGCGTCCAGCTGACAAAGCGTGCGCTGCAGGTGAATACCGACGCGGCGAGCCTTTCGTCGGCCCTGGAGCTGGAGAACCGCAACCAGGTGCTCTCGCACGCGACCGAGGAAGCGGCCGAACGCCGGAAAAAGTGGTCCCGGTGACCGAATCGAGAGGGGACGACGGATGTCGTGGGACTTCTCCACCGACCCGCAGTGGGCCGAACAACTGAAATGGGTCGAGGAGTTCGTGCGCAGCGAGTGCGAACCGATCGACCTGATCGTCAAGGAGTCGCACGACCTAAACGATCCGGTGCGCCAGGCGCTGATCCCGCCACTGCAGCAGGTCGTGAAGGAGCGCGGGCTGTGGGCCACCCACCTTGGCCCGCACCTGGGCGGCCCGGGGTACGGCCAGGTGAAATTGGCGCTGCTCAACGAGATCCTGGGTCGTTCCGAGTGCGCGCCGATCGTCTTCGGTTCGCAGGCCCCCGATTCGGGCAACAGCGAGATCCTCGCGCACTACGGCACCCCCGAGCTCAAGGCGCGCTACCTCGAGCCGTTGCTGGACAACCGCATCGTGTCGTGCTTCTCCATGACCGAACCGCAGGGCGGCGCGGACCCCAAGGTGTTCCGCACCACCGCGGTTCAAGACGGCGACCACTGGATCATCAACGGGGAGAAGTGGTTTTCGTCGTTCGCTTCGATGGCGTCGTTCATCATCGTGATGGCGATGACCGACCCCGAGGCGCCACCGTACGAGCGTTACTCGATGTTCGTCGTACCGGGCGGCACCCCGGGCATCAACGTGATGCGCGACGTCGGGCTGGGTTATCAACCGCTGGGCGGTGGGCGCGAAGGCTATGTCCGTTACGAGGACGTGCGGGTGCCCGCCGATCACATGCTGGGTCCGCGTGGCGGGGCGTTCGTCGTCGCCCAAACCCGCCTGGGCGGCGGGCGAATTCATCACGCCATGCGCACGGTGGGCCTGGTCCGCCGCATCTTCGACATGATCTGCGAGCGGGCGGTGTCGCGCTACACCCAGGGCGAGGCGCTGGCCAACAAGCAACTGGTCCAGGAGATGGTCGCCGACTCGTGGATGGAGATCGAGGCCTTCCGGCTGCTGACGCTGCAAACCGCCTGGAAGATAGACCAATTCAACGACTACAAGGCGGTGCGGGCGGACATCTCGGCGGTCAAGGCGATGATGCAGAAGGTGTTGCACGACGTTTCGGCGCGGGCGCTTCAGCTGCACGGATCGCTGGGCACCACGCACGAGATGCCCTTCGTGCAGTACCTGGTCGAGTCGTTCGTGCTCGGCCTTGCCGACGGTCCCACCGAAGTGCACAAGGTGACGCTGGCCCGCCTTCTACTGAAGGACCGTCAGCCGGCGCCCGACCTGTTCCCCTCCGAACACCTGCTCCGGTTGCGCGCGGCCGCCGAGGCGAAGTTCGCCGACAAGCTGGCCGGCATCCCCCGCGGCTAAACAGCCTTGGTGGTGCCGACGTAGGACAAGATCACGTCGGATTGATCGGTGATCCGCGTCAGCGTGGCATAGGAGCGGATGAACGACTGGCCCACGCATCCGTCGATCTTGACGTGGAAGTTGCTGATCATCACCCAGGGACTCGCGCCCTTGAACTCCTTCTTGATCACCGGCACCACGATCACCAGGCCGGGCTTGAGACCGACGCTGAGCACACCGTTCACCGGCGTCGAGATCAACGGCAGGATGCCCGTCGTCACCCCGGGGAGCAATGCCGTCGTTCCGAGCGACGGCGTGACGCCCGCGCTGCCCGCCATCGTGACGCCGTTGGACGTGCTCATGTCGATGCCGCAGCCGATCTCGTAGCCCACCTCGAGTTCGCCCCTGGGCTGTTCGGGCCCGATCAGTGAGCCGACGAAGATTCCGCTCGACAGGTATTCGCGCGACGACGCAGCGGTGGTCAACGGCGCCACCGGAACCTGCGACTCGTCTTTCGCGCCGAGGCCAAGCGTCCAGCCATCCGGGGTTTGGAGGGTTGCTGGAGGGTTCGACGGGACCGACCCCTCGCCCGCCGGCGCGGTGGCGGCGGCCGGGTCGACTTCGGGGTCAGCGCTGGCCCCCGCCGCCCTCGTCACGAGCAAGGTAAGGCAGACCGCGACAACCGCCGCGCGGCGGACGACCACGGCGATGGGCCTCACGGACGACACCGTAGGCAGTGCCGAATTCAGCTGGCGGCATTTGCTGGTCGAACCGCCGCAGTTGTATTGCATTCGTGATTGAAATGCGACTTCGGATCGTAATGCTGGGGGGCGACCATTACCTTCTCCGGAACGCTACGATCGTCAGCTATGAAACGTCGCCCGCTCGCCCTGGCCCTCCTGGCCGGTGGGATGACGGCCACGTCGCTCACGTTCGGCGTCGGCATCGCACAGGCGGACCCGGTGGACCCCTTCACGCCGGGGCCCGGGGTGATCGATCGGATAATCACGGAGACGCCCGACCTGTACGCGTCGCCGCGCGACGAGGTCGGCCCATCCAAGCGTTCGGATCGTGTCGGGATGGTCTGCCAAAACTTGTATGCGCGGTGCCGCTGATCCGCTGCTAGTCCAGCAGTGACCGGGCGCGTTCCAGCAGCCTCGGCAGAGTCGGCGCCATGGCTTCCAATTCGGCTCGGGGAGAGCGCCTTCGGCGGTTGTGCTTGACGATCAGCGACCAGGTCGCCGCCGATTTGAAGCAGGCCAACGCGCTGAACCAGCCCAAATCGCCGACCTGACAACCGAACTCGTGTTGGTAGATGTCGGCGAGCTCGCGGGTCGGGGGCGCGATGCCGGGCGATCGGACGCGCCGGTAGGTGTCCGGGTCCGAGTTGATCAGGAACCAGCCCACGTCGATGCGCGGGTCACCGATCGCCCAAATCTCCCAATCGATCACCGCGTTGATGCGCGCGCCGTCGGCCAGCAGGTTGCCCAGCCGGAAGTCGCCGTGGACCACGCTGGGGCCCAGAGCCGCGGGCGCGCAAGCCAGCAACGCGTCCCGCACGCCCGGCCAGCCGGGCACCAGCGCCGCGTCGACGGTCTGCAGGGTCTCGGACCACCGCCGCACCTCCGCAACCGGTTCCATGACCGGTTCACACGCCAATCCGAGGTCGGCCGGTGACAACCGGTGCAGGGCGGCCATGACGCGGCACGCTTCGCGGTAACGCCCGGCCAGGTCGGCGGCCGGCGGGCAATCGTCGAAAAGTGGCTCCACGCAGTCGCCTTCGACGCGCGACATCACGAAGAGCGGCGGGCGGCCCGCGTCCTCCCACAGCACCTCGGGGACCGGAACACCGCTCCCCGCAAGCGCTTTCATGACGCGCGCCTGGCGCAGCACGTCGCGGTGCGCCACGGGCGCCACACCGGGCGGGGCAACCTTGATCACCACCGCCCGCCCGCCGCGCTCACCGGAGAACGTGAGGCTGGACGCGCCACCGGCCAGCGGGGCGAGATCGGCAACGCCCGCGGCCGCGAGCCGCCCCCGCAGCTCGTCCAGGTCGAGCTCGGTCACCTAGCCGACCGGGTTCGACCAGCCGACTTCCGCCAGGAAGGGCTGGGTGTGCGCGATGCGCCCGGTCATGGTCTTCGGGTCGCCGGTGCACAACCGGAAGGCGGTCTCGGCGATCAGTTCGATGTCCTCGGTGTCGGTCTTGGCCAGGTCCAGGGTGCCGGCTCCGGGGGTCGCCACCGGGTTGGACGGGGCGGCGGCGTTGACCGCGATGCCGTCGTCGTAGAGCTCGGCGGCGAGGCTCTTGGTGAGCCGGTTGAGCGCTGCCTTGGCCGTGCCGTAGATGCCGAAGCCCGCGGTCCGGTCGAATTCGGAGAACGGCGGGCCCGGCGGCAGGTCGCCGCCCACCGACGTCAGGTTGAGGATCCAGCCTCGCCCGCGCTCTCGCATCGCGGGAATCGCCAACTGGCTCAGGTGCAGCGGGCCGAGCACGTGCATCTCGATCATCAGCCGCGCCCGCCGCTCGGGGAACCCGTCGAGCGGCCGCAGGAACGTGACCGCCGCGTTGTTGACGAGAATGTCCGGGGCGCCGACGGCTCTCACCACCTCCGCGAAAAGCCTTTCGCGCTCACCGGATTCGGATAGGTCGGCCTGGACGGCGATGGCGCGGCCACCGGCGGCCACGATCTCGTCACGGGTCTGGCTCAGCGATCCCTGGTACTTGGCATCGGGTTCCATCGTGCGGGCGGTGAGCGCCACCGTGGCACCGTGCGCGGCGAGCCGCTCGGCGATCGCCTTGCCCAGCCCCCGGCTGCTTCCCGTGACGAGCGCGACCAGCCCGTCGCATCGTCGGTCTGCGCCCATTCGGATGTCCTCTCCTCCGCCTCGGAAACGGCTTCTCGAATATAGAGAATGCCATTATCACCGAATGAAATAAACCTGTCGATGACAAGATTCCCTGGTCATCGAAACGGGAACCTGATGGGGCATGGCCACACCCCGCGAGGTCATCGAACTCATCGACGCGCTCGCCGAAGACATCTATGACGCCTACGACAACCCACGCCTTTACCCCGCGCCGGAGAAAGCCAAGGCATTGACGGCGTCGCGCTACCTCGCCAGAAAGCTGGTCAGGAAAGGCTGGCGGAGAGGCGGCGGCATCTACCTGCCGCGCTGTCCCTATGGAACCGTCACGTGTTTCGACCCGGAACCGCACCCGCACTGCGCGGTGTAGCGCGCCCGCCGCGCAGGGCGTCGATCGAGTAGGGCCCGCCACCGGTGAAGACCAACAGGAAGAAAGCGAAGCAGAAGAGGATCGCCAGCAGCCCGCCATTGCCGGCGGGCGGTTCGCCGACCGGCCACAGCGCTTTCGGTTGATGCATCCAGAAGTAGGCGACCGCCATTTGCCCCGATGCGATGAAAGCGGCGGGGCGGGTGAACAACCCGGCCCCGATCAGCAGCCCGGTGACGAATTCGATCAGGCCGGCATACCAGGCGGGCCAGGCTCCGAACGCGGCGGGAAATGCCGGAGGGACGGGCCAATCGAAGAGGATGATCGAGCCACATGCGGCGAAGAGCAAGCCGTAGACGAACCGAAAAAGGCTGAGCACGGCTGGCGCGAAGCGGGCGAGCCGTTCGTCGAGAGTCTGGGTCACGACGCCTACCTTACGGTCGCGACCCAATCGAGCACGCGCCTCCACAGCCGCTGCCGGCTCGATGCCATGTTGTGGCAGTGCGCGCTTTCGGGAAGCACGACGGTGGTGAGGTCGGGGCTGCGGCGATACAGGCCGGCCTCCGCGCGTGGGTCCGGGGAGACGTCGACGACACCGAAGCCGACGAGCACCGGAACGTCGATCTGTGCGGCGTGCTCGGCGACCACGCCCGGGATCATCGCGGTGCCGAATACCCGCGGTACCACCGACTTTGCGGTGACGCAGTCCGCCGCCACGACGTCGGCGGGCACATCGGCCAGGTGGAACCAGCTCTGCATGTACTCGCGCGGGCCTTCGGCATACGGCTCGGGAAGGGCGGCGAGGATCTGCCGGGCGAGCTCGGCGCGGCCCTCGGCGGTGGCCGCTCGGGCGATGAAGCCGGCATCCAGGTTCAGCGGCGCGACGTGTTGGTTGGTGCAGCCGAGGACGGCCAGCCCCGCGTAGCTGGAAAACAGCGATTGCTGAACGATCGCGAGGTAACCGCCCAGCGAATGCGCGACGGCGAGCACGGGGGCGCCCTCGCCGGTTGCCTCCGGCAGCGCGGAGACGGCCCGCGCGAGTGCGGCGGCGATGTCGCTGAAATCGAAATCTCGTGCCGGCTTGGAACTTTCGCCGGTGCCCAGCGGATCGATCGTCACGACACCGTAGCCGTTCCCGGTGGCGAAGTCGGCGAAGCTGTAGCCACTGCGGCCCGGGAACTTCAGGTCCCAGTACTCGCGGCTGTAGGTGCCGCCCGGCAGGCAGACGAGCAGGGCGTCGGCGCCGCGCGGCGCCGGGTAGTAGGTGGCCGCCAACCACGCCTGCTCGCCGACGACGTCGCTGACGTCGAAGCGCATGGGTCGTGGCACCCAAACAACGTAACGCCGGAACAACGTAACGCCGAAACAAAGTGACGCCGAAACAAAGTAACGCCGCGCCGCACTCCTGAGATATTCCCGGCATGATCGGCACGCGCATTGGGCCCGCGGCCCGGGCCGCGGGCGTCGCCATGCTGGCCGCCGCCACCGCGCTGGGCCTGGCGGTGGGCACCGCGCACGCCACGCCCGACCCGCCTCGCGGCGAGGGCACGCTGTACGGCAACCCCGCGGCGGCCGCCCCGTTCTGGCGCTACCAGGGATATGAGGACGACTGCGTGGAAATGGCGGTCGCCGACGTGGTCGGTGAACTGACCGGCAAGCCGCCCACCGAGCAGGCCATCGTCAAGCTGGCCCAATCCACGCCGAGCACCGTCCACGCCGGGCCGATCTATACCAAGCCGAAGAAGCGCAAGCCCGGCGACGGCACCTCGTTCGACGACGAGCCGGCGCTGCTCGCGCATTACGGCATCCGGGCCGTTTCGACCGACGAGGAGAGCGCCGCGAAGACCGGTGTCCCGACGGGGATGGCGGCGCTCGAGCGGGATCTGGCCAAGGGACGCAAGGTGATCGTGGGGGTCAACTCCGAAGTCATCTGGCGCGAGCCGGTCGAGGACAAGACCCCGGACGGCCAACCGGAAGCCAACCACGCCGTCGTGGTCACCGGCGTGGACACCGCCTCCGGCGTCGTTCACCTCAACGACAGCGGCATCGAGGAGGGCCGCGACGAGCAGGTGCCGATCGACGTCTTCGCCCGGTCGTGGGCCAGCAGCGACGACCAGATGACGGTCACCGGTTAGGGACGGCAGCTACGACGGGGCCGGTCCAGTTAGCAGCTGCCGAAACACCGGGCCGGCCCAGCGGCTGAGTTCTTCGCGGCTGAGGTTGGCTATCGGTGTGGCGAGCACGGATCGCGTCGCGGCAAGCCCGATGACGAACGCATCCGTCAACGCAATCCGCTGCAGGTGATGGTCCGGCGTGGCGCCCCTCAGCGTCGGCGCAACGTGCGTGGCCAAGGTTTCATTGAGCGTGTCCGCCGCGACCCGGCTTGTCATAGCCGCCCGCAGCAATGCCAGGAACGACTGGTCGTCCTCCCACACCGCGAAATAGCGCGGCAGCAGCATGTCCGCAATGTCGCCAGGGTCGGCCCTGGTCAGGTCGGGCAGCTTGATGGTGAATTCGGTCGCTGTGGCGAACAAGTCCTGCTTGCTGCCGAAGTAGCGGATCACCAGCGCAGCATCCACGCCGACATCCGCCGCGATGGCCCGCAGCGTGGTGCGCTCGAAACCTTCCGTCGCGAAACGGCGGCGCGCCGCCGCGAGGATGTCGGCACGGGTCTGAGCTGCGTTTCGAGGCCTCTTCGTACCCATCCCCAAACTGTATGTCAGCCGCTGTTGACTTGAGATCCCGACGCGGCGTACGCTTCAAGTCACCCATTGTTGACAAAAGTCACCGACCGTTGAGATCGGAATTTCTTTAAGGGCGGGTGGTCCCCATGGCGGGCGGCATCGGACAGTCTGGAACCGTGACCCGTCGGACGGCGGTCACCGACATCACCCGTGCATTCCGGGGCGACCTGCTGCGCCGCATCGCAGAGCTGGCGATCGCCGCACCGGCACGGACCATCGCCACCGCGGCGCTCGTGATGGTCGCCGCGGGCATCTTCGGAATCCCGGTCGCCAAGAGCCTGTCGGCCGGCGGACTGCAGGATCCCACGTCCGAATCGGCAAGGGCAACAAAGCTTCTGACCGACAAGTTCGGCCAGGGCGACGTGCAATTGCTGTTCATCATTTCCGACCGGGACGGCGCAATGAGCACGGCGGCCCGCGCGGTCGGCACCGATATCGCCGATCAGCTGAGCCGGTCCGCGCATGTGACCAGCGTGACCTCGGCGTGGACGGCGCCGCCCCCCGCCGCCGCGTCGCTGGTGAGCAAGGACGGCAGGTCCGGGCTGATCGTCGCGGGTATCGGTGGCAGCGAGACCGACTCACAGAAATACGCCGATGCCCTGTCGCAGCGATTCGCGCACGACCGCAATGGGGTCAGCGTGGCGTCGGGCGGCGTCGCGATGGTCAACGCGCAGATCACCGGGCAGGCGCAGCGCGATCTGCTGGTGGTGGAGGCGATCGCCATACCGCTCAGCTTCCTCGTCCTGGTCTGGGTGTTCGGCGGCTTGTTCGCCGCCGCCTTGCCGATCGCAATCGGCGGAATGTCGATCCTCGGCGCACTGGCGGTGCTGCGCCTGATCGCGTTCACCACCGATGTGTCGATCTTTGCGCTCAACCTCAGCACCGCCTTGGGCCTGGCCTTGGCGATCGACTACACGCTGCTCATCGTCAGCCGCTTCCGGGACGAGATGGCCGACGGGGCGAGCCGTGACGACGCGCTCATACGCACCATGGCGACGGCGGGCCGCACGGTGTTGTTCTCGGCGACGACGGTCGCGCTGTCGATGGCCGCAATGATCCTGTTCCCGATGCACTTCCTGAAGTCGTTCGGCTACGCGGGAATCGCGACGGTCGCGTTCACCGCGACGGCGGCGGTGGTGATCACGCCCGCGGCCATCGTCCTGCTCGGGGATCGACTGAACGCGCTGGACGTGGGCCGGTTGGTGCGCCGCGTGCGCGGCCGGACGGCGCCGGGCCAGCCGCACGTAGAAAACGAATTCTGGTTTCGTTCAACGAAATTCGTCATCCGGCATGCGATTCCGATCGGACTGAGCGTAGTCGGTTTGTTGTTGCTGGTCGGTATGCCGTTCCTCGGGGTGCGGTGGGGATTTCCCGACGACCGGGTGCTGCCGGACTCCGCTTCGGCTCGCCAGGTCGGCGAGCAGTTGCGCACCGATTTCGCCAACGACTCGGCCACCTCGGTCAGTATCGTCGCCCCGGACGTCGGCGGTGTGCCGGACGCCGAAATCGCCAGGTACGCAGCGGATCTGTCGCGGGTGCCCGACGTGTCGGCGGTGTCGGGTCCGGTCGGCACCTTCGTGGCCGGGGCGCCGGTCGCTCCCCCGTCGGCGCCGACCGGCCGGGTAGAGGGCAGCGCGTTTCTCACCGTCAGGACCACCGCGCCGCTGTTCTCCGACCGGTCCGAGGCCCAGCTGCGTCGCCTGCACGCGGTACCGCGTCCCGACGGGAGGACGGTGGAGTTCGGCGGGACCGCGCAGACCAATCGCGACAGCGTCAACGCGATCACGTCGCGGCTGCCGCTGGTGCTGGGCCTGATCGCCGCGGTCACGTTCGTATTGCTGTTCCTCCTGACGGGCAGCGTCGTGATGCCGCTCAAAGCTCTTGTCCTCAACGTGCTTTCGCTGACAGCGGCGTTCGGCGCGATGGTGTGGATCTTCCAGGACCATCACCTCGGCGGCCTCGGGACCACATCCACCGGAACACTGGTGGCCAACATTCCGGTGCTGCTGTTCTGCATCGCCTTCGGCCTGTCGATGGACTACGAAGTCTTCGTTGTTTCGCGCATCCGTGAATTCTGGCTCGCCTCGGGACGCACCCGCGCCGACAACGACGAGAGCGTCGCGCTCGGCGTGGCCCGCACCGGTCGGGTGGTAACCGCGGCGGCGCTGGTGATGTCGATCTCGTTCGCCGCATTGATCGCCGCGCAGGTGTCGTTCATGCGGATGTTCGGAGTGGGCCTCACGCTGGCCGTGGCCGCGGACGCCACGCTGGTGCGGGTGGTGCTGCTGCCGGCGTTCATGCACGTGATGGGACGGCGGAATTGGTGGGCGCCCACGTGCCTGGCACGGCTGCACGGGCGGTTCGGAATCAGTGAGGGTGGCGCCGTTGCGCGCCAGACGACCGCGACGAGAAGTCACGATATCCCCGAGGCGCTTTCCGCATTCCCAGCCTAGGCCGCGTCCCCGGCGAGGCCCGGGCGTCTGGTGCACGGGTCTTGGCAGGCGTGGTTGATGCCGGGCAGCATCTGGTGGGCGAAATCCCCGCCGGTCCGGACGGTCAGCGCCGCGATGAATGCGCCGACCACGCATGCGACGGCGGTGATGATCATCGCCACCGAGAAACCGGGACCGAGCGGCTGACCCGGGCCGGCGCTGATGCCGGCCGCAGCCGGCAGCACGGCGACGGCAAGCAACCCGGCGAGGCGCGCGACGGCGTTGTTGACGCCGGAGGCGGTGCCCGCGTAGCCGTCGGGGACGGCGGACAGGACGGCTGCGGTCAACGGCGCCACGGTGATCGCCAGCCCGACGCCGAACACGACGACCGCGGGCAGCACCGCGCCGAGGTAGGTTGCCCCGGGCGCGATCCGCGCCATCAACGCCAGTCCCGCCGCGGCGATCAACGGCCCGACCGTCATCGGCAGCCGCGGCCCAGCCCGCTGCCCGAGCGCGCCGGCCCACGGCGAGCCGATCAGCATGATCACCGTCATCGGCAGCATCGCCAGCCCCGCCGCGAGCGCGGAGTAGTGCAGGCTCTGTTGCAGCTGCAGGGCCAACAGGAATAGTGCCCCGCCGACGGCGGTGTAGACGGCCAGGGTCGCGAGGTTGGCGCCGGTGAATTGCCGGGATCGCAACAGCTGCAAGGGCAGAAGCGGTGATTGCGCGCGTCGTTCGATCATTGGGAAAGCAAGCAGCGCCGCCGCGCCGACGGCGGCGGCGATCGCCGTGGCGAATGTCCAACCGCGCGAAGGCGCCTCGATGAGCGCGTAGATCACCCCGGACAGCCCGACGGTGACGGCGGCGGTTCCCAGAACGTCCGGACGGCCCCGCGCCGTCGGATCGCGCGATTCGGGGATGTGCCGGGCGGCGATCCACACCACCGCCACGGCCAGCGGGAGGTTCAAGAAGAACACCCAGCGCCACGACGCCGCATCCACCAGCCAGCCGCCGATGAACGGGCCGAGCGCCGTCGTCACCCCCGACATGCCGGCCCAGATCCCGACGGCCCGGCCCCGGTCGTCGTCGACGATGCCGGCGTCGATCAACGCCAGGCTGCCCGGAACCAGCGCCGCCGCGCCGACACCCTGCGCCAGCCGGGCGCCGACCAGCCATCCGACCGTCGGCGAAAGACCGCAGACCACAGACGCGGCGGTGAAAACGACCAGCCCGGCGATGAAAACCCTTCGGCGCCCATAGCGGTCGCCCGCCGCGCCACCGGCGAGCAGCAGCGCACTCAGCGTCAGCAGGTAGCCGTCGAGGACCCACTGTTGACCGGTCAGACCTCCGCCCAGGTCGCGGCCGATGGCCGGCAGCGCGACGTTGACCACGGTGCCATCCAGCAACGCGATCCCCGAACCGAGGACGGCCGCGGCGATCAGCCAGCGCGCGCCGCCCGACGCCAACGGCAACTGGCGTGGCTCTACGGGTTCACCGCTCGTGCGCTGGTCCACTGCTGAGCATTCTGCGCCGTAGCCGCATCGCGGTGCATAGCGGGACCTGAACGCCGCGGGTCTAGCCCGTCGGCACGATCTGCTTCAGACTGGAAACGCCATATCCCAAAACCGGTAGCGGGACGAGCATCACGATGGCAGGGAATCACCCCTGGAAGGAGAGCACGCGGTGGCTTCCTTGAACCTAACGAGCAGTGGCACAGCCGATTTCGACGAAGGCGGTGTTTATTATATCGGTAACGCCACCACCCTGATCCGGTTTTGCGGCCTGACGATCCTGACCGATCCCGCCTTCCTCCACAAAGGCGAGCACGTCAATTTGGGCCACGGCATCTGGGCCCGTCGCGAAGTCGAGCCCGCCTGCCAGATCGCCGACCTGCCACCTATCGACCTGATCGTCTTGTCGCACTACCACGGCGACCATTTCGACGACGTCGCCGCACAACAGCTCGACAAGAACCTGCCCATCGTGTCGACGGCTGACGCGGTGGACAAGCTCAGCGCTCTGGGTTTCGAGCGCGGCTATGCCCTCGACACCTGGGAGTCGCTCGCGGTGCACAAGGGCGACGCGACGTTGACCATCACCGCCATGCCGGGCAAGCACTCCACGGACGAGGCGGTCAACGAACTGCTGATGCCCGTCAACGGGCACTTGCTCGACTTCAGCCGCAATGACGACAACCTCTACCGGCTCTACATCACCGGGGACACGATGCTCGTCGACAGCCTCGAGGAAATCCCGCGCCGCTACCCCGACATCGACCTCGGCCTGATCCACACCGGTGGCACGACCTTCCTTGTCACGGTCGTCACGATGACCGGCGAGCAAGGCGTGAGGGCCGTCGAGATCACCAAACCTCGCACCGCGATCCCGATCCACTACAACGACTTCTCGGTCTTCCTGTCCGGTCTCGACGACTTCAAGCGGGCAGCCCAGGCCTCGACCACGAGCACCAAATTCGTCTACCTCGCTCACGGCGAGACGTACCGCTTCAAGCCCGACAGCTGACGCTTGCGTTGCGGACCGCAACGCTTGCTCGTCGCCAGTATGTGGGCTGGCGTTCACTTCTCAGACGGCAATTGCGCGCCTGATGTGCAAACATCGCTGCAACACTGACTCACCTGCCGCCCACCCCTAGGGAGTAGGACCCACGATGACCGATGTCGAGCAGACGCCCCCCACCCCCACGCGGGCCGATTTGACCGAGCACTCCCGCACCGGGATGAGCGCGGCGGCGCTGCAGCGGGCGATCACCGACCACCTGCGCTACTCCGTTGGTCGTCCGGCCGCGGCGTTGCGGCCGGAGCACTACTACCGGGCGCTGGCGCTTGCCGTGCGCGACCGCATGCAGGACCGCCGGGTGGCCTCGACGCAGACCTCGCTGGACCTCGGCCGCAAGGTGACCTGCTACCTGTCGGCCGAATTCCTGATGGGCCCGCAGCTCGGCAACAACCTGTTGAACCTCAACATGGAGCTGGCGGCGAAGACGGCGCTCGCGGCGATGGGACAGAACCTGGACACGGTCCTGGCGTGCGAGGAGGAACCGGGACTGGGCAACGGCGGCCTCGGGCGGCTCGCGGCGTGCTACCTCGACTCGCTGGCCACGCTCGAGCGGCCGGCGATCGGCTACGGCATCCGCTACGAATTCGGCATCTTCGACCAGGAGATCCACGACGGCTGGCAGGTCGAGCAGACCGACAACTGGCTGGACAGCGGAAACCCTTGGGAGATCGCCAAACCCGACGTCAACTACCTGGTCAAGTGGGGCGGCTACGCCGAGCACTACACCGATGACGTCGGCCATGACCGCGTCCGGTGGGTACCCGGGCGCATGCTGAAGGGCGTCGCCTACGACACGCCCATCCAGGGCTACGGCGTCAACACCTGCAACGTGCTGACGCTGTGGAGCGCGCGGGCCGTCAAGTCGTTCGCGTTGGAGGCCTTCAATACCGGCGACTACTACAAGGCGGTCGAGGACGAGGTGACGTCGGAAACCGTCACCAAGGTTCTCTACCCCAACGACGAGCCGGAGGCCGGCAAGCGGCTGCGCCTGCTGCAGCAGTACTTCTTCGTGTCCTGCTCGCTGCAGCACGTGCTGCACATCATGGACGACCTCGCGGACGCGGGCGTGCGCGAACTCCCCCAGCGATTCGCCCTGCAGCTCAACGACACTCACCCCTCGATCGGCGTCGCCGAGCTGATGCGGTTGTTGGTCGACGAGCGCCAGCTGGACTGGGACGAGGCGTGGGACATCACGGTCGCGACGTTCGGCTACACCAACCACACCCTGCTGCCCGAGGCGCTGGAGACCTGGCCGCTGGAGATGTTCGCCGAATCGCTGCCACGCCACCTCGAGATCATCTACGAAATCAACCGCCGCTTCCTCGACGAGGTGCGCGCCCGCTTCCCCGGCGACGAGGACCGGTTGCGCCGGATGTCGCTGATCGGCGAGGACGGCGGCAAGAGCGTCCGAATGGCACACCTCGCCACGGTGGGCAGTCACGCCATCAACGGCGTCGCCGCACTGCACTCCGAACTGCTGAAAAGCAGTGTGCTCAAAGACTTTTACGAGCTGTGGCCGGAACGGTTCAGCAACAAGACCAACGGCGTGACGCCGCGGCGCTTTCTCGCCCTGGCCAACCCCGGGCTGCGCGAGCTGCTAGACCGCACCGTCGGCGACGGCTGGCTGACCGACCTGAGCCGCCTGCGCGGGCTGGAGCCGTTCGTCGACGACGCGGCCTTCCGCCGGGAATGGCACGACATCAAACGCAACAACAAGGCGCGCCTGGCCAAATACATCCACTCGGTGGCGGACGTCGAGCTCAACCCGGACTGGATGTTCGACGTCCAGGTCAAGCGCATCCACGAGTACAAGCGCCAGCACCTCAACGTCCTGCACATCGTCGCGCTGTATCACCGGCTCAAGCAGGATCCCGGGTTGTCAATCCCGCAGCGGGCCTTCATCTTCGGCGGCAAGGCCGCCCCGGGCTACTTCCTGGCCAAGCGGATCATCAAGCTGATCAACGCCGTCGGTGAGACGGTCAACGCGGACCCGGACGTGAACCGCTTCATCAGGGTGGCGTTCGTGCCGAACTTCAATGTGCAGAACGCGCACATGATCTACCCCGCCGCCGACCTGTCCGAGCAGATCTCCACCGCGGGCAAGGAAGCCTCGGGCACCGGCAACATGAAGTTCATGATCAACGGCGCCCTGACCATCGGCACGCTCGACGGGGCCAACGTCGAGATGCGCGAGGAGGTCGGGCCGGAGAACTTCTTCCTGTTCGGCCTGACCGAGCAGGAGGTCGAGGCCGTCAAGTCGAACGGGTACCGCCCGGCCGACTACATCGACGGCCCCCAAGCTGGAAATGACGAGCTGCGTGCCGTGCTGGATCTGATTGCGAACGGGACCTTTTCGCACGGGGACACCGAGGTGTTCCGGCCGCTGGTGGACAACCTGCGCCACAACGACCCCTTCCTGGTCTGCGCAGACTACGCGTCCTACGTGGAGTGCCAGGAGCGCGTGAGCGCGGCGTGGCGCGACACCGAGTCGTGGACGAAGATGTCCATCCTGAATACCGCGCGCAGCGGCAAGTTCTCGTCGGACCGCGCCATTGCGGAGTACTGCGACGAGATCTGGAACGTGTGGCCGCTGACCGTGAAGATGTGAGCCGGCCCGCGACTCAGTGATAGCCCGGCAAATCGGGTACGCCGCTGGCGGTCAACCATCCGCCGCCGTCGACCACCAGGACGGCTCCGGTCACGTAGGACGCCGCGTCGCTGGCCAGGAACAGCACCGCATCCGCGACCTCGGTGGTGGAACCGGGGCGCCGCAGCGGGTTCTGGGTGGTGCGGTGCTGGGCATCGCCCGTGATTCGCCTGACCCCTTCGGTGCCTGACATCGCCCCGGGGGCAACCACATTCACCCGAACCCCGTCGGGGCCCCATTCGATCGCGCAGGCGCGGCTCAGCGCGTCGACGCCGGCCTTGGCCGAAACGACGTGCGCCTGAAGGGCCATGCCGCGGTACTGGATCGCGGCGCTGATGTTCACCACCGCGCCGCCGTGATCGCGCAGCCAAAGGTCGTACGCAACCTTCGACACGTTGAAGGTACCCAGTAGGTCGATGTCGACGACGGCCTTGAATCCCTTTGGGCTGAGGCCGCTTATCGGGACGGGAAAGTTTCCGGCGGCATTGTTGACGACGATGTCGAGTTGGCCGAACTTTCCCAGCACCTCCTCGACGACGGCCGTCACCTCGTCGTCACGGCGGACGTCACAGACGCCGTATGTCGCCTCAATCCCCTCCTCCCGCAACGTCGCAACCGCCGCTTCGAGATTGGGTTCCTTTCGGCTGCAAATGGCGACGCGGGCGCCGTGGTTGCCCAGAACGCGGGCGACCTCCAGGCCGAGCCCGGTTGCGCCGCCGGTGACTAACGCGACTTTGCCCTGCAACAGATCGGCCCGGAACGGGCTGCGCCGGTCGGTCATGACACTTCCCTCAGTTGTCCCAGCTCGGGACCAGACCCAACGCGCGCATCAGCTGGCCCTCGAACCCGGTCAGCAGCGAGACGCCGGTGACCGAGGACTGCGGCAACGGGAAGTTCAGGCCGGGATCGAGCACCGGGTTGAACGGGTAACCGGTCGGCATCATCGACGGCGGCAGCAGCCCGAGATCCACCAGCGCCGCCTGCGGGCCTTGAACCGTGCCGTGCACCAGGTCCGGGACGATGGTGAACGGGTTCGGCAGCTCGAACAGGCTTGCGGGCGTGGGTATGTCGGCGTACTCCCCCGACCCGTAGCCCATGTCGACGATCACCCGCAGGTCCGGCTGCAGCAGATCGGCCAGCGCGTTGCCGAACGGCTGCGGCACGAACAGACGCAGCGGCGCGACGAGCGGCAGGTCCTGCGTCAGCAGCTCGTAGTAGTGGGTGGCACCGTGGTACCCCGGCGACGTCGGCAGTTCGACCGCGTTGGCGATCTGCCCCGGTGTCAGGTCGACGTAGTCGTGCGTCCCGTGATAGAGCGCGAACCCCATGAACGCGTTGAGGTCGCTGACGGGGTTGAGCACGTACCGGGGCAAATTCGTCACCATGTCGTACTGATTGGTGAAGACCACCGTTGGGTACGGCGAATTGGGCGGCGTCGCACCGTTCATCAGCACGTCGACCAGCGGGATGTACAGGCCGGGGAAGCGTTCGAAGAACCCGCCGTTGGGGTTGCCCGGATCACCGGTCAAAAAGAACGACAACGTGGTTGGATCGGGCGGATTGGGCATGGCCATGAGGTTGCGGATCTCGTTGGTGGCAACCAGCGAACTTTGCGAGGTGCCGTAGACGACCACCTTGTTGCCCGCCGCGAGTTCGGTGGTGATGGCGTTGTTGAGCAGCTGCACGCCCTGCGACACCGACTGTCCCAGCGTCAGATTCCCGAGTTGCGGGGTGAACGGCCAGAACTGCTCTGGCGTGTAAAGCGACTGCCCCGACGCCCCGAGCAGCGGCGACAGCGTGGGGTTGTTCAGGAAGTTGGTCATGATCGAGCCGACGTACTTGGCGTCCGGCAGGGGGAACGTGGTGCCGCCGACGATCAGTGCCACCGAGCTGTTCTGCGGCACGTTCAGCGGCGGGATGCTCGTGGGGGCGGGGTTCTCGGCCTGCGCGGCGAACGAGGCGAAGGGTGCTTCCAACTCGCCGATCGCGTCGCGCAGCGCCTGCAGCGCGGCCTGCTCGGTCTGGGTGTAGGCGACGCCTGCCTCGCCGAGGAGCTGCACGAACCGCTGCTCGAACGCCTGGCCCTGCGCTGCCAGTTCCCGATAGATCCTCGACTGGTCGATGAACAACGGCGTGATCGCCGCGCTGACCTCATCGGCCCCGGCGGGCAGGATGCTGCTCGTCCGCAGCGCCGCGAGGCCGTTGGCCTCTTCGAGCGCGGCGCCGATCTTGCCGACGTCCTCCGCCGCCGACATCAGCCCCTGAGCAACGACCTGCACCGGACCATTCTGGCCAACGACGGCGATCGCCGAGCGATCTTCGATGAATTCCTGCCGACGCCGCGTCTTACACTGGGCCGTCGGAAGCGCGACTGAAGGTGAAGTACCAGTGAGAACCCCCACGACGACCGCCGCCGGCGGGCTGGCCGTCCTGGCCTTGGTGTTTGGCTCGGGCGTGGCCCATGCCGATAGCCGCCAGGACAGGGAAAAAGAGGCGTGCCAGCTGATGGACGATCCGGCCGGCCCCGAATCGGGTTATGCGCCAGCCGAATACGCATTCATGACGCTGCGAGCCAAGATGTCGGCCGAGGACGCGCGGAACGTCATGTCCATGGCCGCCCAGGACTTTTGCCCGAATCACATAGTCGACCTGCCGGCGAGCTGGCGGTAATAGTCCGCTCACGCCCGCGGCAATCAAGATCGGCGATCATATTTTTCCGCAGTTCAGCCCTATCTTTATTCAGTCGAAATTCATAGGGTTCACCAGAGATAGTCACCGAAACCGCAAAGGTGGCTGGATATGCACAGTTCGCGTGGTCCGCCCAGAACTCAAATAAGCGCTTATCGCCCGGAATCCCGGGCCACGGTACCAATCTGTCCGACATCACCCGGCGCATTGCAAACACGGCATATTTCTGCGCCGCCAAGAAGGGGGGTTCGCCACCAAGCCAAGATAAGGAGCTGTGACACAATGGATTTCGCAATACTACCGCCGGAGATCAACTCCGCGCGCATGTACACCGGCCCGGGGTCGGGTTCGCTACTGGCCGCCGCGGGCAGCTGGGACTCCCTGGCCGCGGAATTGACCACCACGGCCGAGACCTACCAATCGGTGGTTTCGGGCCTGACCACCTTGAACTGGCACGGTCCCGCGTCGGAGTCGATGGCCGCGACGGTCACCCCCTACATCGGTTGGCTGAACATGACCGCCGAGCAGACGAAGCAGACCGCCATGCAGGCCAGGGCCGCCGCCGCGGCCTTCGAGCAGGCGTTCGCGATGACCGTGCCCCCGCCGGTGATCGTGGCCAACCGCACTCAACTGGCTTCGCTGATCGCGACGAACTTCTTCGGCCAAAACACGGCGGCGATAGCGGCGACCGAGGCCCAGTACGCCGAGATGTGGGCCCAGGACGCCGCGGCGATGTACGGCTACTCCAGCGCCTCCGCGGCCGCGGCGACGCTGGCGCCGTTCACCCCGCCGAACCAGACCACCAATCCGGCCGGCGCGGCCGCCCAGGAGGACGCGGTCAATCAGGCCATTACGTCGATATCCCAGACCGCGCAAGGACTCCCAACCGACCTTCGAAGCGATTGGGCCAATTTCCTGCAGTACCTCGAAGGTATACCGCAAAGTTCAGAGCTCGACGGCATGCTTTTCTCCGACTTTGGGCCCGACGCCCAAATCTGGAGCGACGTAATTTCGACTGGGGTCTTCCAGCTGCCGACCAGCATTGACATTGCCGATGCTGCGAGCACCGGCGTCTCGGAGGAGAAGGACTTAATAGCAGGCGCGATAGCGGCCCCGGCGAAAGGAGCTGCGGCGGTAGCAGGCGAGGCGGAGAACGTCGCCGGCCCGTTTGCAGGCGGGCAGGCAATCACCGGCGGGTTGAGCCATGGCGGCCCCGGGGTGTCCGCAGAGCTCACCGCCGCCAAGTCGATCGGTCCGATGTCGGTGCCCGCGAGCTGGTCCACCCCAGCTGTCAGCCACATATCGACCCTCTCAGGCACCGGTTTAACCACACTCCCGGGAACCGAGGAGGCAGTCGGCGCCGGTATACCCGGCGTGCCCGGAATGCCGGCGGCCACGCGGGCCTCGGGCGTCATACCCCGATATGGGACGCGACTGACGGTGATGCCACGGCCGCCGGCCGCCGGCTGAGCCCTCAGCTCTCCACGAGGTCGGGGATAGGCTCCGCGTCCGTCAGCCAGTGCCGCCCGGCACGGCGGGCGGCCTCCCACTTGGGGATGCTCACCGCATCGTCCTGGCCCAGGTCCGCGGGCGTCGGGCCGATGCGCTCGGCCAGCGGAGCGAGCGCATCCGCGTCGAAGTTGTACACCTCGGCCGCGGCAAGCCCGAGGATTTGTCGCGCCTCGTCAATTGGAATGTCCCAGAACGAGCGCCGCAGCCAGTCGCGGGTGTGCGGCCATGTTCCCTCCGGGTGAGGATAATCATTGCCCCACAGCATGTTTGGAACCCCGATCTCGTAGCGACGGGCAAGTTCCCGGCGCTCGGTCGTGGTGGCGCCGATGAAGCAGTTCCGGTCGAAGTACGCCGAGGGCAGCATCGTCAGATCGCCCTCCAGGAGACGGCTCATCTTCTTGGCCGAGTGCTCACGCATGAACCGGGTGTCCATCAGCCACAACAGGTCGTTGGCCCAGTAGGCACCGCACTCGGTGGCCCCCCAGCGCAGGTTCGGGAAGCGCTCGAACACACCGGCCCACAAGGCGAACCACAGCGGCCGGACTCCCCACCAGCGCACCTCGGTCGTGTAGATGCCCAGGTGCGGGCCGTACTGCTCACTGGGGGCGGGACCGACATGGGTGTGAACTGGCATCTGCAGGTCCTGGCAGGCGGCCCACACCCGGTCGTAACGCCGGTCATGGTAGGGCGGGTAGTCACCCCAGAGCACCGGAATCATGATGCCGCCGCGCAACCCGGCCTCGGCCGCTCGAGCGATCTCGGTCACCGCCGCGTCGATGTCCGCCAGTATCGGCACGACGGCAACGCCGGCCCGCCGCTCGGGGCTGTGGCTGCACAGCTCGGCCAGCCAGCGGTTGTGGGCCCGCGCCCCGGCCATCGCACGTCCCGGGTCCAGGTCGCCAGACTGCCCCAGGCCCGCACCGAACGGAGCCCCGGCGACACCGGTCACGGCGTCGGCGTCGGGGAAGATGACCTCACCGGCAACGCCGTCGCCGTCGAGTTCGCGGTCGCGCTGCGCGACATCCCAGCCGCCCGCGATGCCGTCTCCGTGTTCGTCGAACCATGCTTGCGCGAACTCCTCGTCGATGAATGCGCCGGCCTGCGCCGCGGCGGCAATTTTCTCGGCGAGGAACTCCTCGAAGTCTTCCCGGTATTCCGGGTCGATGTACTCGCGATACTGCTCAGTGGGCAGCTCGGCGTGGGTATCCGCGGAGATGATGAGATACGGGTCCACGGTGGTCCTTTCGCAGTTACCAGGCACGGATGGGGTCGGGCTCGAAGACGGTGCTGCTCGCGTCGGCGGGCACGGCCGCCAGCGGCTCGGCAACCTCGGCCACCGTCGGGCCGATTCGCGAGACAAGGGGCGCCAACGCGTCGAGGTCGAAACCGTAGACTTCCGCCGCATTCCCGCCGACGATGGCCGCCACCTCATCCGCCGGCACATCGCTAAAGGTGTGCCGCAACGCTTCTCGGGTATAGGGAGCGGTGCCCTCCAGGTGCGGGTAGTCGCTGCCCCACATGATCTTCTCGACGCCGATCCGGTGGCGCTCGGCGCACTCGACGGGCCGCATGAAGCTGGCGCCGACGTAGCACTGGCGGGACCAGAATTCGCTGGGCCGCAGACTCAGCGAGCCGGCGGTGGGCCCGGCGAAGCGGGCGATCGCCGAGTTCGCCCGACCGTAACGGCCGGCCGCCACGTCGAGCGAGTCCAGGGTCGCCGGTATCCATCCCGCACCCTGCTCGGTGAAGACGACGGTGAGGTCCGGGTGGCGATCCAGCGCGCCGCTGAAGATCAGGTGCCACAGCGCCCGGTGCGCAAACCAGTGCGTCTCATACACCCACACCGCGAACGAGCTGCCCCATCCGTCCGTGGGATTCGGCCCGGCGTTACCGCCGTGGTGGTTGACCACCAGGCCCGCCTCCGCGCACGCCGCCCACAGCGGCTCCCAGTGTTCGGCGTAGAGCTGGGGAATGCCTGCGCCGGGCGGGATCCCGGGCAGCAGCACACCGCCGCGCAGGCCCAGCTTGGCGATCTGCGCTATCTCGGCGACGGCTTCGTCGAGGTCCCCGAGCAGGATCTGACCCACCCCGGCGCGCCGCTCCGGCGACGACGAGCAGAAGTCGGAAAGCCAACGATTGTGCGCGCGCAGCCCGGCCCAGCGCAGCTCGAGCTCCCGGGCGTCCACCGGCTGGGGGGCGGCCAGACTCGCCTGCGGAAAGAACGGCGGCACGGTGTTCGGGAATATGACCTCCCCGGCGATGCCTTCGGCATCAAGGTCCGAGTTTCGTCGCGCGCTGTTCCAGTTGCGCTCGGCGTCGGCCTCGGTCAGGTCGCCGAAGGGATTGACGTATGCCTTTGCCCAGCCGTCGAATTCGTCCCGGTATTGCGGATCGAGGTACTCGCGGTAGTCGAGCAGGTCAGCGCCGGCGTGGCAGTCGGCCGAGATGACCGTGTACCGGCCCATGGTGCGCTATACCCGCGTCGGCTCGGGGCGTGGGGCGGCGAGCAGGGCCACGTCGTCGTAGCGCTGATGCACGTACGGCAGCAGCCATTCCTGTGGCACCCGCGTCGCGATCCGACCCACCTGGACGGTGCGCCGGCGACACCAGGTGATCGACGTGACCTGGCGGATCGCGACGTCGGCGACCGGGTCGAGCGGCGACTCGCCCAATTCAACTGTGCCGTCGATGTTCTCGAGCAGCTCGTAGTGACGGTGGTATTCGCCGTAGACCAGGTGGGGGTCGGTGATGCCGCTGCCGTCGGGAGCACGCAGGAACTTGAAGTAGAACTCGGTGTTCACCTGGTCGGGCGGCAACTCGCCCGGGCCGGTGATCTGGCCGGTCACCCTGATGAGCTGGTAGCCCAACCGGTCGACGGTGGCGGCGACGCGATCGCCGTCGCGCTCCACCTCGATGTGGGCCAGTTTCTTTGGCTCACCGAATGTTTCGCGCCCGCCCGTGACCGACTGTTCGGTGGATTGGGGCATGAAGAGCGGATAGTCGCCCACGAGGTCGCCGTGCCGCGCGGCCACCGAGAACACCGCCGACCCGAACGGCGGCCTGCCGTCGATTTCGACGCGCTGCAGCTGAACCCGCACCAGCGGTTCGGCCGCCGGCTCCAGCGGCTTGGGCAGCACGGCCGCCACGACCTCGGGATCGGTGAGGTAGGTGACGGTGATCGCCTCGGTGGCGATGGGCGCCTTGGTGGCATCGATCTCGTGGTCGACTTGCGCCTCCGGTGCGCGAGGACCGTAGCGAATTTCGTTGGCGCTCAACGCGCTCCTCCTTCGGTTTTCTCGGCATGCCGGCCGAGGACGTCAACCAGGTAATCGGGCTCGCCGCGGCCGAGGATCGAGGCCGCCTTCTTGCTCACGACTTGATCGGCCGGTGTGGGCGGCCCCATCATCCAGAAGCGGTCCGCCCGAATTCCGTCCACGACCAGGTCGGCGACCGTCTCCAGCGGGGTGAATTCCACGTGTGCGCCGGCGGCCTCGAAGCGGGCGACCACCTTTTCCAGCGTCTGGTCGGGTGTGCGGCGTTCCTGCGTCGCGGCGTAGCGCTCCGGGCGGTGCCGCCACGACTCCCAGATGCCGGTGTTCAAAAAGCCGCCGGGGAACAGGACGTGCGCCCGCACCCGTGTCCCGGTCATCTCGAGGTGGGTGTAGAGGCTTTCGGTCAGGCAGAGCACCGCGGCCTTGGTCATCGGATAGACCGCGGTGGCGGGCCCGCCCATGGCCCCGCGGGCGATCGGTGCGAATCCGCCGTTGCCCGAGCAGGTGTTGACCACGTGCCCGTCGCCCTGCTCGAGCAAGATCGGCACGAAAGCCTTGATGCCGTGGATGACACCCAGCACATTGACGTCGATCCCCCAGCGCCAGTCGGCCAGGTCGTGTTCCCACATGTACCCCTCTGAGACCCCGCCGGTGCCGGCGTTGTTGCACACCACGTGCACCCCGCCGAAGCGGTCGAGCGCCTCCTTGGCCAGCGACTCGACCGAGGAGTAATCGGTGACGTCGGTGACCACGCCGACCGCCTCGACGCCCTCGTCCGTGAGCGCCCGGGTCGCCGCGTCCAACGGTACGGAGAGGACGTCGGCCAGCACCACGTTCATGCCCTCCCGGCCGAAGCGCCGCCCCATGGCCTGGCCGATGCCACCGGCTCCCCCGGTTACGACGGCGGTCTTGCCTCGAAGGTCAGACATTGTGGTCATGGTCACATGGTCGCGCATGCCACCGCAAGAAGTCGCATTATGCGACCATAGGCTCCATGGCTCCGCGTCCCTCCCCACAGACCGAGCGGGTGGTGAACCTGTTCGAACAGCTGGCGGGTGATGGCAGCGGGGGGATGACATTGGCCGAGGTATCGCGACAATTGAGCGTCCACAAGGCCAGCTGCCACTCGATGCTGTCCGAACTGCTCCGCGCCGGCTGGCTGCTGCGCGACCCGCTTCGCAAGACCTACCACCTCGGTCCCGCACTGGTCCGCCTCGGCCGAGAGGCGGCGGGCCGCTATCCGGCCCTGGTGTTGGCCCGGTCCGCGATGGCCGAGCTGTCGGCCGCGACCGGCGCGCACTGCGTCGCCTTTTCGGTGAGCGATGACCACTCGACCGTCGTCGATCAGGTCCGGAGCAGACGCGGCGGCGGTAACCCGATGCCCGTCGGCACCCAGTTCCCACATCGCCCGCCGTATGGCGCGTCGACCGTCGCCTGGGCGGGGCCGGAGGCGCGGGAGCGGTGGCTGGCCACCCTGCCCGACGACGTGCGCGATCGCTACCGGCAGGCCATCGCCGCGGCCAAGCAACGCGGCTACGCGGTCGGCCTGCACATTCTGCCCGATCTGCGCCTGCGCGAGCTGGCGCAGATCGTGCGCAGCGCCGAGGTGCGTTCCACCCGGCTGAGCCAGCTGGCGCAGGAATTGACTGACGAGCTGATCCATCAGGAGGAGTGGTTCCCGATCAGCCTGGAGCCGGACCGCACCTACGAGGTGAGCCACATCGACTCGCCCATTCTGGAGGGCGAATCCCGCATCGCCCTGATACTCAGCCTGGTCCCCAGCGCCGAGCCCATGACCGGCGCGGCGGTCACCCAGCTGGGCGCGCAGCTCGCCGCTGCGACCCGCCGGCTAAGCCAGGCGTTGACCGAAGAGTCTCAGCGCCCCGCGGGCCAAATAGGTTGGTAGGCAACGCCTACTCGGGGAAATCACATTGCTACGGCGGCGGACGTGCCTCCGTCGACCGTGAGGACCGTGCCGGTAGTCGTGACCGACGTCGCGAGGTACAGCGCAGCCTCGGCGACGTCGTCGGGCGTGCCTTCTCGCGGTAGCGGTCGATCGTTACGCATCTTGGCTCTCGTTCTCTCGACGAACCGTTCAAGGGCGTCGGGGCTGAGGCCGCTTACCGAAGACGCCAGGATCGGCGTTGGGATCCCCCCTGGGGCAATGCAATTCACACTGATGCCCACGGGGGCGAGCTCGGTTGCGACGCTCTTGCTGAAATGGATGACGGCGGCTTTGGATGCTCGGTACGTCATCACGCCGCTGCCGGGCTGTAGCCCACCGATCGATGCGACGTTGACGATTGCACCACCGTCATGGACAGCCATGTGTCGCGCTGCGGCGCGGGTGCCGAGCATGACGCCCAGCACGTTGATAGACATCACGCGATGGAAGTCTTCGAGATCATCATCGAGGAAGCTTTTGTGCATCTTGCTGGAGATGCCGGCATTGTTCACCATGACGTCGAGTCCGCCATAACGGTCGACCGCGACCTGAACGAGGGCTTCGACTTGCGCGGCGTCAGCGACATCGGTGTGGTGGAACCAGACCCGGGACCCGCATTGGGCGGCCACATCTTGGCCGGCGTTGTCATTGACGTCGGCGACGACGACATTGGCACCCTGCGCGGCGAATTTTTCGACGATGCCTCGGCCAAGACCCGAAGCCCCGCCGGTGACAATGGCGACTTTCCCCGATAGCGAGACGCTCATCGGACGTCTCCCCTTTCGTCCGACTTCTCGTCTTCCACGCCAAACGTGTTGACTGCAGCTGCCATTAGGTAGTAGCCACCGATGGTGAACACCAGGTCCATGCATTGCCGATCGGTAAAGTGACGCGCCAGTTCGGTCCAGACGGCGGTTGAGACGGTGCCTCGATCGACGAGGTCATCGACCGCAGCCAGCACTGCTTGATCCTGGTCGTCGCTGAGAGGTCCGCAACGAATATCCTCGATTTCGGATGCGGTCAATCCGGCACGGAGCGCGATCGGAACGTGGTGGCGCCAAATATAATCGCAGTCCCGCAGGTACACCACACGCAGTAGCGCCACTTCACGTATGCGCGCCGACAGTGTGGAGCTAGTGAGCAGGTAGGCGTTGAAAGGCAGGTAAGCCGCGGTGAGATCGGGATGGCGCACCAGCGTCGACAGAACGTTGCCGGCGCCAGCGGGGTTGGCTCGGTCCGCCGGGATGAGTGAGGCCAGTGCAGCACGGGCGCGGTCGTCCCACTCTTCCGCTGGCAGCGGGGTCAGCCGGAGGGGTCGTCGGCCGGTCACGATGTGGCCGTCCGTCAGAGAGTGGAGTCGCTGATCAGACTCAGGTAACGCATCACAGGTGCCGGATCTGTCTCGACCGCAACCGGTTTGGACATGCGACCCTCGGCGAACGCCGCCCGTAGGTTGGTGCGCGCCGTGTCGACGTCGGTGTCGATCTCGTAGAGCGTGACGAACGAGTCACCATCGGTTTGCCAACGTCGGGCCGACACGAATCCGTCAATTGTCAGCATCTCGGGCACATGCACGCGATCGTGCCAACGATGGTATTCCTCAACCAGTTCCGCTGATGCCGGCTTGCTCTCGACGAACAGTAGTGACTTGGTCATTCACGGTTTCCTTTACTGGATCGGCTCGTCGCCGAGGACGGTCGTGCGGAGCATTTCGCGGGCTGAATGGGGGTCGTAGGGAGCCGCGCGATGGAGCACCCCTCGGTTGTCCCAGATGACGGTGTCCCCGACCGCCCAGGTGTGGCTGTACACGTTCGCAGGCCCGGTGGCGCGCTCGAGGAGTTCGGCCAAGAGGGCGCGCCCCTCGTCGAGGTCCATTCCGACGACGTAGTCGGCCGAGGCGCCCAGCACCAGTGACTTGCGGCCGCTGCGGTGTGTCCACACCAACGGGTGCTCGTGGGTACGCCGGGATCGCCATCGCGCCAACTGTTCTGGGGTCGGATCCGGGGTGACGCTCCGTTGTGAGGCTTCCAGGGAGTGCACGACACGCAACGCGCCGAAACGGCGCTTTTCTTCGTCGCTCAGCATGTCGTAGGCCGCGTATGAGTTGGCGAATTCGGTTTCACCGCCCCATTCGGCGACCTGCACGGCCGAAAGGACGGTGGCCTTTTGGGGATACTCGTCCCCCAGCGGGGTGCATCCGTCGATATGCCAGTCAAACGTGGCCCGAAGATAGTCCGCCGAGGAGTTCTTCGATTTGTCCAGCGTGATCGGGTATATCCCGGGCACGGGGTGGTGTCCATCGGAGGAGTGATCGACCTCTCCGAGGCGGCGGCAGAAGGCGACCTGGGCCTCCGGTTCGAGCCGGAGCTCCGGGAAGACCAGAACACCGTTGTGCTCCAACGCATCCAGGATGGCCTCGCCGACCGGGTCGTCGGAACTGAGCCGGGCCGGATCCAGGCCGGTGACTTCGGCGCCGACGGACTCGCCGAGCTTGGTGATGGTGAGCAGACTCATGAAAATCCCTGCCTGGCCTTCCTTGTGGTCATGCGGATGTCACGGGACCGGTTCGTCGGTGCGGATCATGACCGCATCGGCGGCATCGGTCGGAACGGGCTGGTGCATGACCTCGACCGCCATGGCGACCATGATCAACGAATAGATCAGGTGCAGCAGGTTGAGCGCATCCTCGGGTAGGTCGTCGAGCGGGAACTTGTCGCAGTAGTCGATGGCCTCTTCGAGGCGCGGGAAGAACGCATCGTAGAACTCGTGCATTTCGGGCATGGTGCTGGCCACCCGCGCGTTCCAGCGCTCGGTCTCGGTGGCCAGGCACCAGGTTTGGGCATAGCGCTCCAGCTCGGCGAATGCACTGGGCAGCAGGGCGTCCGGCACGATCAGACCCCCGCCGGCGCCGGAGCTTTTTCGCGTTGGTATGCCTCTACCCAGTCGACGATGACCTTGTGCAGGTGGCGCACCAGGATCTCCTGGTCGTTCAGCGGGAACTCGTCGACGACGCCGTACTCCAGTGCGGCCTGCGTTCCGCCGAGCATGCCGGCGTCCTGCAGCGCGAACTCCTTCAGCACCACCGCGGCGACTTCGTGTTCGACGCGTTCCCGGACGGTGCGGGCCGGGTGGAAGTAGGTGTAGGCCTCGAACCGGTGGGTGTTGTACGACGTCGGCCAGTACCGGTACAAGAGATACCAGCCGCCGTAGATCAATATCTCGGTGTTCGGGAAGATCTGGAAGTTGCTGATTCCCCAGGGCTCAATGCCCCCGGGATTGAGGCCGTCCGGGAGCTCGCCGATATCCGGGGTGCGCCACGGGCCGACGAGGCCGCTCTTGGTGGCCCGCTCGATGGGATACATGAACTCCGGCGGCAGCAGCCAACGGCGCCGTCCCGCGGTCGACACCAGCCGGTGCGGGCCGTCGAGTTGGAAATGCCCACAGGTGAATCCGGACTTAGGGTCGCGCACCTCCGCCGGCACCTGTTGTGGGTGCAGCGACGGCACGTGGTAGTACTCCTGGAACGCGTCGGCGAAGATCTTCCAGTTGCTGTTGTTGTGCGCCACCCACTCGTAGCGCTCGGTCAACTTGCCGAACGGGTAGTCATCGAGGCCGGTGATCATCGGACCCAAGAACTCACGCAGGCTTTGACGCGGTTCGGCATCAAAGTTGATGAATATAAAGCCATTCCACACATCGCAATGCACCGGCCGCAATCCGTAATCCGCGACGTCGAGGTCGAAAAACTCCTCCGGCTGCTGCACGAATGTCAGCGCACCGTCGAGGCCGTACCGCCACCCGTGGTACTTGCAGGTGAACTGACGACAGGTCCCGCGGGTCGCTTCACCGGGAAAGTCGTTCCACACCAACTTGTTTCCCCGGTGACGACAGACGTTGTAGAAGGCGCGAATGCGATCGTCGCGGCCCCTGACCAGAATCACCGACGTACGTGCCACCTCGATTTCCTTGGTGACATAGCTACCTACGCGGGGCAACTCCTCGACGCGGGCGACGTTGAGCCACGCCCGTTTGAACACGGCCTCGCGTTCCAGTTCGAAGAACTCCGGCGACGTCGAGTCTCGAAACGAGATGGGGCCGGTCCCCAGCTCGGGATAGTGCTCCGTCCAGGATCCCTCCGAGGGCCTTCCGGACCGCGTCATCGTGAACCTCCCTGTGTCATCATGCTTTTGAGACCAACCACGTCACATCACCGCGCCGCCGTTGACGCCCAGCACCTGACCGGTGATGAAGCCCGCCTCGTCGGAACACAGAAAACCGACCGCCGCGGCGATGTCGGCTCCAGTGCCCAGACGGCCCATCGGGATGTTCCTGGCGATCTCCTCGTTGGACTTCACGAACCCCGCCTCCTGTGCCTGGAGCTGCATCGGCGTTTCGATGCCCGACGGCGGGATGTTGTTGACGGTGATCCCGTCCGCCGCGTACTCGCGGGCCAGCGATTTGGTGAGGGTGATGACCGCGCCCTTGGACGCCGCGTAGTGGGCGGCGAACGGCGATCCACGCTGGGCGCTCGACGACGAAATCATCACGATCCGGCCCCATTTCGCGGCGACCATGTCGGGAATAGCGACCTGGCAGCAGTGAAAGGTGCCCGTCAGGTTGACGTCGATGATCTTGGCCCACGACTCCGGGGTGATCTCGGTAAACGGGGAGTGCCCGAACATGCCCGCACTCGTCACCAGGATCGAGACCGGGCCCAGCTCGCTGCGCACCTTGGCGAACGCCTGCTCGACGGCGCCCCGGTCCGTGACGTCGGCGCCGACTCCGATGGCCGTCACCCCCGCCGCGCGCAGGTCTTCGGTAACGCGTTGCGCGGCTTGCTCGTTGACGTCGAGAACCGCGACATGGTGGCCGCGCCGGCCCAGCTCGTGGCACGTCGACTCACCCATGCCCGATGCGCCCCCGGTCACCACGCAGACCTTGTTCACTCGTACACCACCCGCACCGTGGGGCTAGTCGGCAGCGCCTGACAGGTCAGCACCCAGCCCTCCTCCACCTCGTCATCTTCAAGCGCGTCGTTGTTGATCATCCGGGCGCTGCCCTCGGTCAAGCGGGCCATACACGTTCCGCAGTTCCCGACTTCGCACGACGACGGGGGGCTCAGATCCGCCATGCGGGCCGTCTGCAGCAACGTGTCGCCAGGACTGTAGGTCACGGTGACGGTGCACCGGTCGAGCTCGATGGTCACCTCTGCCGTGCCGACGTCGGGATCGTTCGGCTGCACCGTAGCGCGGGAGTCTTGCATCGTTCGCCACAGTATCAACTACTTGCGATTAATCTCAAGTACTAGAGACACAAATCAGCTCTCGATGTTGTCTTTGAACAACTCGTGGCCGGTGCCCTTTTCGACCACCCTCGCGAGCAGTTCACGCAGGGTTTCCTGCTCCTCGCCGCTGAGTACACCGAAGACCTCCTCGTGCGCGGTCAGGGCGTCACCCAGCACCCTGGCCACGACGTCGCGCCCTTCGTCGGTGAGATAGGCCTGCAGAATGCGCTTGTGTTGGGGGTCCTGCTTGCGTTCCACCAGGCCGCGGCGCTCGAGCGCGGTGAGAGCCAGTTGAACACCCTGCGGGCTGATCAGCAGACGCCGGGCGAGTTCGGCGCCCGATAGTCCGGGTTCGTTGGAGAGCTGACGCAGCACACCGATCTGGGCCGTGCTGACACCGTGGCTGCTGATCGCGTCATTCACGCTGGTCAGCGAGAAGTAGAACGCCTGCTTGAGCAACCACAGGAGGTTCTCGGTGAGTTCCATGCCGGTCTCCTTGTCCCGATTCACGCGGTCAGCTCCTTGAAAATCCGGCCGTCCTTCATGACGAATGAGACGTCCAGCGTGGTGGCGATGTCCTGAGACGGATCACCGGGCACGGCGATGATGTCGGCGAGATAACCCGGCGCCAGCCGGCCCAACTCGTGGTCGGCCTCGACGAGTTCGGCCGCCACGACCGTCGCGGCCCGGATCGCTTGCATGGGGGTCATGCCGCGCGCCACCAGCGCCCCCAGCTCCTTGGCGTTCTGGCCGTGCGGGATTGCCGGTGCGTCGGTGCCGCATGCGATCCGGACTCCGGCCGCAATTGCCTTGGGCAGCATCGCCTTTGCGCGGGGAAAGACCTCCTCGGCTTTCTTCCGAAGTTCCGGCGCAATCCGGTCGATCGCCATCGCCTCCGTCAGATAGGTGGTGGAAACCAGGAAGGTGCCGTGGTCGACCATCATCTGGATCGTCTCGTCGGTGGCCAGAAACCCGTGTTCGATGCAGTCGATCCCGGCGCGAATGCACGCCTGGATCGCGGTGTCGCCGACGGCGTGCGCGGCGACCCGCACCCCGGCGCGGTGGGCCTCGTCGGCGATCGCGGCGAACTCCGCATCGGAATACTGTTGGGCGCCGGGAGCGGTGCTGTGCGACATGACGCCCCCCGACGCCGAGACCTTGATCAGCTTGGCGCCGTGGCGAATCTGGTAGCGGACGCAGGCGATGACGTCGGGCACACCGTTGGCGATGCCCTCCGCGATCGACAGCGGCATGATCCCGGGTGCCAGCCGCTGAAACACCGTCGGGTCCAGGTGCCCGCCATAAGGGGTGACGGCATGTCCCGCGGGATAGATGCGGGGGCCGATGTGCCAGCCCTGGTCGATGGCACGCTGCAGCGCGACGTCGAGCAGGTAACCGCCGGTCTTGACCATGAGCCCGAGGTTGCGCACGGTGGTGAAGCCGGCGTCCAGCGTGGTGCGCGCGTTCACCGCGCCGCGCAGTGTGCGATACGCAGGATCGTCCTGCACGCCGTGCATCGGTGCCGGGAGTCCCTCGGGGCCGCCGGGGCCGCCGATCAGCAGGTTGAGTTCCATGTCCATCAGGCCCGGTAGGAGCGTGACGTCCCCAAGGTCCACCACGGTAGCCGAATCCGGCTGTCGTCCTTCGGGATTGACGGCGCTGATACGCTGCCCGTCGATCACCACGACCGCCGGGGAGCGCACCCGACCGGCGTCGACGTCAGCCCAGCGCGCTGCCCGAAGGACGATCGTCACGGCACGGGCTCGGACACGCAGTCCAGGGTGGAAGCACCGGAATCGGGAACGCGGGGCTGCTTCCAGCACTCCACCGGGAATGACACCATGATCATCGAATACAGCAGGTGCATCAGGTTGAGGACGTCGTCAGGCAAGTCATCGAGGGGGAACTTGTCGCAGAAAGCCAGGGCCTCCTCGGCGCGCGGGGTGATCGCGTCGTAAAAGGCTTTCATCTCGGTCATGGTGCTGGCCAGCCGTTTGGCGTAGCGCTGGGGTTCGGTCGGCAGGCACCACTCCGCGAAGGGCTCCAGGTCGGCGAATTCCGTTGGCAGCATGGCGGACACCGCGTTCACACTCCCGCCTTGGTTCGTTGATACTCGTCGATCCAGGCCGCGGTCTCCTTGTGCAGGTGGCGCAACAGTATTTCCTGGTCGTTGAGCAGAAACTCGTCGATCGCCCGTGACTCGATCATGCTTTGGGTCGCCTCCAGGGTGTTGGCGTCCTGCAGTCCGTACTCCTTGAACGTCACCGCCGCCAGTTCCTGCGCGACGCGGTCACGCGGGGTGCGTGGCTGCGGGAAATACAACGTCCCCTCGAACACGTGGCTGTTATACGACGTCGGCCAGTAGTGGTAGGTCAGATACCAGCCTTGACCCCAGAACAGCATGACGAAGTTGGGAAACAGCTGGAACGAATCCAGGCCCCACGGATCGCATTTCGCGGGATTGAGCCCCGCCGGCATCTCCCCTAGGTCCGGCTTTTCCCAGGGGCCGAACAGCCCGCTGCGGCAGATGTCGTCGATGGGCTTGCGCATCTCGTCCGGCATCTCCCAGGCCCGCACCCCCGACGTACTGACCAGCCGGTGCGGACCGTCCAGGCGGTAGTGCGGTGCCTCGAAGCCGGCCTCGGCGGCCGCCTTGGAGTACGCGGTCGGCGACTGGTTCGCATGCAGTACCGGCGCATGGTAGAACTCCTGGAACGCGTCCATGTAGAGCTTCCAATTCGCCTTCACCTGCGACCTGTAGTGCCAACGCGACGTCAGCTTCCCAAACGGGTAGCCCTCCAGCGCCGTCACCATCGGCCCCAGAAACTCGCGCAACGACTGCGCCGGCTCCTGCGCGAAGTTGATGAATATGAAGCCTTCCCAGACGTCGCAGTGCACCGGCACCAGCCCGTAACGGTTCTTGTCGAGGTTGAAAAACTCCTCCTCCTGTTGCACGAACGTCAGGTTGCCGTCCAGGTCGTAGCGCCAGGCGTGGTACTTGCAGGTGAATTGGCGGCACACGCCGCTGGTCTCCTCCAGCGGCATGTCGTTCCAGACCAGCTTGTTGCCGCGGTGCCGGCAGATGTTGTGGAAGGCGTTGACCTCTCCAGAAGCGTTGCGCACCAAGACGACCGACGTGTTGGCTACCTTGAGCTCCTTGGTAAAGTAGCTGCCCTTACGCGGAAGCTGTTCCACCCGGCCGACATTCAGCCACGCGCGTTTGAATATCGCCGCCCGCTCCAATTCGTAGATCTCCGGGCTGATGGAGTCTTCGTAGGACACCGGCTCGGTGCCCAGTTCCGGGTAATGCTGGGTCCAGCTGCCCTCGGCGGGCTTGGGAAAGCGAGCCACAACCTCTCCTGTCCGTAGGAGTCCGTCGGGCCGACGGTATATGCTGATCACCCGAATCGCAAGTAGTTGATACTCGCCAGACGAAGGGTCACCAGGTGCGGTCGCAGGCCAAGCTCATCGAAGTCATCTCACCCCACACCGAGCAGACAATCGCCGAGGTTCCCGCCGCGACACCCGCCGACGTCGACGAAGCCGTCAACGCAGCGCGCACCGCCTTTGACACGGGAGCCTGGGGCGCGAGTAACCCATCGGATCGCATCGCCGCGGTCCGCCGGCTCGCCGACGTCTACGACCAACGGCGCACCGAGATGGCCGAGACGATCACCGCCGAAATCGGCGCCCCCATCACCTTCGCCCGGCGCGCGCAGGTCGGTCTGCCCGCCATGATGATCCGCGCATTCTGCGACCTAGCCGAGCGCCATCAATGGCAAGAGAGCCGCGCCGGCTTTTTCGGCGCCGATGTGGTGGTCCAGAAGCAACCGGTCGGCGTAGTCGCAGCGATTGTCCCGTGGAACATGCCGCAATTTCTGATCATCACGAAGCTGGTGCCCGCGCTGCTGGCCGGGTGCGCGGTGGTACTCAAGCCCGCACCGGAATCGCCTTTGGATGCATTGCTTTTAGCGGAGATGATCGAACAGGCCGGTCTGCCCAAAGGCGTGGTCAGCGTAGTGTCCGGCGACGCCGCGGTTGGCGAACTCCTCGTCACGCACCCGAAAGTCGACAAGGTGTCGTTCACCGGATCCACGACCGCGGGCCGGGCGGTCGCTGCCGCATGCGCCGCCAACCTGACCAAGGTCAGCCTCGAACTCGGCGGCAAATCCGCCGCCATCGTGCTCGACGACGCCGAACCCGACAAGGTGGCCACCGGCGTCCGGTCGGCCAGCCTGTCCAACAGCGGCCAGATCTGCAACGCGCTGACCCGAGTGCTGGTGCCCGCGCACCGCCACGACGAGTACGTCGACGCGCTCGCATCCGAGATGGCCAACCTCATTGTCGGCGACCCAAGCGATCCCGCCACCCAACTCGGCCCCCTGGTCTCGCAACGTCAGCAACGACGTGTCCGCGACTACATCGAGGTGGGTGACCGAGAAGGCGCCCGGCTCGTCGTCGGTGGCGCCGGGATGCCCGACGGCCTCGCACGCGGGTGGTACGTCCTACCCACCCTCTTCGCCGCCGCCGACAACGCGATGCGCATCGCGCGCGAAGAGATATTCGGGCCCGTGATCACCGTCATCCCCTACCGCGACGAGGACGATGCGGTGGCGATCGCCAATGACTCCGATTACGGACTGGCCGGATCGGTGTGGACCGCGGACACCGAGCGAGCCTTGGCGATCGCCGCGCGCATCCGCACCGGCACCCTGGGGATCAATCAGGGCTACACCATGGATCCCTTCGCGCCGTTCGGGGGCGTCAAAGCCAGCGGTTACGGTCGCGAACTGGGCCCGGAAGGCCTCGACGGCTACCTGGACACCAAGTCCATCGCCGTCTTGCCCGGCGGATGACCACCTACCAGCGGCTCCTCCTAGGATCTTTGCCATGCCCGGCATCCATGCCCTGGTCACGGGGCGCTCCTTCTTGGAGGGTCCGCGTTGGCACGACGGGGCGCTATACGTCTCGGACATGCACGGTGACGCCGTGTTGCGCGTCGGCGAAGACGGTGATGTTCGCACCGTGGTCGAGCTGGAGCAGCCGTCGGGGCTGGGCTGGCTTCCCGATGGCTCGATGTTGATCTCTTCGATGGCACGTCGCCACGTGATGCGCTTCGACGGTTCGGGTCTTGCCGTCCACGCCGATTTGAGCCCGTTCGCGTCCCACGAGATCAATGACATGTGCGTCGATCGCCACGGCCATGCCTTTGTCGGCCAGTTCGGCTACGACTACGCGGCAGGCGACGAGCCGGTGGCCGCCGCCCTGTTGCGTGTCGACCCGGACGGCTCGGCTTGCGAAGTGGCCGACGATCTCCAATTCGCCAATGGCATGGCGATCACGGCCGACGCGTCGACGCTGCTGGTGGCGGAGAGTTTCGGACGTCGCATCACCGGATTCGAGCTGGCGGACGACGGCTCGCTTGATAACCGACGCGTCTGGGCCGAACTCGAGGATTTTCCCGACGGCATCGCCATCGACGAAGACGATGGCGTCTGGGTGGCCAGCCCGGCGTTCGACCGGTTCGTACGCGTGATCGCTGGCGGCGCGGTGACGGCGACCATCGACACCCCCGGTCGCCACGCGATCGCGTGCGAACTGGGCGGTGCCGACGGTCGCACCCTGTTCATGCTCACGGCCACCACGCTTGGGCAGCGTGCCGAGTCGCAGACCGCGATGGGCGCGGCCATCGAAACGGCCCGCGTCTGAACGGATTAGCGCCGCATAGTCAGACCGCGGTGGTGCCGCCGTCGACCATCAACTCCATCCCGTTGACATAGCTCGAGTCGTCCGAGGCGAGAAACAGTGCGACCGATGCAATCTCCTCGGGGCTACCCATCTTTCCCCGCGGGATGATGGCTTCATACTGTGCCTTCGTCTCCTCGTCGAACAACTGCTCCTGTATCGGCGTGGCGACCTGGCCCGGGGTCAGCACGTTGACCCGAATCCTCCTGTCCTTCAACTCGTTCAACCACACGCGGGCGTAGGCGTGCAATACAGCCTTGCTGGCCGCGTACACGCTCCAGTGAGGAAAACCCTTCACCGAAGCGATCGACCCCGTCATGAAGATCGAGCCACCGTCGTTGAAAAGCGGCAATGCCTTCTGCACCGTGAAGAGCGTGCCCCGTGCGTTCAGCCCGAAAGTCGCGTCGAAGTGCTGCTCGGTGATCTCGCCGAGCTTGCCCTCCTCGCCCATCCCCGCGCTCACCCACAACACGTCGACGGCGCCCTTTTCCCGCCTCACCGTGTCGAACAACCGGTCCAGATCGTCCAGGTTGGCCGAATCCGCTTGCACGCCCGTCACATTCCGGCCGATCAGCTCGACGGCTTCATCCAGCGCTTCCTTCCGCCGACCCGAGATGAAGACGTGAGCTCCTTCTTCAACGAACAACTTGGCACCGGCCAGCGCCATCCCGCTTGATCCGCCCGTGATCACCACTACCTTGCCGTCAAGCTTTCCCATCATCACCCCATCGATCGATTACCTGGCTGGCGAAGTCGAGCATCTGGTCGAGGCTAGAAAACATCGCGAAGGCGTCCACGATTCCCTCGTCGGCCCCCGACCGGGCGAGGCGCTCGAGCCTGAGCGCAACCGAGTCGACGGACGTGCCCGGTTCGAGGTTGATCCGCATGGCCGTCTTCAGCGCGTCAGGGTCGCGGCCGGCGTCCTTCGCCGCCCGGCGCGCAATCGACCAGAGGTGGTCGGTGACCTCGTCCTGCAGCCCCTCGACCCCGAGCCAGCCGACGCCGCTGCGGCCGACCCGGCGCATGGCGGCCTCGCTGGCACCGCCGATCCAGATGGGCGGACCGCCGGGCTGGACCGGGCGCAGGTCGGCATGGACCGGCGGCAGCGAGAAGAACTCGCTCTCCCAGGACACCGGGGTGGTCGTCCACCACTCGTGCAGGAAAGCCAGCACATCGTCGAGCATCCGCCCGCGCCGGCGCCAGTCCGCGCTACGGGCGATGTCGTGTTCGTCCTTCATCCACCCGATTCCCACGCCAACATCGAGGCGGCCGTCGCTGAGCACGTCGAGCGTGGTCAGCAAGCGGGCCAGGTGCACCGGCTCGTAGTAGAACGTGCTGAGCGTGCTGGCGTTCAGCCGCACTCGGCTGGTCGCCGTCGCGGCGACGGTCCACAGCAGCACCGGATCGAGGTAGCGGGTCATCTGCGGTGGGTACGGCTGCTCCTTGCCCGGATAGGTGCTGTGCATATCAACCGGCGTGACCAGTCGATCGCCGACCCACAGCGTGTCGTAACCGAGGTCCTCGAGCCCGCGGCAGAACGCGCTCAGACCAGCGGCGCCGCCGATAGCGGGCCCGACGATGGGAAGTGCGAAACCGAGCTTCATAGCGAATCCTTTCAGTGATCCATCAACCATTCTTTGGGCGCACGGCGCCCCCGTTGGTTCGCGGCTTAGCTCGGAACAGCGGCGCCGAGGGCGAAGTCGAAGTTCCCCACCCCGTGGCGGGCGAGACCCATCACGACCAGGCCCGTTCCCTCCAGCCAGTGCGCCATGTCCAAACCGCCGACGTCCAGCGGGCGCAGCCCAAGGCTCTCGATGAACTCCGCCACGCTCGCCTTGGCGCGCGCGTCGTCGCCGGCCATGAAGACGTCGAGCGGCCGACCCTGGGCCAGGACGACGCCGAAGATGGTGTTGAACGCCTTCACCACGCTGGCGCTGGCCGGGGCCGCCTTGGCGACTTCCTTCGCGATCGAGGTGTCATCGGGGATGGCCAGCCCGTCGGCCGCGGCGTTGAAGGGGTTGCTGATGTCGACGATGACCTTGCCCGCGAGGGCGTCTCCATATTGGGTGACGACCGGAACGACGTTGGCGTACAACACGGAAACGATGACGATGTCCCCGGCCGGGACGGCGCCGAACTTCCCCGGCGTGGCGCCGCCGCCGAGCGCCTCGGCCAGGTCGGCGGCCTTGGCCCGATCGCGGCCAATGACCTCGACGCTATTGCCGCCCGCTACCGCCAGTGCGCCGATGGCGCGGGCCATGTTCCCGGTGCCGATGATGCTGATGCTGCTGCCCATGAGGTGTCCTGTTCTGATTGACCGGCGAAAAGGTTGACTCCTCAACCTTAAGCACGCTTTGTTGATGCGTCAACCAACCGGCTAAGATGGACGCCGATGGAACCGAACTGGCTGACCCCGCGTGAAGACCGCGCCTGGCGCGCCTTCCAGCACGCGCATCACCAGCTCGGCGTGCACCTGAACCGGGGCCTGCAGAAATCAGGCCTCTCCGCGGCCGACTACCAGATCCTGGCGGTGCTCTCCGAGCACGACGGCGACCGCATGCCCGCGCACGACCTGTGCAACACGCTGGGCTGGGAGAAGAGCCGGGTCTCCCACCAGGTGCGGCGCATGGAGAAGGACGGGCTGATCTGCCGCCAGCCCAACCCCGACGATGCCCGCAGCACCATGGTCTGCCTGCTGCCGGCCGGCCGCGCCGCCATCGAGAAGGCGGCGCCCCGGCACGTAGAAGACGTCCGCCGGAAATTCATCGATCTGCTTTCCCCGGCGGAGCTCGACATGCTCGCCGCCCTCAACGAACGCCTCCTGCATCACTTGGCCAACGACGACGACTCCGCCGAAGACGAGCCCTCAGGACGACAACCCTCGGCCCCCTAGCCACAGCGGGGGCTCCTGGCCGTTGTACATGCTCTTGGGCTGCCATCTCTGTCTGCGCAACAGGCGACCGGCGTGGTGCTCGGCGACATCCTTCAGGTACTCGATGTCGTCGCTGGTCCACGGGTGCTGGCCGGTCCCGTCCAACCACCACCTCGGTTGGCCGTCCTGCTCATATCGGGTTATCCGGTAACGCCAGGCGACGTGCCTACCCTTGGCGTCAATCTCCCAGTCCAGCAGCCGCGGGCGGACGGCCTCGGGCGTCGACTCGAGAGATTCCCAGGGGTGGGTTATGCGGATCTCGACAAAGTCGCCACCCATGAAACAACCCTAATCGAATTGATCGGGGCCGCATCGGATCAAAATCGATGCGACTTGTGTTGAACTGTCCGGTGTGTCAACAAAGCTTTAGCCGCCAGGTTGCGGTGATCTTTAGGTTGGAGTCATGAGCGACCTCCAGTCCCAATTTTCGGCCCTGAAGCGAACCGCCGATCGGGACATCGCGGACGCTATCGCGCGGCTGATCGAGGACGGCGAGGATTCTGAGCTCAATCGAATCAACGCCCTGGACTTTTCCAAGCGCACCGGCTTCGACGAAGAGAAGGTGATTTCCGGCTTCCTGCATGCCTCGCGGCTTGGCCTGTTCGATCTCACCTGGAACGTGCTGTGTCCCGGTTGCAGCGGCGTGCTGGACGCGCATGACACGCTGAAATCGCTGCGCGACGACGACTATCGATGTGGACTATGCGCCTGCGGCTACGAGCCTTCCGTCGATGAGCAGGTCGAGGTGGCGTTTACGGTCAGCCCGAAGGTCAGGCGGATTGCCGCCCACGATCCCAACACGCTCCCGCTATGGGACTACTACACGCAGGTGTTCTGGAGTTCGGGCATCGATCTCGGCGGGGATTCTTTTGCTTCGCTGACCGGGGAGTCGACGTTGGATGCGATGGAGCTGGCCGCCGGCGAAAAGGCCGTGCTGTCCTTGGAGCTCCCGCCACAATTCATCATCGTTTTCGAGCCGGTGACTCATACCGCACATTTCATCGACGTCCAGGGCGAACCGACCGAGGAAAGTCAGCAGCTCGGGCTGACCTTCAACAAAGCCCATCCGCCGACCGAGTCGATCACTTTGCGACCAGGCCCGTTGCGGCTCGCAGTCGACAATCGATGCAGCGTGCGGACACTGCCCACCGTCTTTGTCGCCGACGAGCTCCACAATGTGCTGGCCAAGCGCAGGCCGTTCCTCACCGCCAAGCGAATGCTGTCGAATCAGACGTTTCGCGATGTGTTCAAGGCTGACAACCTCACCATCGATCAGCGCCTCAAGATCACCTCGTTGACCTTTTTGTTCACCGACCTCAAGGGTTCGACCGCGCTTTATGAGCGTGTCGGTGACCTCGCCGCGTTCGACTTGGTGCGCGCGCATTTTCATGCGCTCGTGGAAATAATCGCCGCCGAAAAGGGGGCCGTCGTCAAGACCATCGGGGACGCGGTGATGGCGACCTTTGTCCAGCCGGACCACGCGCTCGCCGCGGCCTTGCGGATGCGGGCGGCGATGGACAAGCTCAATGCCGAGCGCGGCAGGACCGACCTGATCGTAAAGATCGGCATCCATGAGGGGCCGTGTCTCGCGGTGATGCTGAACGAGCGGCAGGACTATTTCGGGCAGACCGTCAACATCGCGGCGCGGGTGCAGAGCCTGTCGACCGCGCAGGAGATCCACATCACCGGTCCCGTGATCGACGCTCCCGGCGTCGCGGCCATCCTGGAGAAGGAGTCGATCCGACCGGTTCGGAAGGAGGCCGCCCTGCGCGGCATCGCCGACAAGATCGTGGTGTACGAGATTCCATAGCTCGCCGACCTGATGGGCGGGTAGCAATCAGGTGTAAGCGTCTGTTAGGCCCCTCGGCCTATCGTGGGGCGATGTCGATAGCCCAGCGCGAACGTTCCGCCATAGTCGGAATCATGCGGGCGGTGGGACCGGATGCTCCCACCCTGTGCGAAGGCTGGACCACCCGCGACCTTGCCGCGCACCTGGTCGTGCGCGAACGCCGTCCTGATGCGTTGCCCGGCCTCGTCTTCGGGCCGCTGGCGTCACACACCGCGCGCGTGCAAGACCGGTTGGCCGCCTCCACGACGTACGAGGACCTGGTCGAGCTGCTTGCCTCCGGCCCGCCGGTTCTTTCGCTATTCAAGGTGCTCGACCCGCTGGCAAGTATCCACGAGATGTTCGTCCATCACGAGGACCTCCGCCGTGCGCAAACCGGCTGGGAGCCAAGGGAACTCGACGCCAAAACCACAGCCGCGGTGAGACGGCGCATCCCTTGGGTCAGCCGGGTCGGGCTGTCGAAGTCGATGGCTGCGCTGCCCGCTCGACTCACGCTGCGCACCCCGACGGTCGGACGGTGGTGGCGGTAGGCAACGGTTCGCCGGTCTCTGTGACCGGCGAACCGCAAGAATTGTTGCTCTTCGCGTTCGGCCGCAACGCCGTTCGCGTCAACTTCAAAGGGGACGACGACGTCGTTGCCGCGGTGCGGGCAGCCAAGCGAGGCTTTTGAGCGGTGCGGTTACGGGCCGCCGTTTCCGCCGCCGCCGCCAGTGGCGTTGCCGGAATTCCTGTCGGCGCCACCACCACCGCCGCCACCACCGCCACCAGCACCGGCATTACCGCCGGCGCCGGGGTTGCCTCCGGAACTGCCTATGTTGCCGTCGGTGCCGTCAGCCCCGGCGGCACCACCATGACCACCGGCCGCGCTACCCACGCCTCCGCCAACCCCTCCGCCGTCGCCGCCGGCCCCGGCAATGCCGCCGACGACACCGCCGCCGCCTCCGCCACCGCCACCGGCGGCGTTAGGGAAGCCCGAGCCACTGACGCTTGCGCCGATGCCGCCGCGGCCGCCGCCGCTGCCGACGCCATTGCTGCCGTTGCCGCCGGTGGCGCTGGCGGACTGGATGGTCGCCGCGCCGCCGCCACCGCCGCCGCCACCGGGCCCGCCGACGGTGCCGGCAGCGCCACCACCGTGGCCACCGCCACCGCCGCTGCCCTGGTAGCCCTGGATGTTGGTGGTGATGCCGCCGTTACCGCCGGTGCCGCCGGTGCCGCCGTGACCCCCGCCGGTGCTGTCGCCGCCGGCGCCGCCGCCGCCACCGCCGCCACCGGCGTTGGGCCTCGCAATGTTGTCGCCGGCGGGAATGCCGTTTCCGCCGTTGCCGCCGTTGCCGCCGTCGCCGCCGTTGCCCGCCGCACCCGGGCTAGCACCGGCCCCACCTGCGCTGCCGCCCAGCCCGGCGTTACCACCGTTGCCGCCATTACCGCCTTGGCCGGCGGTCCCCGTGACGACGTTGACCCCGGCGCCGCCCTGCCCGCCGTGGCCGCCGTCGCCCCCGGCGCCGCCGCCACCGGCGTGGCCGCCAAACCAAGCCGAGCCCTGACCACCGGCCCCGCCCACACCGCCGTCGCCGCCGTGCCCGCCGGTCCCCCCGGCGGAGGTGGTAGTGCCGGCACTCCCGGTGCCGCCAAGTCCGCCGACGCCCCCGGCACCACCGGCGCCGCCGTTGCCGAACAACAGCCCGGCGTTACCTCCTGTGCCGCCATTGCCGGCATTGCCGCCTGTGCCACCAGCGCCCATAGTGCCGACCGCTCCGGTTCCGCCGACACCGCCGGCCCCGCCGCTGCCGAGCAACACCGCGCTTCCGCCCATGCCACCCGTGCCGCCGGCCCCACCGGTTCCGCCCGTACCGCCGTTGCCCCACAACAACCCCCCGGTGCCACCGGGACCGCCGGCGGCTCCGGCTCCGCCGACACCGCCCGTGCCGCCGCTGCCCGACGCGGCCCCGGCGCCCCCGGTGCCGCCGTTGCCGCCGTTGCCGCCGTCGCCGCCCCGGGCGGCGGGGGGGGCCCGGCGCGGGTGGGAG
>NZ_LZKR01000019.1 GCF_001672915.1 Mycobacterium sp. 1245805.9 | reverse complement strand
TCCCGGCCTCGTCCCGAAAGGTCGCGCCCCGGTCGTAGAACGAGTCCGGGGTGCGGTTGACGATCGCCATGATCAGGGGTCGGTCGCCCGCGACCGGCCGGCCGCAGAGAGTCTGCACGCGTCTATGGTGCCTGGCCCGGTCGGCGACTGTGCGGCCAGCCGCACATTGGACGCCGAACGTGCGGCGGGCCGCACGCTCGGCACATGCCAACTCAGCCGCTACCCCTTCGGGCGCTTACCGGCCGCGACCTCTTCCGGGTATTCGTCGTAGAACGGCACGTAGCCCTCGTCGCGGCCGGCCAGCACGTACAGCGGATCCTTGACGTCCGGCCCATAGGCCTGCTCGCGCAACTCCACCTTGCGGCTCTTGAACGTCGTGGTGTGCTCCAGCGTCTTGACCACCCGCACGAACAACGGCAGCGCATAGGGCGGCAGCTCGGAGTACACGGCGCGTGCCAGCGACTCGCCATCGAATTCGGCGCCCTCGCGCAGCTGGACCGCGGCCATCCCGGCGCGTCCGCCGGTGTCGGGGATCTCGACGCCGAACACCGTGCATTCCTCGACGGAGGCGTCGGTGCTCAGCGCCGCCTCGACCTGCGTGGTGGCGACGTTCTCACCCTTCCACCGGAACGTGTCGCCCAGCCGGTCGACGAACGCGGCGTGCCCCATGCCCTGCGGGCTCATCACGTCGCCCGAGTTGAACCAGCAGTCGCCCTCACGAAAAGCGTTGCGCACCAACTTCTTTTCGGTCGACTCCCGGTCGGTGTAGCCGTCGAACGGCTGCAGCCTGTTGACCGGGCTGAGCAGCAGGCCGGGCTGGCCGGCGGGCACCCGGCGCACCCGGCCGTTCTCGTCGCGCAGCGGCGCGCCGGTGTCGGGGTCGTATTCCACGTAGGCCAGCGGCATCGGGAAGACACCGGTGGACCGCGGCACGTTGAAGACGTTGATGAACGCGGTGTTGCCCTCGCTGGAGGCGTAGAACTCGCAGACGCGCGCGATCCCGAACCGCTTGGTGAACTCGTCCCAGATCTCCGGGCGCAGCCCGTTGCCCGCGATCACCCGCACCTTGTGCGCCCGGTCGGTCGGCTTGGGCGGCTGGTTGAGCAGGTAGCGGCAGATCTCGCCGATGTAGATGAACGCGGTGGCCTCGGCGGCGATCACCTCGTCCCAGAACTTCGACGCCGAAAACGACTTGCCCAGCGCCAGCGTCGCGCCGGAATTGATCACCGACGACAACGCCACCGTCAGCGCGTTGTTGTGGTACAGCGGCAGGCAGCAGTACAGCGTGTCGGTGCTCTTCAGCCGCAATCCGATGCCGCCGAACGCGGCCAGCGCCTTGAGCCAGCGCAGGTGCGTCATCACGCTGGCCTTCGGGAAACCCGTTGTGCCCGAGGTGAATATGTAGAACGCGGTGTCGCGGGCCTGCACGGCCGACGCCGACGCCGGGTTGGTCGCCGGCGCGCTGACGGCGAAGCGCTCCAGGTCCTCGACCGTCAGCGTCTCGGTGGCGCCGGTGCCGCCGCACTCGGCCACGGCGCTGACCAGGTCGGTCTCGGCGATCAGCACCTTGGCGTCCAGCAGGCCCAGGCTGTGCGCCAGCACCTCGCCGCGCTGGTGGTAGTTGATCATCCCGGCGACCGCGCCGCACTTGACCGCGGCCAGCATGGCCAGCACCGCCTGGGGCGAGTTGCGCAGCATGATCGCGACGACGTCGCCGCTGCCGACGCCGTGCGCGGCCAGCACCGCGGCGTAGCGGTTGGCGGTCGCGTTGGCATCACGGTAGGTCAGCCGCTGGTCACCGAACCGCAGGAAGACCCGGTCGCCGTAGCGCGCGGCCCGGTCGGCGAAGACCGTGCCGATCGACTTATGCGAGCCCGGCTGGGCCAGCAGCCCGGTCAGCGCCCCGCGCACGATCGTCGGCATGTCGGCCAGCACCGCCGGCACCCGGGATGCGATGTCGGTCAGCCGGACGGCCGTGCGCGCTCCCCCGTCGTGGTCGGACACGTTTCCCTCTATTCCTGTGAGTCCCCTCGGCACGCCTCCACGGCGGCCCCCACCTTATCCACCAGCACCAACCGGTCCATCGCGGCTTGCGTGATGTACCCGCTGTCGGCCAACCCGCACAACCACAGCCACAGCCCCTCGTAGTGCCCGAAGGGGTCCAGCAGCACGATGGGTTTGTCGTGCACCCCGAGATAACCCGTGGTCCACGCGTCGAACAGTTCGTCCAACGTACCCACCCCGCCGGGCAGCACGATGAACGCGTCGGCGCGGGCCTCCATGATCTGCTTACGCTCGTGCATGGTGTCGCTGACGATCAGCTCGTCGGCGTGGCGGTCGGCGACCTCGAGGCGCATCAGGTTCTGCGGAATGACGCCGACGGTCCGCCCGCCGCGGGCGCGCGCCGCGCTCGCCACCGCGCCCATCGCCGAAACCCGGCCGCCGCCCCACACCAGCGTCCAGCCGCGCTCGGCGATCGCCTCGCCGAGTTCCGAAGCCAGCTCAAGCAATTCGGGATGCTCGGGGCCCGACGCGCAGTACACGCACACCGCCCATTCGCGCATACAACGAAACGTAGACCACGCCCGGGCGGCCCGCAACAGCGCGGCTGGCTTGCCGAGGTCGGAGATGGCGACCAGGTGGCTGAACGCCCCGAACGGAACGGCGCGCTCGGTCGGGGTGCCGGTGACCCAGCGGATGAGGGTGCTGGGGTGAGTGCCGCCGTAGCCCTCGGCGGCCAGCCGGGCCAGGGTGGATTTGCCGCAGCCGTCGGGGCCGAGCACGACGGCCCCGCGGCCCGCCCCGAGCGCGCCGTTCCGTTCGGGGCGTTCAGCCACCTGGTCGCCATCTCCGACCTCGGCAAGCCAGCCGCGCTGTTGCGGGCCGCCCGGGCCTCATTGGGTGACGACGAGCTGCTGCTCGTCGTCGACGACGCCCACGAGCTGGACGTCCTGTCGGCCACGCTGGTCTACCAGCTGGCGCTGGCCGGCACGGCCCGGATGGTCGTCACCGCCCGCGCCGAGGCGGCTCCAAAGGCCATCGCGGCGCTGTGGACCGATGGCCTACTGCCGCGGATCGACGTCGAGGCGCCCGGCGGCGCGACCACAGCCGCCCAGGTCGACGCGTACATCGCCGAGTTGCCCGCCCCGGCGCGGGCGGTGCTGGACTACCTCGCCGTCGCCGAGCCGCTGTCGGTCGCCGACCTGACCGTCCTGGCCGGCGCGGGTGCGGTCGGCGAGGCGGAGGGCCTCGGCGCGGCGGAGACCCGGGTGCGCGGCGACGGTGACCAGCCGGTGGTCTACACCGCCCACCCCCTGTTCGCCGAGCGAGCCCGCGCCGCGCTCGGTCCCGACGACGCCCGACGGCGGCGCACCGAGGTCGTCGAGCTGCTGTCCAGGCACGCGTCGGAGCACCTCAGCGATCGGCTGCGGCTGGCGTCGCTGGCACTGGACAGCGACGCCCCCCAGCGCGTCGCCGACGTCGCCGACGCCGCGCAGCAGGCGCTGCGCCTGGGCGACCTCGCGCTCGGCGAACGCCTGGCCCGCTCGGCGCTGGAGCGGTCCGGGGGCCTGGCTGCGCGGCTGTCGCTGGCGCACGCCCTGGGGTGGCAGGGCCGCGGCCGCGAGGCCGACGCGCTGCTCGCCGAGGTCGACTCCGCCGCCCTGGCCGAGCCGGCGCTCATGGACTGGGCGCTGCTGCGGGCCGCCAACCAGTTCTGGATGCTCAGCGAACCCGAACGGGCCACCGCGTTCCTGCGCACCATCCGCAATCGGGTCGCGGATCCGGGCCCGCGCACCACCCTGGACGCGCTCAGCGCGACGTTCGCGATGAACGCCGGCAACGTCGGCTACGCCGTCAAGATCGCCGGCGAGGTGCTGGACTCACCGTCGGCCGACGACCAGGCGGTGGCCTGGGCCGCCAGCACCGCGGCGCTGTGCGCGGCGCGGCAGGGCCGGTTCGGCGACGTCGAACCGCTGGCGCAGCGCGCCCTGTCCGCCGAACACCCCGGGCTGCTGCGGTTCACGATCGGGCTGGGCCAGACCACCGCGCTGCTGATGGCGGGCCGGCTGCCCGACGCACGCGAATTGGCCCAGCAGTTCACCGATTTCGCCGAACTGCAGCAGCCGGGCCGGGCGATCGGCGAGGTGCTGCTGGCGCACGTGCTGATCGCCGAGGGCGAGTTCGCGCGGGCCGCGGCGCTGCTCGGCCCGGCCGCCGCCACGCTGGAACGCACCGGCTACTCGTGGGGGCCGCTGTCGCTGACGCTGCTGGCGACGGCGCTGGCCCAGCAGGGCGACATCGCCGCCACGGCGAAGGCCTTGAGCCGGGCCGAGTCTCGGCACGGCACGAAGTCGGCCCTGTTCGGCCCGGAGCTCGGCGTGGCGCGGGCGTGGCGGCTGGCGGCCACGCGCGACTCGCCCGGCGCGGTCGCGGCCGCCCGCGACGCCGCCCGGATGGCCGAGCGCGGCGGGCAGTCGGCGGTGGCGGTGCGCACCTGGCACGAGGCCGTGCGCCTCGGCGACGCCCGCGCCGCGGACCCGCTGGCCCGGCTGTGCGCCGAGGTCGACTGCGCGGTGGGCCGGCTCGCGCTCGCCCACGCGCGCGCCCTGGCGGCCGGCGACGAGGCGGCGCTGCGGGCCGTGTCCGAGGAGCTGGCGGCGGCCGGGATGCGCGCCGCGGCGGCCGATGCGGCCGCGCAGGCGCGCCGCATTGTGCGCCAACCGTGACTCGCCCGTGCTACAGCAGTGACTATTGCGCCTCACTGTTTCCTGAGTGATTTCGCTTGCTGCAGTTCACCCGGGGGGTTGGAGGCACGATGCGTATCCGCCCTCGGCGGCTGGCCGCTATGGCCGCGGCCGGCCTGCTCATCGCCGCGCTGACGACTGACGCGTCGTCGGTCGTCGCCCCGCCGCGCGCCCTGGCGGCGCCCACCGGCCCGACGCTGCCGCTCGGCCACGCCGGCCGCTGGATGACCGACGCCGACGGGCGCGTCGTCATCCTGCACGGACTCAACCAGGTGTACAAGATTCCGCCGTACACGCCGTCGGCCGACGGGTTCGGCGACGACGACGCGGCCTTCCTGCAGGCCAACGGGTTCAACGCGATGCGGGTGGGGGTCATCTGGGCCGCCGTGGAGCCGCAGCCGCTCGCGTACGACGACAACTACCTCAACTCGATCGCGCAGACCGTGGCGACGCTGGCGTCGCACGGCATCGTCAGCCTGCTCGACTTCCACCAGGACCTCTACAACGAGGCGTTCCAGGGCGAGGGCGCCCCGGCGTGGGCCGTGGCGCAGGCGGGCCTGCCCAACCCGCAACTGGGCTTTCCCGGCAACTACTTCCTCAACCCCGCCGAGGAGTACGCCTGGAACGCCTTCTGGCGCAACGCCCCCGCGCCGGACGGGATCGGACTGCAGGATCACTACGCCCGCGCGTGGGCGCACGTCGCCGGCTTCTTCCACGGCAACCCGGGAGTGTTTGGCTACGAAGTCCTCAACGAGCCGTGGCCCGGCTTCATCTGGGAGGGCTGCTTCGACTTCGTGCTGGGCTGCCCGATCCAGGACCACAAGCTGACCGTGTTCTACCGCAAGGTGGTGCCCGTCATCCGCGCGGCCGACCCCACCACGCTGGTGTTCTTCGAGCCGAACACGCTGTCCGACGAGGGCGTCCACACCGACCTCGGCGGCGTCGTCGACCCGAGCACCGGCTTCTCCTTCCACGACTACTGCGCCATCGAATCGGTGCTGCACAAGAACATCACCTGCCGCTTCCAGGACGGCCTGACGATCACCAACGCGAACCTGTACTCGTTCTTCCACCAGATCCCGCCGCTGCTGACGGAGTTCGGCGCCACCAACGACCTGAAGAACATCGCCGAGGTGATGCGCCACACCGACCGGCAGCGGATGGGCTGGCTGGAGTGGGCGTACACCGGCAACGACAAGACGAGCTCGTCACCGACCGACCAGGCGCTGGTTTTCGACCCGAGCCAGCCACCGACCGGCGCCAACGTCAACGCTGCCAAGCTCGCGGTGCTCGCCGAGCCATACCCGCAGGTGGTGGCGGGCACGCCGCGGGAGTGGTCGTTCCGGTCTGGCGTCTTCCGGCTGTGCTACACGATCGAACGGGCCGACCACGCGGGCAACTTCGCGCCCGGCGCGCAGACGTTCATCTCGGTGCCGCCCGTCGAGTATCCGAACGGCTACCACGCGAGTGTGACTGGCGGACAGGTGGTTTCGCCGCCCAACGCGCCGGTGCTGGCCGTCGTGGCCAACGCAGGCGTGGGCCGGGTCGACGTGGTCGTGGCGCCGGCGTGACGCCCAGGTCCTCCGCGATTAGCCGCCCAGATAGCGCCGCAGCATCTCCACCGCGGCGGTGATGTTGGCGACGGGCACCCGCTCGTCGCGCGTGTGCGCGAGGTTGGGATCGCCCGGGCCGAAATTGACCGCCGGGATGCCCAGCGCGGCGAACCGTGCGACGTCGGTCCAGCCGTACTTCGCCCTAACCAGGCCGCCGGCGGCCTCGACCAGCGCCTTGGCCGCGGGCTGGGTCAGGCCCGGCAGCGCGCCCGCCGCCGAGTCGGTCATCTCGATGTGAACGTCCAGCCCGTCGAACACCTCGTGCACGTGCTGCAGCGCCGCGTCCACCGACCGGTCCGGGGCGAAGCGGAAGTTGACCGTCACCGCCGCCGCGTCGGGGATCACGTTGCCCGCCACGCCGCCGTCGATGCGCACCGCCGACAACCCCTCGCGGTACTCGCAGCCGTCGATGTCCACGCTGCGCGCCCGATACCCCGCCAGCCGGTCCACCACCGCGCCCAGCTTGTGAATCGCATTGTCGCCCAACCACGATCGCGCCGAATGCGCGCGCGTCCCGGTGGCGCTGATCACCACTCGCAGCGTGCCCTGGCAGCCTGCCTCGATGTAGCCGCCGGTGGGCTCGCCCAGGATCGCGACGTCTGCGGACAACCAGTCCGGCAGCTCACGCTCGATGCGGCCCAAACCGTTTGCGGCCGCGTCGATTTCCTCGCAGTCGTAGAAGACCAGCGTCAGGTCGTGCACCGGCTCGGCCACGGTGGCGGCCAGGTGCAGGAACACGGCGTCGCCGGATTTCATGTCCGCGGTGCCGCAGCCCCACAGCTCGCCGTTCTCCAAGCGGCTCGGCAGGTTTTCCGCGATCGGCACGGTGTCGAGGTGCCCGGCCAGCAGCACCCGCGACGGCCGGCCGAGCGAGGTGCGCGCCAGCACGGCGTCGCCGTTGCGGACGATCTCGAAGCCGTCGGTCTGGGCGCGCAGGGCGGCCTCGACCTCGTCGGCCAGGCGCGCCTCGTCCCGCGACTCGCTGGGGATGTCGACCAGCGCCGCAGTCAGCTCGATCGGATCCCCACGTAGGTCCAGCACGCCCCCAAGGGTAGTGGTTGGGGCCGGCAAGTAACCTGACCGCCGTGACTGGAGCTGTAGGTATTGGCCTGGCGACGCTGGCCCACGACGGGTCGGTGCTCGACACGTGGTTTCCCGCACCGGAACTGACGGAATCGGGCACCTCTGACACCACTGCCACGTCGCGGCTGGCGTTGTCGGACGTTCCGCCGGAATTGGTCGCGCTGGTCGGCCGCGACGACGAGCGCACCACCGAGACCATCGCGGTGCGCACGGTCATCGGTTCGCTGGACGACGTGGCCGCCGACGCCTACGACGCATACCTGCGGCTGCACCTGCTGTCGCACCGGTTGGTGGCGCCGCACGGGCTGAACGCCGACGGCTTCTTCGGGGTATTGACCAACGTCGTCTGGACTAATCGCGGACCGTGCGCGATCGAGGGTTTCGAGGCCGTGCGCGCGCGGCTGCGCCGCCACGGGCCGGTGACCGTCTACGGCGTCGACAAGTTCCCGCGGATGGTCGACTACGTGCTGCCCACCGGGGTGCGCATCGCCGACGCCGACCGGGTGCGCCTGGGCGCGCACCTGGCGCCCGGCACGACGGTCATGCACGAGGGCTTCGTCAACTACAACGCCGGCACCCTCGGCGCGTCGATGGTCGAGGGGCGCATCTCGGCCGGGGTCGTGGTGGGCGACGGGTCGGACGTCGGCGGCGGGGCGTCGATCATGGGCACGCTGTCCGGCGGTGGCACGCAAGTGATTTCGATCGGCAAGCGCTGCCTGCTCGGCGCCAACGCGGGCCTGGGCATCTCGCTGGGCGACGACTGCGTCGTCGAGGCCGGCCTCTACGTCACCGCGGGCACCAAGGTCACCACGCCCGACGGCAAAGCGGTCAAGGCCCGCGAGCTCTCGGGCGCCAACAACCTGTTGTTCCGGCGCAATTCGGTCACCGGGGCGGTCGAGGTGGTGGCCCGCGACCGTCAGGGCATCGCGCTGAACGAGGACCTGCACGCCAACTGAGTCAGCCGCGCACGTCCGCCAGGCTCAGCGTCGTGCCGCTGGTTTCCGGCAGCAGGTAGGTGCAGACCAGCCCGACCGACGTCAGCGCGGCCAGCATGGCGCCGATCGCCCAGCTGCCGTACGTCGCCACGAGCGACCCGGCGAGCAGCGGCGGCAGCGCCCCGCCGACGACCCCGGCGAGGTTGAGGGCCAGCGCCGATCCGCTGTAGCGGTACCGCGTGGCGAACAGCTCCGGAATGAAGGCCGCGGTGGGCCCGGAGCCGATCGCCCCGCCGACGGCCATCCCGACGACGGCGACCACGTACAGCGCCGGGTTGCGGGTGTTCAGCAACGGCATCACCACGAACGCCCACGGCAACAGGAGCGACCAGCCCAGCAGCATCAGGCGGCGGCGCCCGACCCGGTCGGACAGGGTGGCCGAAGCCGCGACCGTCGCGATGCTGACGAGACCCGTCAACGCGCCCACCGACCAGATGAAGCCGCGCGTGTACCCCAGGTGCGCATTGGCGTAGATGAGCAGATACGTGTGACCGAGATAGCCGAAACCGAATCCGCCCAGCAGGCTCCCGCCGGCCAGCAGGATCTCGCGGCGCTGCAGGCGCCACACCTCCGCGAGCGGCGCCTTGGGCACCAGGTCACGCGCCTTCTCCTCGGCGAACACCGGGGTCTCGTCGATGTTGAGCCGCACGTAGAGCGCGATCCCGATCAGCCCCGCGCTGAACAGGAAGGGGAGCCGCCATCCCCACTGCATGAACGCGGCGCTGCGTTCCCCGATGCTGAAGTTGACGCCCAGAAAGGTCACGCTGGCAAGCACGGCGGCGGTGCCCGCGCCGAGCAGGGTGAACATGCCGTAGCGGCCCCGCTTGCCGGGGGGCGCGTACTCGGCGCTCAGCAGCGCCGACCCCGCCCATTCGCCGCCGACGGCGAACCCCTGCAGCAGCCGCAACGCGATCAGGATCAACGGGGCGGCCACACCGATGGCGGCGGTGCTGGGCACCAGCCCGACGCTGACGGTCGAGACGGCCATGATCAGCAGCGTGGCGACCAGCGTCTTCTTGCGGCCCAGCCGGTCGCCGAAGTACCCGAACACGGCGGCGCCCAGCGGCCGGGACAGGAACGCCGTCGCGAACGTCGCCAGCGAGGCGACGACGCCCAGCGTCGAACCGAGTCGGGGGAAGAACACCGTCGGGAACACCAGCGCCGCCGCGGTGCCGTAGATGAGGAAGTCGTAGTACTCGATCGCCGAACCGACGAGGCAGGCGGCCGCCACCCGACGCATGGGCGTGCGGGCGGGCTCGGTCACAACCGTCGGCAGGTCCGTCACGACTACGACGGTAGGTGAAGGTGCGCCGTGACGCTCGACGGAAAACCTGGCAAAACGCTGCGTGTCGCCTAAGCGCTACGCGCTCCCCACCCCACCGCGAGCGTGCGTGTTTGTACGGCGACACGCCGCAAACCGTGTACATCTGCGCACGCTCGCGACCGTAAATCGGCCGGGGCCCGCGCTCAGCCCTCGGACAGCAGCTGCTTCTTGAGCACCTTGCCCATCGCGTTGCGGGGCAGCGCCTCCACCAGGCGCACCTCGCGCGGTCGCTTGTGGATCGACAGCTCCTGGGCGACGTAGTTGATCAGTTCGTCGGCGTTGAGGTCCGACGAGCCGACGACGAACGCGACGATGCGCTGGCCCAGGTCCTCGTCGGGCAGCCCGACGACGGCGGCCTCCTGCACGCCGGGGTGCCCGAGCAGCGAGGTCTCGATTTCGCCCGCGCCGACGCGGTATCCGCCGGACTTGATCAGGTCGACCGACTCGCGTCCGACGATGCGGTGCATGCCGCCCTCGTCGATGACCGCGACGTCGCCGGTGCGGTACCAGCCGTCGGCCCCGAACGCCTCGGCGGTGGCCTCGGGCCGGTTCAGGTAGCCGTCGAACATCATCGGGCCCCGAACCTGAAGCCGCCCAACGGTTTCCCCGTCGTGCGGCACCGGGTTGTCGTCGTCGTCGAGCACCCTGGTTTGCACGCCGGCCACCGGCAGGCCGACCCAGCCCGCGCGGCGTTCGCCGTCGGCGCGGGTGGAGATGGTGATCAGCGATTCCGAGGCGCCGTAGCGTTCGATGGGCTGATGCCCGGTGAGCTCGGCCAGCCGCTCGATCACCGGCACCGGCAGCGGCGCGCTGCCGGACACCAGGAGCCGCGCCGGTCGGAGCGCCTCGGCCGCCGACGCGTCGGCGACGACGCGGGACCACACGGTCGGCACCGCGAAGAACAGCGAGCCCCCCGACTCCGACGCGGCTTTCGCGTAGCCGGCTGGAGTGGGTTTTCCGGTGTGCACGAAGCGGTTTCCGATCCGCAGCGACCCGAGCAGGCCCAGCACCAGCCCGTGCACGTGGAACAGCGGCAGGCCGTGCACCAGGACGTCGTCGGCGGTCCACTGCCAGGCGTCGGCCAGCGCGTCGAGGTCCGCGGCGATCGCCCGGCGGCTCAGCACTACGCCCTTGGGCAGCCCGGTGGTGCCCGACGTGTAGATGATCATCGCGGTGGCATCCGGAGACGGCTCGGGATAGCGGTGCCAGGAGCGGGCGTGCAGTCGCACCGGAATGTGCGGCAGCCCCTCGGGTTCGTCCGGCTGCGGGCCTAGCCACGCGCTGACGCCGGAGTCGGTGAGCATGTGCCGGCGTTCGGCCACGCCGACGTCGGCGGGCACCGGCACGAAGGGCACGCCCGCGATCAGGCAGCCGGTGATCGCCAGCACGGTCGCCGCGGACGGCGTGGCCAGGACCGCGACCCGGTCCGCGCCGGCCACCCGCTCGGCGACCGAGGTTGCGGCGCCGACCAAGTCGCTGCGGCTCAGCGTGACGCCGTCGATGCTGACCGCGTCCGCGATGTCGGTGGTGGTAACGGCCGAGGGGTTCAGCGATGCCAGCAGCACGACTGAAGGTTACCCGGGGCACGATTGATGACCGGCGGTCAGGCCTTCTCGTCCCAGATCTTCATCAACGTGGACAGGATCTCCTCGCCGCGGCCCAGCCCGGCTAGGTGGCTTTCGCCGGGCAGCACGAACAGCTCGGCGTCGGGCAGCAGGGACACGACGTGCTCACCGTGGGCGAACGGGACGATGTGGTCGCTGTCGCCGTGCCACCAGCGCACCGGAACCTTGACCTCGTCGAGCCGAAATCCCCAGTCCCGGGTGAACAGGATGACGTCGTTGAACGGGGCCGCCAATTGCTTGCGGCTGCCGTTGAGCAGGTCGTCGAGGAACATCGCGGCGAACTCCGGCCGGGTGAGCAGGCGCCGGTCCCCTTCCGGCGATATCGCGGCGTACAGGTACAGCGCGGGATTGGCGACCGGACGGATCGACCGGATCACCAGGCTGGCGCCGATCCGCAGCGGGTCGCCCCACAGCCGCAAGAACGGCGCGGCCCGCTTGCCCAGGTTCATCAGGCCGCTGGTGATCCCCTCGTCGCCGAGGAACGGCGCGACGCCGCCGAGCACGCCGACCGCGACGACGCGATCGGGCAGCACCGCGCCCGACGCGAGCGCGTACGGTCCCCCGCCGGACAGGCCGATGACGGCCATCTTGTCGATGCCCAGCGTGTCGGCGATCGTGCGCAGGTCCTCGCCAAAGGCCCGGATGTTCTCGTACCGATGGGGCGTCGACGAACCGGTGCCCGGCCGGTCCATGCCGATCAGCCGGATGTCGTGCTGTTCGGCGTAGACGCGGGCCTCGACCGGGATCTGCCGACGGGCGCCGGGGGTCCCGTGCAGCCAGAACACCGCGCGACCCCACGGGGCGCCGAACTCGGCGAAACCGATCTGGCGGTCCTCACCGACAGCGATGTTGCCTTCGAGCTTGGGGCGGGCGATCGCGATGGCCATGCCTGCAGCTTTTCATGTGACGTGGCGTTTACCAAAGGCTCACAGCCTGCCCGATGAACCGCGCTACGCGGGGACGCCGATGGCCTTCACTTCCATGTACTGGTGCAGTCCGCTGACGCCGCCGCTCTCCCGGCCGAAACCGCTGAGCTTGAAGCCGCCGAACGGGGCGTCGCCGGGGCCGACGCCGTTGACCGCGACCTGGCCGGTGCGGATGCGGCGGGCCACGCCCACGGCGCGGTCGACGTCGCCGCCCCACACGGCGCCCGACAGCCCGTAGCGCGAGTTGTTGGCGATCGCGACCGCGTCGTCGTCGTCGCGGTAGCGAAGCACCGAGAGCACGGGCCCGAAAACTTCCTCCTGGGCGATCGTCGAATCCGGGTCGACGCCGGTGAGGATCGTCGGTTCGAAGTAGAAGCCGACGTCCAGGCCGGCCGGGCGCCCGCCGCCGGTCGCGAGCTGCGCCCCATCCCGCACGGCGCCGTCGACGTGCGCCTGCACGCGGTCGCGCTGTGCCGCGCTGATGAGCGGACCCATTTGCGCCGCAGGGTCTTTCGGATCGCCGACCTTGACGTCGCGGGCGAGCGCGACGAGCCGGTCGACGACGTCGTCGTGCAGCGAATCGGGAAGCAGCAGCCGGCTGTGCAGGATGCAGGCCTGTCCCGCGTGCAGCGAGCAGCTGTCGAACAGCATCTGGCGCAGCATCTCGTCGGTCACCTCGGTGTCGTCGAGGACGATGCTCGCCGACTTCCCGCCGCACTCCAGCAGCAGGCGCTTCATCGCGTCGCCGGCGGCGCGCATGACCTCGCAGCCGACCGCCGAGCTGCCCGTGAAGCTGATCATGTCGATGCGCGGATCCGTGGTGAGCAGCTTGGCGGCCTCGAGACCCGACGGCGTCACGACGTTGACCACGCCAGGCGGGATGTCGGTCTCCTCGTCGATGACGCGGGCGAGCGCCAGGCCGGCCAGCGGTGTCAGCGGCGACGGCTTGAGCACGACGGTGTTGCCCGCCGCCAGGGCGTTGTTCACCTTCATGACGTTGAGGCAGTGCGGGAAGTTCCACGGCGTCAGGATCGACACGACGCCGAGCGGCTCGCGACGCAGCAACGTCGTTCCCGCACCGATCCCGGTGACCGGCTCGTCGATCAGCTTCGTCGCGAGCTGGGCGGCGTGCATGGACATGTAGCCGGTGCCGTCGATCTGCATCATGCGCTCGTTCGCGACGCAGCCCCACTCCTGTTGGGACAGCGCAAAGAACTCGTCGGCGTGCCTGAGCAGGGCCTCGCCCAGCTGATTGAGGCAGCCGGCCCGGTCGCCGGGGCCCATCTGGGCCCACGGGCCGGCGTCGAAGGCCCGGCGCGCCGCCGCGATCGCCTCGCTGACCTGCGCGACGGTGGCGTCGGGTGCGGTGCCCATGGTCTCTTCGGTGGCCGGGTCGATGTCGTCGTAGCGACCGCCCTCGGGCTCGACCCAGCTGCCGTCGATGTAGAGCCGGTAGGTGTCGACAAGGGATCGCGGAGTCTGTAACTCGGTCATGCGCTTCCTCACCCAAAGGTCGGTCAACTAGACAGTCAGTGTTCACTCGCGCGCCCCGGCCGTCAATCATCAATACGGCGAATTATCTGCTGTTTCCCGGCATTTCCGGTGTATTGACAGGGGTGCTTGGACCGGGGTAGACACAACGGGCTGACACATTAGAAGGATGTGTCGGATTGCCCCGAGGGAGGCTCGCCGTGCGGACCACCTTGCCCCTGCGCTGCTCATAGATTGGAGAGCGAGTTAGTGACGGAATCGGAGAACGAGGTTCGCGACAAGCTGTGGGCGCTCGTCGGCCAGGCCACCGGCGGTTCCGGAATGCCCTCGGTGGCACCGGATCCGGTCAACCAGCCGATGATCCGGCACTGGGCCCATGCGCTGGGCGACATGAACCCGGTCTACCTCGACCCGGAGTTCGCGGCGTCGTCCCGGTTCGGCGGCATCGTGTCGCCCCCGGTCATGCTGCAAACCTGGATAATGCCGTCACCGAAACTGGAAGGCATCAAGGAGCGCGGCGGCGCCCCCGTCGAGATCGAGGGCAACCCAACCGCATTCCTCGATGAGGCCGGTTACACCAGCACCGTCGCGACCAACTCGGAATTCGAGATCGAGCGCTATCCGCAGCTGGGCGATGTCGTCAGCTCGACATCGATTTTCGAGGACGTCTCGGACCTGAAGCGGACCGCCCTGGGGACCGGCTACTTCCTGACGTGGGTGATCACCTACACCAATCAGGACGGTGAGGTGCTGGGGCGACAGCGATTCCGCGTGCTGCGATTCAGGCCGGAGCGCTGATGGCGCCGCGCCTGGCGCCGGCGATCAGCCCGGACACCGAGTTCTTCTGGAACGGACTGCGCGACCACAAGCTCCTGATCCAGCGCTGCGGCGGGTGCGGGGCGCTGCGTCACCCGCCCCGCCCCATGTGCCCCAACTGCCGCTCCCTGGAGTGGGAAGCGATCGAGTCGTCGGGGCGCGGCGCCGTCTACAGCTACGTGATGCCGCACGAGCCCCGGTTCCCGTTCTTCGACTATCCGTACGTCGTCGCGCTGGTGGAGCTCGACGAGGGGGTGCGGCTCGTCTCGAATCTGTGCGGAATCGACCCCGCCGAGATCAGGGTCGGGATGCCCGTCGAGATCTATTACCAGAACTTCGATAACGACCTTGTGCTGCACCAGTTCCGGCCCGCCGCTTCGAAAGGATCCCGATGACCCAAGCCACGTTGAAGTGGGCCGACATCGAGGTGGGCGACGAGGTGGCGACGCTCGAAATCCCCATCAGCACAACGCTTATCGTGGCCGGCGCGATCGCGACGCGCGACTTCATGCCGGTACACCACGACCGCGATTACGCCATCGAGCAGGGCTCGCCGAACCTGTTCATGAACATCCTGACCACCAACGGGTACTGCGTGCGCTTCCTCACCGATTGGGCCGGCCCAGAGGCGATGGTGAAGAACCTGTCGATCCGCCTTGGCGTGCCGTGCTTTCCCGACGATCCGCTGCGCTTCACCGGCAGTGTGACGTCCAAAACCGAAGGCAGCGACGGTGAGAACTTTGTCGAGGTGACCTTCAAGGGGTCCAACAGCCTGGGTGATCACGTCTCCGGCACCGCCGTCCTCAGCCTGCTCGACGGGGCTGGCGCATGAGCTCCTCGCTGCCTGGAAGCTGCGCCATCGCGGGCATCGGCCAGACCGAGTTCTCCAAGGAATCCGGGCGCAGCGAGCTCCAATTGGCCTGCGAGGCAGTCAGTGCCGCGCTTGACGACGCCGGCCTGGTGCCGGGCGACGTCGACGGCATGGTCACGTTCACCATGGACGCCAGCGACGAGATCGACATCGCGCGCAACGTGGGCATCGGCGACCTGAGCTTCTTCTCCCGCGTGCACCACGGCGGCGGGGCGGCGGCCGGCACGGTCGTGCACGCGGCGATGGCGGTCGCGACGGGCGTCGCCGACGTGGTGGTGTGCTGGCGCGCCTTCAACGAACGTTCCGGCTTCCGGTTCGGCGGCAGCGGGCGCGACATGTCCGCGACCCCGCTGTTCATGGCGCATTACGCGCCGTTCGGATTGCTCACCCCCGCGGCCTGGGTCGCGATGCACGCCCAGCGCTACATGTCGACGTACGGGGTGACCAACGAGGACTTCGGCCGCATCGCCGTCGTCGACCGCGCACACGCGGCGACCAACCCCGACGCCTGGTTCTACCAGCGCCCCATCACGCTCGAGGACCACCAGAACTCACGCTGGATCGTCGAACCCGTGCTGCGCCTGCTGGATTGCTGCCAGGAGAGCGACGGCGGGGTCGCGCTGGTGGTGACCAGCGCCGAACGCGCCCGCGATCTTCGCCAGCCGCCCGCGGTGATCACCGCGGCCGCCCAGGGCGCAGCCGCCAACGGCGAAATGATGACCAGCTACTACCGCGACGACATCACCGGGCTCCCGGAGATGGGGGTGGTCGCCAACCGGCTGTGGCGCGACTCGGGCCTCAAGCCCCAAGACATCCAAACCGCCTTCATCTACGACCATTTCACCCCGTTCGTGTTCACGCAGCTCGAAGAGCTCGGCTTCTGCGGGCGCGGCGAGGCCAAGGATTTCGCCACCGTCGAGCGGCTGTCGCTGGGCGGGGAATTTCCGATCAACACCAACGGCGGACTGCTCGGGGAGGCCTACATCCACGGCATGAACGGCATCACGGAGGGGGTACGGCAGGTGCGCGGCACTTCACACAACCAGGTCGACAACGTCGAACACGTGCTGGTCACGTCGGGAACCGGGGTGCCCACCAGCGGGCTGATCCTCGCGCCGGCCGGATGACCCACCCGACCGCAACCGACACCCGCGAGTTGATCGTCAAGTCCGCGTACGAGTGTTTCAGCAGGCAAGGGCTGGACAAGACGACGATCGTCGATATCGCGAGGGCCGCCAACGTATCTCGGAGCACGGTCTACGAGTACTTCAGCGACAAGGGCGCGATCGTCGAGGCGTGCGCCGAACACGCGTCCGAACGCTTTTACCGCGAGATGTCCAAGGCGATGGACCAGGGCAGCTCGCTCGAGGACAAGCTGAGCCGCGCGGCGGTGTTCGTCACCCAGGCGCGGCGGGCGATCGCCTCGGAGAAGTACTTCGACGAGGACGCGACCAGCCTGCTGCTGACGAAGGACGCCGCGGTGTTGCTGCGTGAGTGCGTCGACTTCTTCGCGCCGTATCTCTCCGCGGCCAGGCTCACCGGCGAGGTCCGCAAGGACCTCGACATCGAGGCCGCCGGGGAATGGTTCGCCCGCATGCTCTTTTCGCTCTTCAGCACGCCGTCGTCGACGCTGGACATGGACGACCCCGGGGTGGTGGCGGAGTTCGTGCGCGCACACGTGGTGCGGGGATTCGCCAGCGATCGCCCGTGGTCCCGTCGCGGTTAACGCTCAACGGCGCTGTTGCGGCCAAACGGATTCGGCGGCGTGAACCGGTCGCCCGTGGCCGGGCAGCAGGTGGGCGACCGGTAGCTCCTCGAGGCGCTCCCGGGTGGCGGCGGCGCTTGACGCGTCGACGATTTCCGGTGTGTGCCGTGCCTTGCCGCGGACTGTCAGCACGGCGTCACCGGACAGCAGCGTCCGGGTTGCCGGATTCCACAGCGCGACGCTGTCGTCGGTGTGGCCGCTCGCGTTGACCACCGTCCACTCGGGCGCGCCGGGCAGCGGCTTGCCGTCGCCGAGCCCGCCGGCGGGCGACGGGCCCCTCCAGCGCATGCCGAGCGGGGTGCCGTACCCCGCCACCCGGGCGCCACGGGCGAACCCGGCCAGGCCGATCCGATCGAGCGGCTGGTCGATCATGGTGGGCCAGATGGTCGCGGCCTTCGCCAGGGTTGGCGTGCGCGGCTTTGCCCCGTCGAGATAGGTAAGCGTGGTGTCGGGCAACCAGATTGGCGCGCCGTGGCGGGCGGCGAGGGCCGACGCGCCGGCGACGTGGTCGCTGTGCCCGTGCGTCGCCACCACGGCGCGCAGGTTTCCGCCCAGCCGATCCAGCACCGGCGCCAGGTCTTCAGCGACCCGCGGCAGCCCCGCGTCCACCACCACCACGCCGCCGTCGCCGCGAAGGACGTAACAGTTGAAGATCCAGCGCGACACCCGCGTGATGCCGAGGGCGGGCATCTCGTCGATAACCAGGCTCATGCCCGAGAGGCTACGCCCGGCGGGTCATCGAGTGTGCATCGTGGGCGTTGAGTGTTGCGACAAGGCGGGATTTCGGCGAAATCTCCGCCCTGGGTGCACGCGCAACGCCCGCAGTTCACTCGCGCCGCGTCAGCGCCCGCAGGAAGAACGCCAGGTTGGCCGGTCGCTCGGCCAGGCGCCGCAGGAAGTATCCGTACCACTGGGTGCCGAACGGCACGTACACCCGCACACGGTTGCCCGCGTCGGCCAACCGCCGCTGCTCGCCGTCGCGGATGCCGTACAGCATCTGGTATTCGAAATCGCCCACCCCGCGCCCGAATTCGGCTGCGATGCCGGGCACCGCGGCGATGATCGCCGGATCGTGCGACGCCACCATCGGGTAGCCCGACCCCGCCATCAGCACCCGAAGGCAGGCCAAATAGGAGTCCAACACCTCCGCGCCCGCCCGGTAGGCCACCGACGCGGGTTCGTCGTACGCGCCCTTGCACAACCGGATCCGGGCCCCGGACGCGGCGAATTCCTCGCAGTCGCCCAGGGTGCGCCGCAAATAGGCCTGCAAAACCGTGCCCAGCCAAGGGAAGTCGGCGCGCAGGTCGCGCACGATCGATAGCGTCGAATCGGTGGTGGCGTGGTCCTCGGCGTCCACCGTTACCCAGACGCCCGCCCGCTGCGCGGCCGAGCAGATCGACCAGGCATTCTCCCGCGCGATCTTCTCGCCGTCGCGCTCCAGCGACTGCCCCAGCGCCGACAGCTTCAGCGACACCTCCAGCGGCCGGACGCCATCACCAAGGTCGCCGGACCGGCCTAGCACCTCGATCAGATCCAGGTAGGTTTGGGTCGCAGCGTCGGCGTCGTCGACGTCGGTGACGTCCTCACCGAGGTAGTCGATGCTCACCCAGCGGCCCGAATCACGCAGCACGGCAACGCTATTGAGCGCCGACTCGATCGTCTCCCCCGGCACGAACCGGCGCACCACCCGGCGGGTGACCGGCAACCGCTCGGCGGCCCGGCGCAACCCCTCGCGCCGCCGGGCCGCCATGATGACCGGACGAACGGTGCGGGCGAACAGCCCGCCCATCAGTCGGCCGCCATGTGCGGATACGTGTGGTCGGTGGCCGGGACGAACGTCTCCTTGATGGTGCGGGCCGATGTCCAGCGCAACAGGTTCAGCACCGACCCGGCCTTGTCGTTGGTGCCCGATCCGCGCGAACCGCCGAACGGTTGGCGCCCGACCACCGCCCCGGTCGGCTTGTCGTTGACGTAGAAGTTCCCGGCGGCGAAGCGCAGCCGGTTCTGCGCCGTCAGCACCGCGGCCCGGTCGTCGGCGATCACCGCGCCGGTCAGCGCGTAGCGGGAGCCGGTGTCGATGACGTCGAGGATCCGTTCGAACTGGTCGTCGGGATAGACGTGCACCGACAGCAGCGGGCCGAAGTACTCGGTCGCGAAGGCCTCGTCGGTCGGGTCGTCGGACAGCAGCACGGTCGGCCGCACGAAATAGCCGACGGCGTCGTCGTATTCGCCACCGACCGCGATGGTCATCCCGGGCGCGCCCTTCGCCCGCTCGATGGCGTCGACGTTTTTGATGAAGGCGCGCCGGTCGATCAGCGCGCCGCCGTAGTTGGTCAGGTCGGTGACGTCGCCATAGCGCAGCGCGGCCGTCTTGCCCAGGAAATCGTCGCCCATGCGCTGCCAGACCGAATGCGCGATGAACGCCCGCGACGCCGCCGAGCATTTCTGCCCCTGGTAGTCGAATGCCCCGCGAATCAGGGCCGTGCACAACACATCCGGGCGCGCCGAGGCGTGCGCGACGACGAAGTCCTTGCCGCCGGTCTCCCCGACCAGCCGCGGGTAGCTGCGGTAGCGGCCGATGTTCGCGCCGACCCGCTGCCACAGGTGACCGAAGGTGGCCGTCGATCCGGTGAAGTGGATGCCGGCCAGCCGCGGATCGTCCAGCGCCACATCGGAAACCGCGAACCCGTCGCCGGTGACCAGGTTGATCACGCCGGGCGGTAGGCCCGCGGCCTCCAGCAGTTGCATGGTCAGATACGCCGACAGGGTCTGGGTGATCGAAGGCTTCCAGACGACGGTGTTGCCCATCAGCGCGGGCGCGGTCGGCAGGTTGCCGGCGATCGAGGTGAAGTTGAACGGCGTTATCGCGTAGACGAATCCGTCCAGCGGCCGGTATTCGCTGCGGTTCCACTCGCCGGGTCCGCTGATCGGCTGCTGGGCCAGGATCTGCCGGGCAAAAGCCACGTTGAATCGCCAGAAGTCGACCTGCTCGCACGGCGAGTCGATCTCGGCCTGGTAGACGGACTTGGATTGGCCGAGCATCGTCGCGGCGGCGATCTTCTCCCGCCACGGCCCGGCCAACAGGTCGGCGGCCCGCAGGAACACGGCGGCCCGCTCGTCGAACGGCATCGCCGCCCAGGCGTCCTTGGCGGCCATCGCGGCCTCGATGGCGGCCGTCGCGTCGGCGTGCCCGGCGTTGGTCAGGGTGCCCAGCGTCGCGGCGTGCCGGTGCGGCTGGACGACATCCATCCGCTCGCCGTCGCCCATCCGGTGGTTGCCGCCGATGACGTGCGGCAGGTCGATCGGGTTGTCGGCCAGCGCGCTGAGCTCGGCGCGCAGGCGTTCGCGTTCGGGCGATTGCGGGGCGTAGTCGTGGACCGGCTCGTTGGTCGGCAGCGGAACCTGGGTGATCGCGTCCATGCCGCTAAGGGTCCCCCGCGCGGGGCGAGTTCTTGTTAGCCGATTAGACAAGAACTGCACCGCTTGATAGTAGAATCGGACAACATGCAAACGGCGCGGGTCGGCCTGGGCCAGCTGTTGCTCGCGCTGGACGCGACGCTGGTCAGCCTGGTGGAGGCCCCCCGCGGCCTCGACCTTCCGGTGGGGTCGGCGGCGCTCATCGATTCCGACGACGTGCGGCTGGGCCTGGCCGCGGCCGCCGGCTCGGCCGACGTCTTCTTCCTGCTCGGGGTCGGCGTGGCCGACGCGCTGCGGTGGCTCGACCGGCAAGCGCGCGCGCCGATCGCCATCTTCGCCAAGGAACCGGCGCCCGCCGTGGTGGCGACGGCCGTCGCGGCGGGGACGGCGGTCGTGGCTGTGGAACCGCGGGCGCGTTGGGAACGGCTCTACCAGTTGGTCAACCACGTCCTGGAACACCACGGCGACCGCGGCGACCCGGTCGACGATTCGGGCACCGACCTGTTCGGCCTGGCACAGTCGCTGGCCGACCGCATCCACGGCATGGTCTCCATCGAAAACGCCCAGTCGCACGTGCTCGCCTATTCGGCGTCCAACGACGAGGCCGACGAGCTGCGCCGCCTTTCCATCCTGGGACGTGCGGGGCCGCCCGAGCACCTGGAGTGGATCGGCCAGTGGGGCATCTTCGACGCCTTGCGCTCCAGTGCCGAGGTGGTGCGCGTCGCCGAGCGCCCGGAGTTGGGATTGCGCCCGCGGCTCGCGATCGGGATCCATCAGCCCCCGGCCGGTGCACGCCGGCCGCCGGTGTTCGCCGGCACCATCTGGGTGCAGCAGGGCTCGCAGCCGCTGGCCGACGATGCCGACGAGATGTTGCGCGGGGCAGCGGTTTTGGCCGCCCGGATCATGGCCCGGCTGGCGGCCCGGCCGTCCACCCATGCGCGACGGGTGCAGCAACTCCTCGGCCTCACCGACGACGAGCCCGCCGACGTGCCCACCATCGCCCGCGAACTCGGCCTCGCGGCCGACGCGGCCGCCGCGCTCATCGGCTGGGACACCGGGGCCCGGCATCCGCGGCTGGCCGACGTTCTGGCGTTGAGCGCCAGCGCTTTTCGCCGCGACGCCCAGGTCGCCTCGCGTGGCTCGCGTATCTATGTGCTGCTGCCGCAGACGGCTCCCACCCGGTCGGTCACGTCGTGGGTGCGCGGCACGATCGGCGCGCTGCGCACCGAACTCGGCGTCGAGCTACGGGCGGCGATCGCCGCACCCGTCGCCGGCCTGACGGAGGTCGCCGCCGCGCGCGCGGAGGTGGACCGCGTCCTCGACAGCGCCGAGCGACACCCGATTCTGGGGCAGGTGACCACGCTGGCCGAGGCACGGACCACCGTCCTGCTCGACGAGATCGTCACCCTGGTCGGCGCCGACAAGCGCCTGGTCGATCCCCGGATCCGCGATCTGCGGGAGCGGGATCCCGTGCTGGCCGAGACGCTGCGGGCCTACCTGGACAGCTTCGGCGACGTCGGCGCCGCCGCGTCCGCGCTGCGGGTGCATCCCAACACCGTCCGCTACCGGGTGCGCCGGATCGAGAAGCTGCTGGGCGCCTCCCTGTCGGACCCCGAAGCGCGGCTCCTGTTCTCCCTGGGGCTACGGGTGACCGACCGCCCGGCCTAGTTATCCACAGTTGGCAGTTTGTCCACAATTGCGCTGCTCGGTGCTGCGGCGCCGGGGCTACTCTGACTAGATTCGAAAATATGTTCGATTCCCAGATGCCCGACGCCGACGTGGTCGACGCGATCACCGACGGCGCCCGCGCCGAGGCGATGGCGGCGGCGCGCCGGCTGGCGGCGATCGCCGAGCTGGTCACCCGCCGCCCCGACGGGCCGGCGGATCGAGCGCACTGGTCGTGCGACAACTGGGATGCGATGGCCGCCGAAGTGGCCGCGGCGCAGGGC